>NZ_BIXY01000059.1 GCF_008326305.1 Dictyobacter arantiisoli | reverse complement strand
CGTCGTGGGTCTGGGAGGGCCTGAAGTGCTTCGTACAGTGAGAGCAACGAAAGGCTTTCTTCATTCGTCACGGATGCTCTCTTGAGCGTCAAGGTAGTATAATCCATATGAGATTTCCTTTGTGGTTTTGAAGTTTTTTGTATTCTACAAGGAAATCTCTTTTTTTTCACCTCCTCTAGGAGAATTGGAAAGCCCTGCCCAAATTTCGGAATGACTTGACGATTAGCTCCAAAACAGGTACAATAGAGGAGTTATAACTGTTTGCAAGGCATGGGACAGGCTGTTGGCATATCCTGTTCCCCGATAAAGACGCTAAAGAGCTCTGAGCAATCCTCTGTAGATGAAACTCTTCCTGCACTCAAGTTCATATCTAATATCAGCTAGCAGCATTGCTTCCGTATCCTACGGCCTGCTCCTGGTACTCCCTACTGGTATTGTGCCTCCAGGGAGATATAGCGTCTGAAAGATATTATGGCGCATTGGCCGAAAGGATTTTTTCATGCCATCATTTAATGACTTTTCTTTACAAGCCGCAACTCGCGCGGTGCTAGCACATATGAACATTACAGAGCCGACCTCTATTCAAGCTGAGGCTATTCCCGCCCTTTTAGCCGGCAATGATCTGGTAGGCCAATCAGCCACCGGTTCAGGCAAAACTCTCGCATATAGCATTCCTCTGGTGGAACGCCTGACCAGAGACAAACGAGTCGTACAGGCCCTGGTTCTCGTGCCTACACGCGAACTGGCTGTGCAGGTAAATACCATCTTGAGCAAACTGGCAGCCAGTCGACGTCTTTCGACAGCCCTGCTGGTAGGTGGCCGTCCCTATGGCAATCAGATTTCAGCACTTCGCTATGGTGCACAGATTGTGGTAGGTACCCCTGGACGCGTGAAGGACCATTTAGAGCGTGGTACGTTAGTCCTGAACCAGTTGCGCATCTGCGTGCTGGACGAGGCCGACCAAATGCTGGATATTGGTTTCGCATCCATTATTGAGGATATCCTGGCGACTACTCCTGACACACGCCAGATGGCACTCTTCTCAGCAACCATGCCAAACTGGATCATTAAGCTGCAGGAAAAGTTCCTCAAAGATCCTGTAAAAGTGACAATTAAGGCCGCTGTCGGCGCCGAGAGTACCATCGAGCAGATTGCGTATCAGGTACCACAGGAACAGAAAATGGCCGCCCTCAGTACCCTGCTGCAATCCGCCGGGGACGAGAGCAGCCTGATCTTTGGTCGCACAAAATTTGGGGTTGAGAAGTTAGGAAAACAACTCAGCAAGCTGGGATTTGCCGTGGGTACCTTGCACGGTGACAAGAGCCAGCGCGCACGTGATGAGGTCCTGGCTGCGTTCCGTCGCGGACAGGTGCAAACACTGCTGGCAACCAATGTAGCCGCACGTGGACTGGATATCAAAGGCATTTACCAGGTTATTAATTACGAGCTTCCAGAATCAAGCGAGCTTTTCACGCACCGCATTGGGCGGACAGGCAGAATGGGACATCAGGGTAAAGCAATTACGCTGCTGGTACCATCGGATTTGCCCAAATGGAGACGGATGGCCAGTAGCCTGGGTCAAGTAGTCGCTTTACAGCGTCTCGCGATCAGTGCGGAAGCAATGGTTGCCAGACCGGAAACAGTTGCAGTCCCCATGTACGAATCCCACAGTGAACAGCGTGAGCAACGTCCGATGCGCGACCGGAAACCCTTCTCACAAAGTCAGGAGCGTGGTCGGCGCGTACAACCAGAGCGAGATGGCCAGCCTGTAACGAACTTCAAAAGACGACCAAAAGAGACATTTACCAGCAGTGCTCCAGCACCAGTCCGGCAGCCGGAAAGTTTTACTGTCTCTGAACGCCCTGCATCCGATGCGAACAGAAATGAGAGAGACATAGCGGATAGACAAGACAGACAGGATAGGCAGTCTGGCTTCGGTCGAACCAGTGCTAAACGCAAAGCACCGGCTTTTGTAGCATCTGAACAACAGCACGGCACAATGCGAAGAAAACCAAGAACTGCAACCTCAGCCACCCGTGCCAGACGAGCTTCTACGCCAAACCGGGCGACGAGCCGCTAGCATTTTCTAAGCCCTATCAGACACAAAACAAAAGGCCTCTGAAACCTCTTTAGATAACATCGCAAAGGGGATTTCAGAGGCCTTCCTGCTTTTTCAGGCCATAGACGCTGCCATTTTTACAACTTCTCTATACTGAAGGAGTGAACGCCATTAAACTTGACACGTGCATGAGTGTTCAATAATGGCTGGCTTATCTTTTCATTAAAGAAGGAGTACATGAATGAAATTCGTATCTCTGAAGCGTTTCAACTGCGCCTGCATGCTTGCAATGAGTATCATGTTCGCTGGCCTCACTCCACTATCTGTCATGGCAGCTTCAACAACATCCTCATCATCTAACCATATTCAGAGGCAGCCAGTTAGCACAAACCCACTGACAGTAAAGGTTAAACCTCTGTTTGTACACATCACCTCTACCGCACCGCGTCAACTCCATTTGCGTACCTATACGAGACCAGAGTTTACGAGACCAGAGTTTACGAGACCAGAGTTAAAAAGTGGAAAGAAAGCTCTGGCACCCATTTTTACGGAATATCTGATACCTACCCGCCTCGCAGAGAGCACGGGTGTCACAAATGGGACCGATAACACAATCTGGTTCTCCGAGGTAGATGGTAACAAGATCGGTCATGTGACGAGCGATGGTATCTTTACAGAATTTGCGCTCCCTGCACAATCTGATGCCCGTCGTATTATTGCACTTGCTGATGGTACCATCTGGTTTACCGATTTGAATAATGGAAAAATCGAAGAGCTTGTCCCAACACTGAGCCTGCTATCTATCTACAGCTTACCTGCTGGCGCAAAACCTTTTGACATTGCGATTGGTGCCGCTGGCAATATTTGGATAACCGACTATGCCCATAACTCAATCGACCGTCTGAGCTTTACAGGCAATGCCCTCACTACATTCCCATTGCCTACCTATAAAGCACAGCCACTCGGCATCATCGCCGGAGCAGACAACGCAATCTGGTTTACAGAACTGGATAGAAACAAGCTTGGTCGCATTACACCAAATGGAATTACCACTGAAATTCCATTGCCAACATTTGCCTCTGAACCAACCGGCATTACGCTAGGAACCGACAGTAATATCTGGTTCACCGAGCAGGCAGGAAATCAAATTGGTCGTCTGGATACACAGAGAGCGGCCGTGACAGAATTCCCTATTCCAACCGCTGCCAGTCGCCCACTCTTCCTGACCTCCGTGGGAAATCCAATCGGGCAGATAGCATTCACTGAATATAATGCCAACAAGATTGGTATTGTGAATACTGATGGCTCAATCAACGAATACACGGTTCCAACACCAGATTCTGGTCCCTATGCTATTACAGCATCCTCAAACAACGACATCTGGTTCACCGAAGCACATTACAAAGGCAACAAGATCGTGCGACTTAACTTTAAATAAAGAGGAAACATTCACACGCCTGGCAAAAATCATTAGCATTTATGTAAAGCTGATGATTTTTGCTATTTTATTCTTACTGGCCTCTTCTATCATTCCTCATAGTCCCTGATGTTGTGCTTTGAGTGTTAAAATATGCGTCACGGCTTCATCAATACGCGTTTGTGAGAGCACACCGCGCTGGAGAGCTACCTTGAGTCCCCTGATGGCTTCTGCCATCTGCTGAGCATTGCTGATACCAAGAATCATATCATTGCCAGCCTTGAGCGCCATGACGGCTGCCTGAGTGGTATTCCAGGAATGTGCGATACCTTCCATAGAGAGCGCATCAGTGATGATCACCCCGTTATAGCCAAATTGCTTGCGGAGAATATCAGTAATAAAGATATGTGAGAGTTCCGCCGGAAATGTTGCATCAATAGCAGGCATGAGTACATCAGTAGACATAATCATTCCTGGCTGTTCCCACGCATGATGGGACTGGACAAAATAGTAAAAGGGGGCCAGTTCCGTGGCATAGATTTGCTCCTTTGTGCGTTGCACTACTGGCAAACCGAGATGCGCATCAGTAGTGGCAGCACCCAGCCCGGGAAAGTGCTTGATACAAGCAATTACTCCATCTTGCTGTAATGCTTGCATGTAGGCACCTGCGAAAGCGATAACTGATCGAGGAGTTGAGCCGAAGGTGCGTGCCAGTTGATCCGGACCATTCACCACTTGCACATCACTATCGGGCGCAAGATTGACGGTAATGCCAAGCGTTTGCAAATCATGGGCGGCCTGATGCCCCGCCTGAGCGGCTACCTGTGGATCACCTGTCAGATACATTGCGCGGGCCGATGGACGAGATGGATAAATATTCGTCAGGCGATCAACATATCCTCCCTCCTCATCAGTAGAGATCAGCAGGGGGATTCTGGCATGTCTTTGCATCTCAGTAATGTCGTGTCGGACTTGAGCCAGTGTGTTTATCTGGGATTGATAGAGAATCACACCGCCCGCGTGAAGCTGAAAAATCATGTGCTCAAGATCGGAAGCATAGGTAGGCGTGGCATAGCTGACCATAAACACTTGTCCTAATTTCTCATCCAGGGTCATATGCGCAACAACGCGGGCGGCCATCCGCTGATACTTCGTCTGCCTGGGATCTAACTGCACGTGAGAGGTTGTGCCCGCCGGAAAACTGATCTGTCCTGGCATATGGGCGCCGCGAAAAAACGTATATCCCAGGATGCTTCCCCCCATAATCAGAAGCATTGTCAGGATAAGCAGCAACAGGGAAAGCGTCTCCTGCCGCTGCGGACTTTTTTTTCTGCACAACGGGGCATCCAGAAGGGCTGACGTTACAGCATCATGATGGTTATCAGTTGGCTGCGCTTGATTCGGCTTGGAATGCATCATAGCTTCAAAATCCTCATTTTTATCGCCAGTAAACTTCCCACTCTGGCAGGCAAGGATTTGCACATGGGCACAGTCAGGATACTGGCACCAGCTAAAGAAAATGATCAAGTCAGGAAGCAGGGTCATCACAGGTGTAGTTGAGAGACGAAGGGATATTTTCCGTTAAGGTCTGATTGAGGCTGGCGCTCTGTTTACCAGTCGCATGCATTCCTCCAGCGACAGTTGTGAGCGTCGCACAGGCAGGCAATGTTATCTGTGTATGAACTTTCCATAGAACGCCAGCTTGCCGCTGAATCAGCTCTTGATAGTGCCAGTTCTGCTCATGGTGTGTGGAGATCCGAGGGGCAATCCAATCCAGGGTTATTGTACGGGTCTGTCCGCTGACAAGCGTAAAAAAACCTGCCCATTGCTCTAAACCAAAGGCCTGGCTGGTACCACGCGCCTGCCAGCCTTCCTGAGCCCGCAACACACTCCTGATGGGCGTGTAGACACGGACATAATCCCGATAAAGTGCGGCTCCATAATTCTGGCCTGGAACGGTCCAGGCATAACGTAACGTGGTGTGATGAACAGCATTACCATCTCTATCAATAACAATCCTATCGTTTAAGTCACTATTGATAGAGATATTGGCTTTATTAGAGGCAATATTAGCATCCACAATCAGGAGACTATCCCCCGGTGGAGTCTGGATCGCAGAATCTAGATGCGCCTGATGCAATAGCATCTCCGCGACTGGATCATTGACGTAGAGCTGTAAATCTTTTGAGCGGACATCGTTAAACAGGGTTTGCAAAAACTGCGCGACGTGGGATGCCATCATCTGACGCACGCGGGCAAAAAAGTGTTCCGCAAGGATAGCCGTAAAATGTTTACGCAGCGAAGAACGCCCATCGGGAGAGGCAATCGTATCGGGTCCTTCAGCTCCACGCCCTAACTGATGATAGTGAATACGCGCCACCAGATTGTCAGCATTGATCACTTCATGATATTCGGGCAAATAAATAGGTCCGGTGATGTGCAATATATGCTGAATAAAGGTAGGAGTAATCGCAATCACCCCTTGCAGCGGGCCATCTCCTCCCTCACGTTGATAATGTGCTTCAGCTGAGCGGGCTACTGTCGGAAAATCAGCATCCAGATTGGAATCGCGCAATCCCCAATTTCCCAACGCGATGTCAAACCAGCGATATGCAGGTGGAAATGGAATACCCATACCAGAAGCATAGAAGGGGCGATCCAATAAATCAGTATCGGTGACGCGTGCCCCTAGCAATTGTCCTTCTGAAAAGGTTACGATACCATAGTTCCCAATAAAACCACCCCCCGGACGCAGTTCTGTGACATCAAGGATCTCGACCAGATACTTTGTCGGTGTTCCAATACCAAGCAGCACTGGAAGCGCTGGCAATATTTGGGCGATGCCGGTTAGCAAAGATTGGAATTTGGGAGCGTCCTTATGAACAAAATCTAATAGCATACCGAGATGGGAATCGATTTGCAGATCCGAGGACTGTAGCTGATCGGCCTCATGCAGGGTACTTGTCAGAGACGCCTGGATATCCCTAAAACTTTGCGCAATGACAGCGAGATCCGCAGCCGTGATGGCATGTGCCTGAGCATGTGTGGGACCATGCCATCTGGCAATCAGCACATTTAAAATATCACAACCAGCCACACCAGCTTGAGAAAGCGCCAGCGCCAACGGGACCAGATGTTGTGCAGCATGGAAACGCCGACCATACACAGGCAGGTAGGCCGCGCCCTCCGGCAAGAATGCCAGATCTTCATTTATACCTGTAAAACTAGTTGTGGCAGCAACAAAATCTTGCTGTGCTATAGCCACAGTATTCGCATCAAAAGGATGTTGCAAGAATATAGTTAAATATTGTTGAGCTTTAAGTAGATGCTGCGTCCCATCCTGTGCGAGCTGAAAATCGCGTTGATAACGTGTCCTCCCCATCCAATATCCTGTACCCGACAGAATAGGAACAACAACCATCAGGAACACTATTCCAAGCATGAGCACTTTCCTGGACCATCCCGACCATCCCCTCCTATATCCGAGAGGCAATTTCCTCTGCACATCTTCCACCTTCTCTACCTCCGTTATCCTTTTTCATGCTATGTCTCTTTAAAACGGCAGCATCTATTTCCATCATAAATAGCACATACAAATCTCTATAACTAGTATTTAGCATGAATACAAATATCTCATTTATTACCCAGGCTACAATGCACTTGTATAGCCGAAAACTATCAAAAGGGGAATAATTGAATGCCGCATTGGATGGTCTCGTCACTGTTGGAAAACAACAGAATAAAAGGATAAAACTATGTTAAAAAACATTCGCCGCCTTTCACTCGGGATATTCCTTGCAGGAACATCCCTGGGAGCGCTTACTGCACTTCTCATGCTCTTTTTTGCTGGAGGTACACATACGCATACGCAACATGTCAGGCTTGCTATTGGACAAAATCCCGCGATTCCGGGATCGACGGTCATGGTGACCGGATTTGATTATACAGCAGCAAAAAAAGTAGAGGTCTACTTCCAGGATCGTTCAAATGGTATCGTTCGTGCCACGACAAACGCCGGTGGTTTCTTCAATACGCAGCTGACACTCCCCAAACACTATATCTCAGGGCCAGCGTATGTGTATGTCGTGAGCGACAACACGACCACAAAAACCCCTCTCAACTTCGTCAAAACAGCCTTGAAATATGTCCCCGCTCATCCAGTTGGTCCCCGTGCCAATCTCCATATGCCACACGTCTTCCACGGCATGGGCTTTCTGGCACATGAGGCTGTCAGACTTACCCTGCGCAATGGCGCAAACACAGCCAGCATTCCGGCAGTACAAACGGACGATCAGGGGCATTTCTCGGTTTCGCTGGGAAACCTGGACATCCCATTTAACGCTCATACCACATTGCTGGCGACAGATAGTGCCAACAAACAGGTAGTGGTTGACGTCCCCAATCCTCCTGCAATTCTGCTTTATCCTTCTGATGGGCGTGTCGGAAGTACCCTGTCGGTTGGTGGTGTGGGTTTTGCCGCGTACGAAGCCGTTAAAGTCTTCATTCAGAACAAAATCATAGCGGTCGCGGTCGCGAATAAGTCAGGACAATTCTTTACCTCCTTTCAAGTTCCACCGTATGCAAGCATCAACTACTATCTCAACTCGATCAAAGCTGTTGGGATCAAAAGCCATGCATCAGCCAGCACATCATTTCAAGTGCAACCGAGTGCTAACCTGCAACCCAAAGTCAGCGTCCCGAATCAACCAATTAAAGCCAGAGGGAGCCAGTTTACCCCCAGTGGTCAGGTACAAGTTCTTCTCTTTGATCCAGGTCAATCCGCCTCCAGCGCGGGAATTCCAGTTGGAATATTAACCGCTTCAAAGTATGGAACCATTAATTCAAGCCTTATCACGCCAAATATACCTGCCGGTAGCAAAAATTACAAACTGGTATTCATCGATGAAACCACCGGAGTTAGCACATCCTCGCCCATCCTGATCTTCTGATAGATGGCTCATTCGCAGCAACCAAAGAGAAAACAAAACTGTCACATACTCCTCAGTTCAACCCGACCATGACAAACATGGCCGGGTTGAACCATGAAAAAAGAGGCAAGCTTGAATTTACATAGCGATGATCCGATTATGCATCAGTGGAGGTGATTATGCATGCAGAAGTATAATGAGACGCTCAGCCCATCCAAAAAATTACTCCTCATGGGTCTCATGACTCTCTTTCTTACCTGGTTCTGTTTGTGCTTACTCCTGTTATTACGGCCACAAAAACTACCATTGCCTCCACGCCATGTCAAAACACATCTGGTGGGAGGCTTTAGCATGACGACGCCCGCACGTGCCATTCAGGCATCCACCGAGGGAGTTCAGGTTGTCTTTCAATATGGAAATCCTCCTTCTGAGCATGATCCATTAGGGCAAAAGCTCCAGGCCTTACATATGAAAGTAGTGGATGGCTATATCGCCAGCAATTTATATTACTACGAATGCCAGCGCTCAAGGGCAATGGTTCCCCCTCCAGTCGGCCTGGATGCCTATTGTGGACAGAGAGTATATCCAACCTTCACTGATGAAGATGCCTTTCTGTCAACAATCCGCGCCCATATACAACAAAGCATGACAAATCCTCTGATCATAGGATACTGGGTACTCGATGATTGGGCACCATGGGATGAAGGGAGTGCGCGAGGACTGCTTGCTAAAATCCATCATTTTATTCAGCTCTATACTCCGGGTCATCCTGCGATCTGCGGCTTTGGTGGCACGCTCTATACAGATATGTCTCCGGGTTGGGATGATGAGGTCGCCAATAACTTCTCTCCACAGGGCTGTGATAATGTAGCTCTCTATATCTATACAACCTCTATGCCTGCCGTCTCTCATCCACCTTCTCCGGCGGCCTATGACTGGTCTATGTCGCAGGTCCTGCCAGTTATGCTTACCAGCCTGCACCTGCGAGGATGGGATATAAAAAAAGAGCCACTAATCGGGATTGCGCAAGCATTTGGCGGTCCTATCGCGCACAAAAATGCTTACCGTGTTCCACCAACGGCCAATGATATCGCACTGCAGAGCAAGGCATTTTGTGAAAATGGAGCCAGCGGACTCGTTTTTTACGGCTGGAGTGACTCCGAAATTGGTCCCGCCTCGCTCTCTCCCATGACCAGTCTGGAGATAGAAAATGGTATTCGCGCTGGCATTGCAGCCTGCAAACACTATTGGAATGATCATTAATCTATTTGCTCTCCATGCAATTGAGGAGAGGATACTTCGCTTAGCGTCGGAATGAAGTGGGATATCCGTAGAAGTGTCCGTTTCAACATCGCAGCACTATGGTACAGTTCAACATATGCTCGCGCAGCTTGTCCCATCTGACGACAAAGCAGTGGATTATTGCAGAGATGTGCAAGGGATGTTCCGATGCCCTGCGCATCGGCAGGAAAAACAGAGCAGCCACGTCCTTCCGCTAGCAGGCGCAGGTTGGATTGTGGAGCAGTGGATGCGACAACCGCACAGCCAGCAGCCATGGCTTCGAGCACAGCCATCGAGTAATTCGTGCCCCGTGTACCGCTATACAGAAAGATATCGGTGATGCCCAGGAGCATGATAACATCCGCTGCTCCAGCTTCACCCCAGAGGGTACACACGCTATCCAAATCATAACGTGTGATATCTGCTCTCATCTGGGATTGCAAAGGGCCAGTGCCAGCGATCAGTACATTGACACGCTGGCGTACAGCCGGAGCAAGTGCTGCGATTGCCAGGGCGATGCCTTCCAGCGCGAAGGACAGCCCTTTCTCTAAGGCCAGACGATTGATCAGAGTAATCACAATGGCGTCTTCGCTCAATCCCTGAGCGGCACGTATGCTGGCCCGCGTGTCTCGATCAGGTGGAACGAAGTGTGCCACATCAACCATATAAGCGTAACGCGTGATACGGCTCGCGCTCACTCCCAGGCATTGACGATAGACCGCCTCAACCTCATCACCAGCCACAAGAAAATGATCGATTCGCGATGTTGCTAACCGCGCCAGCAGGCGCAACGAAGGCCAGTAACACAGAAACTGTAAGCGCGCCAGCCATTGTCGTGCTCTGGGATAAGCCTTGATAGCCTGCATTCTTTCAGCGCGAAAAGTCGCGTTCTCAAGATGCGTTACATTGCCATGATCCATACATACCACGCGCACGCCCATACACTTCCCCACCAGTGCCGCAAACGCAGCGGTATATAGACCATCCTGTGGCAGAACGAGACGCACATCAGCATGACGACGCAACCAATGGAATAGCGTATATCCTCCGCACAAGCAATACAACCAGACGCCGGGAAATTGCCAGGGAGACGTTGCTCGACCATAGCCAAATTGTGTGATCAGCAGGGAATCGATCCCCTGTCCACGCTGGTTTGTTAGATATGTCATCTGCCATTGATGACGCATGGCCCTCGCCACGCCAGCCAGGACACTCTTCATGCCACCTGGAATGGGAAACGCCTGAATCGGGACACAGATCTGCTCAAGAGTGAGAGCTGGATCAGTGATCGGGGAAGATTGGGAGCGAGCGCGCTGGTGGTGGGCTATACGCTGTAGGATGGGTTTGAGGCTACGCTCATAACAACTTGTGATGTGGCCCCTGATCAGAGAACGGAGACACGCTTTGCTGCTGGATTGATACATCTTCCAGCGCGCCGCCAGTTTGGTATATTGCTCACAGCCAGAATATGAGGCCAGCACGTCGAGAAGGAGAATGTGCAGGGTATGCAGGGATGGAGGGGCAAGGCGCTTATGCAAAAGATCGGTATAGGTCCAATAGCCTGTATCGAACTCATCCAGGACAGCCTGTAGCCCGCTGAGACCAGCTGCGATCAGAGAAGTTATCTGGTCATCCTTGACGATAGCGTCATAATCATAGAGTCCACAGAGCGCCATCATACAACCGCATAATGCATGGGTAGCAGGATAGATGCCCCGTTCCTCAAAAAAGAGGCCATCAATACCCAATGGTGTACTGACCCCTCCATCCAGGATATCAAGCTCAAATGTACGTACGACGCGCCGGGCAGTCTCTATGAAGGCACGCTGCCCGGTAAACTGATAGGCACGTACAAGCACAGAGAGCCCATTTCCCTGCACCAGGGCGGACAACATCCTGCACGGAATAGTAGATGTTGGTATCAATAAAGGGAGCGGCCAGCCACTCGTATCATCTGTGAAGCGCAATGCATGGACCAGTAACCAGCGCGCATGCAGTAGAAAGATATCCTTATGCTCATCACTCCCATCAGTAAGGTATGCATTCCAATGCGCAAGCGCACGTTGTGCGACCTCAGTCGGCTGCATGATAGTGCCATTCACTGTATCCAGAAACGGATACAGATCGATTGGATAGGGCAGCAGATCAGGAGATCCAAGGACTTCACGTTGACCTGTCCGGTCTCTTCTGTACTCAGTCATTCATAATACCCTCTACCTGTGCGAGATGGGTCGCCAGACGTTGCAGCCCGACTTCGAGCGAGATGGTAGGCGTGAAGTGATACAGGGACGCAAAGGTACGTGGATCGATCACAAATTGTATATATTCGGCGGAAACACCTTCATACTGCAATTGAGGCTCGATCCCGAAGGTGTGTGCGGCCCGCAACACGACCTCCTTCACGCTTTCACGGCTGCCGACGCCTAAATCGACACAACGTACTCCCTCTGAAACAGGCTCTGTCAGGACCGCCATCAGAGCAGTTATGGCATCATCAACATACATGGCATCAATGTAATTTTCTCCGTCGCCCGTCACTGTAAAGTGAGGATTACGCTCAAAGGCGAAGCGGCGCACCAACTTTGTATAAAGCTTACGGACCGGTTCATAAGGTCCATAGGCGCCAAAAAAACGGAGAATGGTTGCCGCCTGTAAGCTGGTATGATGCTGAATATAGGCCTGAATATAATGCTCGGCTGCCAGTTTGGAAATGGCATAGGGTAACGTTGGCACAACCGGTGCCAATGGACCAACCGCACCTCTGAGACCAATATAAACCGCCCCTGATGAGAGATAGACCAGATGTTTAAGGGTACAGTATTGCAGGAGGTGCAATAATCCCAGAATATTTATCGTTGCATCCTGGATGGGATGCTCAATTGAGCCGGGAATAGAGGTATTGCTGGCCAGCGCAAGGCAGGCTTCAAACGCTCCTCCTGTCAGATGCATCGCCTGTCTGACCTGTCCCTCATCAGTGAGATCACATGCGACAGGCTGGATATGTCTGAGCTGTTTTTCCTGTAAAAAATGGAGGAAATCAGTATTGCCCGGTCGATAGAGCGTGATGACTTCCCATGTATGGGGTACAGCCAGCAAAATATTGCGACCGATAAAACCGGCGGCCCCTGTCACTAAGAGACGCATCATATGCTCCTATCTGCCCTGCATTGTACTGGCACGCTGGCGGTAAAACTCTATTGTTTTGACCAGTCCATCATCAAAGGAGACCTGTGGCGCAAAACCAGTCAGGCTTTTCAGGCGTGTGGTATCGGCCACCAGACGTTGTACATCCCCTGGTCGTGGATCACACTGCTGCATAGGAATCGGGTGTCCGAGAATATGCTCAATCTTCGTCTTGAGATCGATCATACTTATCTCCTGTCCAGAGGCGATATTGACCACCTGTCCACGCTCCTGGAAACAGGCATAAAGCGCCAGCACAGCCCGTACGGTATCTGTAACATAGATATAATCGCGTGTTTGCCGTCCGTCGCCAAAGAGCTTAAAGGTATTTCCCCCAAATGCGCCTGACAGCAACATTGGAATGATACCTGCATACAATTGATCATTCTGGCGAGGTCCATAATTATTGAATGGACGCACGATCAGCGCATCGACGTTAAATGATGCCACATATGTACGCACAAGATGATCACCGGCCGCTTTGCTGGCAGCATAAGGAGTAATCGGCTTGAGAGGATGTTCCTCGCTCATGGGAACCGTCATAGCGGTACCATAGGCTTCAGAGGATGAGAAATGGACTAACGTTCCAAAATAGCCCTTGCGCAACAATTCACAGAGATGGGAAGTAATACGCACATTCGTGTCAAAGCAAAACTGTGGATCTTCCAATGAATTGGGGAGCGGAATCACCGCCAGATCAAAGACAACATCTATCGTTCCCAGGCGTGAGAATGCTGCGCGTAAGACATCATCGCCCGCTGCATCGAGTTCCAATAATTGCAGGCCGGGCAGCTTCCGATATGCCTCTGCAAGATTGGCACGCTGACCCAGAAAAAAGTTATCTACCACAATCAGCTCTGCGACACCTTCTGCGATCAAATGGTCAACCAGATGACTACCAATAAAACCTGCGCCACCAGTCACCAGAACTCGCTTCCCTCTCAACGTACGCTTCACAAAAACCATTGTTCTGCACCTCTTTCTTTAAAAGATGATTTCACTCTTTTTCATTGTCTCTACTAATTATACCAAGCATATGTGTATTAAATAACCTGCATTGCTGTAATGTGTGCGCCAACCAGTAAGAATGCGGCACCATCATACGTGAAACGGGGGGAGCCAGCGTAATGCGACGAAAATCGAAGCGCACAGCGGATCTGGCAAAAAGCTCTTTCATGGTGCGCATACTTACCCCTTGTACGGCTGCATTATGCGGATTAGAATACAAAAAATCGTAGAGCAGTATTACGCCACCAGGCTTGCGTACCCGCCACATCTCCTCCACAATCTGCTGGCGCAGGGCTGTATCTAGAATAGAGCTAAAGACCACAAAGCTCATCACCAGATCGAAGCTTTCGTTCGCATAGGGCAGTTGATGGGCGCTACCAACGCGCCAATCGATAGCGGGATTCAGGAGTTTGGCCTGCTCAATCCGTGGCGGCATCAAGTCGATCCCAGAGAGATTGGATGGCACAGCTCCGTAGTCCAGGAAACGCCGCAAATAGCCCCCACTGCCACAACCAACATCGAGAATCTTCATATCCAACAAGGATGTCAGGCCATGCTTTTTCAGGAGAGCCAGCAGATGGCGCTCGAGATCGTGAATATGGAGCAGTGCGGCCTCATTGAAATAGCTATATCGTTCCGCATAGTAATTGTTATGGGCACGCCGTGTATATTCGCCTTCCAGCCGGGCAAGCTCTTGCCCCACCTCTATTTGTTTCTCCATATTCCTCCTTCTTGCCTCCCTCCACGCAAAACCCCTGCGACACTTGTGTGTCGCAAGAGCGCATGATAGAGTAATTCCAACTCATCTGAAAGCGCGCTGCTACTGTGATAACTGCTAATCCATTGCCGTGCCCGCTGTCCCAGGATACTGGCTTGCGCTGGATGCTGATAAAGGTGCTCAAGCTGTGCCTCTACCTCATCAGCCGTCATGGCCTGACACAATGGTGGAGGTAGAGGATAGGCATCTCGATAGCGAAAGGAGCAAATGACCGGTTTGGCACAACTCATCGCCTGTAGTTCAGCCAATCCCAGAGAGCCCAACACAAACTGGCCCACAATGACATCCGCTGCTACGATCAAGCGCTGGGCCTGCGCCGGAGGGACCAGCGGCACAAACTCATATTGCCCTCCATATTGCTGTCTGTAATGTTCCTTCAAGGGCCCCCAATCGAGAAGGCGCACCCGCACATCGGGATGGTGGCGAGTAAATTTTGCAATCCCAGCCAGGGCAACTTCAGATCCTTTCTGGGGGTCCAGACGCGCAAAGAGCAGGATTGTCCAGGGCCGGGCTGCCCTCCCGGCGACGATCTGCTCTGGTAGAAAGTGCGCGGTATCAATGGGCGCAGGCGAGAAAATAGCATCGGGGCGTACACTACGCACCACCGGTAACAGATCAGGCGTGATACAGAGAACTGCGGCAGCCTGCGCGAAGGTTCTGGTCAGCACGCGACCGAACAATGGATGCGAGAGACGCTCCCGTACATCAGAGCCATGACAATGGATCACAACGGGAATCTCACTAAAGGTACTGAATACACCATAACTGGCCCAGTGGATATGTACCAGATCAAAATGCCTGGCGCGGAATTGGGAAGCCGCACGCGCCATCGTCAGGGCACGCCATGGTAACAGGGATACCTTGATCGGTAACCGAGCACCAGCACCACGCTGATCCGGCTCATAGACCGCAGTAGTATGGCCCCGCTGCGCGAGTTCTCTGGCATAGGTACTGGCAATATTATTAATGTTATGGACTGAGAGGATGCGCATCGTATCTCCAAAATACTCTTTTTCACACTGCCCAAAAGCCCGACGACACTATACCTATAGAAGGCTTCACGATAAGGATGAGGAAGACAGGGGACAGCACAAAATACTTTGATATAATCGAACTACCTGCCACTGTTCCTGTTCCCAGCAGAGATCCCTGCGTGCGGCTGACAGCGCATTAGCCCGCATACGCTCAAGGGTAGTGCGATCTGCCAGCATAGCTTCAATCGCCACACCAATCTCAGCAGGAGACAGTGAGGGGACAATCTGCCCCACTTCGTAGTCCCTGAGCATTGCTTCGACCGCATCCAGGGAAGATGCCAGCACTGGCAAGCCCGCCATAAGATATTCAAAGAGCTTGTTGGGCAGACACCAGCGAATGCTCAATGAATAATCAGGGGAAAAGAGCACCAGCCCAATGTCGGCTGAAGCGGTCCACTGCAACAACTCCTCATAAGGCACGGCAGGCAGGATTTTGACATGCTCCTGCATCTCTTCACGCGCTATCAGGTCATCCAATTGCTGGCGTGTGGCTTCATCGGCCCAGCCCAGCAGAACAATCACGGTATCAGGCTTCAGAAAAGGAGCCGCCATAACCAGCATTTCCAGACTGCGATCAGCCTGAATATTCCCCTGATAGAGCACAATCCGTGCCTCTGGTCCCAATCCAAGCCGTTGCCGTAAACGGTCACTTCTTGTAACCTCTTGATAGGTCGGAAAGTTGCGCACCAGGGTTATCTCTGGCGCATGATACAGCGCACATAGAGCCTGCCCGATAGGTGGGGAGACCGTAATGACTCCGGCGCAGCGCGGCAAAATATGTGTCAGCAGACCTTTGAATATCCAGCTAAAACGCCTCCAATGGGGCGACATGTTTGACATCGGTAATTCATGAGCATCGAAAATGAGCGCTTTCTGTCGTAAACGTGCCGCAATATAGCAGGCGGGAAGTGCCGAGATGTCATGTGCATGATACGCATCAGCCCTGATAGTCAACAAGCGGTAGACGCTGTAGAGAAGCAGGCGTACTTTGAATGGAGTCCGCAACAACGGCCACATTGACTGTATAGGAAAGAGATGCTCGATATGGATACCCATTCTTACTTCATGCGCGGGACAGGTGCGCACGCCTTCTATATCCACAATGGTGACGGTGCATCCTGCCTGAACCAGCGCAGTCGCCTCGCGCAACACGCGCATGTCAGACCGTACAGAGCCCCGGATGTGCATCACAATCTGCCTGCCGACCAGCAATGTTTGCTGCTGGAAAACCTCATCCGCAGACATATCTACGGGCTGATACTTACTTAGCGCAACATCCCGGCTAGCTTTATAACTGGCGTGCTGCGCCTTAGCTGGAAACAAGCCAACCACAAGCAGGATAAGCGCATAGAGCATAACGCTCAGACTATCTATTCCCACAGTAAGATAGATTCCCTGCCGTCGAACCAGCAGGCTGCTGCCCAGATAGAGTGCCACACCGGGCAAGAGCGCCAGCACAAAACGTCCCATTTCAAAGGCAATGGGATAAATCTTTTGATTGACGATATACGCCGACAGCGCCAATACAATATAGGCAATCAAGGTTGACAGCGCCGCTCCCATAGCTCCATAGCGCGGAATCAGACATAGGTTCAGGAGTAGATTAGCCACTGCTGCCAGCGTCGTAAACACGCTATTCATCCAGGTCTTGCGCTGGATATTAGCCCCAATCATAAAAAAATGATAGATACCATAAAAGACAATCGAAACTGACACGATAGGAATAACAAAGGCAGCCGAGGAATAGGTGACAGGGAAAAACCAGTGCAGGAGGAGGATGCCCAGACTGGACAGGCTGAAGGCACTGAGCAAAAGGAACAATCCAAACCACCGAAACACCATCTGGAAAATATGGGCTGCATTTTTACTTCTGGCAATCGAGAACATCGTTTTGGGCCACGCCAGCGTAAATGGTCCCATGATCACCACGGAAATCACTGTCCCCAGCGTATAAGCAACGCCATACCTGGCCGTCTCGGCCAGCGAACTTAAACGGCTCAGCAGATAACGATCTGAGAGTTGTAATATCCAGTAGGAGACCACGCTGATAATCAGGGGCATACCAAAGCCTAACAGATTGTGGGCAATATCCAGGCGTACCCGTATTCCTACGCGAAAAATGATCATTGAGAGGGTAAACAGCACGACACAGCTATAGCCAACTCCCGTTGCCAGCAAAGAACCTGCAATACCCTGATGCAAAAAACCGACCAGCACAATATTCGCCAGCAGCATGGTGAGCATATTGCCAATCGAGAGCAACGAGTAGAACAAAGCGCGGCTTTCGGCCCGCAACCAGGCAAAACTGGGCACCGCAAGGTTCTGAACGCAGATGACACCAGCAGCGATGATAATCAGCCTGCTTTGTGAAGCATGCTGGAGTAAATGGCTGGCTAAGAAAGGAGCCGCACTGACTGTCCCGATGATGGTCAGGAGGGAGGACAAAAAGAGCAAGACGGTCATAGTAGATATGACACAACGCTTCTCACTCTGCGTGGTATAGTCATAATTATAGGCGCGAAAAAAGGCAGCCCCCATGCCAAGTTGTGTGACGCCCGCGACCAGTCCAATGATCGTATTCAGGAGTGTGAGGATGCCATAATCAGTTGTCGAAAGGATATGGGTCAAAAATGGCGCCAGTAGCAGAGAGATGAAAGGGGTTACTACTGAGGCCAGAGCATATACGCCTGAAGATTTGATAAATCGCCACATCTCTGAGACCTGTCCCTCCGACTGCTCAAGCACGAGAGGCAATGCTTCCATAGTCGTTAATCTCTGCTTTTCCAATATATTCATGCTAATTTCCCTTTGCTACAATCTCTAGTGGTCTGTTACTCTTCATTTGAAGGAGTGCCGCCTGCAGCGGCAGGAATGGGTGAGAGACTGGGGCACAGCCCCAGACCCCAGTCAAGGGGCTTGCTGCCCCTTGCATCCCCGCTTTTCAAATGAACGGTAACGCAGTACCAGGCTTTGAGCCACTCCTTCTTTCTGTGTCATGCGCTCGATAACATGCTGGAATCCACGACGATAGCGGAGCCAACGGCTGATGATGAAATATCTCAGCAGGCAACTGCGCTTCTGTTGATAGCTATCCCAACGGGCCGCCAGGGCAACGCAATGCTCGCAACCCGAAAAGCGTGCCAGCGCGGCCAGCAATGTAACATGCAATGCCTGATAGAAGAGAGGGGAAGGCACATGAAAACGGAGGTCATAACACGACCAGTAGCCCAGATCAAATTCATCCAGCAGCGCATGCAGGGTTGTCAGGCTGCGCTTAATAAGCTGATCAATGTCCTGGTCACGTGTGTATGCCACGTAGTCATATAAGCCAAAGAGGGCCAGTAAGTAACCATTCAATACATGCGCAGCGGGATAACTGGCGACCTCCTCAAAGAAGATACCATCTTTTCCAACCGAAACAGCTACGCCACCGTCACAGATCTCTTGTTGAAAAGTACGCACGGCACGTTGCGCGCTCTCCAGAAAGCTCTTGCTGCCAGTAACCTGATACGCTCGCACCAGGACAGAAATAGCATTACCCTGCGTAAGGGCTGAGAGCCATTGTGGAGGGGTATTGTACTCACACACAGGGAATGGAAGCGGCCAGCCACCCGCGCCATCCGTCAGGGGCATCTCATGCTCAACCAGCCAGCGGGCCTGGATTAAGAAGGCTTCTTTGCAGTGCTCACCGCTTCCTTTGAGGTAAGTATTCCATTGCGCCAGCGCATATTGCGCGATACTGGTAGGATGATGGATGGAGGGCAGATCTTTTCCTGCCGCTCGATTATAAAGCACGCCGTGTTCATCTAACGTCCCAAAGGGCAAGGCGAGCAGAGAGTCCATATCCAGAGCATATGGTATCAACCTGGTATCCCTGATCGGTAAAGAGGTCAGCGTATAGCGCGGTTGCGTCAGTTCATGTTGCCAGAGTTGCCATTCAGCAATCAGAAAACGGAGCACCGGAAGGGATTGCCAGCGTTTACTACGTTGCATGTGTAAGCTCATGGGTAATACCTTTCTCGTTATCCTTGTTCTTTTCGGCGCTCAGGAGCGGCGAGGAAATAAGGCCCAGGATGAGCCAGCCACAGGCCGCCAGTGGAGGAAGCGTCCAGGCGTTCACGCTCAGACTATTCGTACTCAAGGCGATAATGGCCGCAATGCCTCCTCCCAGCAAGGCACTCTGTTTGCTATCAATCCGTCTCCAATTGCACAGCGCCCGTCCTAGAGCATAGAGAATAAGTCCGACAAAACATGCCAGCACGGGCAGACCCGCCATTGCGCCTAACTCAAGATAGGAATTGTGGGGATGTGCCAGCAGCCGATATTGTTCCGGTACCCGGTAAGGTTCGGCACGGCGCATATACGCCTGGAGCCCTAATCCAATACCTGTAAATGGATGGGCCTGGATCACGCGCATAGCGGTATGCCAGGCTCCATTTCGCAGCATGAGCGTAGTGGGATCTGATCCGTGTCGCAAGAGGAGCGCAATTTGTTCTGGAAACAAGATCAGCAAGATCAGCGCTCCCATTATGATGAACAGAGCTATACCAATCCGATAGTGCATACGCCTGGACAGCAGGACAAAAGCCAGAATGCCCACGCCGGTACTGGCCCATGATCCAATGCTATACGTAAAAAGGAGCGCTGGGAGAATGATCAGTGCTTGCGTCAGATAAAAGATCTTGCCCGATAAACGCAGACAATCAAGGCACAGGCCCAGAGGAATACAGAGCAGGGTCGCAAAAAAAGCGCCATTCCAATCTGGATTCACGAAAAATGAGCCCAGGCGATATACATTGCTCCCCTGGAAAATGTTGTAGTTAGAGACGCTTGCCAGTGAGATATCAAAGCGTGTGGTTCCCAACAGCAAGATGCCTGTCCGATCCTGGATAATAGTAATGATTGCCAGACAGGTAGCAAGAGCCGCCAGGATTTTGAAAAAGCGGCGCAGACGCCTGACATCTCGGGCCAGTACTGTGCCCAGCCAGAACATCAAGAAGGCTCCACAGACGATATTGGGATAATAAAATGCCGCATCATAGCGTGTAAGCGATCCTTCCAGTGCAGGGAAAAGAGCCAGCACAAGATAGAGCATCCAGAGCCACAGGGCACACGGTTTACTCCAGTTGTACTGAGGGGAGCGTGCCAGAAAGAAGATGAGAAGCAAGGCACCGGTCAACACAGGCGTGAGAAGCAAGTGTCCCTGATACCAATCAACATACAAACTCAGCATAAGCAAGGCAACAGCGATCCATTCATCCTGTCGCAACAGAAGCAAAATCAGCAGCACGCTCGCGCTAATGACAAGGATGGGAACAAACAGACCAATAATCCCCACCGCCATGCCCAATCCTAAAGTAAGCAGGATGACGCCAACCACAACGAGAGAAACCGCTGACGCCAGGATATGTCCATGCTCACCCCTGGTCATTCTTGCTGGCACATGCATCTTTACCACCTCCCAACTTTTCCATTCTTCCCAAACTCCATCCATAGCAGAGCGTAGCATACTCAACTTTTCCGTCCAGTACGGGCTAAAAGCTGTACCAGTGGAGAAGCGCCTGGACGTTCCTCGTCCTCAGACAGATCATCCTCGGCTCGGTAGTAGCTGTAGGGCAAATCACGAGGATTGCGGTGCTGCTTATTGATCACACAACCAAGCACACAGGCTCCTGTATGCGCTAACTGCTCCTTGATCTGTTGCAGGTTTCGGCGCTTCACTCGCGTAATATCCGCCACCACGATGGTACCATCCACTTTAGACGCCAGAATGCTGGCATCTGCTAATCCAATAAGAGGGGGAGCATCAAAAACAACCATTTCAATATCGCTGCCCATCACGCTAGCCAGAAAGGTATTCATTGCAACTGAATCCAATAGCTCCGAAGGATTAGGAGGCAGTGAGCCAGCAGGCATCACATAGAGATTGGGAACATCCACTGCATGTATGTAAGAGTCCAGACACAGATGAGAAGCAACGGACGAAGATGAGCAATGTAGCTTTTGAGCAGGATGAGAACAGGCTACAACCGCATCGCTCAGTCCTCGGGTAGTTTTTGCCAGGCCAAAACGCTCATGCAAGGTTGGATGGTACAGGTCTGCGTCAATCAGCAAAGTTTTCTTCTCAGTCTTTGCGATAAAGATGGCGATATTGGAGGCAACTGTGCTTTTGCCGTCATAAGGCAGTGCGCTTGTCACCACCAGTGAACGCACAGCTCGATCAACTGTTAAAAAGCCAATATTCATACGCAGGATGCGATATGCCTCGGCGTTAATGCTGTTAGCCCGAGGATTTATCAACGAGGCGCGAGCACCCTTCAGCTGTTCGACATACCATACCACCGTAAGAATAGGTAATTTCAGCAATTGGGCGATGTCATCAGGTGTGCGTACACGGGTATCCAATTGCTCCAGGAGAAGCGCCAGCGCCAGACCAAAGGCCAGCCCAACCACCAGACCAAGGACGGTATTGAGCATGACCTGTGGCCGTATGGGACTCAGAGCAGGTTGTGCAGGTTGTGCCAGACGCAGAAAGTCACGACTCTGCGCATTGGAAATCTCCAACTGCGTGAGCATAGATTGCGACTGGTCGTAATGTTCCTGTAAGCGATTAGATTGATTTTGTAATCCAGTAATTTGCACCTGAAGTGTGGCAACCTGTAACTCAGTGCCGGGCCGGCCTTCCAGCTTTGCAATTTGCAACTCCAGCGCATTGATCTTGTTAGCAACAGCACTGACGCGCTTATTAGTGTCATCAATATCTTGCTGTAATTTTTGTTGTGAGAGCGCATTTTGCTGCAGTGTCTCTTGCGATTGTTGCCTGATCAAAACGTTGGCGATATCGTTCGCCAGATGGGCAGCCCGTGCAGGCTGTATATCCTGCACATCAATCTTAAATAGTTGCGTGTTCAATTCAGCGGTGGCAGTCGTCTCTCTGGCAAGCTGAGCAACGGTTAAATCGCGATCATGCGAGACAACTTCACGCAAAACCGGATTACTGGTAGCCAGCGCAGCTTCAGTTTGTACGAGCTGATCGCTTGCCAGCAAATTGTTATAGTCAGCAGAATCACTCTTCCCATGAATATTGACACGTACGAGGGCAGTGGATTGATAGACCGGCGTGAGCAGGCGGCTGCCAACATATGCACCCAATCCAATCAGCACCACACTCGTTACGATGAGTTTCCATTGCTTTAGCACGATGAGCCAGTAATGCTCAAGTGTCATTACATCATCTCCTTCAAATTGCGCTGTTCCAGAGCCTAAAAATTGATTGTCAGCGCCTGACAATTACGGTACCGTTATCAGATCAGGTTGAAGCACAATATCAAAGACATGCTGCCGCAGCTTTTCATTGTCTTCAGTGAGAAGATAACTATCCAGGCGCTTTACCCATTGCGCGATAGTCCTAGAGTCTGGCACAACATCGCTACAGGTGACACAAAAGATCTTGCCCTGGCTTGTTGGCTTCAACTGCTCATGCGTGGCGGTTAGCGTCTCATGTAAACGTTCACCCGGACGTAAGCCCGTATAGACAATATCTATCAGGCGTTCTGTCTCTGCGCTATACAAATGAATCATTTTGCGCGCCAGGTCTATAATACGTACTGGTTTGCCCATATCCAGGAGGTAAATCTTGCCAGCCTCCGCCAGAGCAGCGGAGAGGATAGTTAAGTCACAGGCTTCAGGAATGGTCATGAAATAGCGAGTAGCCTGTGGATCAGTCACCGTTACCGGGCCACCATTCTCAATCTGCTGCTTAAAAATCGGCACAACGCTGCCACGACTCCCGATCACATTTCCAAAGCGGACAGCGCAAAAACAGGTTTCATGGTATTCCTGCCGGGCTAACGACTGGATAACCATTTCGCCAAATTTCTTGGTGGCTCCCATGATACTGATAGGATTGGCAGCTTTATCGGTTGAGATAAAGACAAAACGCTCGACCTCGTATTTCTGGGCCAGCCTGCAAAGATGATAGGTGCCAAGCGCATTGGTACGTATGGCCTGGTCGGGATACATCTCCAGCAATGGCACATGTTTATAGGCGGCTGCATGAAAAATGATACACGGCCGCTTTCTGGCAAAGAGCGATTCCATACGAAAAGCATCGGTAATATCGCCAATCTGTAATTGGAGATGATGACTGCGCGGATGAGAGCGGACACTCTCAGCCAGGTCAAACAATCCTGTTTCATTAGTATCCAGCGCAATCACCAGTGCTGGTTCATACTCAAGCAATTGGCGGCAGAGTTCCGAACCAATCGATCCAGCGGCCCCTGTAACCAGGATAATTTGTCGGTGCAGAAAAGCGTGGGACGTTGCGGATTGCAGGGGCACAACATCTCGATTGAGCAAATCTGTAACATCTACGTTGATCTTATCTGAATTCCGTCCATCCTTATGGGGAAAGCTTCGCGAAAAATCCATCATCATCCACCTATACTTATCTCTACTAACACACGAATGTACTTTTACTACTTTTTCACTTTTTGGATGCTTTTATGATGTCAGTCACTGCTTCGATGACGTCCGAGACATCCTCATCAGTCATGCCGGGATAGATAGGGAGAGAAACAGCCTGTTGATATGCCTGGAATGCGACAGGAAAAGATTCTGGGGTCAACTGGTAGCGGTCACGATAAAAAGGTTGGATATGCAACGGGATGAAATGAACACTCGTCCCGATCTGTGTTTCCGCCATAGCCTGAATGAAAGCCGCGCGCGTGATGTTGAGGCTTTCGAGCCGTAAACGAAGCAGATACAGGTGCCAGGCATGAACGCAATGGATGGGATTCGGAGGAGTAATGACTTCAGGCACACAGGAAAAAGCCAGTGTGTAACGCTGAGCGATTTCCTGACGTCGTTGCAAAAGCCAGGTGCTACGAGCCAGTTGGTGTAATCCCAGGGATGCAGCAATGTCGGTCATGTTGTACTTGTAACCTGCATCTACAACCTCATAATACCAGGAACCACCGGCGGCATAGCGTTTCCAGGCATCATGGCTAATACCATGCAACGCCATCACAGCGGCCCGCTGTGCATATTCAGGATTCGCCGTGGTCAGCATGCCTCCTTCACCGGTGGTCAGGGTCTTGGTGGCATAGAAACTAAATGCCGTCAATTCATTGATAGAGCCTACGCGCTGTCCTCGATATGAGGCAGGGAAGGCATGCGCAGCATCTTCAATCACTGGCAGGCCATGAGATTCCGCGATAACCCGAATCGCGTCCATCTCGGCAGGGAGGCCTGCAATATCCACTACAATGATGGCCCGCGTACGAGCGGTGATGCTCTTTTCGAGCTGAAGCGGATCTAGATTGCAGGTTATAGGATCAACATCGACAAAAACTGGATGCGCCCGACAATGGATCACGACTTCAGCAGTAGCAGTAAACGTATAGACGGGCACAATGACTTCATCACCTTCCTGGATACCAATAGCATCCAGAGCCAGATGCATCGCCGCAGTAGCAGAATTCACCGCAACAGCATGCGGAACGTCAACATAGTGGGCAAACTCTTTTTCAAAGCGCCTGGTCTTTAATCCAGTAGTTAACCATCCAGAACGCAAGGTATCCACAACCTCATCAATCTCTGCCTGCGTGATATGTGGTAGCGCAAACGGAAGCCAGGTTGTACGGGGCAACTTTTTGCTGACTTGAACAGCTTGAGAAACACTTCTACCTTCCATGTCGCAATAACACCTCTCCCATTGTCCTGAAAAGAATCAGTACATCCAATCGAAAAGATTGATGTTCAACATAATAAAAATCGTATATGAGTTTGGTCTCTTCATCCTGGAGGGTATCGCCGTAGTGATGCATAACCTGTGCCAACCCGGTTAAGCCCGGCTTGACCAGTAAACGCTGACGATAGCGTGGCACCAGCGCCTCCAGTTTTGTAGCACAATCTGCCACCTCTGGTCTTGGCCCGATCAAGCTCATTTCACCACGCAAAATATTTATCACCTGAGGAATCTCATCCAGATGCGCTGCGCGTAGCAAGCGTCCCATACGCGTCACTCGGGGATCATGGCGGGCAGTCCAGGCAAAATGTGCGGTCTGCTCTTGTCTGACATACATAGAACGCAACTTGTACATACGAAACGTGGACCCTTTGTATCCCAGGCGCTCCTGCGTATAAAAAATCGGTCCGGGCGCATCGATATAAATAAGCGCAGCCAGCAATGGGAGAAACAACAGCAACAACAACAGGCCAAGGCTGGCAAAAAAAACATTCATAGCGTAATACCAGCAGAGATAGCGGAAGGATATTCTTCCCTCCTGGCCGGAGAACATTTCGAATTGCTCATCTTGCTTTACGCATGTACATGTTGTCCCTACCTCTTTCAGCAAGGTCTTTTGGGGTTTAAGGATCATATAGCACTGCCCCTATCGCGTGAACCGCATGCGCTACTCAATGGCTCAGTCTCTGGCAGTTGGAATGGAGCGCTGTCAGCAAGCCATTCATGATATGGTGTGGTATCATTTCTATGCAGAACCGTCATAATCTGCTGATGGAGTTTTTTCACCAGCTGGTTACGGTCAAAATGCTGCTCAACAAATGCACGGCCTCGCTGCCCGAGTACTTCAGCTTCAAATGGATGCTCATGCAAGTAGAGGATGGCATCAGCAATGGCAGCCGGATTTTCAGGTTCGGCATAAATGGCTGCTCCAGCTTCCTGAATCGCGACCCGGCAGGCTTCTCCATCCACAGCGAGGATAATAGGGCGAGCGCAAGCCATCGCTTCATACATCTTTACGGGTAACACACCTTGAAAAAGAATGGCCTTACTTGCAGTCGCCAGGCACGCGTCTGAGGCGGCTAATAGCAGCGGGATACGCTCATAGGGTTGCGGGTCCAGAAAAGTGATATTGCTCAGCCCGCGTCTTTGCGCATCAGCCATTAAAGCCTCTTTCTCTGCCCCATCGCCAACTAAGATAATACGGATATCCTTACAAGCGTGCAAGCGCTCAGCCGTATCAATGATCGCCCCTAATCCATGGGAAGGACCGTGGCTACCCGCATACAATACAGTAAAGCGGTTATCCCAAGCCAACTCGGCCCGAGCCAGTGCTTTTACACTGGGACAAAAGGTTGTACAGTCAACTCCATTGGTCACCACAAAAATATGGCTGGCAGCCAGTCCGCGTTGTAACAAGATAGCCCGCAATCCTTCAGTGACAACCCAGACAAGCGCTGCACGTTGATATGTCGTCCACTCCAGCCATTCGGCCAGGCGGATGAGTAGACGATTGCGCAACATACCCATCTTTACCGCGACCTCCGGCCAGAGATCAGCCACCGTAAAGATAAAGGGACAGCGCTTCCAGGAAGCTAGCAGGCGTCCCGCAATAGCATTAAAAAGTGGCGGGGACTCAACAATAATCACATCCGGCTGCCCGACGGCGCTCCCCCCAAGGAAAGGGGCGACACATCCGAAGGAAAGCTGCGCCAGAATACGGCGCAAAAAGCCTCGATTGGGACTGATATAGCTCCAGACGCGCACAATAGTAATGCCATCTTTTTGCTCACGTAACTGTCTATGACCACGATACGCAAGCGGGACAACACCAGAAGGAAAGTTGGGAAAAGTCGTGAGCACAGTCACCTGATGCCCCAGGCGCACCAGTCGTAGCGCCATCTCATGGATACGCATGGCTGGCGGAGTTATTTCCGGTGGATAATAGGGCGTAACAAATAGAATATGTGGCACTTTCTCCTTCTCCTCATCATCGCTTGCTAAAGCAAGTTGCATCACTTCATGCTCTTCGACTAAGAGACCGTTTTTTTCGCTAAACGTTGTGCATTGTCATTTTTTACGGCAAGAGTCGTTCCATCTCCAATGGAAAGATAGTGCATACCGGCGGCCTCAATTTCGGCCCGGCGCAGGGCATGGCGTCCATCAAGCACTACCTGACAACGACTGAAGGGTGAGAAATTGAAGTGATGATATGCACGATGATCACATTGCAGTATGACAGCGGTAATGCGGTCCTCATAGCCAGCAGGTAAGGCAGTATAGCCGAGCTCTTTCAGCTCATCCTCGTTAAAAAACACATCATCAGCATAAACAATAGCATCGCGGTATCGTAGTGCGGCCTGCAATAATCTAGCGCTGGTAAAAGCTGTTTCGCGTACGTCTCCCCGATAAGCGACACCGAGCAACAAGACGGATTGCTGGTAGAGTGGCCCGACCACTTCCTCCAGGCGTTGAATCGTATATTCTGCCATCCCATCATTGATCTGACGAGCCTGACGTGGCAAAGTGAGCATCGTATGCGCAGTATCAGCCAGACCGGGTTGGGCGTGATCCAATGGATTTGAGAACAGGAAGTAAGGATAGACAGGAATACAATGTCCCCCTACCCCCACGCCGGGCGTGTGAATATGCGAATAGGGCTGAGTATTGGCGGCGGCTATCGCAGCATGAACATTGAGCTGATGCATGTCAGCATAGCAGGCATATTCATTCGCCAGCGCAATATTTACATCCCGATACGTCGTCTCAATCAGTTTGACAAACTCTGCCTCATCCGTTGAGGCCATCGCGATAATCTCTGCATCCAGCACCGAGCGATAAAAAGTGATAGCGCGCTCCGTGCTGGCCGCATCGATACCACCGACAACCTTGGGATACATGCGCAGATCATGAAAGACAGAGCCAGACGAGACACGCTCAGGACTATATGCAAGGTAAAAATCTTTCCCGGCCTGAAGTTGCGAGGTTTGTTCCAGTAACTGGCGCAAATGACGGGATGTCGTGCCTACTGGTAGAGTCGTCTCATAGATCACCAGCGTGCCAGGTTGTAACGCATCGCCAATCGCCCGGCTTGCGGCATCAATGTGTGCTGTATTGACCACATGCTCTGCATCAATCGCCACCGGCACAATCACCACGACGACCTGTGCCTCGCAGACTGCAGCTTGCGTCGAAGTCGTGGCGGAAAAGAAACCCGCACGTATCAGACGCGGCACATCGGTTGCCAGTTCAGACTCCTCCTGGATGTGAGACCGCCCCGCATTCAGATTATCAACCACCTCCTGATTGATATCGCAACCAATCACGCGCTGTCCATGTCTGGCGTATTGCACCGCCAGCGGCAGACCGATTTTGCCTAAACCGACCACCGCAATGGTGAGTGGAGCAGAAACGAAGCTAGTTGTGTTTATTTGCATACTGCACCTCTCTTTGTTCGACCATCGCACCAGTGGAGGTCGCAGATGCAAGTAAACGATAAGCCACCTTTAACGTTTCCAGACCATCCTCGCCCGTTACGGTGGGCCGGGTATCAGTACGTATGGCCTGCAACACATCTTCATATTCCAGGCGCAATGGTTCGGCTTTCTGTACTTTAAAGCGCGTCATGGTTCCCTCACTCACACCCGAAAGAGAACGCAAAGCATCCCAGGAGGTGGAAGTATAATCGTTCTCATAAAAAGTGATGTCCTGAGTGAGATAGTTCACCAGGAACATACCTTTCTCCCCCGTCACCGTGAGTTCACGCACCTTGGTTGGTGTCAGCCAATTGACATCCAGTACCCCGATCACATCGTCGTGAAAACGCAGAATTCCCAGCAATAAATCCTCACACGTGCTGTGAATCCGCCGTTGCGTCTCTGCGTAAGTCTGCTTTACCTCAGAATTTGTGAGATACCGCATAATATCAACGTCATGGGTAGCCAGATCCAGAATCACGCCAACATCGCGAATACGCGGAGGAAAAGGCCCCAGACGACGTGCATGCAATTGAAAGAGTTTGCCGGGTTCACCCAGCAGAAGATGGCGCTTTAACTCGAGAATGGCTGGATTAAAGCGTTCAATATGTCCAATGGCAATCTTCACATTCCGCAGACGTGCCAGGCGAATCAGCGAAGCGGCTTCCTCAGGAGTGCTTGTCATGGGCTTTTCGATCAGCACATTGATACCCTGATCTAATAAATAGGAGGCAACCTCAAAATGTAAATTGGTAGGCACCACGACCGAGACAAGATCTGGATGGGTTTCCTCTACCATCCGACGATAATCGGTATAGCCCGCGACATGAAAACGGCTCATGGCTTTGTGTAAAGCTGGCTCTGCTGCCTCGGCAACTCCCACCAGTCGCGCCTGATCTTCACTGAAATCAGAGAGGACGCGCAGATGATTCATACCCATGGTGCCAGCACCCACGACTCCAACTTTTAATGGCATAGGTTAAGCACCTCCCTGGCAATCGTCGCCAGATCTTCTGTACTGAGAGCAGGATGTACAGGCAAGGATAGAACATGTTGTGCCGCCGCTTCTGTGATTGGTAAGCGCGCATCCGCATAGCTAGCAGAGGCTGTTCCATGAGAACCTATGCACCGATACGTGTCCGGATGTGCTTGATAGAAAGGTTGCCGATGGATGGGCACAGGATAATGGACACAACTGCCAACGCCCCGCGCTTGCAAACGTCCTATCCAGGCATCTCGCTCATCAGGCACTTGTATTGTGTATTGATGGTAGACATGCCGATGCTCAGGATGCGCGACGGGCGTTTGTAGCGCTGTCTGTAACTGTTCAGTCAAGAAGGTTGCGTTGGCTATCCTCTGTTCAGTCATCTGTTCCAAACGTTTAAGTTGGACCACACCAAGCGCGCCTTGAATGTCGGTCATACGCAGGTTGTATCCCAATGCAATGTGGCTGTAGCGTGCTTTCTGTCCATGATTGCGCAGCAAACGCACCCGCTCAGCCACAGTGGAATTGTTGGTCGTGACCATGCCACCTTCACCTGTGGTCATATTTTTTGTGGCATAAAAGGAGAAGCATCCCGTGCCAAAACCGCCGACTGGCTTGCCATGAACAGTTGCCGCATGCGCCTGACACGCATCCTCAATAAGCGTCAGATGATGTTCCTCAGCAATCTGCAATAACTGACCAATCGAGCAAGGATTTCCGTAGAGATGTACCGGGAGGATGGCTTTCGTCTTTTTTGTCACCGCTCTGGCAACTAAGGCAGGATCAAGATTATACGTATCGGACTCTATATCCACAAATACTGGAGTCGCACCGACCAGGAAAATCACATTGGCTGTCGCGGCAAAACTAAAGGCGGTTGTGATCACCTCATCACCAGGACCAATACCATGTGCAAGCAAGGCCAGATACAGCGCGGCGGTGCCGGAGGAAACTGCGATCGCATCTTCAACCTGACAGGCCCTGGCAAACTCGCGTTCGAAGCGCAACACTTGCTCACCTTGTGCCAGTTGCGCAGACTCCAATACCTGGAGCACAGCATTTTTCTCCTCTATACCAATCAGAGGATGAGCGATAGGAATCATGAAAGTTTTCCTCTTGTCTAAATGTCAAATCAGATTTCAACCTGATTTTTACATCCAGTCTGTAACCATATCACCAAAGTATGTTTTTATCATACCGCATACAAAAAACTCTCTTTATGCATTTAATTAAAAAAATACGAATTCTGCTTTCTACTTCGCTTATACTATAATCAGCAGGAAAGAATAGCGCTGCAATTCAGGCATTCTTTAAGGCTATGCAAATCTTTTGTGCGTTTCAAAAGGAAAAGATAAAAATGATTCATACATCATGCTCTATTCATCCAGAGGCAGAGGTAGCAGCCGAAGCATCTATCGGAGAGAAAACACGGATATGGCGCAATGCTCATGTGCGTGCATACGCGGCTATCGGGTCCGAGTGCAATATTGGCAACGGAGTATATATTGACACGCGCGTACAAATAGGTTCACGCGTCAAGATTCAAAATCATGTCTCCCTTTTCGAAGGGGTCACGGTAGAGGATGGCGTTTTTATCGGGCCGCACGTCTGTTTTACCAATGATCAGTTTCCACGTGCAATCACTCCCTCAGGGAGGCTCCAGAATGCTGATGATTGGCATATTTCACCAACGCGGATCGCATATGGAGCATCTATCGGAGCGCATGCTGTAATTGTTTGTGGAATAACCATTGGTACCTTCGCCCTGGTTGGTGCTGGCGCAGTCGTCACACATGATGTGGCACCGTATACCCTTGTCTTTGGGAATCCAGCGCGTCCTCATGGCTATGTCTGCAAGTGTGCCCAACGTCTCTCTCGGATTGAGGTGCAAGACGAAAATGTGCAAGGCTGGTGTGAAGCCTGTCAAATCTGGTGCGTGGTAAAAAATGTAGCGGACAGTTGCAACAAATCCTGAGCCGTGGAAAGAGGAGACCCTACAAGCAGGGGCACATCTCTGGTATTTCTGCCAGCAATCAGCAAGAGGAATAGATTGAATGAAGAGTCACGGCAACAGATGCTGTATAGTAATGCTCGGCATCTATTGCCGGGGCTCGCTCAAAGTCATAAAGATGCAAGGGAGCGCAGGGGTTAAAACTGTTTATTTGCGATACCAGCCACAATCCTGGTCACATTGCGCAACCTGTGTATCTGCTTCTCCCCCTGAAAACGATCCAGATGAATCTCGCCACCTGTACAACGAAATGCTTGCTTTTTTCCATTGCTATAGAACACCGTGAGATCATCATAGGCGGAAAAGGCGCCGTCACGTTTCAACTCAATCGATTGGATTTGCTGATAGGGAAGCGTATAGGTGCGATTATTTATATCTTTAAATGTAAAATCACGATCAGTAATGGTTCCATAAAACATTTCATTGTTAGTGGTCCAGATGCGGTCCCAGGTAGGCAAGAGATTCAATGCCTGCTGCATTCGTTGTACCTGAGCTTTACTGGGCGTGCCATTGCCATGGGCCGCGAAGAATTTGGGGAGTTCTGAAATATGAATAATGCCAGCTTTAAAATCATAAATAGCACTGATATCTGTCTTCTCAGAGAAGCCGAGCACGGGATAGATAGGAACACCCTGAAAATGCGTATCAACACGTGGTAAAAAGCGTTGCAGATCATCCACAATATTCTGTGTCTTCGTCAGAGGATTCGGCTGTTCACGGGTCGTTATTCCTTCACCATTATAGCCGCTCTTCTCCTGAATTACTTTTGAATAATCATAACCATCAACAACCGTCTGTGCAACGGTTCTTTTAAAAATAAACCAGCCTTTTTTCACATAGATGGTATGGGTTCGAGTAGGATAATAGACGCGTCCGCGATAGTTCTTGATTTCTACACAAAAGAGCGCACCATGCGCGTAAACGAGAAAATCGGACTCCAGAAAAAAACCTGGCTTACGTGGATGAGGAAGAATTGGATTGCGCATATAACATCCCTGACCGCCAGCGCGAATGATCAGTTCAGCGTCATCCTCCCCCTGTTCCCCACCGCGATCTTTCCCAGCTAATTTTACGGTCGACATACCGTCAAAAGCCCTCACCAGGCGTTTCATCGTGAACATACATATTTCCTTTTATTCTTTGTTATGGCTTGCATTTCTACAGGCATATCCCTGCTTCAAGCTGTTCCTTTTGTGAGAGTATAGCATAATATTACTGTAAAATAGCTCTATTTATAAATGACCTGATCACCAGACGCAAAAATAACTAGAGTATAAGGAGGCAACAAATCAGGAAGTTTCGTAGTAAATTTCTCATGCATAGTCTGTACAATAGAAATAAGCAAGGGAATATACTGCTAGCAGTTATACAGGCACCATCAGTGTTTAGCGCATAATTGGTAGCAGCAAATAAATTTTCCTCTGTACAATAACAGGGAAGTGTAAAAATTGTTTTGTGGAAAAACAGAAGAGATATGAGGATGTTGTCGCTGGTTTCCACACACAGATGCATAGAAAGAAGTTACAGATTATGATGAATTATCGGTGCTGGAGCCTCCTTGGAAGCCTCCTTCTTATCTTTGTGCTTGCGGGGTGTGGAGGCACAGACACAACCACTACCCCGACGACCACAACGAATACGACCAATCATGCCAGGATAGCAGGCGTACCCGGCGGAACAACGAACCGTCCCACAAGCCATCCTACAAAATCGGCTATCATAATGACTACCGATCCTATGACGAGTAGCCTCAGCAGTCTAACTGGCAAAGATTTTGAAGTACAATTCATGCAAGAAATGATCGTTCATCATCAAGTAGCCATTGATATGGCGAGCATGGTCCCGGCTCATACAAAGAGAGTTGAGCTTAGCACATTGTCCCAGCGGATTATCACAAGCCAAACTCAGGATATCAAAAATATGACTGGCTGGTTAAACCAGTGGTATCATGTAAAGCCACTTGCAAATACTGCGCAAGTTCCAGGCATGACAGCCATGACAGCCAGCATGTATAAGCTCAGAATGGCGAAGAATGCAATTTTTGATAAGCAGTTTAATAGCTTGATGATCCAACACCATCAGCAAGGGATCAATATGGCGCGCCTGATTCCTGGAAAAACACAACGTCCTGAATTACTCAAATTGAGCCAGGCCATTATTCAGGCTCAGAGTGCGGAGATCCAGCAAATGAAAGGCTGGCAAAAGGCATGGTTTAACGCCTGAAGCTATTCCGAGCGTCTGGGAAATACAATAAAACAAGCTGTTGCTTAAATGATTATCTGCTTTCTCTCTTGCTGCGTGTTCTGATTTATCACACATACTCATCAAGAAGAGATTAACAGCATGAGGTACTGGCGACATTGCCAATACCTCATGCTGTCGTAGCATGCTGAGTGGATTTTTCTCGCGCTCTCACGCGCTCACGCTCGTCGATAGCTAGATAGCTAGATAGCTATCCCAGCTCGAGCTTTCCCTATTTCCGCCGGGGCTGACTTGATGGATTAGTTGGGTTGGACTGCTTGGACTGCTTGGATTGTTTGGGAGCGTCGGTGGAGGGAAATGGTTGATAGGATGTAGACATGATGCGCGACTCTTTCTGTGCCAGCGGATTCCCCTGATGGTTTGGTCTGGAGAGGCCAAGGGCTTGAATTAAATGCAATTGTTTCGCTGCCAGACTGAACAGGAGGATCGCCAGGTTTTCAATACAGCCGATGATAATTGGTAGAAAACAATCATAGCTGAGACGGGGGAATATCCAGAGCGCTTTATGCGGCTTTTCAGTATGGACAGGAGGATCTCCCTCTTGCTTTTGCTGCCACCCCCTGACAAATAGCAGGAGAATCACACTTGAGATGCGCATCCAGAGAATGGGCATTAACCAGTTTGAAAATACGGCAACGGTACCCAGCCCAAAATCCATACAGCCAAATGCGACCATCGTCACCATTGTCCAGAACAAGCCCAACTTCAACGTATCTATCTGTAGGCTCAGCTTTAATCGTCTGAACAGATCAGTGAAAGAGAAAGTCGACTGCCTGGGAGCTGGATGCGTTTCTGCCCACGGGTGAGCAGTACGAGAAGTCTTCTGATAGGACATCATTGTCTGCGTTGTGTGTGCTTCTATCGGAAGGGATACCATCGCCAGCTTGTGAGTTTTCTCTAACTCCCCTGTCAATGTCCCCAATCTATCAACATTTCGCTCTTTCTGAGGATGCTTCCGTTTAGCGAGCGATGGAAAGTGCGACACTGCACATACCTCTCCGGCGAGGATACAGACGATAGCAACCATCGTCAGAGGAGTCAGAGTCTCTTGCAAAAAAAGGGTAGACAAAATGAGTGTCACAGCCGCACTACTTGAAGCTAAAGGGCTCGTGAGCATCAGTGGACCCAGCTCAAGCGCACGGTATAAAGCGAAATACCCCAGAGCCGCAATAGCACCGATGACAATACCTGGCAAGATAGCGGACCAGACCAGAAAGTTACTGTAAAAAAAAGGATAGCCATACACAACCATAACAACACATATCAGGGCAAACAGGCTACTTCCCTGCGAGAGAAGCGTTGTTGCCAGGGGTGTAAAACGACGCACTGAAAAGGTCGCTAATACATCATTCAATCCCCAGAGTAACGCAACCCAGATACCAATAAGCAGACTCGTCATGAGTGCTTTCATCTTCCTCTTTACCTACCGCCAGAATGGTCATTAGCGGTATTCACGACTTCATTGAAATAGCAGCTTCTAAAAATTCACATTGATATATTGAACAATATGAATATAGCGAGTAGTGATTATAGATAACAATATGCTTACAATTGGTAATAATTATTATTGTCGACCCACTTAAGAAAAACGTTTGTACCATCTTTACATAACATCTTTAGAGAAACTCCTACTTTCAGCCCATAAGGATACATATGAATGTGCAGCCACCGTGAGAAAATCTTTAGGAGATTTGGATTAGATGGCGTTACCGTAACAAATGATAGGGTGAGAGTAGACAGAAGGATTAAAATCCAACTACAGGTTCAGCTCAGAGAATTTTTTGAGCTTTCTCAGGGCAAAGGACTGTTCCATCGCAAAGGACTGTGCCTTAGCAATGTATATAGATGATATAATGAGACAGAATGGAACAACTAAATCTCTATTCAGTAATACAATCTGCATAGATTATAATAAGGTGTCCCTTTTTCGTCTGAGATATATACAGACATTTATATGAATAGTCGTGTAATAATTCTAGTAGAGAGGCTGTGTCAGCACTCGGACTTTGTTGAAAGAGAAAGAGGGACAATGAAAAAGAAGGAAACGTATGGCTTTAGCAACCTGGTGGCGGGGCGATCCAGTGCCGGAAATCGCACCAGTGCCACAATTTTCGGCACACCGCACCTCTGATTTATCCTTATTAGCGCGTCTGGCCCATCTGGAGGTTGAAGAGGTTGAACGGCGCATCGCCGAAGGCAGCATACCTTATCTCGCTTCTGTCGCGGAAACACCAGCTGGTTATGGCTGGGTAGCCACCACGGTCGGAGAAGTCATCGAAATCGATCTTCGCTTCGAGCTACCGGCACGCAATTGTTATCTCTGGGATTTCGCAACCTTACCGGATTGGCGTGGTCACAACATCTATCCTCACCTGCTACAAGCTATTCTTGAACAAGAGCGTGAACATTTTGATCGTTTCTGGATTCTCTATGCGCCATTTAACCATGCATCAGAAAAGGGAATACATAAGGCTGGCTTTCAATCTGTGCTTGATTTCGATATCACAGAAGATATTATCAAGCCCATACCGATAAAGCAGAGCAAACGTGCAGTTGTGGGTGTCGCGTTCCTACAGATATCTGATTGGGATTAAATATACTCATATTGAATATACATTTATACATTGCAGTACCTGAACGCCTGGCTTGAGGACCACCATGGAAACACAGATCGCTTTCCTATGGTGATCCCCAGACCAGGCGTTCAGGTACCGGCTTTTTTATGCCCCCACAAAATTGATAGATGTTGGTGTAAAAAGGCTATTGATACCAGCACGCTTAGCATCTAGATTAATCCAGCATACCTGGTTGGATGGTTGGCAGCAGTGCTGGCATGGCAACATTGTAGTGCTCCGTTTTCGGGAGCGCCCTCATTGGTGTGCCCAACAACACACGGGCGATCTCACCAGATATCCAGGCTAATCCGTTGATTACGACGCGTGAAACAAACCAGAAGAGAAGTCCCAGAGAAACGCCGTAAAGGATAGATTTAAGCAAGTCCTGGATCGTAAATTCTCCAGTAATTTGGAGCGTTACCATCTGCCACATGGCAGGAATCTGATTTGCGATATGGATACCATTGGCCTGAAAGACAAGTGTCAGAATAATATAGGTCAACGGTAAGAGTAGTAAGGCCAGGGTAGTAAGAGATAAAGTGAGAGTGATACAAAACGAAAAGATGGATAAAGGAAATTTGATAAAAATGTAGAGCAGACTTTTCCAGGTAGCGCTATCCTGCAACATCACACGGAACAGCGTTCCCAGACGTAGTTGTGAATGATCACGCGGTTCACGAACAGGGATATTCACCCCTAGCAGTCCAATTGCCATATCTCGTTCAATGCTGGCAATTATCCGCACCATGCCCAGGGTTAATAACAAGAGTGGTAACCCTATCCAGATAATGATAGTGCTAACACTGATAGAAAAAAAGGTAACTATCAGAATGAAGGAGATGAGACTCAATGGGAACGAAAGTAACAGGTAGAGCGTTTTGCTGGCAAAGCGTTTTTGTTTTGCATCAAACAAAATCGCTGGCGTGGCTTGCATGCTTTTCATCATAATATCCTTCTCCTTAGCGAAAGCTTTTATGAAAACGATAATAATTTTCTTCTGCCATAGGTCTTGATATACAGAGGATACATGCATGACTTGCCAAATATATGATGATTTTGTGTCAATTTTGTAACGATATGCTCAATTGCTGACTGAGGGAATGTATGTAACTGAGTGGGCATGGTTTTGTCATACTCCTGTAACATTTGCACTCTATGCTAGTTCATAGCATTGAATACTGTTGTGAACGGTTTGCTGGCTGATTCTTTCAGCCAGAAAGATACTCCATTTACCTGAACCGTTTCTCTATTTGCTCACTATGAGAATATACAAAGGGGCTGAAGATGATTAATCCTTTACTACAACTTGCGCAAAGCAAACAGACATATCAAACGATACTCTATCATCTGCTTGCCTTTCCACTGGGTCTACTCTACTTTATCATGCTGCTCCTGGGACTCTGTCTGGGAATGCTGGATCTGGTCATTATTGGTCTCCCTCTGACGGTACTTTTTTTCTGGTTGTGGTGGAAATTTGGAAGTTGGGAACGATCTCTCTCTATACACTGGCTCAAGGCCGATATTGCCCCCATGGCTGCCCCGCTCCCTGCTGATCGCCATTGGGTGCAACGCATCCTGCTGCATCTGCGGCGCTCAGTGACCTGGAAAAGTCTGGGCTATCTCTCGCTCAAGTTTCCATTTGGTCTGCTCTCCTTTGTCCTCACCCTGGTCATTATCATTCTGATATTTGTTTTAATCATCGTTTTGAGCGTCCTTGCTTTGTTGATTACCCCTTTTGGTATCCTGTTTACGCTGGCCTTTACAAAGAAAAAGCTGACGAGGAAATTCTTCTTCGCTATCTGTACAGGTGGTGGCATACCATTTGCATTGCTCTACGTTATTGTAGGATTAGGCACACTCTGGTCCTACTTTGCACGGGCCTCATTGGGAATGAGTGATCAGGCCATGCGCCTGGCTCAGGCGGTTGAAATAGCGGAAAAAGAACATGCCCGGGCAGAACTGGCAGATAAGCTCCGGCGGGATCTGATTGTAAATGTCTCTCATGAGTTGCGCACACCCATTGCCAGTATTCGCGGCCACATTGATGCCCTGCTCCTGGAGTTTGACGCGAGCGCTGAAACGTTACCGTCCATGGAAACAGTCCGAACGTATCTGGAGATTGTGCAGCGGGAGTCAGTAAGTCTGGGCACGCTTGTCAACGATCTTCTTTCAGTCGCCCGGGCAGAGACACATGAACTGCGTGTGGATCTTACAGAGGTCCAGGCAGGTAATGTGGTCGAAGAAGTCTATCAGGCGCTAATGCCGCTGGCTAAGCGTGAGCGTCAGGTGAGCGTGATCCGGGATATAGCACCGCACCTGCCAGCGGTTCAGGTTGATAGACAGCGCCTGCTGCAAATCCTGCTCAATCTGGTTCGTAACGCGATCACCTATACACCGGACGGGGGGATTGTATCCATTTCGCTCCAGCCCGCGAATCAGCGCTACATAGTCCTGAGTATAGCCGATACAGGGGTGGGAATGGCTCCAGAAGAACTGGAGCATATCTTTGAACGCTTTTATCGCACCGATACCTCACGCGCCCGCCATTCAGGTGGATTTGGCCTGGGGCTGGCGATTGTGCACGATTTTGTTCTGGCAATGGGTGGCTCGATCTCAGTGGATAGCGTGGTCGGCGAGGGCAGTTGCTTTCGTGTCTTATTACCTATCTATCACGAAGTTTCTACACATGTATAAATATAGTTTTATTCGAGTCAACCATATAGACATGCTGCAGTGGAATGAGGTACACTATGCATACTACATATAAATACAAAAAATTGATGCACATAGGTGAAGGATGAGAGTATGGCAAAGATTCTCGTTGTAGAAGACGAGGTGGATATTTGCAATTTATTGTACAATGCATTGAAAGCAGAAGGTCATACCGTTTTCCAGGCCTTCGATGGTGAGGCTGCATTGGAGACAGTAACAACCCATACGCCACAACTTATCATCCTGGATTGGATGTTACCAAAATTAGATGGTCTCTCTGTCTGCCGCCGCGTACGGCAAAACTATCTCATCCCTATTATTATGCTCACTGCACGCACCGAAGAGGTAGATCGCATCCTGGGATTAGAGGTAGGCGCGGATGATTATATCAGCAAACCGTTTAGTATTCGAGAGGTGACCGCACGAGTACGTGCGATGTTACGACGCGTCGAACTGGATAACCAGATGCATAGTATAACTACGTCGACGCCTCAACCGCCTCAACCAGCGCCCCCTCTATCCTCACAGGTCCCAGAACTAGCCGTGAGCGTTGCGCCTATTATCTGTGGCCCGTTACGTATTCAGCTAACAGAACACGTGGTTTCGCTCCATAATGCTGAGCTCAATCTCACACCCCGCGAATATGACCTCCTGGTGCTTTTCACCTCTCATCCCGGCCGGGCATTTAGTCGGGACTTCTTACTTCAACAGATCTGGGGCTATGACTACGATGGTTTTGATCGCACGGTCGATACCCATATTACGCGTCTGCGTAAGAAATTAGGGCCGCTCGGCGATAAAATCACCACAGTCTGGGGGATCGGATATCGCTTCACTATCTCCTAAATACCTGTTGCTTTTCAGAAATACTTGACCGTCAGCACCTCAAAGGGATATCATCAAGCGCGACACGGCGCAAACGTAAACTGTCATCAGCCGCAAAGTAACTGACGCGTTACACTGCGCAACTAGAAAAATTGCCAACTTTTTCGCTTACCTAACCATGTGTTGGTGCTTCACGCCTCTTCAGCACGCTGGAAACAAAATCACTGGCATTTTTGTGCTTTAACTAAAAACGCCTCTATGAATTTTTAACAACAGCTTGAAAGACGAGTATCTGACTAAAGTGTATTCCATCCACTTGGTAAGCATAACATCCCGGCACTTGTAGACGTGTCTCCGAAGGTCGATCATACCACTGTTGGGAGTCTCCTTGTGGAATATTTAAGGCAATTTCTGAAAGTAGCCCATCATCAAAACGGATTTGATGAGAATTATCGAGCTGGGAGCCTCTAATGAGGAGAGGGCCATAATAACTGGGACGTACAAACCAGCGCACTTTAGCTCCTCCCCAGCCCTGACTCTGTCCATTTGCATAATGCTGTGCATCTGCAAATAGCATGACAGGTTGTTGGGAAGATTGATCTAGCCCAATAGCTGCATACGCAGGACCATTTCCTATGGCAATCGGAAAATTGGCAGCAACTTGTATGGCAGATGATACAGGACAGGATTGGCCAGTGAGAACCTTGGGAAGGTGAAGCGGTCTCTGATGGAGTGTTGCTAGCGTTGGGGCAGAGGTTGCTGTTGCTGAAGGAGTTTGAGAAGATAATGGCTGCTGAGTACAAGCTGCGAAAAGGACGAAGAAAACACAGAGAACACAGTACTTTCTCATAAAAGACTGAAGCATAAAACCATCTCCTTATTTGCAAATATTAAACAGTTAAGATCTACAAAAGAACATTATCCATTTCTGCTCTTCTAAGTACGTCAATAAATAGCGAGATCCATTTGTTCATGCTTCAACCTTCAAACCAGATTTCCCGACGGTATACATAGTTTCATTGAGATGATTGGCTGAAGGGGCTGTTGCAACCGCAAAAACAGGGAAAGCCCGATTATTCATAATTGAAGTGGAGATGTAATCCCCAACGAAGAAGCCTCCAGCATCTGCCAGCCAGGGGAGTGACATAGGTCCAGCTAATTGTTTCGTTTTACTCCATTTTGTGCCACTGTCTGTTGAGGAGATAAAGCCAACATTAAGTTGACAATTATAGGTAAAACAATTTGCATCACTTAAATAATAAAAGGCCAATGCAAGATGTGTGTTACTTCCAGTTGTATCTATATCAACGGCAAGTCCAGGTATTATAGGATCAATACTACTTCCGGTGGGCTTTATTGGTATAAGGCGAATATCTGACCATTTAATTCCATCATCAGACATGCTAAATACTATATCATTTGAAGAGCAATTTTGCTCAAAGCGGCAATCGGCCCATGGTACATATATCTTTCCTGAGTTATTAATCCCAGCTGAAGGAAAACCTCCACCTCCTCCGCGAAAGGATGCTTTTGGATTAAATGCAGTGATAGTTGATATAACAATCGCCTTGCTCCAAATTTTTCCACCGTCAGTAGACGTAAAGGAAAAGAGGCTGTCGTTTCCAGTAAAGTTGTCTATTCCAGAGATAGGAACTACAACAGTTCCATTTGGCTGCACAAGAGGTTGTCCACCAATACCAAAGAAATTGTTACTATTAATTGGGCTATTTGGTGTGCTCCAGGTTAAACCACCATCTATGGAAGTGCTCATAAGAACAAGGCCATTTGAGAAAGCGGCATCCCATTCTATATAACATTGACCAAAATAAGGGCTGTTTTTACTCGTATCACACGTTATCCAATCCTTATCGAAACCTAAAGATCCGTCATCAAGAGCAATAGTAACAGGAGAACTCCATGTTATTCCTCCATCTGTCGAATGGCTTACAAGAATGGCAGCGGCGCCAGAGGTTGAAAGTCCAAGAGATGAAATTAACCAAACACGATGTTTGGTATCATAGGCAACAGAGGGATCAGATACACTATCGAAATGTCCTCCAGCATAAGTAGTAATTCCTTGAAGGAAACTTTGTTTCCAAGTCAAACCTCTATCTATAGAGGTTGCAACACCAATATTGGTGCTTCCTCCATCAAAAAAACGCCCAACTTGAAAGGTAGAAACGATGGTAGAATTAAAAGCATAAGTAGCAGGTTCTACCTCAGTTTGATGTTCAGCATTTGTATTTAGATAAGGATCTGTACTGATTTGCTTAATCGGTACAGCCTCAGAAATTGGCTGAGTAAAAGCAGACAAAAAAATGAATGAAACGAAAGTAAGCACCAAAATTTTATTAAAAGCCATTCTAAATTTAACCAGTAAAACATATATTTTTATGTTTTACTGGTTTACCTCCTAATCTTAAGCATAGCTGTATTGTTGATGGTGAGCTGCTACTTCAAAAAACCAAATATGATGAGTAATGGTACACCGATGATAATCCAACAAATGTTAGAGTATCTAGCCAGGGGCTCTAATAACGGAAAATAAGATGAGATGCTTAACAAATTATTTCCGTCTTTATTTTTATGAAAGAGCGCTAAAAGTGTTACTAATTCTCTGGTGCCACCATATATTGCTCCAGAAATGAGCCCGTTCCATGGACCCGATGTGGCTTGTGCTCCCATTAGTATGGCAAAACAAGAATAAGGAATAAAAGTGACTAATCCACATCCAAGCTGAATCCCCCATAGGAAGTAGGCCCATGCAGCAGATATATTGTTATTTTTCCAGCGACGATTAACCTGACACGGACGACCTAATTTCATGGAAGAACCATAAAAACTATGCCAGATAGCAAAAATACCTATGATACATAAAACTTCAATCCTCCAGGTTGGTAATAGTAGTAATGCCCCCAACCATCCAAGTCCTCCACCTAACATTGATCCACCAATAATAGCTCCAAAAACATGACATACACCTGCTATTACTGCTTTTCTTTTGTTCCCTCGACCGAGGAAATTAAGGCCCATGGCCATATTGAATATTCAGGGTGCATGAGCGTTGATTAATCCACAAGTGAGGGATAAGAAAAGGAGTATTAGTAGATACATATTCACTCTCTTTTAAAATTATTTTATCTTCGATCAACCTTTACCAAACCAGATCACTTTGAAACTCACGAATATATAGTCGATCATTGCTAGTTTATATAGAAAAAGCTTGCAAATATTGATATATACTCGTGAGTAAGACATAACGCTAATAAAATGCTGTTTATCTCTTAGCACGCTCGACTGATTACTACACCTCCAAAACACCCACAATCACCACCAGGGCATGAGCAGTCACAGCATTCGTAGTATTCTGAAGAAGAACCGGCACAGTGAGTCTGTGTACACCAGCAGCCTGTATTCGGATAATAGGCTTTAGTGAGGTGACATGGCCCGGCACAATCGGGGCCATTACAATAAGAAGTACTTATGGTTGAACAATAGATGCCGCGAGGCGGACTACATGATTGAGATGCAGAGCGATTGGCACAATAATTTGTAGCATGAGCAGAAGGAACAAGTGTGAACTCAGCCAATGCAGCGGCTGTAAAGCCGAAAAATCCAACAGCTGTTTTCCGTAGAAAATTTCTTCGATCAGTAAACCGAGTAAGACTTTCACCAATGCGAGGAACTAGGGATTGACGACTCATATGAACCTCCTCTAGACCTAATAAAATCTATATACCGGTAAATTTTAACGGACTGAACTCTCGACAACATCGAGGAATGGAGAAACATCTTGGCCTGCTGCATCAAGTATCGCTTCTAGACGTGCTTTTTGATCACAAAGACCTTATAATGGTCCCGTAATCCTGGACAGGTCAATAAGATAAAATAGCTGTATCAGAACGAGTGCAAAAGGAGAAAGATGATGGCAGGACCACGGAAACGATACAGCTCAGATTTAAAGGCAAAAA
>NZ_BIXY01000058.1:12961-44311 GCF_008326305.1 Dictyobacter arantiisoli | reverse complement strand
TGTCGGAAAAGTTCGAAGAACTTTTCCGACACCACACAATAAAAAGATGTTTGAGCACCGCAGGTGCGAAAACTCATGCACAGAGATTATGGAGAGCATGGGAGTCCGACACACTCTTAGGGAAAAGTATTCGGCTTTCCCAACCAGGAAAACGTTCAGACAACACTTGATGAGTAGCAAGATACATGAAGCAGAAGAAAAGCTGCTTTCTTGAACCTGGTAGAGAGCAGTTTTTGTCCTCGTCTTATGTAGAAAAGGAGCCTAAACGCTCCCTGTTTCTGTTTCAGCCCTGGCTTGTGATTCTGGCAGATAGCGCTCTGCCCGTCCCAGAGGTGTATAGAAGAAGAGAAAGGCGATCAGCGCCATAAGTCCACCGGAGACAGCGAAGAGCAGCACGACATTATGAGTCCAGTCAACAACAAAACCGCTCATGACCGAACCCAATGGAATAGCCGACCAGGCTAGTACGCTAGCGATACTTCGCACACGCCCAAGCATATGGTTAGGGACAATGGCCTGACGCAGGCTACTGGTATTAATATTGAAAAGGATACCAAGTCCCTGGGTACATCCCCAGACAACCAGGGCAAGCCAGTACCAGGGAAGAAAAGCTAATGTAAAAATGAGAAGCCCTTTGAGAAGGAGAGAGCCCAGGGCTACGGTGCTAAAGGACCAGAGTTTGCGTAATGGTCCGGCGGTGAGTGCGAGTACGACAACGCCCAGACTACTTGCGGTATAGAAAAGCGTAACCTGAAAATCATTAGTATGAAGATGCACCTTGGCAAATAGAACGAGTTGCGAAACGCTCGCAACCGTCGCTAAATTAATGATTGCTGTCATGAGCGAAATACTCAACAGAACAGGCTGATTGATGACATAGCGCAATCCTTCAATGATATCTTGACCAATATGCATACTGTGTGTTTTTCCGGGGGCGTTGAAGCTGCGACGAATCAGGAGGAGAGAGGCAGCAGAGAGAAGAAATGACAGTGCGTCAAACGTGAATAGCCAGGTTATGGGGAGTGTTGTTAACAGGATGCCAGCGAGCAAAGGGCCGAGGACCTCTGCGCTCGAATAGCTGGCCTGGATTCGTCCATTGGCCGTCACCAGATTTTGTTGATCGACCAGACTAGGAATGGCAGTGAACTGCCCGGTTTCGAAGCAAATAGTGAGTGTTGAGTGGACGAAGCCGACGAGATAGATCCACCAGACACTCAGCCAACCTAGAAGAGCAAAAAGCGGAATGATGACAATAACCGCCGCACGTGCCAGGTCAGCCAGAACCATCAAGCGCTTGCGATTACTCCGATCGGTCCAAGCACCCAGAAGCAAACCAAAGAGTAGATAGGGCAAAGACTCGGCTGCAGTTGCAATGCCCAGATTTACCGAAGAATGGGTGAGATTGTAGACTAGCAAGGGAAGCGCGAACGTTGTAATTGAGCCACCGAGATTCGAGATTGTCTGGCCGGTCCAATATTTCCAAAAATCCATATTGATGCGTGTATTCTTTGCAGAACTGTCTGCTACCTGTATCTCTCCACTCTCATCCATGAGAAAATTCCTTCCTGCGACAGGTTTGCTTCTAAATTCGATCAGAGGTGGGTAGCCATAAACGTGTTGTGAGCATGAAATATAGTAGATAGTGCGTGTGTAGGACATCATGCTATGCACTCGTCAATTTTTAATGTGAATTGTACACCTTACTAGACTCTATTGCAACCGTTACTGATCCAATAAGCAAAAACCTTTGACATTACGTTGGAATTGTTTCGACGCGAAGCCTTTATGAACCGGAAAGAGCTACCTGTGAACCTTGAGACTCCTTTAAATGGTGGACCCCTTCTACTTTTTGGACCTCTCACCTCTGATAGAGCCTTTGAAAATCGTCCTCTTGACAATCGCTGTGCTACTTCTTATAATTAGCTAGGAAGGAAGCATTTTATATTTCACCTATTACTTAGATATATCAATATTTCTGAGATATATCAATATTCCTGGGGTCAATAGAAGTAGAAAGTGATAAAGTAAAAAATGCAAAAGAGCTGAGCCTGCGGCAAGCATTAAACGAGGGCATCAAAAAGAGCTAGGATGCTGGTAGGCGCTATCATATCTCTCAACAATTGGCACATCGGGAAAGAATCGTACTGGCAGCAGTAGAGAGGGAAAAACACACTGGTTGCCAGAGCCCTAGAATGAGCGTAAGTACGGTTTCTATCTAGCACGGATGTTGGATCGTTGGATCATTTTGTTGTCCACTCTCCTGACAAAGTAGCTAGTCTCCAAACGACTAGTGAAAGTTCCCCTCCCAGGGGAATGTCCGTTGCTGATTCTTGTTGAGTAACAAGATATCATGTTGTTTGCTCTACAAAAGACCTTGAATAGTACTTAACTCACGAACGAGCGAGGTAAATCCTCATATTGACTGTTCCTCTGCATAATATCTGCATAATATCTGCATAATATAGGAACTTCGACCTTGTCGACGATGCATGAAGGGATATATTACGCTTTGATGGATGATTGTGGGTCTAAGCCTGTAAATAATCTTTCTACACTGGTAGATGTGTTATACTACCGATCTCAATATCAGCCAGATCGTACTGCTTATACTTTTTTAGTAGATGGTGAGTTCTCAGAGCTGCATCTCACGTATGCTGAATTAGGTTTGCGCGTACGAACACTTGCTGCCACTCTACAGCGCCTGGATTCTCCAGGGAACCGTGTGTTGCTCTTATATCCTCCCGGTCTTGAGTTTATCGTCGCCTTTTTGAGTTGTCTTGCTACCAGATTCATTGCTGTGCCTGCCTATCCAATTCATGGGACTCGTCATGGACGTGCGCTGTCTCACATTCGTGCTATTGTTCGTGATGCCAGCCCATCGTTGGTGCTTACTACTTCGACAATGCTCTCCCAGCTCAAGAAAGTCTTTGAGCAAGATACAACATTTTTGCAGGCACTGCGTATATTTCCCACTGACACTTCTGCGGCTGATTCTGCAGAAACATGGCAGGCCAGCCCCCACGATGCGAATACGCTTGCCTTCCTCCAATATACATCGGGTTCGACTGGAACGCCAAAAGGGGTGATGGTGAGTCATGCCAATCTCATGCACAACCTGTCCCACATTCAGAGATGTTTTCAGACCACACCTGAAAGTCAAGGTGTCATCTGGTTGCCGCCGTACCATGATATGGGGTTGATAGGCGGAATATTAGAACCTTTATATGTCGGATTTCCGGTTACCCTTTTAGCGCCTGCCGCTTTTCTTCAAAGACCTTTCCGTTGGCTTCAGGCCATTTCACGCTATCGTGCAACGATTAGTGGAGGCCCGAACTTTGCCTACGATCTCTGCGTACAGAAAGTTGCACCTGAGCAGCGTGCATCCCTCGATCTGAGTAGCTGGAAACTAGCGTTTAATGGAGCTGAGCCTGTTCAGGCTGAGACGTTGGATCGCTTCGCTACAACATTTGCATTCTGTGGCTTTCATCGCACGGCTTTTTATCCTTGTTATGGACTTGCTGAAGCAACGTTAATTGCAGCTGGTGGCAATACAGAAACTCCGCCGGTCATCCGTTCTTCTGGTCAGACTCAATTCTTGACAGGTGGCCATGATGACCTGCCAGCAAGTACAGAGGATAAAGGACATAGACCTCTCGTTGGGTGTGGACAACCCTTACAAGATCAACGGCTTGTCATCGTTCACCCTGATTCTCACGTTGCTTGTCAGCCAGGTCAGGTAGGTGAAATTTGGATTGCAGGGCAGAGTGTCACACAGGGTTATTGGAACCGTGAAGAGGAATCGAGACAAACATTTCATGCTTATCTGGCTGACAACGCTCATGAAACCTTTTTGCGAACGAGCGACCTGGGTTTTTTTCAGGATGGTGAGTTGTTTGTGACAGGACGTCTAAAAGACCTGATCATCATTCGTGGGCGCAATCATTATCCGCAAGACATTGAAGCAACGGTAGAACGGAGCCATCCAGCGTTGCGGCGCAGTAGCTGTGCTGCCTTTACAATTCACGTTGGTAGCGGCGCGTGTCTGGTGATTGTTGCTGAGGCGGAGCGTCAATACCGCCATGCTGATCGTGCCGAAGTGATAGGAAGCATACGCGAAGCCGTTGCAGACCAGCACGAACTCCATGTGTATGCTGTATTACTTCTCAAACCTGGAGGAATCCCCAGGACGTCGAGCGGAAAAATTCAACGATACCTATGCCGAACGTTCTTTCTCAACGGTGAACTGGATGTTCTGGAGAGAAGCATTTTGGATCAGACAAAAGCGGACGAGAGCAAGGTTGATGTGAGCCGTGAGATGCTCATGGCAAGTAATAGGAGTGTGCGTCAGGAGTATCTAGAGAGATATCTCCAACAACAGATCAGCAGTCTCGTCGGTATTGCGGCAACCCAGGTAGATTGTCAACAACCTTTCAGTCAATTTGGGTTAGATTCGCTGATGGCTTTCGAGCTCAGTAATCGCATTGAAACTGATCTCCAGGTAGAGATACCTATGACATTGCTACTGCAGGGCCTAAGTGTCCATCAACTTGTCATGCACATCCTAGAGCAACTGAATGCAGAAACAGGAGAATCAATACCGCATATCTTGCCTTCTCAACCGATGCAGCATGCTCCCCTTTCCTTTGCCCAGGAACGGCTCTGGTTTCTAGATCAGTTCAGCCCCAGAAGCGCTGCCTATTCAGTTCCGGCTGCGGTACGTATGAAAGGGGTGTGCCATAGAGCGGCATTTCAGCAAAGTCTGAATGAAATTATTCGACGACATGACATCTTGAGGACAACCTATGCGATACAGGAAAGCCAGCTGTACCAGATTGTCTTACCCTCTCTCTCGTTACCTCTCCCCATTATAGATCTCCGTCATCTTGCTCCCAGTGTACGCGAAACAGAAGTGATGCGCCTCTTGAAAGAGGAGACCGCGCGTCCTTTCGACCTTGCAAAAGGACCGTTGATTCGAGCGGTGCTTTTTCAGCTGGATGACGAGGAACATATTTTGCTTATTCTCTTGCACCACATTATTACCGATGGTTGGTCGATGGGGGTCTTAGTCCGAGAACTGGGAGTGCTCTATGAAGCACATGTAACGGACCAACCGCCAAAGCTCTCAGCACCTCCTATCCAATATACAGATTATGTCATCTGGCAACGCAAGTGGTTACAGAACCAGGCATTAGAACGTCAGGTTACTTTCTGGGTGGAACAACTCTCTGGTGCACCACTTGTACTGGAGTTACCTGCTGATCGCCCTCGGCCGCCACTTCAGACGTTTCGTGGTGCTACCCTGTCCTTTACTTTGCCAGATCAACTGCTTCAGGCATATAAAGCGTTTTGCCGTGATGAAGGGATAACGCTCTTCATGGCCCTGCTGTCTGCTTTTGCGACTGTGCTTTTTCGCTATACCGGGCAAACGAACGTCATCGTAGGTACACCTATTGCCAACCGGACGCGTCCTGAGCTACAGGATCTGATAGGTTGTTTCGTGAACACGTTAGCTTTACGAATCGATTTCTCAGGAAATCCTATATATCGTGATTTATTGAGACGTGTACAAAAAGTTGCGTTAAACGCATATATGCATCAAAATGTGCCTTTTGAAAAAGTGGTAGAAGCCATGCAGCCCACGCGCGATTTAGGACGTACCCCTCTTGTACAAGTAATGTTTGTTTTGCAGAAATCTTTGATACCGGACTTAGCTCTGACTGGTCTTACCTTGCATCCACTGGTTGTTGATAGCGGAAGCGCCAGATTTGATCTCACACTGACCCTGGAAGAAAGGGATCGAGGTCTGATAGGGAGCGTCGAATTTAACACCGATATATTTGAGGCCAGCACCATACAACGTATGGTAGGCCATTTGCAACGCGTGTTTGAGTGTCTGGTCGCTGATCCCGAGCAGCATCTTACTACACTGACACTCTTGACGGAAGAAGAGCGCCAACAGCGACTCCTGTGGAATGCAACAGATGTTTTCTATAGCGATGGCGACATGTGTCTGCACCAGGTGTTTGAGCGTCAGGTGATGGAAACTCCTGCGGCGATAGCTGTAACCTTTGAGGATGAGTTGTTAACATATGCCGAACTGAATAGTCGGGCAAATCAATTGGCACATTATCTGCAAAAATCGGGAGTAGGGCTGGAAACATTTGTGGGTATATATATGGAACGCTCACTTGAAATGGTCATAGGGCTATTGGGTGTGCTTAAGGCGGGTGGCGCATATGTACCACTTGCACCTTCCTATCCTACGGAGCGACTCACCTTTATGCTTTCAGATGCCTCCATTGCTCTTCTTTTAACACAAGCGCGTCTGCTGAATACGCTCCCTCTCTCTGGACTTCCCATCGTGTGCGTAGATAGTGAATGGGGTATGATTGCCCAACAGAGTGTTGAGAATTCTGTGAACAAGACCACAACTATGAATCTGGCCTATGTGATCTACACATCCGGTTCAACGGGTGTGCCTAAAGGCGTTATGAACACGCATGGTGGCATCCAAAACCGTTTACAATGGATGCAGCAGGCGTATCATCTTGATACAACCGATCGTGTGTTGCAAAAAACGCCTTTTAGCTTTGATGTATCTGTCTGGGAGTTCTTTTGGCCGCTCCTCACTGGTGCTTCGCTCGTGTTAGCACGGCCAGAAGGCCATCGAGAGAGTTCGTATCTTCTTCATCTCATCCAGGAGCAGCACATCACGACGCTTCATTTTGTCCCTTCGATGCTTCAAATCTTTTTGAAAGAAGAAGATGTCCCGAACTGCAAGAGTATTCGCCGTGTTTTTTGTAGTGGTGAAGCGTTATCTGTCAGAGTGCAAGAACAGTTTTTTGCTCAGCTGGATGCGGATCTCTACAATCTCTATGGTCCTACTGAAGCGGCTGTTGATGTCACATCCTGGACCTGTCTGAGAACCCCTGATCAGCAGAGGGTTCCTATTGGCTACCCCATTGCAAACATCCAGATCTATGTGCTTGATGTTCACCTTCAACCTGTACCCGTTGGTGTGTTGGGTGAGCTTCACATTGGAGGTATTGGTATCGCTCGTGGGTATCATAATCGTCCCGATTTGACTGCGGATAAGTTCGTTCCCGACCCTTTCAGCGCGGAGCCTGGAGCTCGTTTGTATAAGACCGGAGACATCGTACGCTATTTGCCGGATGGTGCCATTGAGTTTCTGGGAAGGTCCGATGATCAAGTAAAAGTCCGTGGTTTTCGTATTGAGCTTGGTGAGATTGAATCTACACTCCTGAGGCATGCTGGAGTGCAGGAGACATCTGTACTGGTTCATGAGGATATGCCAGGAGAGAGATATGTGATAGCCTATGTTGTTCCTGTTCAGGGGGCTACTCCCACCGTTAGTGAGTTACGCAGCTTTTTACAGAGAAAGTTGCCCGAGTACTGCATGCCCTCAATAATTACATTTATCGATGCTTTGCCTTTGACCCCTAGTGGCAAAGTAAATCGTCTGGCACTACCTCGGCCAGAACGTCGTGACCAACGTACAGATATGTTATTTGTCGCACCTCAGACTCAATTAGAACAAACTATTGCGAGGGTGTGGCAAGAAGTATTGCATCTGGATAGTATGGGCAGAAACGATAACTTTTTTGATCTTGGTGGTCACTCATTACTCATCATAGAGGTCCAGAGAAAACTCCATAAGGAACTGAGGAAGGAAATAGCCCTGGTAGAGTTATTCCGCTATCCAACCATATTCTTGCTTGCCCGGTATTTGAGTCAGAGCCAGGATGAGCAGCCCCAGTTGAAGCAAAGTATTACCAGAGCAGAAGCACGGAAAAGCGCCATTGTGCGGCTTCGAGACAAGGCTCGCACAATGAAGAGATAAGGACAGAAGTAGGATGATGAATAGAGATACGGCTGACCAGTTGTACAATATCGCTGTTGTTGGAATGGCATGCCGTTTTCCTGGAGCACATGACGTTGATGCGTTCTGGAACAACCTACGAGAAGGTAGAGAGTCAATTACCAACTTTTCTGCTGAAGATCTCAAAGCCGCAGGTATGGATCCCGCAGTCTTGCACAACCCTCACTATATTGGCGCGGAAGCATTGCTGGAAGAGGCAGATTGTTTTGATGCTGATTTTTTTGGTTATACACCTCGGGAGGCAGCGCTCATAGATCCTCAACATCGCATCTTTTTAGAGTGTGCCTGGGAGGCACTGGAAAATGCGGGATACAATTCAGAACCCTATGATGGATCTATTGCTGTGTATGCAGGTTCCAATCTCAATAGTTATCTCTTATTTCATCTTCTTCCGAATGATCGTTTGCTCAAGTCTATGGGAGATTTCCAGACGAAGATCGCCAGTGACAAAGATTTTCTGGCAACGCGCGTATCGTACAAACTGAATCTCAAAGGGCCATCGCTCACGATCCAGACTGCGTGTTCAACGTCACTTGTTGCAGTGCATCAAGCCTGTCAGAGTTTGTTGCATCATGAATGTGATATGGCATTAGCTGGAGGCGTTTCGATCGGTGTTCCCTCAAGAAGAGGCTACGTGTATCGAGAAGGCATGATTTTCTCGCCCGATGGTCACTGTCGAGCTTTTGATGCGCAAGCCCAGGGGACGGTGGTAGGCGAAGGTGCGGGTATCGTTGTGCTAAAAAGGCTCGCCGATGCGCTTGCAGATGGAGATTATATCCACGCTGTCATCAAAGGGTCTGCCATCAATAATGATGGGGCGGTGAAAGTTGGTTATACCGCTCCGGGTGTACAAGGGCAAGCGCAAGTGATAGCAGAGGCGCTCGATATGTCTGGCGTTGAGGCGGAGTCAATTACCTATATTGAAGCCCATGGAACGGGAACGCCCATGGGTGATCCCGTTGAAATTGCTGCACTTACCCAGGCGTTTCGTACGCAGACAGACGCAAATGGATTTTGTGCGATTGGGTCAGTCAAGACCAATATTGGTCACCTGGACGCCGCAGCTGGGGTGGCAGGGCTTATCAAGACGATTCAGGCCCTCAAGCATAAAGAGTTGCCACCGAGTCTGCACTATACTCAACCAAATCCTTCTATTGATTTTGCTCACAGCCCCTTCTATGTCAATGCCAAACTTTCCGCCTGGAATCCCTCTAGCTTTCCGCGCCGTGCAGGAGTGAGCTCATTTGGTATCGGTGGAACGAATGCGCATATTATCCTGGAGGAAGCTCCAACATTTGAGGCAACGAGTTCGTCAAGACCCTGGCAGTTGTTGCTCCTTTCCGCTAAAACGCAGAAGGCTCTCAAGGGAGTTGCAACGAATCTAGCTATGTATGTACAACACCACGCGGAGATTCCTCTGGCTGATATTGCTTATACTCTCCAGGTGGGGCGTAAAACATTTGATCATTGCTCTCTACTGGTTTGCAAGAATCATGATGAGGCAGTAACTGCGTTGGAACAAATTGATACAGAGCATGGGTTAAATCCGGTAAAGCACATTCAGGATCGGCCCGTTGTTTTTCTGTTTCCTGGTCAAGGTGCTCAATATGTCAATATGACACGGGAGTTGTACCAGCACGAAAACGTATTTCGTGAGTATATAGATCAGTGTTCCACATTGTTGATTCCTCATCTGGGAACCGATATACGGACGATTCTGTATCCTGACCCCGATCAGACTGAGATGGCAGAAGAGCAGTTACGTCAGACATTTTTTACTCAACCTGTCCTTTTTTCTCTTGAATACGCGCTGGCACAATTGTGGATGGACTGGGGGGTGCAACCACGAGCAATGATTGGTCATAGCATCGGCGAATATGTGGCGGCCTGCCTGGCGGGAGTCTTTACGCTAGAGGATGCTTTAGCTCTTGTTGCTATCCGTAGCCGCATGATGCAGGCTTTACCAGGCGGCGCGATGCTGGCGGCGTCTCTTTCGGAGGACGATATTCAGCCGTATCTGGGTCAGGATCTCTCCCTGGCGGCGGTGAATGGACAGACGCAAAGCGTCGTTTCGGGTTCTGCTCAGGCAGTTGACGAATTGCATCACCGTCTTGTGGCACAGGGTATCACAAGTCACCGTTTGAGGACTTCCCATGCCTTCCATTCGGCGATGACCGAAGTGATTGTTGAACCATTTGCCAGACATGTCGAGCGGTTCCCTCGACAGCGACCTCGTATACCCTACATATCAAATCTTACGGGTACCTGGATTACTGCTGAGGAGGCGATCGATCCAGTTTACTGGGCCAGGCATCTTCGCCAACCTGTCCGTTTTGCTCAGGGAATTCATGAACTGCTCAAAGAGCCGGAACAGGTGTTTCTTGAAATTGGCCCAGGTCGTACATTAAGTCATCTGGTGAGAGAGTATGGAGATCACCAAGCAGAGCAGGTAATATTGACCTCTCTCCCATCATCACAGGAGAAATTGGCAGAGAGTGTATCGCTGCTCAAAGCTGTAGGGCAGCTCTGGCAGGCGGGTGTGCAGATCGATTGGGAACGTTTCCATGGTTCTCAACGGTACCGTGTTCCTTTGCCCACCTATCCCTTTGAGCGCCAACGCCACTGGGTTGACGCACCGGCACCTGGATATGAGAATAAGCAGGCGTATGGTTCATCTCTTCAAAAATCTGAGGTCGAAGAATGGTTTTATGTGCCGATATGGCAGCAGTCGCTGCCTCTTCAGATCGCGCAGACCCGTCCTGATCGGCTATGGCACTGGCTGGTGTTTGTTGATGACTATGGGTGGGGAGCTCAACTTGTCGATCGGCTCAGAGCTAGCAACCAGTCGGTGATTACAGTGGTTATGAGGGACCGCTTAGCACAACTCGACGAGAGCACTTACTGTATTGATCCTGGTCAGCCCAATGACTATCATACATTGCTCGGTGAACTGTCTGTTCATCAGGTAATACCAGAGATTATTGTTCATTGCTGGAGCATAACACCTGCCAATCGGCAGCCATTGAATATAGATGCTTTTCAGGCAGCACAAAATCAAGGTTTTTACAGTCTTCTCTGGTTTATGCAAGCCATCAGCCAGCAGAATATCACTACACCGCTTGAAATAACAGTGATTGCCAACGGCATACAGAATGTTATGGGAGATGAGCAACTCTCTCCAGAGAAAGCGACCATTATAGGATCGTGTAAAGTCTTCCAGCAAGAATATAGAAATGTACGATGCCGTAATATTGATATTGTGCTTCCCGAAAAAGGAACCGTGCAGGCCAGGACATTGCTGGATCAGTTGATAAAGGAGCTGTTTGTCCCATTGTCAGAGGTTGTTGCGTATCGAGGCAAGCAGCGTTGGGTACAGAGCTTTACCAGGCTTCCATCGATTGAGACATCGAGGGATGCACGACTCCGCAAGGATGGAGTTTACCTGATAACTGGTGGCCTGGGGTATATAGGTCTGACGCTTGCCAGATATCTGGCTCAAAGGACACAGACAAAGCTTATTCTCGTAGGACGCTCCCAACTGCCTCCAGAGGAGGACTGGGAACAATGGCTGGAAACGCATCAGGCTCAGGATTCCTATAGTCGGAAGATACAGGCTATCCGGGCACTCAGAAATACCGGTGTGCATGTTGTGCATTATAGTGCGGATGTCGGAAATCTGGAGCAAATGCAGGAGGTTGTGCGGCTTACCCTGGAGCAATTTGGAGCCCTTCATGGAGTCATTCATGCCGCTGGACCTGATAAAAACACAGCATTTAGATATGTGCGGGATACCGATTGGCATCAATACGACTTGCTGGTGCAAGCGAAAGTACGCGGTACTTATGTGCTCGGGCAGGTATTGCAAGGGATACCGCTTGATTTTTGTATTGTGCTTTCCTCTCTGGCATCAGTGTTAGGAGGATTAGGTCTTCTCTCCTATACTGCAGTTAATACGTTTATGGATGCATTTGTTCTCCATCAGAATCAAACGCAAAAAGCGGTCTGGATGAGTCTCAATCTGGATAATTGGGAGCCCGAGGATGCGAAGACACTTTCCGTACCGGTTGGATCTGATGTACATTCGTTGGCTTTGACGGTGGCGGAGGGGATGAGTGTTTTTGATCGTGTACTTCATCTCGGACACATTGATCAGATTATCGTATCAACTGGAGATCTGCAGGCGAGAATCGATCAATGGATTACCTTTAAATCCAGGGACGAACGTGATAGATCTTCGCAGAATGCATCATTTGCTTTATCCGAAGAACCAGTGCAGGTACAAACGAGAGCTGATGCTCCCCGCAATGAACTGGAAGAGGGTGTAGTCCGGATCTGGCAAGAGGTGTTAGGTATCAAGCGTATTGGCATCTATGACAATTTCTTCGAATTAGGTGGACACTCTCTATTAGCAACCGAAATGGTATTCAGGATACGTACAGACTTTCAAGCGGATGTCGCACTGCGCAGTCTGTCCGAAACGCCAACGATTGCCGGGATGGCGGCTGCCATTGCTGAGCATAAAAGCGCACATCAACCAGAATCTCTTGCTCAATATGCAAAAATCGTACCAGATCCAGATATGCGCTATCTTCCATTTCCTCTGACCGATATGCAGCAAGCATATTGGATCGGACGCAGCGGGACATTCGATCTGGGTAATGTCTCGATTCATTTGTATGTCGAGATCGAAAGCCTCACGTTGGATCTCGGTCACTTTAATCAGGTATGGCAACATCTGATCGAACGACATGATATGCTTCGAGCAATTGTCCTGTCTGATGGTCAGCAGCAGATCCTGAGACATGTACCGTTCTATCATATCAAAAGCATAGATTTACGTGGACATCCAGCTCAGGTTGTCGAATCTGAATTAGCTGCCATTCGTGCTCACTTATCCCACCAGGTTCTTCCCCTTGAGATGTGGCCACCTTTTACGATCCATGCCATCCAGCTTGACAATCAGCGTATTCGTTTATGCATGAGCATTGATGGCCTGTTTGCGGATGGTCGCAGTTATTATATTCTCTTCCAACAACTCGTCCAGCTCTACTGGAATCCTGATCTTGTTCTTGCGCCTCTGACCCTTTCATTTCGGGATTATGTACTGACTATGAGCGAGTTTCAGCATTCAGCCATCTATCAGCGCTCTCTCGACTACTGGCGGGGCCGTCTTGTGTCTCTTCCACCAGCGCCGCAGCTTCCATTAAACACGAGACCAGATTCTCTGGCTCAATCGCACTTCATACGTAAGAGCCTCAGACTGGATGCGCAAACGTGGCAGCGCTTGAAGACTCGGGCTGGACAGATGGGACTGACCCCCACGGCGCTTTTTCTCGCTGCGTACGCTGAAATACTCACGTACTGGAGTAAGGAACCTGCTTTCACTATCAATGTTCCTCGTTTTAATCGGCTGCCTTTGCATCCTGAAGTCAATGACATCCTTGGTGAGTTTGCATCCTTTACCCTGCTGGAAGTAGACAATTCGCAACGCGAATCTTTTGCTGTTCGGTCTCAGCGACTTCAAAAGCAACTCTGGCAAGATTTAGAGCATGGTTATGTGAGTGGTGTACGAGTGTTAAGAGAACTGGCAAGGCACCAAGGAACGAGTGGCATAACGATGCCTGTCGTCTTCACCAGTTTCTTGAATCTGAATTCTGCCACCGAAGACAACCATCTTCCTTTTGATAAGTTGGGCGAAGTTGTCTATGCCATTGCTCAGACGCCTCAGGTATGGCTGGATTGTGTCGTTGAGGAGGAAGCTGGAACGCTTGTGTGTCGATGGGATGCGGTCGAGGAGCTTTTCCCTGCCGGTCTAATTGATGATATGTTTGAAAATTATGGATGCCTTCTCCATAACTTAGCGACGGTAGAAGTGAGTTGGCATGAGGTTAGCAAGCAGTTACCATTTCCTGAGCAGATTATTCGGCGTGCAGCTCACAATGCAACTGAGGCCAACTACTCAATAGATCGTTGCTTGCATACTCTCTTTGAGATGCAGGCCATACATTCCCCTGATAGTGTAGCCGTAAGCTTTGAGGAAACGGCACTGACCTATGAAGAACTGGATCAACGGGCAAATCAACTTGCCCACTACTTGCAAGATCAAGGCGTTGGGCCAGATACACATGTCGGGGTGTTCCTTGAGCGTTCTGTACATATGATCATTGCCTTATTGGGCGTTTTGAAGGCTGGCGGGACCTATGTGCCGCTTGATCCATCCTATCCTCAAGAGAGAATTGCCTTTATACTGGAGGATGCTCAGGTTGTTGCAATACTGACACAAGAGTACTTGCTCTCCAAACTGCCTCAGCAAAGCGCAACGGCCATCTGTCTGAGTGCCATTGCGTCCAAGATGAACACCTATCCTGCAGCTCATCTATATGTTTCAATCAGTCCTGAGAATCTTGCCTACGTGATCTATACATCTGGCTCAACCGGAAGGCCCAAAGGCGCAATGAACACACATGCAGGCGTGTGTAATCGCTTGCTCTGGATGCAAGATGCCTATCAGTTAACGTCCAGTGACCGCGTCTTACAAAAAACACCTTTCAGCTTTGATGTATCCGTCTGGGAGTTTTTCTGGCCGCTTCTTACTGGAGCCTGCCTGGTTATTGCGAAGCCCGAGGGACATCGTGATAATGCTTATTTGAGAATGCTCATTACGGAGCAGAGTATAACAACGCTCCACTTTGTCCCCTCCATGCTTCAGGCATTTTTGAATGAGCCATTGCGCTCAAGTTGCCAGAGTGTACGGCGGGTTATATCTAGCGGTGAGGCTCTCTCTGCTGATATACAGAAGCAATTTTTCGCGTGCCTCAATGCAGAATTGCATAACCTGTATGGGCCAACAGAAGCTGCTATTGATGTAACCTATTGGATGTGTCAATGTGATAGCCAGACGGCAAACGTACCAATTGGAAAGCCCATCGCCAACATGCAGGTCTATCTTTTGGATCGGCACATGGATCCTGTTCCTACCTGGGTTCCTGGAGAACTTTATATTGGCGGAGTTGGTCTGGCGCGTGGTTATCAGAATCTCCCAGGGCTCACCGCCGAGAAATTTATCCCAGATCCTTTTAGCACAAAGCCAGGAGCGCGGCTGTACCAGACGGGTGATCTTGCGCGCTATTTGCCCGACGGCTCTATTGAATATCTGGGGCGCATCGACCACCAGGTGAAGATTCGTGGTTTTCGTATTGAGCCAGGAGAGATCGAAGCTGTCTTACAAGAGCATGCCGCGCTACAGGATGTCGTTGTCGTCACCAGAGAGGATGCCACAGGTAGCCCGCAGTTAATCGCCTATGTTGTGCCACAGGAAGGTCAGGTTCCGACATTTGACGAACTCTCTACAACTGTCAGAGCGTATCTACCTGAGTACATGCTCCCTTCGATGTTTATGATATTGGATGCCTTACCCTTGACCTCCAATGGTAAAGTGGATCGCCGAGCGCTTCCCGATGTTACCAGCAAGCTCCCTGACGTAGCCGAGAGCTATGTTGCTCCTCGTACCGTGGTCGAGGAAGAGGTTGCAAAAATCTGGGCAGATATTCTGGGAGTAGATCAGATTGGAATTTACGATAACTTTTTTGCTCTAGGTGGTCACTCACTTCACCTTATTCAGATACGGTCGCGTTTGCAGCAAACATTTCAAATAGAACTCTCGATGCAGAGCCTTGTTGAGATCAGAAATGTCATAGATCTGACACATCTGCTTGCCAGACAAGAAGCTGAGCCTGGACAAATCGAGCGAGTTGCTCAGATAGTGAAGCGCATTCGAGAGATGTCTGATCAAGAGAAGAGAGCATTGTTGCAGGAGAAGCGACAAGGGCGAGATCGTGTTGATACAGTCAATGCTTCCAATGCAACAGGCTTTTCCTCCGAAGACCTGGAACTTCTGGCCTATCTTCTTGATGAAGAGGGCATCGAACGTCATCAACGTCCGGCTATTACTCCTCAACCACGCCATGATAGTTTGCCTCTTTCATTTGCTCAGGAGCAGATGTGGTTGCTTGATCAGCTTGATCCTGGTAACTCCGTGTATATTGTACCTTTCGCCTTTCGTTTGACCGGGGTACTTCAGGTGTCTGCCCTGGAGCAGAGCCTGAATGAGATTGTACGCCGACACGAAATACTCAGAACAACATTTCCAGCGCGGGAAGGACGTGTTGTCCAACTCATCTCTTCGCCCTCACCGATGCCTCTGAAACGCGTAAATTTTGAGCATATACCTGATGCTGAGCAAGAAGCCAGAGTTACACAGTACGTACAGGAGGAGATGCAACGTCCCTTTGATTTTGCTCATGGACCACTCTTGCGTGCGAACCTTATTCGTTTACATGAGCAAGACCACATCTTTGTAATCATCGCGCATCATATTATCTCGGATGCCTGGTCTCTTGGAATATTTGTCCATGAGATTGTCACCCTCTATCCCGCATTTTCTCGTATGGAATCTCTCCCGTTGCCACCATTGCCGCTACAGTATGCAGACTATGCTATCTGGCAGCGTTCCTGGTGGCAGGGAGATGTACGGCAAGCGGAACTTACATACTGGAAGGAACAACTTGCAGGTGCTCCGCCTGTCCTGATGTTGCCTACAGATCATTCTCGTCCAGCCGTGCAAACGTCTCATGGAGCGACATCGAGCTTTACGTTGCCACTTGCCCTCTTGAATGCCCTGAGGACCCTGAGCCAGCAGGAAGGGGTCACCATGTTTATGACGCTGCTGGCCGCTTTTCAGGCGTTGTTGTTTCGCTATACCGGGCAGGATGACATTGTCATTGGTTCTCCCATCTCCAACCGTGATCTTGTAGAGATTGAGCCGCTCATCGGCGTATTTATTAATACGCTTGTTTTCCGTACAAGTCTGGCTGGGAATCCAACGTTTCAGCAATTGCTACATCGTGTGAAAAAGGTTGCCTCAGGAGCGTATGCCCATCAGCATATGCCGTTTGAACAGTTGGTGGAAGAACTTGAAGTCGAGCGTGATCCTGGCCGAACTCCGCTGATTCAGGCGATGTTTGTTCACCAGAGTGCACCATTTGAGTCATTTACCCTTCCTGAATTAGTATTGCATCCTTTCACGGTGAACTCTGGAACTGCAAAATTTGATCTCACCCTCTACTTGGAAGAGAGTACCCAGGGCTTGAATGGATCAGTGGAATATAATACTGATCTGTTTGAGGCAACGACTATTACACGTTTGATCAGTCACCTGAGTACGCTACTGACAAATATCGTCGCGACTCCCCAGCGGCAGATCTCAGATTTGTCAGTGTTGACACAAGCGGAACTACATCAGATGCTTCGCGAGTGGAATAACACCGGCGAGACTCATTCCGGGGGCACTGTTATTCATGAGTTATTTGAACGTCAGGTTGAGCGCACACCGCATGCTCTGGCCGTAACTTTTGGAGATGATCAACTCACTTACCTAGAGTTGAATCAGCGTGCCAATCAGCTAGCGCACTATCTGCAGAGATTAGGCGTGGGACCAGAGGTGCTTGTTGGTATCTGTATGTCACGCTCGCTGGATCTGATGGTGAGTATTCTGGGCGTTTTAAAGGCAGGAGGAGCCTATGTGCCTCTAGATCTAGCCTATCCTTCAGAACGTCTGACATTCATGCTGGAACATTCGCAGGCAGCAGTCTTATTGACGCAGCAGCAAATCGAAAAGTTCTCGGTGCCCGGTTTACGTATGATCTGTCTGAATGACATTCAGGACAAGCTTGCCAGGGAGAGTGAAAACAATCCGGTAAGTGGGGTGATGGCGGGGAATCTGGCCTATGTGATTTATACGTCGGGATCTACTGGAAAGCCTAAGGGAACGATGATTCCACATGGGGGCCTTGTCAATTATCTCACCTGGTGTGTAGCCACGTATGACGTAGCACAAGGTCAAGGTGCTCCTGTGCATTCCTCAATAGGATTTGATCTGACCATCACAAGTCTCTTCTCTCCTTTGATTGCAGGGAAAAGCGTCGTGCTCCTCTCGGAGGAACCAGGAGGCGAGGCATTACGTCGAGCATTATGCGCACGAAAAGATTTCAGCCTGGTCAAAGTTACCCCGGCGCATCTTGAGATACTGACACAGCAGTTGAGCGTGGAGCAAGCGCAAGAAAGTACGAGGGCCCTCATTATTGGAGGCGAAGCCCTGCATGGAGAGGATCTGGTGTTTTGGCAAAATGATCTGCCAGACGTAAGACTCATCAACGAATATGGACCGACAGAGACTGTTGTAGGATGTTGCGTCTACGAGGTATCTGCCAGAGTGCGCATATCGGGGGCCGTTCCAATTGGTCGTCCGATTGCCAATACTCAGATCTATCTGTTTGATCAGTACTTGCAGCCAGTTCCTATTGGCGTATATGGAGAACTCTATATTGGTGGAGCCGGAGTCGCTCGTGGTTATCTGAATGCACCAGATCTGACTGCTGACAGGTTCATTCCTCATCCTTTCGGTGATGTGGCCGGAGCACGCCTCTATCGAACGGGAGACCTGGCGTGCTACCGCCCAGATGGCAATATTGAGTTCCTGGGTCGTATTGATCATCAGGTCAAGCTGCGTGGTTTCCGCATCGAATTGGATGAGATCGAGGCTGTGTTGAGCCAGCATCCTGACCTTGTTGGGGCAGTTGCGGTTGTTCGAGAGGATCGGCCAGATGATAAACGGCTGGTGGCATACGTAGCGGTCAGGCAAGGAGCAACTCCATCGGTTGATGGCCTACGACAGTTCCTCGCAGAACGGCTGCCTGATTATATGTTGCCATCGACATTTGTGTTACTTGACACTTTTCCTCTTACATCTCATGGCAAGGTTGATCGAGTTGCTCTGCCTCTCCCTGATGGGGCACGGCCTGTTTTAGAAAATGAGTTTATCCTTCCGCGTACATCTATCGAACAGGCATTAGTTGGTATCTGGAAAGAGATACTCGGTGTTGATCAGGTAGGCGTTAATGATAATTTCTTCTCACTGGGAGGAGATTCTATTCTCTGTATTCAAATTGCTGCGCACGCTGCACAAGCTGGATTGTACTTTAATCCCAGACAACTGTTCCAATACCCAACGATTGCGACATTGTCCGAGGTTGTGACAACGACGCCACAGAACAACGGAGCTGAGCAAGGATTAGTAACAGGACAGGTTCCTCTTACACCTGTTCAGATCTGGTTCTTTGAGCAAAACCTCTCAGTACCAGATCACTGGAATCAGTCCGTTCTCCTGCAAGTACTCCAACCTCTTGAGACTGATCTCTTAGAGCAAGCGGTAGCTTATCTCTTAGAGCATCATGATGCTTTACGTATGCGCTTTACCCACACACCGTCAGGTTGGCAGGCGATGATTAACGGTCTTGATAAGAAGACGATACCTTTCTCCTCTGTAGATCTAGCAGATTGCCCAGAGGAGAAGCAACGGGAAGAACTTGAAAGGATAGCGACAGAGGTTCAGGGCAGCTTGAATCTGCTGTATGGTCCGCTTCTCCGTGTAGTTCTGATCAAGTTCGCTTCCGGACAACCGAGCCGACTGTTGATCGTCATCCATCATCTCGTTATTGATGGCCTCTCCTGGCGTATTCTGCTTGAAGACTTACATACGGCATATATCCGACTCGCCCATGGGGATGCAGTGCAATTACCACCCAAGACGACATCCTTCAAAGCATGGGCTGAAAAGTTGGAAGCATATGCACAGACCTCCATTCCGGATGCGGAGAAAACGTATTGGCTCGATACCAGATATCAGAAAGCCATGCCCTTGCCTGTAGATAATCAAGCTGGTCGTAACATTACAGCAACAGCCCATACGATTTCTCTCATCCTTGACGCAGAAGAAACAAACGCATTGCTGCACAAAATACCGCAAAAATCACATGGTATACAAATAGATATCGTATTGCTCACCGCACTCTTACAAGGGTTTGCGCAATGGACAGGGCAGCAAGCGTTGTTGATAGATCTGGAGGGTCATGGACGTGAAGAGATTCTATCAGGAGTAGATTTATCACGTGCTGTCGGTTGGTTCACCACTCATTTCCCGATCTGTTTTGAGATGGTGAAAGGCCAAAGTCCCCAGGAACAGCTTCAAATGGTCAAAGAGGTCTTACAAAGCATTCCGAATCGTGGAATTGGTTATGGTTTGCTCCGCTACCTGCATCAAGACGAACGTGTGCTTTCTCAACTCAAAGCATATCCACAGCCACAGATCTGCTTTAATTACCTGGGTCAATTTGATCATATCTTGCCCAGCTCGCCGCTCTTCCAACTGGCTCAGGAATATAGTGGCGAGACCCAGCATCATGCAAGCTCTCGGCCATATCTGTTCGAAATGAATGCCAGCATCATTGGGGGACAACTCCGCTGCGACTGGACATATAGCACAGAAATCTACCAGCAGGAGACTGTCACTCAACTGACATCAGCATTTCTCACGGCATTACGCGCGCTGATCGACCTCTGCCTGACCAATAGTGGAGACTATACACCAGCCGATTTTCCTGCCGCACGCCTGGGGCAAAAAGAACTCAACAAATTTCTCAGTAAACTCAGCAAAAGAGGGTAGTCTCATGATAACTGATAACATTGTAGACATCTACGAATTGACGCCGATACAGCAAGGTATCCTCTTTCACTCGATTCAGGAACCAGAATCGGGGATGTATGTTCAGCAGTTGGGCTGTGTTCTTGAGGGGAACCTTCGCATAGGAGCATTCGAGCGAGCATGGAAATATGTCATTGAGCGCCACCCGACTTTACGGACTTCGTTTCACTGGGAGGAGCTTGACAAGCCACTGCAAGTTGTCCAACAGGAGGTTGATCTCCCTCTGGCACAATATGACTGGCGGCATGTATCTCCAGATGAGCAGAAAAGCCAGTTAGAGGATGTGCTTACAGCGGATTACCTGCGTGGATTTGATCTATCGCAAGCACCGTTACTCCGTCTGACACTTATTCGACTTGGGGAGACACACTACCATTTTATTTGGAGTTACCATCATCTTCTCCTGGATGGTGTGTCTCTCTCCATTGTTCTCAGAGAGCTGTTTACCTCGTACGAAGCGATATGTCAGGGCCGTCCTCTGTCATTAGGGTACGCCCATCCATATCGGAACTATATTGATTGGTTTCAACAACAAGACTTATCCAGGGGTGAGGCCTTCTGGCGCCAGCAACTGAAAGGTGCAACGGCTCTCACGTCATTTGCCGTTGATCACATACCTACGGCAAGCGCAAAAGAGTATGGCAGGCAGCCCCTACGGCTGTCGACAGAGATGACTGGAAAGCTGAGGGAACTGGTACGTCAGCAAAGTGTCACTCTGAACACGGTCGTACAGGCATGCTGGGCTTTGCTGCTCAGTCGCTATACTGCTCAGAGCGATATCATCTTCGGATCTGTAATGTCCACGCGACCTGCTGATCTTGTGGGTGTAGATACAATAGTAGGTTTGTGTATTAACACGTTACCGGTTCGTATCTATGTAGATGATAGACAAACAGTAGGGACATGGCTACGTCAACTTCAGGAACAGCAGGCGGAGTTGCGCCAGTATGAGCACACACCGCTGGTACAAGTACAGCAGTGGAGTGAAGTACCTCGAGGACAGCCTCTCTTTGAGAGCATTCTTGTCTTCAAGCATTTCTTAGCAGAAAACGCTTTACATAATGTGGAAGGCAATCTGAAGATTCTTGATACATATCCAATAGAGCGGAATAATTATCCACTCACATTAAGTGTTGTTGCTGCGGCTGGAAGTGATGTGCTCTTTCAAATTGATTATGATTGCCGTCGCTTCGATTCTGATGTTATCAAGCGCATGGCGGGTCATTACCAGACATTGCTCGAAGGGTTGATTGCCGATCCCACCCGGCGGCTGTCTGAATTGCCCCTGTTAACTGAGGAAGAATATCAGCAGCAAGTTGTGGCCTGGAATGCCACAAAGGTTAGTTATCCCGACGATCAGTGTCTGCACTATCTTTTTGAGAAGCAGGTACAACTGCGTCCACAGGCGACGGCGGTGATCTGTGAGCAGCATGTATTGACCTATGAGCAGTTGAACCGTCAGGCCAATCAACTGGCCCACTACCTGCGGAGTTGGGGTGTTGGACCAGAAGTGCGCGTCGGTTTGTGTGTGGAACGTTCGGCTGAGATGATCGTAGGAGCTATGGGGATTCTCAAAGCGGGTGGCGCGTATGTTCCCATGGATCCGACCTATCCGCAAGAACGGTTAGCGTACTTGCTAGAGGATTCAACTGTGCCGCTCCTGGTGACACAGCAGCGATTGCTGCCGAGGTTACCTGAGCATAGGGCGAGAGTGGTCTGTCTGGATGGTGAGCAGGAGGTGTTTTCCCGGCAGAGTGAGGAGAATCCGGTAAGCGGAGTCACAGCCGAGAATCTGGCATATATGATCTACACATCGGGTTCAACGGGCCGTCCAAAGGGTGTCCTACTGAACCACCATGGTCGAATTAACAATTTTTATGACTTTAACAGACGTTTTGGAGTCCATTCAGAGGATCGTCTTCTCACGTTGGCCTCACTGAGCTTTGATATGTCAACCTACGATATGTTTGGCATACTAGCAATCGGTGGGACAGTAGTAACCCCGAGGGCAGAGGTCGAGCGTGATCCAGCTGCGTGGGCGGATATAATGCTGCGACATCAGATAACCGTGTGGCATTCGGTACCATCGCTCCTGGAGATGTATATCAATCATATCAATCACAGGCCAGAGCTCTATCCACGTTCTCTGCGAGTGGTGTTACTCGGTGGTGACTGGATTCCAGTAACTCTTCCCGATCGTATGAAGGCTATCAAGGACGATGTTCAAATTGTAGGTCTTGGCGGAGTCACCGAGGTATCGATGGATTCTACGACCTATCTCATCGATCGTCGAGATCCGACATTGAAAAGTATCCCATATGGTTGTCCGATTGCCAACACAGAGGCATATGTGCTTGATAAGCACCTGAATCTTGCTCCAATAGGGGTTGCCGGCGAAATGTACCTTGGTGGGGTTGGTCTAGCACGGGGCTATTTGAATAGAGGTGATCTTTCAGCAGAGCGCTTCATTCCTCATCCATTTAGTCGTGTACCAGGTTCACGGCTCTATAAGACGGGGGACCTGGCACTATATTTACCAGATGGGAATCTTGAGTTACTTGGGCGCATCGATTTTCAAGTAAAAATTCGTGGATACCGTATTGAGTTGGGCGAGATTGAGGTTGCTCTACGCCAGCATCCTGCGGTACAGGAAAGCCTGGTTATCGTACGAGAAGATGTGCCGGGAGATAAGCGACTGGTTGCCTACATTGTTCTTAAACGGTCGGTAGATGTGGATGCCAAAGCCGCAACGCAACTCCTTGATGATATACGTCGCCGCCTTCGTGCTGCATTGCCGAGCTACATGGTGCCAGGGGCCTTCGTGTTACTGGAAACGCTCCCTCTGACACCCAATAGCAAGGTGGATCGACGGGCACTACCTGCCCCCTCGGATGTGCTGCCTGCGAGAGACAAGGCCTTTGTTGCTCCAAGGACATCGACAGAAGAGATGCTGGTAGATATATGGACACAGGTATTGGGTATTGCTCGTGTCAGCGTCAATGATAGTTTCTTTGATCTGGGAGGGCACTCGTTATTAGCTACTCAGATTATGGCTCGGATCCGCACGACGTTTTCCCTGGACATCCCTCTACGGAGTTTGTTTGACACACCAACGATAGCAGGCCTTGCCAGATCCATTGAGGTTGCACAAAGCAGGAAGCATGGATTGCTCATTTCGCCTCTGGTGCCTCAGCCGATACAGGGGAATCCACCACTATCTTTTGCACAGCAGCGATTGTGGTTTATTGATCAACTGACTCCCAATGATCCGGTCTACAATATTTCTGTCAGACTGCAACTCACTGGTAGACTAGATGTGACCGCGTTGGAGAACAGCTTAAACGAGGTCATACGTCGTCACCAGATTATGCGTACAACCTTTGTCATGGAAAATGGGCACCCGGTGCAGGTTATTGCTGCATCCCTTTTGTTGCCGTTGTATATCATAGATTTGCGCACGTTATCTGAAGAAGAACGGAATATGACGGCAGAACATCTCGCGACTGAAGAAGCGCAGCTTACCTTCGACCTTACCCGTGGGCCGCTGGTCCGTGCCGGCCTGGTTTGTTTAGATAGAGATGAATATATCCTATTGCTTACGATCCATCACATTATCTGTGATGGTTGGTCATTCCGTGTCCTTATTGAAGAGGTTGCCTCTCTCTATACAAGTTTTGCTTCCCATACACCGATGCAATTGCCAGAGTTGTCCATTCAGTATGCGGATTACGCACTATGGCAGCGGAACTGGTTGCAAGGTGACATCCTTGAGCAACAACTGAAATATTGGAAAACGCAGCTCGACGGTGCTCCACCTCTGCTTGAAATACCCTCATCCCATTCACGACCTCCTGTGCAAACGTATCGAGGTGCGCAATCTCTCTTTACATTGCCTTATGATCTGCGACAGGGGTTAAAAGAGCTCAGTCAACAGGAAGGTGTCACACTCTTCATGACACTCCTCGCGGCATTCCAAATACTTCTTGCGCGCTACACCGGGCAAACAGACATTGTAATCGGGATGCCTATTGCCAATCGTACGCATGCCGAGTTAGAGCAACTTGTTGGTTTCTTTGTGAATATGCTGGTGATTCGCGTCGACCTCTCGGATAATCCGAGCGTGCAGGATCTGTTAAAGCGAGTACGAGATGCCGCAATGGATGCCTATACTCATCAGGACTTACCATTCGAGCAGTTGGTCGAGGCAATGCAACCCGAACGTAATCTGAGTTATGCTCCCCTCTTTCAGATAGCCTTTGCTTTTCAGAATATTCCGCCAGTTGATCTTGTCGTACCAGATCTGACGGTCCGCCAGCTGGATGCGGTCAATCTTGCCGCACAAGCCGATCTTAATCTGGTCATGTGGGAAACGCCTGAGAATCTGTGTGGGGCACTTCAATTCAATGTCGACCTGTTTGAAGAAACAACGATCAAACGTCTTGTCGGACACTATCAGCAGTTGCTTGAAGGATTACTTGCCGATCCTACCCAGCTATTATCTGAATTGCCTCTGCTGAACGAGGAAGAATATCAGCGGCAAGTCGTGACCTGGAATGCTACTCAGGCAGATTATCCTGATGACCAGTGCCTTCATTCCCTCTTTGAAAGACAGGTACAGCTGCGTCCGCAGGCATCAGCATTGATGTTCGAACAGCATATAGTGACCTATGAAGAGCTGAACCGTCGGGCTAATCAGCTGGCTCATTATCTGCAGAGCCAAGGTGTTGGACCCGATGTACGTGTCGGTTTGTGTGTGGAACGTTCTGTTGAGATGATCGTGGGTGTTCTGGGTATCCTCAAAGCGGGTGGCGCGTATGTTCCCATGGACCCGACCTATCCGCAAGAACGGTTTGCGTACCTACTAGAGGATTCGGCTGTGTCGCTCCTGCTGACACAGCAGGGGGTGTTGCCGAAATTACCTGAGCATAGGGCGCACGTGATCTGTCTGGATGGTGAGCAGGAGGTGTTTTCCCAGCAGTGTGAGGAGAACCCGGTAAGTGGAGCTACACCTGAGAATCTAGCCTACATAATCTACACCTCAGGATCAACGGGTCGTCCAAAGGGAGCAATGATCACGCATCGAGCTATAACTGCCCGTGTGACTGGTTTAATCGATATTTTTGGTCTCGATGCAAGTCACAAACAGATGCAATTTGTATCCTTATCATTTGACATCTCCGTTGAAGAGATCTTCCCAACCCTGAGTAGTGGTGCCTCCTTGCTATTGAGTGGTGCCTCAACGAAGGTGTCTACTCTGGAGCTCCTCTCCGACTGTCAACGCTATGGTGTGACAAAGCTTAATCCTCCTGTTGCCTATTGGCACCAACTTGTTAATGACCTAATGACATGGAAGCAACTAGTTCCAGAAACGCTTAAACTCCTGGTAACAGGCGGTGAGAGTCCGTCGCTGGCAAGGTTGAAGGAATGGGTTCATCTCTTGCAGCGTCCATCACGGTTTCTCAATGTCTGGGGGACTACGGAAACAACTATTCTGGCTACAATCTATGAGTCCCCTATGGAGCAAGAAGCCCTTGATCGCCTGTCGACATTACCGATTGGTCGTCCGATCGCTAACACGCAGATCTATATCCTGGATGAGCAATTCCAGCCGGTTCCATTCCTGGTGACAGGAGAGCTCTATATTGGCGGTGAAGGACTGGGTCGAGGGTATCTCAACCAACCCGCATTGACCGCCGAGCGGTTTGTGCCCAATCCCTTCAGCGCGATTCCAGGTGCTCGTTTATACCGAACGGGTGATCTGGGACGTTATCTGGCTGATGGCACGATCGAGTTTCTGGGTCGGCGCGATCATCAGGTCAAGCTGCGTGGATTCCGGATTGAATTGGGCGAGATTGAAGTAATTCTGGAAGAGCATTCAGCCGTTTCAGGTGCTGTAGTGATGATACGCGAGGAGGTTGTAGGAGATAAACGGCTGCTGGCATATGTGGTGAGCAAAATTGATGAGAAGCATGTCTTGCCTGACGAGTTGAAGCGCTACCTTGGGGAGCGCTTGCCGGACTATATGGTGCCATCGGTCATCATAGTGTTGGATGCCTTCCCTCTTACACCAAATGGTAAAGTTGATCGCCGAGCACTTCCGGATCCTGGGACGATGTGGGTGGAGTCAGAGGTGGACCATGTTGCCCCACGCTCCCAAGTTGAGGAGATCGTGGCGGCTATCTGTGCGACGGTTCTCAATGTCGAGAAGCTGGGGATGTATGACAATTTCTTTGAACTGGGTGGAAATTCCTTGCACATTACGCAGATAATCTCTCGCTTGCGCATGGCTTTCCAGATGGAAATTCCAATGCAGAGTGTGCTTAAGACACCCAATGTTGCTGGCTTAGCCAAACAGATTGAAGAAATTCAAAGGGTTTCGTTGGGCCTACAAAGCCTACCTCTACTGCCAGCTCCCCGAGACCAGCACATTCCGCTATCCTTTGCCCAGCAACGCTTATGGTTTATTGAGCAGTTAGAACCAGGAAATTCTCTCTATAATACGCCTGCCTATGTGCGTTTGAGAGGTTCTCTGGATATCACCGTGTTGCAATGCAGTATCAGCGAAATTGTGCGTCGTCATGAAGTGCTGCGCACGACCTTTGTTGCAGAAGATGGGCAGGCCGTCCAGGTCATTCAGGATGCAGCGCTGGTCTTGCTGCCTGTGATCGATGTCTCGGGGCTGTCTGGCGAAGAACGTGAAGCTGAGGCTCAACGACTCGCTCAAGCAGATGTGCAGATGCCCTTTGATCTATCCGTGGGCCCTCTACTGCGGGTGCAACTGGTGCGCCTGCACGAGCGAGAGCATGTGATGCTTGTCACGATGCACCATATCATCACCGATGGCTGGTCGATGGGCATTCTGCTCGAAGAGGTCAGCACGCTCTACACGGCCTTTGTTGCCGGGCAGCCCTCACCATTGCCGGATCTGCCAATTCAATACGCCGACTTTGCCGTCTGGCAACGAGCCTGGTTCCAGGGAGAGATGCTGAATGCTCAGCTTGCCTACTGGAAGACCCAGTTAGCAGACGCCCCCACCGTGTTAGAATTACCCACCGATCGAGCTCGTCCAGCGGTGAAGACCTATCATGGAGCACACCACGTCTTCGCGCTCCCTGAAGCGTTGAGCCAAGGGCTCAACGTCCTGAGTCGGCAAGAAGGGGTCACACTGTTTATGACGTTGCTGGCAGGTTTCCAGGTGTTGCTTGCTCGCTATACGGGAGTGGAGGACCTTGTGATTGGGGTGCCAATAGCCAATCGGAACCGGGTGGAAACCGAAGCGTTGATCGGCTTTTTTGTAAATACGCTCGTATTGCGAGGAGATCTGAGGGAGAATCCAAGCTTCCGAGAACTGCTAGCGAGAACGCGCGCTGTGGCATTGGGAGCCTATGCACATCAGGATCTGCCCTTTGAGGTTCTGGTGGAGGCGCTGCAACCGAAGCGAAGTTTGAGCCATTCCCCATTGTTCCAGATTATGTTTGTGTTGCAAAACCAGCCGGTGTCCGGATCGGAACTGCCAGGTATCCAGATGGAGCCAATGCTAGTAGAAAGCTCTCTTGGGAAGTTCGATATGACACTATCCATGGTGGAAAATGGCAGCAGGTTAGAAGGAACCCTTGAGTACGACACCGATCTGTTTGATGCTTCCACCATCTCCCACTTCATTCAGCATTTTGAGGTATTACTGAAAAGTATGCAAGCCAATTCTGATGCACCTTTGAGCGAGTTGTCACTCCTGTCAACAGAAGAGCGGACCCTGATCCTGGATACCTGGACAGCGACAGAGACAGCCTATCCACGAGAACGTTGTCTTCAGGATCTCTTTGCTGAACAGGTTGCGCGACAAGCGGATGCAATAGCCCTGGTTTGCGGGGAGCAGCAGATAACATATCAAGAATTGAACCTGCGGGCCAATTTCCTTGCCAGACAGTTACAACAGAGAGGTGTTGGGCCAGAGGTGCCTGTTGGAATCTGTATGGAGCGTTCGCTGAATCAAATAATAGGGTTGTTAGGTATTCTGAAGGCTGGAGGGGCATACGTAGCAGTAGATCCTCATAATCCGGTACAGAGAATGCTCTACATATTTGAGAATGCACAGATCAAAGTATTACTTACACAGCACGATCTTCTGGAGCGTCTACCGGAACTGGCTATACACGCTCCATTGTGTCTGGACAGCACATGGTATGAAGGAAGCCAGGAGGAGCGTGATCTTTCGCCAGTGCACAGAGCACTCAGCGATAATCTTGCTTATATTGCCTATACATCTGGTTCTACCGGGGAGCCAAAGGGTGTCGGTATCCAGCAGAAAAGCGTCGTGCGGCTTATCAAAGAGACAAACTATATGAGCTTTTCTGCACAGGATGTGTTTTTGCAATTTGTTCCGATCTCTTTTGATGTTTCATCGCTGGAAATCTGGGGATGTCTCCTCAACGGAGCACGGCTTGTCATAGCCCCTGCGCAAAATCCATCATTATATGTACTAGCGCAACTTATTGAGCGGCAACAAATTACGACAGCCTGGCTTACTTCTGGCCTGTTTCATCAGATGGTCGACTATCATCTGGATTGCTTGCTTGGCCTGAAACAACTTCTGGCTGGTGGCGATGTACTATCGGTGACCCATGTACAAAAGTTCTTGGCACAGTCACAGGAATGCATGCTGATTAACGGTTATGGACCAACAGAGAATGCTACGTTTACCAGCTGTTACACTATGACGCCGGGGATGCAGGTTGGTTCGTCGGTTTCTATTGGTCGTCCGATCGCTAACACGCAGATCTATATCCTGGATGAGCAATTCCAGCCGGTTCCATTCCTGGTGACAGGAGAGCTCTATATTGGCGGCGAAGGACTGGGTCGAGGGTATCTCAACCAACCCGCATTGACCGCCGAACGGTTTATGCCCAATCCCTTCAGTGCGATTCCAGGTGCTCGTTTATACCGAACGGGTGATCTGGGACGTTATCTGGCTGATGGCACGATCGAGTTTCTGGGTCGGCGCGATCATCAGGTCAAGTTGCGTGGATTCCGGATTGAATTGGGCGAGATTGAAGTAATTCTGGAAGAGCATTCAGCCGTTTCAGGTGCTGTAGTGATGATACGCGAGGAGGTTGTGGGAGATAAACGGCTGCTGGCATATGTGGTGAGCAAAATTGATGAGAAGCATGTCTTGCCTGACGAGTTGAAGCGCTACCTTGGGGAGCGCTTGCCGGACTATATGGTGCCATCGGTCATCATAGTGTTGGATGCCTTCCCTCTTACACCAAATGGTAAAGTTGATCGCCGAGCACTTCCGGATCCTGGGACGATGTGGGTGGAGTCAGAGGTGGACCATGTTGCCCCACGCTCCCAAGTTGAGGAGATCGTGGCGGCTATCTGTGCGACGGTTCTCAATGTCGAGAAGCTGGGGATGTATGACAATTTCTTTGAACTGGGTGGACATTCTTTGCTCATTACGCAGATAATCTCTCGCTTGCGCATGGCTTTCCAGATGGAAATTCCAATGCAGAGTGTGCTTAAGACACCCAATGTTGCTGGCTTAGCCAAACAGATTGAAGAAATTCAAAGGGTTTCGTTGGGCCTACAAAGCCTACCTCTACTGCCAGCTCCCCGAGACCAGCACATTCCGCTATCCTTTGCCCAGCAACGCTTATGGTTTATTGAGCAGTTAGAACCAGGAAATTCTCTCTATAATACGCCTGCCTATGTGCGTTTGAGAGGTTCTCTGGATATCACCGTGTTGCAATGCAGTATCAGCGAAATTGTGCGTCGTCATGAAGTGCTGCGCACGACCTTTGTTGCAGAAGATGGGCAGGCCGTCCAGGTCATTCAGGATGCAGCGCTGGTCTTGCTGCCTGTGATCGATGTCTCGGGGCTGTCTGGCGAAGAACGTGAAGCTGAGGCTCAACGACTCGCTCAAGCAGATGTGCAGATGCCCTTTGATCTATCCGTGGGCCCTCTACTGCGGGTGCAACTGGTGCGCCTGCACGAGCGAGAGCATGTGATGCTTGTCACGATGCACCATATCATCACCGATGGCTGGTCGATGGGCATTCTGCTCGAAGAGGTCAGCACGCTCTACACGGCCTTTGTTGCCGGGCAGCCCTCACCATTGCCGGATCTGCCAATTCAATACGCCGACTTTGCCGTCTGGCAACGAGCCTGGTTCCAGGGAGAGATGCTGAATGCTCAGCTTGCCTACTGGAAGACCCAGTTAGCAGACGCCCCCACCGTGTTAGAATTACCCACCGATCGAGCTCGTCCAGCGGTGAAGACCTATCATGGAGCACACCACGTCTTCGCGCTCCCTGAAGCGTTGAGCCAAGGGCTCAACGTCCTGAGTCGGCAAGAAGGGGTCACACTGTTTATGACGTTGCTGGCAGGTTTCCAGGTATTGCTTGCTCGCTATACGGGAGTGGAGGACCTTGTGGTTGGGGTGCCAATAGCCAATCGGAACCGGGTGGAAACCGAAGCGTTGATCGGCTTTTTTGTGAATACGCTCGTATTGCGAGGAGATCTGAGGGAGAATCCAAGCTTCCGAGAACTGCTAGCGAGAACGCGCGCTGTGGCATTGGGAGCCTATGCACATCAGGATCTGCCCTTTGAGGTCCTGGTGGAGGCGCTGCAACCGAAGCGAAGTTTGAGCCATTCCCCATTGTTCCAGGTTATGTTTGTGTTGCAAAACCAGCCGGTGTCCGGATCGGAACTGCCAGGCATCCAGATGGAGCCAATGCTAGTAGAAAGCTCTCTTGGGAAGTTCGATATGACACTATCCATGGTGGAAAATGGCAGCAGGTTAGAAGGAACCCTTGAGTACGACACCGATCTGTTTGATGCTTCCACCATCTCCCGC
>NZ_BIXY01000058.1:0-12868 GCF_008326305.1 Dictyobacter arantiisoli | reverse complement strand
TGGGCCAATGCTAGTAGAAAGCTCTCTTGGGAAGTTCGATATGACACTATCCATGGTGGAAAATGGCAGCAGGTTAGAAGGAACCCTTGAGTACGACACCGATCTGTTTGATGCTTCCACCATCTCCCGCTTCATCCAGCATTTTTGCACCCTGCTTCAGGGTATTCTTGCTGATCCCGAGCAACGGCTCTCAGATCTTCCCTTATTAGAGCAGCAAGAACGTCATCAGTTGCTTATAGACTGGAATGTTCCGCAGGAACAAAACCAGTTTTCTCTGGATATCTGTTTTCCTCAATACTTCCATGCTCAGGTTGAGCGTACTCCAGACTCTGTAGCTGCAATCTTTGAGGGAAACCAACTAACATATCAGGAATTACATCGACGGGTCAATCAATTGGGGCACTATCTCCAGTGCATGGGGGCGGGACCAGAGATACGTATAGGTATCAGTATGGAACGTTCGCTAGAGCTGCTCATCGGAGCGCTTGCTATTCTTAAGGTCGGAGGAACATATGTGCCGCTTGATCCATCATACCCGTTGGAGCGGCTACGCTTTATGCTTACAGATGTACAGGTATCACTCCTCTTGATCCAGGAACGGCTACGTGACCAACTCCCTATTGATGATGTTGCACATGTTGTCTGTCTGGATGCTGATTGGCCTGACATTGAGCAGGAGAGCGCAGAGAATGATATCAGCGATGTACAGATGGATAATGCCGCATATATCATCTATACTTCTGGCTCAACTGGAAGGCCAAAAGGGGTCGTGAATACGCATCGTGGCCTCATCAATCATCTCTGTTGGAGGCAAACTGCTTATCATCTCGATGGTACTGACCGAGTCTTGCATAAGACGCCCATGAGTTTTGATGTTTCGGTGTGGGAATTGGTATGGCCGTTAATGGTTGGAGGCAGTATTGTTATCGCCAAGCCGCAAGGCCATCTAGATGGTCATTACCTGGTGAAATTGATCCAGGAGCAACAAGTGACAACGCTCCATTTTGTCCCTTCCATGCTGCGAGTGTTTCTTGATGAACCTGAACTAGAACGCAGTAGAAGTCTCAAGCACGTTATATGTGGTGGAGAGGCGTTGACTGATGATCTACAAGAACGTTTCTATGCTAGCCAGACTGCACAGCTCTATAACCAATATGGGCCAGCGGAGGCTGCTATCGATGCCACATTCTGGACATGTAATAACACTGATAGCCAACGTACGGTACCAATAGGGCGTCCGATCGCTAACACGCAGATCTATATCCTGGATGAGCAATTCCAGCCGGTTCCATTCCTGGTGACCGGAGAGCTCTATATTGGCGGCGAAGGACTGGGTCGAGGATACCTCAACCAACCCGCATTGACCGCCGAGCGGTTTATGCCCAATCCCTTCAGCGCGATTCCAGGTGCTCGTTTATACCGAACGGGTGATCTGGGACGTTATCTGGCTGATGGCACGATCGAGTTTCTGGGTCGGCGCGATCATCAGGTCAAGCTGCGCGGATTCCGGATTGAATTGGGCGAGATTGAAGCGATCCTGGAAGAGCATTCAGCCGTTTCAGGTGTTGTAGTGATGATACGCGAAGAGGTTGTGGGAGATAAACGGCTGGTGGCATATGTGGTGAGCAAAATTGATGAGAAGCATGTCTTGCCTGACGAGTTGAAGCGGTACCTTGGGGAGCGCTTGCCGGACTATATGGTGCCATCGATCATCATAGTGTTGGATGCCTTCCCTCTTACACCAAATGGTAAAGTTGATCGGCAGGCGTTACCGTCCCTTCACATAACGTCTCAACTGACCGCAATTGCTCCACGTGACGAATGGGAGTTACAACTGGTAAACATCTGGCAAGATATTCTGAATGTTTCCCCGATCAGTCCCACTGATAACTTCTTTGACCTTGGTGGGCATTCTCTTCTGACCATGCGTCTCCTGGCCCGAATCCAGCAGCAGTTTAACCAGCGACTTCCCTTAACCACGCTTTTCCAGCGAGCAACCATCGAAGGTCTGGCAAGCGTGCTCCGTCAGAAGCCGGATCTTCGCCCAAGATTCCCACTTGTGGGCATTCAACCCCATGGATCAAGACCACCGTTTTTCTGTGTCCATCCAGTTGGTGGAAGTGTGTTAGTCTATCTCAATCTTGCGAGACATCTCCACAGTGAACAGCCATTTTATGGGTTGCAAGCTGCTGGGCTGGATGGTGAGCAAGCGCCGTATACAGACCTCGTTGAGATGGCCAGATACTATGTTGACGCTATCCGAACCATCCAGCCTCACGGCCCCTACCTTCTGGGTGGTTGGTCGATTGGTGGTGCTATAGCCTTTGAGATGGGTCAGCAACTGTACCGCCAGGGGCAGGACGTCGCGAGTGTGGTGCTCATCGATAGCTCAGCAGCATCCTATTTTGATCAAACGATAAGACAATCAGGTACTGATGCAAGTATACTGGTAAATTTCCTTCAAGATGCAGGAGCTGTCTTCGGGCAAGACTTCACTCTTCCCGATCTAAATGTTCTGCATGTCCCTGCAAGCGAACAATTACAGTTTTTGCTAGAGCAGGCCCATCTCCAAAATGTGTTTCCTCGAGATATTGGCATTCAGCACATAAAGCAGCGTCTGAATGTATTCAAAGCCAACACGAGAGCCATAGAAGGCTATGTCCCTCAAGTGTATCCAGGAGATATCACGCTTCTGCGTGCTGAAGAAGGGGCGCAGTTATTTTCTGCTGATCCCACGTTGGGGTGGAGTGCGTTGGTTCAGGGTCAGGTACGTATTATTGATGTTCCAGGGGATCATTATACGATGTTTGCATCTCCGCAGGTTCAGGTTCTAGCTGACCGCCTGGGTATCACTCTTGATGCAGCAATTGAGCACGATGAAACATTTTCAGAGGTTGACTAAGCAAAAAGAAAGTCATTCGACGTGGAAAAAGACAAGCGTATCTGTGCTTTCAGATGTTAGGAGAGAGGAAAGACATGTGCTCCTCAACACCGTGACAGTTGTCTAGCATGCGTTGTGCGGCAAGATCATACATCGCTACATATCAAGGAGAAATATGGATGGACAAAACCATACTGACACAATTTGTTCGTGAGGGGATTGAACAACTCTATCAAGAGGATCCAACATTGTATGAACTGCTTGAGCAAGAGTATCGGCGGCAAACGAATGTTCTTACAATGGTGGCGGCATCGAGCGTTGTAGATCCGTCGGTGCTGGCTTGTGAAGGTTTTGTGGCAAGTAATGTCACCGCTGAAGGATATCCTGCAGCCAGGCTTCATGCAGGTTGCGAGGTGGTAGACAAAATAGAGCGTCTGGCGATCGAAAGAGCCAAAAAGGCATTTGGTGCTCAGTATGCCAATGTACAATCGCATTCAGCAAGCTCAGCGAACCAGTCTGTTATGTTCAGTCTACTCAAGCCAGGTGATACGATTTTAGGTATGAGTCTTAATGCAGGCGGCCATTTCACGCATGGTGCAAAGTCCTCGGTAAGCGGTCAGTATTTCAACGCGGTGAGTTATGGACTTGACGAGGAAGGATTCATCGATTATGAGGAAGTGGATTGCCTGGCAAAAGAGCATCGCCCTAAACTTCTTATTTGTGGTGCCACTGCATATCCGAGAACGATTGATTTTCGCCGCTTTCGCCGCATTGCTGATGACGTAGGTGCTATTCTACTCGCCGATGTCAGCCATATCGCAGGCCTGATCGTGGTGGGCGAGCATCCTAGCCCGATCGATTACGCTCATATTACAACCACATGTACCCACAAACAACTCTACGGACCACGAGGAGGATTAATCCTCCTGGGACAAGACTACAACAGTCTTATCCCAGGAGGGAGGCGAACGTTTACAGAAACGATTCAGCAATCGATTTTTCCGTTAGTGCAGGGGGCCCCCAATATGAATGCTATTGCCGCAAAAGCGAGAGCTCTGGCGTATGTAATGACGCCCGAATTTAAGGAAGTCGCCCGTCGAATTGTTACTGATGCAAAAAGTATGGCCAAGAACTTTGTCGAGAAGGGATATACCGTATTTACAGGAGGAACGGACAATCACCTTATTCTTCTCAATATTCTTGTCAATGGTATGACAGGTGGAGTCGCCGAACGTGCGCTTGAGGAATGCAACATTATCGTGAATAAGACTCGAATTCGAGGGGACGAACAAACGGGCTCAGTGATGAGTGGAATTCGGATAGGTACGAATAGTCTGGCCCTTCGGCGGATGGAGCGCAGCGAGATGGGTCAGTGCACTACACTGATTGATACAGTTCTCTCGTCGTTAACTGTTTTGAACGAACGCGAGTATGTGTTGGACGCGGGCGTGAAAGAACGAGTGCGAAATGATGTACAAGAACTATGCCAGCGCTTTCCAATACCTTGTTATCCATTGGCCCCCACACCAGCATACATACGAGAAGAGTCCTAAGATTCAATGGAGAGCAATTGATGTCTATTTATAGCGTGTTGTGCCAATATCCCGAAATGATGTGAGGTAGCATTCATCTGCAGTAACGAAGGGCAGGTATCTATTGAATGGTCTGAGTTCGAGGTTGAAAACAACACAACATTGATACGCAGGTGAAAAAGGAGAAGCTGTCTATGGGTTCTATTTCTTCTGAGGGAACTAGAGAAAATCGAAGAGAACAAGCTATCAGCTTGAGAGCCAGGAGCACTATAGTTTCACCTATCCTGGAGATCACATCTTTGGCTGGAGAAATGAACGATGTCGTATCACTTGGCTGGGGAGTTCCTTCCTTTAAAACACCAACCCATATCAGAGAAGCCGTACGGAAGGCACTGGTGGATGATGACTCACTTGGCACGTATAGTCCTCTTAGGGGATTATATGAATTGCGAGAGGCGATAGCCGCCAGGCTAGAAAGCCAGGAAGGGGTGAAGATTGACCCTCAGCAGGAGATTGCCGTGACTGTAGGGGCAATGGAGGCTCTCTTTGCTACTTTGTTAGCCATTGTCGATCCTGGCGACGAGATTATTCTCCCGGTGCCTGGTTTTGGCCCACATGCCTCTCAGGTGCTTCTGGCTGGCGCAACACCTGTGTATGTCAATCTGGATGAAGAAAATGGGTGGAAGCTTGATGCTCAACAAATCGAGAGGGCAATGAGCCCTCGAACGAAAGCCATGATCGTTACCCATCCCTCTAATCCGACTGGAGGAGTCTTTGGCGAGGAAGAGCTCAAAGCCGTTGCCGAATTGGCGCTTAAGTATAATTTCTACCTCATCATGGATGAAACATATCGTGCTTTGATCTATGACGACCAGAAACTCTTTAATGTATTCCGCATTCCGGAGATGAGAGAGAAGGTCGTGAGTTGTTATAGCTTCTCTAAAGAGTATGCGATGACTGGCTGGCGTGTTGGGTATGTATATGCGGAGAAAAGGCTGATTCAAGAGATATTAAAAGTTCATGATGCTTTAGTTGTCAGTGCTCCACGTATCTCTCAAATAGCGGCTTTAGCGGCTTTGCAAGGTCCGCAAGATTGTGTGCAGGAATTCAAAGAGGAGTTAGCAGCGAGAAGAAATCTGATCTGCCAGCATCTCGATAGACTGCCAAACCTCTTTGCATACCACAAGCCAGAAGGCACGTTTTATATCTTTCCCCGTCTGAAACTTGCAGTTGATTCCTTCCAGTTTGCCTTAACGTTGCTTAAAGAGGCGAAAGTTGTGATCATTCCTGGCAATGCCTTTGGTCCTGATGGGAAAGACCATGTACGTCTTTGTTTCTCTACGGAGCGATGGGAAATAACGGAATGTTTTAATCGATTAGAGAGGTTTATCGCGCACCATCATGATTTGCTCTAAGCGGATCAGCAGTCACATGTTGTGTATTATAGGTAATGTATATAAGTTAGATGAGAGGCCCTTACATCAATGACTATTCAGATCTTTGGAGAAGAAAGAGCCCAGCGGTATAATAGAGCGCTTAAACGGTGCCCATATGCTCGTGCAAATGAACTGCTCCCTATTTTCATTCTTTTATATGGAGAGCAGTTACGCGACAGCACGCTGGTTGAACTGGCATCAGGTACTGGATACCTGACGGATATACTTGATCATCTGGTGAAGCGCGTCATCCGAGTGGATAAATCCCCAGAAATGCTTACAAAGCTTCATACTGATACTGATCTGGTATATGCAGATCTCAGGGAAGTCAGCGAGAAGATAGATAAAACATTGCAAGTAGATGCAATTACATGCCTGGCTGCCCTGCATCACGTTTGTGAGATCGTGGATGGAAAAGCGCAGAGCCAGGAATCAGAGTTGAGCCAGTTCCAGACAATAGAGAGTTGGATCAGGCTCCTTGCGCCAGGTGGAAAGTTGGTACTCATCGATGTTGGCGTTCCCGATTTGCCATCGAATGCGGATGATTCATTGTCTGTGCCGATTGAACGCTACTATAGGAGAAAGCAGGAAATGTATAGTCAAACATATTTCTCCATCGATATACAGTTCTTGAAGGCGATTCGAGATGCAAAGCCTGAGTATTTTATTGGTCATTATATTGAACAGTTGATTGCCCGTGAAGTAGACACGATTTCTCTTGCTAGCATTATTGAACATCAACAATTGCGAGGTCAGATACAGCCAGACAAAATAATCGCCGTTGACTTTTTCGATGAAATCGTCGCCAACTTCTCTATTGATGGGCATATTGCTCATTTCCTTCGAGAGGACCATTTGAGAACAGCTCTGAAGCAAAGCGGTCTGAAAAAAACGCTTGTGACATGCCTTCCAACGACATGGACCTTTAAATCAGAGGCGGAGGCCGTCTGGTTTGTAAGAGAATTGTTCGCATTAGGTGAAGGATCGGTTTTATCACCAGAAGATATGGTGGTGCATGCAGATTATGAGCGAGTCAAAGGGTATATCAACCAGTTTCTGGGCATGACGACCGAAGGTGAAACAGTCTATGTCAACTGGCAATTGTTGTTTGCCTATGGAGAGAAAGGCTAACAACAAGACCATTTTCAGTTTGTGATAGCAACTGTGCCTTTCAGAATCGATGAGAACCTGGTATCTATGAAGTAGAGAAGGGATTGGATACGTCATGACATTTACTGCGCGTGTTGATAGAGTGATGCGTATATTTTTCGATGCAGCAAGGAATGTAACGAGTCTTGGTGCGATTATGACTTTACATCAAGCACTTCCTAAGGTCTCAGGGAAACTCGTGTTGCCAGGTTTGGATGCTTCAGTTGAAATTCTGCGTGATCGCTGGGGTGTACCACATATATATGCAAAGAGCAATAACGATCTATTCTTTGCGCAAGGCTACGTGCATGCTCAAGACCGTCTCTGGCAGATGGAGTTTCAGAGGCGTATTGGACATGGCCAACTTTCGGAAATCTTCGGATCGCGTACGCTGGATGCTGATCGTTTTACTCGTACTCTTGGACTCAGCCGTGTTGCGCAAAAAGAGATAGAGACGCTTGATGAGGACACACACAATGCAATCAGATCCTATGCCTGTGGTATAAATGCCTGGATGGCACAGCGAAAAGGTCGATTACCCCTTGAGTTCTCTCTTTTGCGCTTCGAACCAAGACGCTGGGAGGAGGTAGATATACTCATTGTGGGCAAGATTCTTTCACTGAATCTTTCCGAAAACTGGCTCACCGAAATTTTGCGAACACGGATCATCGCTACTGTTGGAGAGCAGCGTGCAGCGGAACTGGAACCCGATTATCCAGATGGGCATCCGCTGACAAATCCTTCTCGTGGAGACTATCATTTCGGGGTTAGTTCACATGTTTCCGCTCTCTCTGATATTATGCCGTTGCTTGATTCCTATGATGCCAGTAATGGAAGTAATGCCTGGGTTATTGGAGGATCGTATTCCTCCACTGGGCAGCCGCTACTGGCTAATGATCCACATCTTCCTATCCAACTGCCTTCGCTATGGTATGAAAACCATCTTGTTGGGGGGGATTACCAGGTAACTGGTGCTAGTATACCTGGTGCTCCGGGAGTAATCATCGGTCACACCGAGCACATTGCCTGGGGTATTACGAATGGCAAGACAGATGTGCAGGATCTCTACATTGAGAAATTTGATGCTGATGATCCGACGTGCTACGAATTTTGTGGGGAATGGCGGCAGGTAATGACGGTACGAGAAGAGATTATTGTACAAGGTCAAGATGATCCGTTTATCGAAGAGGTGCGAGAAACATTGCATGGACCAATCGTCTCGTCGCTGATCTCCGGTTCCCAGCAGCAAGGTGAGAAAGCTGACCAAGTATTGTCATTGCAGTGGACTTCACTGGAGCCGAGTCAAATTTGTAGCGCAGTGCTCGCTCTGAATCGGGCACAAGGATGGGAGAGCTTCACAGAAGCCATCGCTATGTGGACCTCGCCCGTGCAAAATTTTATCTATGCGGATATCGATGGTCACATCGGGTATAGACTAGGTGGGACCATACCCATTCGGAAACTCGGAGATGGAAGGTTGCCTGTACCAGGTTGGACTGGTGAGTATGAATGGACTGGGAGTATTCCCCCTGCAGAGCTTCCGGCTATGCTTGATCCACAAGGAGATATCATTGTCACCGCGAACAATCGCATTGTGAATGAGAAGTTCCCGCAACCACTTTATGCAGAGTGGGACCCCGGTTATCGTGCGGCTCGGATAGACGAGATGCTTCGGCAATCATCACAGCATACCATTACCTCTTTTGCAAAGATGCATGCGGACCAGCGGAGTTTACCTGGTCTCCAGCTTGCTAGCATCGCCTCTACCTTGCCAACTCCAACGGATCTGGCCAGGCAGGCACGTGATGTCCTCTCCAAGTGGGATGGAGAACTGAGCAGTAAGAGTATTGGTGGAACGGTTTATGCGTATTTCTGTGATAATCTTATGGATAGCGCCTATCGTGAAATCGCTGAACCACTCAATGTTGTTATACGGCCTGGAGGACGACCTGGAATGGGCTATCTTCAACGTGCATTACCTGACATGCTCACTCGTCTCAATACACGTGATGATGCCTGGTTGCCAGCGGGACGTACATGGGACTCTATTATCCTTGAGGCATGGAATGCCACATTACAAGAGTTGCAAAATGATTACGGGAGTGATATCCGCAGATGGCACTATGGGCGTAAGCATACCATCACGTTTCGTCATACGTTGGGTGTTTTGCCTCTGTTAAAATCAGTCTTTAATCGAGGACCCTTTGCCACTGGTGGCGATGTGAATACCGTCTGTATGGGGTATGTTCCGCGTCGTTTTGTTCGTGCACCACTCTTTGTTGGACCATCCTACCGTCAAATCTGTGATCCTTGCCAATGGGATCGTAGCATAAGCATTCATCCTGGTGGTCAATCAGGTCAGCCAGGAAGTCGTCATTACGCTGATCTGATACCCCTGTGGCTGCGTGGAGAGTATCATCCTATGTTATGGAGCCGTGATCAAGTCAATAAATCAGTGAAGAGCAGATTAACGATTGCCTCCAGGTAGCGATCTGCTCGCTCGACGGGGGGATACAGTTTATTCTGTGATGTTATGGTGCAATTGGGTCGAATGTAGCTACCGAAGTGATACTGCGAGGCTTCAGATGATTTGTGAGATCAGAGCTGAAGCCGAACGCTGCAAAGAGAAAAGTGTGCATCCATAATAAGGAAGAGCCGGATGGCATTTCTGAGTGAGCGAGGATACATTCTGCTTCCAGGTGAGCATCATTCACAGATTCTACAGAGAGCCTAATGACGGCAAGGATGCAAGGGTGTTTTCGCCAGCGCCAATACGTTGAGTAACCCAGTCTCGCAGAAATGCCATCTCTCGATCAAAAAAGTGATCGTTTACCTCGCCATATCCCCAATTATCCCAGTTCCCGGTATGTAGACCGAGAAACCAGATGTGTCTCACCGCGACAAATAAAGGGATTGCCTGTATATTGATTGGACGAAGCTTCCGTCGTTCCTGGTATCCGTTAAGAAACGAGGTCCATAGTATTTCAATATCTTCATCCTTCCTTCCCAGACGAGTTTTACCCAATGCTGCAGCCCAGCAAAATACAGCGAGATCGTATGCCCTCCAGCCAAATCCACATACATCAAAGTCAAAGAACGTGAGCTTGTGTTCTCCTGCGAGGTTCGCATTTCCTCCTTGGAGATCGCCGTGGCAGGGGCCAGTATCCAATTCTCCAGCAGGCAACGTTGCAATATGCTCTTTCAGTTGATGAGTAAGTTGGAGGAGGTATGCCCAATCATCAGGACGATGTGCAATTACCGGTTGAATACACTGAAGGGACTTATCGAGGAGAAACTCCAGATCAAGATGAAAGCGAGAATGCGCGCTTGTGAAGTCGTCGGTAGTTGTGTGGATGTCAGCCAGATCACGTCCGTAGAGAGAGCTAACCGTGGCATTCAAGTTTCCAAACGTCAATGATTCTCCCTCGGCATATGTAAAGAGGACGACGTGTCTGGGACCCTCGGGGGTCTGCAATGTGCGGATGAATGTTCCATCTTTACGTACAAGAGGTGTAGAAACAGAAATTCCTTTACGACCAAGATGGAGAAGAAGATCTATCTCATAGAGGATATCTGACGCCGATCTCCATGCCCATCCAATAGTTCGTGGCGCCTGGTAAACGCGGAGAATATACTTCTCCGCGTTCGTTATCACAAGATAGGTATCATTCAAGTTGTGAGCAATCAATCTGCACGCGATAAGTTGTCCAATGTTGTAGTCTGTTAATACCTCTGACACCAAAGCGGAGGTTGAGAGGAGTGAGTGTGTGACGGGAAAGAACGGAGTGTGTTTCGTGCTATCATTCTGAAGGGGGGATAGTTCCGACATCAAATGATCTCCTTACTGTTTTCTTTATTGCCATAGAGACACTTCTGTTTCCGAAAGAGTGACTGGTTTCTCAGTAGCATCGGAACGATAGCCAGTCTCCGAAGAGAGCATGTCTGCGACCCTGGGCTGACTGAGACACCAAGGGAATATATTTGCCTTCCTCCTATTTTTCCTGGCAATACCAGTGTGTAGATATGTACTTGAATTAGGAAAATTTTCGTGTTCTGCAAAGGTAAGTGTATGCATATTATACGACGATCCAAATAGATCGGGTGGCTTCTGTGGCTTCTGCACGCTCCTTTGTTTTTCGGACTCGTGTTCTCAGATATGCGTCAAACGGGACATCTTATGGGTAAAAGTATGCTATGAGCATGGGTTTCCTCTTTACTTCTTTACTTTGAGTATCTATCCTTGAAGAAGGGGACTGACAAGCGTTGTTAGCCCGAATGAAAGGAGAGAGAAGTGAACCACTCCCTTGATGAAATTGTGCATGCTGAGAAGCAGCTTCAACAGGCAATGGTGAACAATGATGTGCAAGCCCTTGAACGATTACTACATGATGATCTGGTGTTTATTGATGCCGAGGGAAATGTACAGGGAAAACGCGATGATCTCGAAAGTCATGCGTCTGGTGCTGTTGTTCAGACAGCAGTGGAGTTTGTCGAAGAACCAGTTATGCAATTCTATGGAGAAAGCGCAATTGTTGCAGTAAAAGTTCATGTAAAGGTGCGATTACAGGGAAAACCTCTTGAGGCTTTCTGCCGCTATCTGCGTGTATGGCTGTTTCAGGATGAGCGCTGGCAAATTATCTCAGGAACTGTACGTATCATCTCTTGATTACGACTCATATCATCTGTTTTCTTCATAACGCAGTGCTTCTGCTAGAAAAGTCACTCTTTGCTCAGCTGCATACACAGGCTTTTCTGGGGAAAGCGGTACTCTTAATCAGTTTTACTTTGCGGCTGGTAGCACCTTACGTGAGACTACCTCTTTCTGGCAGATGAACTACAACACGGTTTTGACCGATAAACCGTCTGACTCGCCATTGACCCATATCCTGTCCTATGGGGACAAACTGGCTGGCAAATCACACTATCAGAGGCGAGGCTATGGAAAAGAAGCGCTTCGCCTCTTTCTTCAGTTCATCCAAGACCATTATCCGCAGTGTCAAGCGCTTCAACTCACCGTCCATCCAGAAAATGAACATGCACAGCGCCTCTACATCGACGTTGGATTTCAACCAACGGGCAAAAAAATACTGCTTGGGCCCAGATTTTGCATCATCGAGCCTGCGGAAGAACCCACTATCTTCTACCCGCTCGGCGATTATTTTTGCCCGGATGGTAATATAGAGACGTGCAGAAACCGACTCACGACATAGGTTACACATACTGTTAGCAACCCTTGCAACAACATCGTTACATGGCTGAGGGTGCGGCAAGAATTTTTTGCGCGAGGTAGAGCCGAAGAACATGCTCTGTTCTGATCGGTATCGTTGACAGGAATCCGGAAAGATGAAACACTGGTCACCTGTTCTTCGCTCATGATCTGAAACAAACGTGCTGTACCTGTTTGTTTCAGATCATGATATATGTAGCTCCTCAGGGTTCGAAAGAGGTGCCGCAGTTGAAACAGTAGTGGAAGTAGGTCGGGCAGCGTGCATCACAGACAGGGCAGGTCAAAGCCTTCTCATGCTCGCCAAGAAGCAAACTGGCTTCTTCTGGAATGGGGAGAGCGTTTTCGGCAGCCATGTTCTCACGGTTGAACGTATGTAACACTGCTTCTCGTAGGCTATCTAGCTCTTCGGTATGCAAAACATCTCGGAGCACCTGAGAGGCAATAAGACCTTGTTGTTGGCTGGATGGTTGATTGTCTTCACCTCTTTACCAACGACGAGTTGGTCCACTGATCAGATCTCGCAGCTCTACCGAGCACGCTGGCAAGTCGAGCTCGTTTTCAAACGGATGAAGCAGGTTCTCAAACTGGCACAATTGCGTGGGAAAACACCTCAGAGCAACGAAGCCACCTTGTTCGCCTTGCT
>NZ_BIXY01000057.1 GCF_008326305.1 Dictyobacter arantiisoli | reverse complement strand
GTCTGCTGATCCGCTGGGAGAAGCGCCCGCGTTCCTATCAGACCTTGTTGTGCTTGGCTTGTGCGCTCATTTGCTTTCAACAATGTGATCGCGTTTCCTCCTTGTAGGTTTTCGGATAAGTTCTCACGGGTGGAGGGGCATTGCCATTCCGCCCCAAAGCCCCACCAGTGCAGGCGGGAAGATCAGAGCCAGTGCGAGAGCGTCGTGGCCCTCCACCCGTGAAGGGTGGCTCCTACGGATGGCTCCTCTCGCCTTCATTCCTCTTCATGAAGCGGGGTGGTAGTGCACCCAAAAAACGTTTGCAAGCACGCCAGGATCCGTAGAAGCCACCCTTCACGGGTAATACTTCTGACTTAAGAAAAAAGGGGGGGGAATGGGGAGAAAAAAGCATCAAGAATGTCCTTTCTGACATACTAAAAAAAACTCCATGTGAAGAAAGGACGTTCTTGATGCTTAGCTTACGTCAGTTGCACGAAAATGACAAGGTCTGTGAACACATGAATCTCACTTTTTTTCTACGACGGCAAACCTGATCGGCAAAGGCACTCTTCCAACGAGGCAAGATAGGTCTGTGGATCACGGCGAAAGCGGAGTTGGCGACGACGACCCTCGTGACGATAGTCAAGAGCCTGGCGAAGCGCCTGCCAGGCGGTGATATTGGAAGGGCGGAGGTCCGCAGCCGAAATGGACAAGATGCGGCTGGCTCCTGCAGCAACAACGCGTACTGAGCCACGAACGATCAGGGTCGGTGACGCCCGTTTCCGTCCGGTGGCGCGCCGCTCGGCATGCCGGGCAGTGCCAAAGAACTGTTCCAGGTCATTGTTGGTGCAAGGCAAATCGTTCACCTGATAGCACGCAAACAAACCATCCCAATAGCTGGCCGTGACTTTCTGGAAGTGCGTGACCGCAGGAGCCAGGGCTCCAAGTCGATCTTGCTGTTGAGTCATGGTGGACAAGAGCTGTTGATATTCCTGCTTCAGCGTGTCCACATCGTGCTGGTTGGCATTAGCCAGCAGGTGAGCTGCTTGATGCACCCACGCATACGCTTGCTCGATGGCTGGCCAGAGGTTTTCTGTCGCTGTCAATCCTGCTTGCATGAGCCGTTGAAGACGGCTAAGCTCGTCAGGAAGCTTCCTTTTTTGTTCAATGCGAACGATGGAGCCAGAAATATCTTGAAGGCGTTTTTTGAGCTTCAACCCATCGGCATCGAGCGGTGGTTGTCCATCATCCGTGAGTGCGCTCCTGACCGCCAGACAATAGCCGCGTACCGCCTCAGCCTCCTCATCCGTTCGTCTCTCTAATGACCGCTCGATCGGACGCACCCCACGCACGTGTTTTTTGAGTTCCTTCTTGGCATGGCGGTCAGCATCGGCGATGGGTTTGGCGGCCTCACGCAAGTAGTGAAAATGGCAAAGCTGGTGGGGAATGTCTGGCAGTGCGCTCGCCACCGCGTTGCGGATGGAACGTTGCCCATCAGTAATCACTCCTTTGATCGGGATCTCCAATATTCGACACAGATTGGCAACCTCTTCCAAGAGCGGCACTAAATCCTTTTCTGTCGCTCCGAGCAAGCTCCGCGCCACCAATACTTCTCCCGAACAGCAGTCGCGCAGCACCCACAATACCTCGTGCCCCACATCCGGCTGCAATCCATCAAGGGCTAAGATCACCTGCTTCTGGCCTTTGAGCCGCTCACGCAACCGCTTTCCGTCCGCCAGATGGAGCGCTAGCAGTTCTTCATACCGATAGAGTTGATCGGTGACGGTTCGTTGGGCCACCACGAGACCTCTGTCAAGCAACTCCTGGTGGATCTGCGGAATACTGCGTTGCTGTTGATAACGCAATGTCCCGACCAGGGCAACCACATCCAAGCCAAATTCTCCGTGGGGCAGTGCCCATCCACCTTCTTCCTCTGGTCGCGTTGGCCGGTGGAAGCGCGGGCAGGCTGTGTTTCGGCACCGGTACACTTTGAGCGTGAGACGCGTGACCCCCTGTAAGGTCGTCACCGTCCGGTGGCTGTGATGGCCCATACGCATTCGACTACCACACTTCTGACAGGTGATTTGAAGCGGGGAGAGTGTCACACATCGAACTGGAGGTGGACGGCTTTGCTTTCTTGCCACGGAGAACCTCCTACTGGATCATGTCAGAAGTCACAGCCAAGACAACTTTGTAGTATCTTGTTCACGCATGTCCTGGACTCGTCACTGGATTGTTTTTCGTGTCATACTTCTCTTGTCTCGGAGCGAGAAAAAACATGGCACCAGAGCGTTGATGCCATGCGAAAGCGTGAGAAGGAGTCTCTGTCTTGTCTATGATGCTTCCAGAGCACATTCCGCTTTACAATATATGTGTCCCTTCATGTGCGAACAATTGATGGATTAACCTCAACATGCTACCCCTCTCCTCAATTGGGGCAAGATCACATGGCGCATCTCACAGGGGAAACGCGAGCGGAATGGCAACGTGTGTTTCCTGGCTTGTGCTCACTCTGCACGTCGTAGAGACCATGACCGTTTCTTGTATGAACAACCAATTGAGGCAAACCTTCCTCACTCTTGACTCAGCGAGAGGAGATGGGCGGCCAGTTTGTCTGGCGCGGCAAAGAAGGGGAGATGTCCCGTCTCAAGCGAGAAGACCCGCTGGCATGGCGTCGCTGTGTACATCTGCTTCTGTGCTGCAGGAGATACCACCCGGTCTTGCAGCGTCTGGATGTACACGCGCGGTACTCGTCCAAACCGTTGCGTGCTCACGCTTACGGGAGTGACAAGCGGTGCCAACGGCTCATCACGGTACTTGATCTTTGCACGAGACACGTCCTCATCTGGGCAATCGGCGAACAATGCCTCCTTCAACCCCTCCTCTCGAATGCCGAGCGTCCCTTGAGGCTCATTGACGACGAAGTAGGTGCCAAGCTTGGCCTCACGATCTGATCCTGCGATCTGAGAGAGGGACTCGCTCTCACGAAGTAGATAGGCACTCAAGTAGACGAGGGTCTGAATGCGCTCCGGATGCCGCTCCGCTACCTGTGATGCCACGACGCCTCCCATACTGTGGGCGACAATGATCACTGGCTCGGGCTGCTGCTCAAGCATCTGCGCCACCTGGTCAGTATAGCTTTGAAGCGAAGCAGACGAGACGGGAGACGAATCCTCGCCGTGGGCAGGGAGATCAAAAGTGACAATGCGATGGCCCGCTTGCTTGAGCAGTGGCGTCAGCTTCGACCAGCACCACCCACCAAGCCAGGCACCGTGAATTAAGACATAGGTATTCATCGTTCTTTTCCTCTTTTCTAGGGAAGTCCTTCAAGCTTTGCAATGGTTTCCTCACACCACACGAGTTGTGCTCGTCCCATATGTAAGCCATAGCTGAGAGCGAGGAGCCGATATGGACGCCCTTGGGGCACTTTCTGTTCCAATGCGACAACAGATGCTTGCCGATCGAGATCCTCAAGGGACGTGAGCATGTTTTGGAGCGCCTCGCGCCAGAACCTCATCTGTTCTATCGTGATGGAGAGAGGCACCTGATCTGCGAAGAACATCTTGAGCAGATGTTCATTGCGTGGAGTCTCGTGAAACACTGTCGGTTCGTTGAGCCAGCGGCGCAACTCCGCCCTTCCCTGCTCAGTCAACGTGTAGAGATGTCGATCTGGCCGCCCCTCTTGTTTCTCCTGAGAGCTGACGACCAGCCCTTCCTGCTCCAACTGTTTCAGCGTCGGGTAGATCCAGGCATAGTTTTCGTTCCAGAAGTAGTTCATGCTTTTCTCGGTGAATTTTTTGAGATCATATCCTGACATGGGTGCAATCGTCAGCATACCCAGGATGGCATAACGGCTCTTGTTCTCCGATCTCTTCATGCTTGTTCGCATTCCCCTTCTCAATGTATAAGTCTTGTATATACAAGACTTTAATATGAAAAGAGAAAAAAGTCAAGAGTTTCGTGGAGGCCGATGAGCGTGTGAGGCTCGACGGTATGCTCATACAAATGGAGGGTTGAGAGCTCTTTCAACGCTTTTCTTGTTCGTATGGGAAAGGCAGAACTCTCCTATCACCGTGAAATGCATGCTGCTAGTGCTTTTACGATTTTTATGGCATCAAAGAGGGAATAATTCATCTCACAATCGTCCATTTCATTCTGACATATACACCCTTCTACCATCTATCAGCTGGTAAATTAACTGAAGGGTGGACCGACTTTGCACGGAAAGGTGGGAATTTGACGTGAAGGATGGGAATCAGCGTTTCACCTCCAGGCCATGCCGCTTCTAATGCGGCTTCTTCTATTGGCATTTTGTAAATTGGGCCAGTGTCAGTGCATGGTGTTTGGTAACCTAAGCGAAGGGGGTGCCCCCTTCGCTTAGGTTACCAAACACCAATGAGAGATCTGCCTTTAGTGACGCACAAGCCTTTTAAATGCTGGATGGTTTAAGCACCGTGAGTTGGAAAGCGCCTCCATGGTCGTGGGCATATTGGACTGCTTGATTTACCTGCTCAAGCGAAAATGTGGAGACGGAGAATGGTTCAAGGTTGAGCAGGCCACTGTTAATCAACTCAACTAGCAGCGAGGGCGCATGCCTTGGACACATCCATTGGCCGCGAATCACCAGGTTGTTGCGCATCACGTAGTTATAAGGTATATCCAGATCGGCTTGCACACCTCCCATCAAGACGGCTGTTCCTCCGGGGCGCACAGTCATAATGGCACGGCGGGTTGGTGCGGAATCGTGGATGGGTCCCAGGATATCCAGCAGGCAATCGATTGGACCTTCAGCCGCTTCCATAAAGCGTTTGCGGTTCATCGCTTCATCTTCAGATAAAGAATAGGCCGAATACGTGATGGAAGAACCTTCAGTAGCTTCTCTAAAGCGATTACTACCAGTCGCTTCATCTGCAGAAAGTAGCACAGGACGGACACGTGAACCGAATTGGTGTACGAGCGTGTTAAGAGCTTGCTCATTGCGCCCAGATGCAACGACGCGAGCCGCGCCCATAGCCAAAGCAACGGCGACAGCGGCACTACCGAAGTGACCGGTTGCTCCATTGACCATAATAACCTGTCCAGGCTGGAGGCCCGCAGCTAAGAACCCACCGTAGGAGACTAGCAGCGTATTCAGCCAGACAAGTTTGGCGGGATCAATGGAACGCACATGTTCAAGAGAGAAGGCATTCTCAAGGGGTAAGAGCATTTTTTCAGCAAACGAACTATTCCTGAAGTGTGCCTGGAGTTTCTGTGGTCCCTCGCCAGGAGCGACCCATCCTTGCAGCATGATATCTGGGGAAAGAGCATCATCACGTGACCGCACGGTGGGATCGCAGAAGACGAGCTGACCAGGTTTAAGTCGAGTAGCGTCGGGACCCGTTTTTTCTACAATACCGACAGCTCCACAGCCGGGAGCGAGCGGAAGCAATAAGGGATAGTGTCTTTGCCCAGTAAAGACTTCCTGTGCATAGGCCAGGACTGGAGCAGCTAGCACACGAACAAGTACTTCGCCTGCACCCGGCACTGGTTCAGGAATATCTTCAATGGTAAGAGGTTGACCGATGGTTTTGAGAATTGCGGCTTTCATATACTATGTCCTTTCTGTATTTGCAACTTGACATTGCTGCTCTTATGCGAGCATGCTAATTCTGGTAGTAGCATGCCACAGGTTCTGAGGCTATACCAGAGCGTGCTAATACTGGTATTGGCACCACCAGGGAAAGGAGCGCAGCATGACAAATAACAACGAGCAACGTGGAGAACTGGCAACCTTCTTACGCACGCGCAGGGCCAGGCTGTCACCAACAGATGTGGGATTGCCACGCACAGCACGCCGCAAGACGGTGGGATTGAGACGAGAAGAAGTGGCACAACTTGCCGGTGTCGGGGTCACCTGGTATACTTGGCTGGAACAGGGGAGAGAGATCAATGTCTCCGTCCAGGTCCTCGATAGTCTGGCACGAACCTTACGGCTTTCTGCGGAGGAGAAAGCACATCTGTTTCTTCTAGCAGGTCAAGTACCACCTCAGCATCCTGCGCCTCAGCAGGAACATGCCAGTCCTTTCTTGCAGAAGTTTCTTGAGCACCAGGGAAGCAGCCCAGCCTATATTATGGGCCGGAGATGGGATATCCTGGCCTGGAATCGTGCGGCGTGCCAGGTTATCACAAACTTTGCAGCCCTGCCAATAGAAGAGCGCAATATTGTGCGTTTAATCTTCACCCATGAGGAATTTCGTCACCGTTTCGTGGATTGGGAAGCAATGGCGCAACGGATTCTGGCACAGTTCCGAGCGAGTAGCAGCCAATATCGCGATGATGAACAGTTGGGTGCACTGATTACGGATCTGCAGCATTGCAGTCCAGAATTTGCGTGCTGGTGGCCGCGTCATGAGGTGCAAGGGAGACAAGATGGACAGAAGGAACTTCTTCATCCGCAAGCAGGTTTGCTTGCACTCGACCATAGTACTTTTCAGATCGATGGTTCTCCAGGGTTGAAAATGGTGGTCTATCTTCCAGTAAACGAGGAAACTGCCAAGAAACTCGAACAGCTATATAAACAGGAAGAAGCTGCAGGAGAAGTGACACACTAAGGATGTAAATTTTGAGATGAAACTGGTGAAATTTTGCTCATTTTCTGTTGATCAGCGGCCTTCACAACAACAAGAAGACCGCTGAAACGAGGATAGAGGAAGCAACTCATCCACAGAACAATTGCCAAAGTTCCACCAGTTTCATCTCAAAATTTACAGCTTACCAGGCACTGAACACTGGCCCAATTTACAAAATGCCAATAGAAGAAGCCGCATTAGAAGCGGCATGGCCTGGAGATGAAACGCTGATTCCCATCCTTCACGTCAAATTCCCACCTTTCCGTGCAAAATCGGCCCACCCTTCAGTTAATTTACCATCAGCTTCAGATCAGGCTTGCCGCTCTAGTTTTTTTGAAACCTTTTACCCTCGCTTGATTGTCTCGGAGATCTTGACGGCCTGCCAGCAGCAGAAAGCGCTCAACACCCCCGCCAAAAAAACACGCGTGCGGGGCTGTACGCCAGAAGCGATGATGCTCTTTCAGCTCAGTTGTTCCTTGTGGCGACGGCGCTCTCAAGAGCAGGTCTGGCAAGAAATCAGTTCGGAATTGACCGAGTTGCATCCACGCCTGCCTGACACCCGTCTTTGCAGTGCCGCTTTGAGTCGGCAACGCGAACGCCTGGGATCCGAACCGTTTCGCCAGCTCATTGAACGCTGTTGTCAGCCCCTTTGCGATCAGCAGACACCGGGCGCTTTTTATCATCATCTGCGCGTCATGGCGGTGGATGGCACCTTCTTTGATGCGCCCGATACCCCGGAAAACGCGCGTGCCTTTGGCCGGGCTCGCAACCAGTATGGTCAGGGAGCCTATCCTCAGGCGCGTGCGGTGCTGCTGATGGAAGTGGGAAGTCGAGCGATCATGAATGTCTCTCTGGGGAACTTCCATCGCTCCGAGATGCATGGCGTGGTGGATCTTCTCCCCTCTCTTCGCCCTGGTATGCTGCTGCTGGGGGATCGAGGGATCTTCAGTCTCTTTGTCGCCGAGCGTGTGAGCCAGCTGGGAGCCGATATCCTCTTCCGCATCAAAAAAAACCAGCTCCTGACGATCGAAAAGCGGTGCTCGGATGGCAGTTATCTTACCACGGTGTCCCCCTCAAGTTCATCGCACTATCGCGCCAGCGAGCCTCAAACGTTGCGCGTGATTGAGTACCAGGTCAGCGATGCGCGTTGTGGAAAACCAGGAGAAATCTTCCGGCTGGTCACCAGTCTGCTTGATGAAACGCTCTATCCCATGCAGGAATTGATTGCGCTCTATCGGCAACGTTGGGGCATTGAGCTCATGATTCGCGAACAAAAAGTGACCCTGCAGGAACAAAAGAGAGTGGTACGCTCGCGCAAGCCCGATGGGGTCAAGCAAGAGCTGTATGCCCTCTTTCTCACCCACTATGCCGTGCGAGGATGGATGAAGGAAGCAGCCAGCTTGATCCAGGAGGATCCTCGTCGGATCAGTTGCAGCAATGCCATTGAGCAGGTGCGCCGAGGGGTGAGACGAAGCATGATCTATGCGCCAGAGAACCAAGAACACCTTCACACACGCATGGTTTTTCACATCAGCCAGGAGGGCGTACGGCAGGAGAAGATGCGCATGAATTATCGGGAGGTCAAACGAGTGCATAGCAAATACAAACCCAAGAAGCGAGAGCGAAAGGCACCCAGAGCATTTGAAAAAGAGGAGACGTATCTGTCCTTTGTGGAAACCGTGATTCGAGAGCAAGCAGAACTCGACAAGGAAAAGCCGTCAGGAAAACCGGCGAGAGAAGCCATCCCCAAACACTCGGCGATGGCTTAAGTCAGAAGTATTACCCGTGAAGGGTGGCTCCTACGGATGCATCGGCGTTCCCCATGCTCCCTCTTTCCATTCATTTGTTGGAGTAGGTGGGTTGACAACATGCTTCTACCAGAGAGCGCTGGAGATGCAGGTCGGTTACGGGGTGCGAGATGGTCGTGTAATTCCCCCGTAGAACGGGGGCCGCTACGTTGGGTCGAGGCATAGGTTGGGCCTGGTGTTCTGTCCTGCTTGTGAGCTTTGAAATGCATTGCTGTTATACGTAAGCAGGTAGCTATTTTTCTACAGATATGATAGAGTGAACACAGCATTTAGTGTATTCTGTTGTGCATGATACTATGGCGTATTCTATGCTATTTTTTGCTAGTATAGAGGCGATTAAATCTATATATTGTAGAGGATAGCTATGCATGCGTTTGTGATTGGAGGGTCTGATAGGTACGTATGGCTGAATTGGTTTGGCGGGGGAAATTACGACCTTTATTGCATGCGCCGTCGTTGCCGTTGCAAACACGGGAATGGTATCGACCAGATGAGCGCTCTTCCCGACCACATTCTTCCCAGGAGTGGCACAATCGCTTGATTCTGGGGGATCGCTCTGAGGTGCTGCGGGCCCTGCTCCCGGAGTTTGCGGACGGCGTCCAGTTGATCTATGTAGATCCTCCTTTTATGACGGGCCGGACATTTCGCGTCGGGGCACAGGATGCGTCCGCTACCAGCATTGCCTATCGCGATATCTGGCAGAATGATCTGGATGGCTATTTACAATGGCTGTATGAGACATTCTACTATCTCTATCATTTGCTGGCCCCGGATGGTTGCCTGTATGTCCATCTGGATTGGCGGGCGACTCACTATGCGCGGGTGATGTTGGATGAGCTTTTTCAGTCTCCGGCACGAGGTGGGGGTCTGAAGAATGAAATTATCTGGCATTATCAGTCGGGTGGGAGGACGCAGCGGGCGTTTGCGCGTAAGCATGATACCTTGCTACTCTACGCGAAATCCTCTGACTATACCTTTCATGGTGAGCGTGTGGGCCTGCGGCGCGGCAAGGAGAAGCGGAACCATATGCGCAAGGAGGTGGATGAGAATGGGCAGACTAGCTGGACGATTCGTTCGGCTGGGAAGCTGTATCGCTATTCTGAAGATATGACAATGGGACTGGATGATGTATGGAGTGACATCAGTCATTTGCACCAGAAAGATCCCGAACGGACCGGCTATGCGACGCAGAAGCCCGCCGCCTTACTGGAACGTATCATTTTGGCCTCGTCGGAGGAAAATGATCTGGTGCTGGACTGTTGCTGCGGGAGTGGAGTGACCCCCGGCGTCTCCGAGCAGTTGGGACGCCGCTGGCTAGCCTGTGATCAGAGCGAGGTCGCTATTTCTGTCACGCTGGCTCGACTGCTGCGACAAAATCGGCGCAACGTTTTTGCCCTCCAGAGCGTTAAGATGATAGAGTGAAAGCGCTTGCAATGGATGCAAGTGCAGTCATGTGGCACTCAGAGGGCCAACGAGGGCAGCGCTTTAGATGTACCGCACATAATGGCTATGAAAAAGAACTTGCGCGGGAGATTCGCTTGCGCGCAAGAGATAGGCGAAACCAACATGTTAGAATTACTCGAACAGCTATTTCGTCAGGTCCGAGCCTATACCCAGGCCGAGCGCTATGATCGTAAGCAGGTCTATGCCCGTTCCTCCAAGCATACGACGATGCAGTTTGATCGCGATGCTGAGGATCTCATTATTTCGGGTCTTGTTGAAAGTGGCCTGGGATTTGAAATTATCACTGAAGAACGCCCCACCTTTGCTACCTCTGAGCATCCCCTGTATCGGATTGTGGTGGACCCCATTGATGGCTCGACAAATGTTGAGCGTGGTGTGATGACGGCAGCGGTTGCCCTGGCCGTCCTGCCCATCGACGCGCCCGTGACACCAGAACATGTCCAGTGGGCCCTTGTCGGTGAGCTGTTCACCGGCATTGTCTATGAGGCCCAGAAGGGCGGCGGCGCGTTCCGCAATGGACGCCGCTGTCAGGTCAGTACGACCACGGCACTCAAAGATTGTGTGGCGGGCCTGAATCTGGATGGACACAACGGGGATACCCTGCGCTCGCTGCTCACCGGCAATCCACGCCTGGGCATCGTGCGCCGTACTGGCAGCTCCGCCATCGATAGTGTCTATGTCGCCAGCGGCACCTATGATGCCTACATCGATATTGGGGATGAAATTACCGGAGAGTCCTTTCTCGCCTCTGCCAGCATCGTGCTAGAAGCCGGTGGACTGGTTACCGATCATGAAGGCAAGCCCCTGCGCCCTATTCTGAACCTGAATGATCGCTTCTCGCTGGTCCTGGCTGGCAACAAAAAGCTGCATCAGGACATCATCGCACGCATCCAAAAAGGTGGCTAAAAGACCGTCAGAAGAGAATAGATTGATATGTATATAGATAGCTCGGGGCTTTGTACACCCAGGCAGGGGCTGTACACCAGATCCAACCAATGTGTGAGAGCGCGCAGCGCCCCCTTGGATCATATAACCATCAAAAGTAGCGGCCCCCCTTCATGGGCAATAGCGCTTAACCCCCGAGAAGCATGAAGGAGGAAGTGTAGGTGCGTGCCGAGGTCGCAACCGAGGTGCGCTTTCCTCATCATCGTACGATCCGCTCGCCCGTAGGCACATGGGTACCCCAACCGAGGTGCGAGGGGAGAAGAGAGAGCGTTGGAGGGAGATGGAGATACGTGAACAGGCAAGCGCACCTCGGTTGCGACCTCGGCACGCACCTACATCGTTCCCCAACTCTCTGTCCCATGCCCGGGCTCCACCGTGAAGGGTGCCCGCTACGGAGGATTGTGTCGCCGCCGCAGGCGGCAAAAAAGAGTACTAATAATGGCGAATTTGCTCGCTCTGGCGTATACTAAGAGACAAGTAGTAGCACATACCGCTCTTTGAGCCAGGACTGCTCAACAAGCTGATAACTTTCTAGAAGCGAAAAAGGAGTTCTTCCATGCATGATCTACGAGGTGTCTTTACAACAGCGAAACGGCCTGACGGGATGCTCTGCCTGCTGTGTAGTCTGACACTTTGTCTGCTGCTGAGCGCTTGCCAGTTACCCGGTCAAACGTCGGCTCCCACCTCATCGTCCCAACAACCGCAGGCGAGCAGTACCAGCGCCGCTCCGGCCATCAGCGACAGCCTGAAAAGTCAGGGCAGTATGGAGTTGCAGACGTTCCAGCAGTGGATTACGCAGATCAAAACATATGAAGGACAGACGGATTCCTATCAGCAGCAATATCTCAGCGATCAGCATGCGCTGCAAACGGCCCGTACCGTCAGCAGTTATCAGAGCGCCCTGGCCCAGACGCGTGCCCACGTAACCGCTATCCAACTGCCAGCCGCTAAAGTCGAGGAGAGCAGGTTACAGCAGCAATTGCAGCAACAGGTCTCCGACTGGGAAAACAAGCATCCCCATCACGACAGCTATAACAATATCACCTATAAAATGGGCTTTGAATACGACAATCAGACTGGCATTGGCACCTGGATCAACGATGATTTATCCGCCGCCAAAACCCTGGCCGACTATCAACAAATCATCGAAAATACCAACATGTACCTGACTAACTTCAAAGCCTATGTCGCCAACAGCAGCGACACCACGCCCTCTAATCAGGTCCATCAGACTGACCTGCAACTGCTCACCACCTATCATAAGATGGATCGCGAGGTCCTGGTGGTATCCCTGGCCGAGCAAACTATGCGCGTCTACAACCAGGGCAAGCTCACCAAAACCTTCCAGGTTACCACCGGGCAACCTGATAAACCGACCCCGCCGGGAAGCTGGTGGGTCGAAAGCCGTCAAACGCACATCGTCTTCAAATCCAGTGATCCTAAAGGATCGCGCTACTGGTATCCCGACACGCCCATCAACTACGGCATGCAATATCACAGCAACGGCTACTACGTCCACGATAGCTGGTGGCGAGCCGAATATGGACCCAACACCCAATTTCCCCATCAAGACGTCACGGGAGATACCGCCGCCGATCTGGGTTCACACGGCTGCGTCAACATGTCCACCAACGACGCCAAATGGATCTACGACCACGTCCAACTCTTCACCGGCATCATCATCTATTAGCCGTATAATGGAGCAGGGATGCGGACACTGGCAGAGGCATAGGGGCAAGATGATCGTGCGTTTTTGTCCATTACAACCAATATGAAACATGAAGAGAGGAAGATTGGTTTTCAGGCGGGCGTGTAGGCGGTGATCCAGTCGATCTGGATATAGCCAGCGGTGGAGGCGGCGGGACAGGTTGGCAGGCAGGATTCGGTCTGGATGACCCAGTGCATCGGGCCATTGGGTATGCGGGTGGTGGATGTGCCAATGGATTGTCCGTCGAGAATGAAGTTGACGCTATTGGGGGTCCATTCGATACTGGTGGTGTGCCAGGATTGGTCGTTGGCACTCGTTGTATAGGTATCCTGGTCGTTACCGCTACTCGCGCCGAGATGATGCATAAAGGCATTGATCGTGCCGTCAAGACCATTCTCAGGAAAGTCGATCTCGCCATGGCTGGGCCAGATATTGTCGTCAGGCCACAGGAGCCAGGCCGTTTTGAAGCCTGGGAGGTTATCGGCACGGAAACGGATCGTATATTTCCCGTACAGATGATTTCCTTGCAACTTCGGGAGGAACGCGGCAGCCATTGGCGTGCCATTCTCAGTGTGTAAATAGAGATCAAGCAGGCCATTGCTGACGCTGGCAACCTTCGAGGGATAATAGCGCGAGGGCGCGCCTTGCTGACCGGCGGTATCAGGGGTGCCATCGGCATAAGTCGTGAATTCATTGCCATAGATACTGCCAGGGAAGCTACCCGCTGGAACATTCGTATTGAAGTCCTCAGCAAAAATTTGTCGCCAGCCCGCGAGATCCCCGTTCGGTATCGCCTGACCGGATGGATCTGCTGTTGCTGTATTTCCAGCACTCGCTGTCCCGGCAGTCGAGCCCCCGGTGGTTGCCGTTGGCTGTGCCGCAGTGCCAGCCTGGTTTTTTCCGGTCTGCGCGGGCTTTGAGGTATTCCCCGATGGGAGTTGATGTGGAGAGATTTGCAGGGCGTTGACGGATTTAGAGCTGACGGACGTGGAACTGATAATCGCTCTTTGTGTGAGCCCGCTATTGCCTGTCGGCGCTGGACCACTGGTCATTGCATTGAAAGAAAGCAAGCGTGGTGTCACAATAGAAGCAATAATGCAGGCTACTATCGTGACCAATGCAACAAAGATGCGCCAGATTTTGCGGCGCGTCCAATTTCCAAAACCCAAATGCTGCATTACGGCAATTATCCCCTTACGCTTCTCCTTTGTACGCGCCAGAGCAACTGGCACCAATTGAGAACCGAATTCTTTTTCTTTTTTTAGAAACCAACCTGCTTCTTAATCAAGAATATTCGATATCACCCTCATTTGACAAGAAAAAAGGACTTGTGTCGGCTCTGCCCTTCTCAATCTGATCATCAAGAACGCCAACCCTGCACAGCATATAAAATAATGATGGAATTGAAATCCATTTCGCGATTGTTCATAGGATGGTGTGAGGGATGTGTTATAATTGTGACAATTGTTTTCGCAAAAAATGAATAACGTCATTCAGGGAGTCACTAGTGTATCGGGATATTGATAGGTATGGTCGCAAGCAGCAGCAACAACAAAGCCAATCTTCGGTAAGATCTGGCTCTATTGGCCTGTGTTTTGCTCCCTGAACAAATCCCTGCAGTATTGTTGTGAGCGTCAGATCTTCCGATGAGGATCTGGCGCTTTTTGTATGTCTGGCGCGATGTGAGCGCTTTAAGAGGAAGGATTGTATGGTATGGCTGTCAGTTTCTGGTTGCGCGGTCTGTTGATCGGTCTGTCAGTGGCGGCGGTGGTGGGTCCGATGAGTGTGTTGTGTATCCAGCGAACATTGCGGCGCGGCTTCCGCTATGGATTGTTGTCCGGCCTGGGCGTGGCCTGTGCTGATGCGTTGTATGGCTCGGTCGCTGCCTTTGGCCTATCAATGATCGGTACATTGATCATTGATCAGCAAGCCTGGATTCGCCTTATTGGTGGACTCTTTTTGCTCTATCTGGGTGGCAAAACACTGCTGGCTCGTCCGGCTGAGCATGCGGCCAGCGTCGCAGTGAAGACGGCTAATCTGGTGGGAGCCTATCTCTCGACGTTGCTGCTGACGCTGACAAATCCTTTGACGATCCTTTCGTTTGCGGCTATTTTTGCCGGATTCGGCGTTGGTAGTGGTAAGAGCAATGTGTGGACGGCTTTGCTGGTGGTCGGTGGCGTCTTTTCGGGTTCGGCGTGCTGGTGGCTTATCCTGACGGGTGCGGTCAGCCTGTTGCGAGGACGTTTTACGGCGCGCTGGCTGCTCTGGATTCACCGCATTTCCGGCGCCGTGATTGCGCTCTTTGGTCTCTTTATCCTGTTCAGTTTCCTTCTCCTGTAGTATCGTGGCGCGGCAGGCTGCTGTCAATGGATGTGTTATGAACCCTATTTAAAAGGAAAGGAATTTATGGCTGGCTCGCGAATACATCGGCCTTGACACTTGTTAACAGATGCTCTCTCTATATGATATAATAGATATATTCCTATTCAGGAATAACGCAGCGGCAGGCAACACCCGATGAAGCCCCATGTTTGCACCGCAGCTACGAGGAATGGCATCTTCTTTCAGCGCTGAAAATGTTCCTCTCCTGGCAGTACGCGACTACGCTATTCGGTCGCGATGTGCCCTACTCCTTATCCTTTTATAAATGGATGGCCTGAGAATATACCTATCTTCTTTATTTTACTTTATTGCGCTTGAGGAATAATTATTTCTATGCAAGATGCTGTAAGATCTTTAACTAGCAGTGTGCGCTATTATATGCGTACTGCCTTTCAGCTTGATAAAGCTTCGATTACCGGCGGCATTCGGATGACTCTGATTACGGTACTGCCGATTATTGTGGGTGCCTTTCTGAAACGTGCGGACCTGGGCGTGATGGTTTTTATGGGCGGATTATACGCGATATTGGCCGATGTGGGTGGTCTGTATCGCACACGCGCCTTTGCGATGGGCATTGCGACGCTCGGTATTTCGCTGGCGGCCTTTGTGGCGACGTTGATCGGTGGGAGTGTCTGGCTGGCGGTGCCTCTGATGTTGCTGTGTGCCTTTGGCTGTGGGATGCTGGGCGTTTTCGGTAATGTGGGCTCCAAGGTTGGTTTTGTGGTGGTGGGCATCTTTATTATCGTGATGGGATCGCCTGCGTCTTTGCTGCTGGCCGGTGAACGATTGGGATCTTTTGTGCTGGGTGGTGCCTGGGCGATGTTGTTGACCCTCTGGCTCTGGCCCTGGCAGCCGCTTCAGCCGGTACAGGATGCTTTATCCGCCTATTATCAGGCGGTGAGCGAGTTTATCGGGCATTCCTGTCGTCCCGATCAGGGGCCGCGCAAGAGCGGTGTGCAGTGGAATCAACTGGTACAGAGCGAGCGGGCCGGTGTCCATGCCGCCCAGAACACCGCGCATGAAGTCATGCTCATGTTCCGCTCGAAGCGTGAGGAATCCAGTGCGCAGGGTCGCCTGTTCCTCCTGCTGACCCTGAGCGCTGACCGCCTGTTTGATGCCGCGATTGCCCTGGCTGAGAGTACAGAGGTTGCCCTGAGCACTATCGATAGCCATACTGAGAAGCAGGAAATCTCGGCCTTGTTGAATGCCCCGGTTCAGCAGATTGCTTTGATACTGAAGCGGCTGGCTGCTCAAATCGAGCGCGGTACGGCCCTGCATGAGATGGTCTGGCATGAGGATTTGCAGCGCCTGGATACGCTAGAGGAGCAGTTGCGTGAGGCTTTACCACATCTGCTGCCGGATTATGCGGCGCTGGCTCGCTTGCGCAATGTGTTGCGCTTACTCAAACATGTCCGAGCAGAGATGGAGACGGCCTTTGGCTACGCCCGGCGCCTGTATACAGGCCGTAGTTTTGAATCTTCTCAGGTGCAAAAGGGACGTAGCTCATGGCCCTGGCTGCATACGCTACGGAGCCGCGTCAATGAGCGCCTGAGCCTGCTGGTGGATAATCTGACGCCACGCTCTTTGATCTTTCGTCATGCGCTGCGTCTGGCGGTTGCGACCACGCTGGCGGTCGCCTGCTATATCCCTTTGCGCATCCCCAACGGCTACTGGATACCCCTGACCATCCTCTTTATCCTCAAGCCGGATTATGGCGGCACACGTCTGCGCGCCAGTCAGCGTGTCCTGGGAACGATGCTGGGTGGGCTTGCCGCGACCTTGCTGGTCGCCACCGTCCATAATGAGATCCTTGTGATCGCATTGCTCTTCCTGATTGCCTTTTTCACCTTCGCCCATCTCTCTGGTGACTATGGTATTTTCGTCGTCTTCCTGACCCTCTTCGTGGTCCTGATGCTTGATTTTAGCGCCCACGATGGCTGGGGAATTGCTCTGATCCGTATCGCCAATACAGGTATTGGGGGGCTGATCGCGATCCTCTTCGGCTATCTCTTCTGGCCGCAGTGGGAACTGGAGCGTATGCCCGCGCAACTGGCCCGCACCATCACCGCCAATCGAGAATATTTCCATTGTGTGATGGCTGTCTATCTAGGCGAGACTCATGCGTGGGACGCAGTTCATCAGGCGAGCAGGTGCGCGCATCTGGAAAATGCCAACACGAGCGCATCCTTCCAGCGCCTCTTGAGTGAGCCGAAAAACAAACAGGGAGCGGTAGAGCGCTTCTATGCCCTGGTGACCTATAACCAGCACTTCAGTGATCGTATCACCGCGCTGGCCCAGCATATTCGCACCCTTGACAGGCAGCAACAGGCGCTACCGGGCCTGACCGCCTTTGTCCAGCAGACCGAAGAAATCTTACGCGATCTGGAGGCCGCCGTCTCCACCGGACGACATCTCAGCGAAGTAGAGACGCTCGATCAAGGCTTGACGCACGTCCAATCCGTCCTGAAGACACTACTGGAGCAGTGCTACAGTGATTTTGCGACGCGCCAGCAACAGCAGCCTGATACAAGCAGCCAGGAAGCGGTCAATGCCGCCTCATTCGTCGAAGCGCAACTGGACCGCCTCACCAACGACGTTATCGGCATGACCCAACTTCCAGTCTCCTGATAGTAGCAGCCACCCGTGAAGGGAAATACCGCTCAAGCTCAAATAACGAGAATCATGATGGAGAAGTGTAGGTGCGTGCCGAGGTCGCAACCGAGGTGCGCTTTCCCGTTCACGTATGACAATCACGCCCCAACGGGCTGGCATGAAGGGATGAGAGCCTCCGGGAGAGCATTCTCATACGAGGAAGAGGAAAGCGCACCTCGGCTGCGGCCTTGGCACGCACCTACATCACGCCCCAACGGGCTGGCATGAAGGGATGAGAGCCTCCGGGAGAGCATTCTCATACGAGGAAGAGGAAAGCGCACCTCGGCTGCGGCCTTGGCACGCACCTACATCACGCCCCAACGGGCTGGCATGAAGGGATGAGAGCCTCCGGGAGAGCATTCTCATACGAGGAAGAGGAAAGCGCACCTCGGCTGCGGCCTTGGCACGCACCTACATCACGCCCCAACGGGCTGGCATGAAGGGATGAGAGCCTCCGGGAGAGCATTCTCATACGAGGAAGAGGAAAGCGCACCTCGGCTGCGGCCTTGGCACGCACCTACATCACTGCCCCAACGGGCTGGCATGAAGGGATGAGAGCCTCCGGGAGAGCATTCTCATACGAGGAAGAGGAAAGCGCACCTCGGCTGCGGCCTTGGCACGCACCTACATCACGCCCCGAGGCTCTGTCGCATGCCGGGGCACCATTATTGGGCAATACTGGATTATGCGGTCTGCTCGGGTTCGTCGACGGCGGAGGTGATTTCAACGATTGCTTCGACGTCGGCGGCCTTGAGATTCAGAGGTTCTTGCGGCTCATCGATCTCAACCAGTAGCAGGGCATCATAGCGTGAGCCATGCTGGGTCAACTCAAATTGAATAACTTTGATGACAATATAGCCGGGGCTACCGGGAACCTCTTTGCCAATCAGATCGTTGGCACGCGCAGCTACCTCCATCACTGATGGAACGTGTTCTAAGCCGACAAGACGTGTATCCATAAACAGAAAATCCTCCTCTTGCAAAAGTTGTCCTTATCTCTGAATACGTGCCCCGCCCTCTGAATGGATACGTTCGCCACGCCTACCACGTCAGGGATTGCCTATATACCCTGCAAACGCTTCTGCTCTGCGACAGCTTGCAGGGCCTGTGTCACCTGAGCAATCGCGGTTTTGCCAATATCGAGAACCCCCGCAAAGCTAAAGAATCCATGGATCGCGCCCGGATATCTCGTCAAGGTGACACGCCCACAGGCTTGTTGGAGACGGTCGGCATATGCTTCCCCTTCGTCACGCAGCGGATCGCATTCAGCCGTGAGGATCAGTGCTGGGGGAAGGTGAGCTACATCCCTGGCTTTGAGTGGAGAGATCCAGGGATGGCTCCGATCCTTATCGCCATAGGTGAGGTCCAAATCCCGTTTCACCTCCGCCTGATTGAGCACCACGCCATCGTATTCCTGCCAGGAACGAGTCTCAAAGTTCGCATATCCGGAGGTACTTGGATTGATCAGGATCTGCAAGGCAATGCCTGGCCCGTTCCGATCTCTGGCCATGATGGTGGTAGCAGTCGCGAGCAAGCCTCCAGCGCTATCGCCGCCAATGGCCAGGAGGCTGGCATCAGCATTGATTTCTGAGGCATGAGTAGCCACCCATTGTGTTACGGCGTAGGCATCTTCCCAGGCGGCAGGAAATGGATGTTCAGGCGCAAGGCGATAGTCCACAGAGACAATCAGCCAGCCAGAGCGGTTAGAAAGCTGGCGTAATGGGCGATCGATGGTATTCAGATCACCGATCGTGCAGCCTCCTCCATGCAAATAGACAAGGACTGGCAAATCCGTCGTGTCACGTGGCTGATAGATGCGAACAGGGAGAGGGCCACCAGGGCCAGGAAGCGTCCGTTGAACAATACGCAAGACTGGCTCCGGCTCGCCTGCCAGAGGATCAAGTCGGTGAAAACTGAGACGACTGGCCGCAATCTGTTCAGGTATGGTGAGCGGATGAGCTGGCTGTGGCTGCTTCGCCGCATCCGCTGCCCATTGGCGAAGCAGCGCCCTCGCCTGTGGATCGAGTTGATGATGCATAGGTTCCTCCAAAAGAGCGAATGCTCTGTAACTGGGAACAGTGTACCAGCAGAAAAAGAATATGTACACCGTTTTTCAAAAGTGATGTGGTAAACTACTTTCAAAAAACAAGGAGAAATTGCATTACCTTGTCTACAACTGTAGGACTATAGATACACTGTCCGCCTGCTTGTACACTCAATCTTAATTTGTTGTCCTGGTAAGATCACTGCCTGCAAGCTGGCCCAGGAAGTGCAGCACGAGGCGATTGAATTCTTCTGGCTTTTCCATACTGACCATGTGCGCAACCCCTGATATCAGCACCTGTTGTGCTCCTGAAATAGCGGAGGCAAGCTCATCCACAAGGGCGAGCCTGGCGGGAATATCCAGGTCTCCAACCATGAGCAATGTTGGGACATGTATCTCGTTGAGCCTGAGTATCGCTGGTGGTGTGAGGGGGATCCCTTCGGCCTCCTCTGGCATAGGAATGTTGAACGCATGCATTTGCATCTGGTGCACGCGCTCCCTGACTGCAGGCGCTACCTGTTCGGGTGTGCGCTGAGGACCATCGACCCACATACGTAGATTAAGCTCGGTCGCTCCTGCTAGATCGCCCTTCTCCAGATAGGCATTCTCCTCATCACTGAATTGCAACTCGCTCTCTGAAGGCTTCTGACCGCTGACACTGGGCGCAACGAGAATCAAGCTTGCAACCAATTCTGGATAGGCGAGAGAAAAATCGAGCGCGACCAGACCACCAAATGAAATGCCCAATACATGCGCTTTTTCCACGTGAAGATGCCTGAGCAGATTGGCTGCATCCGCGTGATTGGAGATAGGACCTGCGGGCACTTCTGTCGCTCCATAGCCGCGCAAATCATAACGGATGACGCGATACTGTTCGGCAAAAACAGCGACTTGCTCATCCCACATCCTGCTATCAGCGATACCGGCATGGATCAAGAGGAGGGGATAGCCTGTTCCTGCGGTTTCATAGTATAAGCGTGCTCCCTCATGGCCGAGGAAGCCAGTTTCTTTCTGTTCTGTTTTCACAAAAATCTCCAGCAAATTGTACAGATATGTATCTGTATTGAACACACGAGCATCTATTCTTTTTTAGAAGAAAGACGAGAAGAACCTGCAAATCTGGAGAGTGAAACACGCACAGCCAGCGGGCAAACGATTTGTTATGAATATATGCTTTGCAGATATGCGGTTATCTGCGGATCTATCCAAGAAGTGCCAGGGTTCTGTTATTGAGGCAGATAGATGCTGTTAAGAAAGGTTGCCTCACATGATAGAACTATGTTATCCATGGATTCCTCCTTTCTGTTCTGTGCTAGACGACGACGATCAGTACCCGATGAGTATAACACGCAACTTGCGCGAAGTAAATAAGAAGAAAGATAAGGCTCTCTATCCTTCCGGGGGATTGAGGGAGGGGAAGTTTGCGATGGCAGGCATGCCGGGGGGCATGCCTGCCATCGCGCTCCGCTTTCACGCTAAAGGATGTAGACCTGGATTTACCCCTCCCAGCGTAACTGAAGGAGACACATTACCCAGGAGCGAAAATCTGGGCAATGTGCCAGATTGGATGAATACCAGGCCTGTTCAAAGAGCTCATGCAGGCCTGGATACATCCCTCGCAGTGTCTGACGCACTGCTCTTAAGCGCTGTGTCATCTCTTCGCGTGCTCCTGGATGTTTGAATTGAAAAAGAGACTCGCCATCAGTCAATGCACGGATCAGTGGATTCCACCAGGTCAGCATTTCCACGAGCAAAATCGCACCTGCAAAACGGTCCCCCAGATGATAGCTTTGCCCCTGTACGCCAAGGCGTGGATGTTGATATCCGTACCATCCCTTGCTCGGTTGTGCTACTGGTGGCATCCCTTGCATATACAAGCCTTCAAGATCTATCAATTCGACATGCTTATAGTTCAAAATTATGACATTATCTCCAGCAATATCTGTGTGAGCCAGGCCATTTGTCTCCAGGCTCCATAAAACATATGCCATTGTGAGCGCTAATTCTTTTGCCTGCTCAATGGAATACTGCGAGCAGAGATCTCCGTCATCCATAAAGCCTGCCCACGTTCTGCCTGACTGCCAGGGCATCAGAATGGCATATTCCAGGCCTGGATGTGTTGCAATCAATTCTGGAAATACTGTTTTCAGCAGACAAACGCGCTTCGCTGCCAACAAACCGGGAAGATGTCCAAAGGAATTTTGTCTGGCTACCTTTTGCTCAATGGATGGATCAACCGCCCCCGGATTTGGGACTTTTAAAGCCCAGAGGGTTTTATCGGCTTCTTTTTGTAGCTGATATGTCGTTGTATTCATACGCACAATTTTATTGACTTCATCTGGGAGTACCGGGTGTGGTAAGAAACGATAGGTATCTCTTTTGATGATAAGTTTTGTTTGCATATCCGGGCAAAATATATTCATGATTTTCGATTTTTCTTTATCTCGTTATGCTAACAGGTCATTCCAGCATAATTTAAGCAATGTCATATCATCGTTTCTGGGCTGTTGTAATAAGGACTGTATGCGTACTTTTATCTCTTCATCGTCCAGATAGATCAGGTCTGGTCCAATTGCGTCAAGTCCATCGGTGTGGATGATCAATGGATCAGGCCGATGCAGGGTGCTGGTGCGAACTGTAATCTTTCCCTGGCCGCCTTGTTTTGTCGACCAGCGGTTTGTATCTTCGCCGTGATCCCCTAGCTCCCGATACTGATTCTGCCCGCTGAAGGAATAGCCCGTCACGTTTCCCATCCAGCAAAAGAGCGCTGGCATATATTGTGGCGTCGCAGTTGTCGGGGCATAATCGATACGACCGGCGAGGAACACGGTTCCGCTGCCATAGAGATCGCGCTGCTCATTGATGATCTCGCATTCCCAGGAAGATAGCTCGGCAGGGAGCCTCAAATGAGAAAGCGTACTCTGTGCACTCTCAGCCCAGAGAGAGAAGCTCGAACGCAGCGAGGGAAGCAAAATCAGAGGATCTTGCGGGATGTGCGGTAATATCTGTAACCATTTGACCAGGCGACGGGCCAGATAGCGTGCAGCAAAATGCCCCTGATAGGAACTACCTACGCCATCGCAAACGCAAAAGTAGAGCGATGCTGTACGCCATGAAATTACGAGCCTGACGAAGTCTTGATTGGGAGATCCTTCCAATTGAGATTCAAGGCAGCGTGTTGAAAGGCAACGAATAGATAGCATAGACTCAAACGTAGTGTGTATGAAGGTGTCTGTGCGGAGGGCGGTTTCGATCACTGAAAAATCATTCGTATGGTTGGCATGCTGCACTGTAGATACTCCTCTTCCAAAAATATAGCGAAGCGAATTTATAGCTGCGTTGCAGAGGAAGCGGCGATGGCTAAACGCATCAGTTCAGTTTGTGTGCCGGGGAAGAAGAGGGCCGCACCTTTCTGAAGCTGGTAGCCAGCAGATCGATTGATGCTTTGGCGGTAAGTTTCAGGTAAAGGTGACGATAGAGAGAATAAGAGCCTGGCATAATTATCAGCAATATCCTTTGCTCTATGTACACCTTCCCATTGTTGCCAGTTCGTCACCGGTTTACGCAGCAGTTTTGTCGTCATAAGCACATTTTCTACCAGTATCGGGCCATCATCAACGCGCATTTTCTGAATGCGTTGCACAATGGGTGCTGGATCCTGGGTGGTGCGCAATGCGTCCGTAAGATGACAAACGAGTGGAGCAGGGCTACCCTGATAGGTCTCCAGGTGCTGGTGTAGAAGATCTTCTACGGTGCTAAAGCCAGCCGCCGTATCTGTATCTTCTCCGCCTGCTACCAGTTCGGGTGGGCCACCAACACGCATTAACTCCGGGAGGGTGCGAATGCCTTGCAGAATGTCAAGAACAGTTGTGCTATAGGCGAATATGGCAATATGATAGCGTGGCTGCACCTTATTATCTCGCATGGAACGTAAAACCATCGCTTTGATCCCTTCGCGCAATGTTGCATTGACCAGATCGATTTTGCTCGTCGTTGACCTGGGCTCACAAGGGTCATTCATAGACGCACTTGCATCTATGAGGTATATCACCAGAGCAGGTGTAAGCCTCGTTGCTGGTTGTAGATACTGTTCCATAATTTCTCAACGCACTCCTCTTCATCGAACTTCTAAAATGAGCAAAAAATGTATGTTTTTTTTCGGGCAAAGGAAGCTATACACTACTGTCCCAAAAACGCTCTAGCACTTTTTGAACAGTATTGTAACAGTAATCATACAGACGGGCAAGAGATTATCAGGGTTTGCCAATTCTCAGGTGCAGGAACCGTATTTCATGAAGAGGAATGAAGGCGAGAGGAGCCATCAGTAGGAACCACCCTTCACGGGTGGAGGGCCACGACCCTCTCGCACTGGCTCTCCTTCCCGCCTGCTCAGGTGGGGCTTTGGGGCGGAATGGCAATGCCCCTCCACCCGTGAAGGGTGGCTCCTACTGATGCATCGGCGTTCCCCATGCTCCCTCTTTCCATTCATTTGTTGGAGTAGGTGCCGAGGCACGCACCTACACTTCCTTTCATGATGGATTTGTATCACTTTGTCGTTTGCACCTCAGCCTATAGAGAGGTACTCATCAGGTCCAAAGATACCAGTCAATACAGGACTGGTCGCGATTATGTAGACAAATCCTCAGTTTCTCTCCATAATTGAGGTTATAGAGACAAATTGTCTTTTGGGGAGTCGTCACGCCTATCTGTTCGAAGCTGCATCTATTGCTGCATTCTTGCATTTATATTATATTTTATAATATTCCTATCTTAAGGAGAAACATATGGCATCAACTCGTATCTTCGTTAGCTATGCGACGGCAAAATCATCTCGGAATGAACGAGATTTTGCCGCGCAATTTATCCTGGATCTACAAACTGCCAGAGCAGAGGTTATAACTGCCAGTGAAAGCATTTCTGACGAAAACTTTATGCAATTCCTTTATAAAGAATTGCACCAGTGCCAATACGTCGTCCTGGTGCAGAATGCCGAAGCAATCCAATCAACGCGGGTACAATCTACCATTAACCTTGCGTTAACCCTGGTTTCGCAGGGGCGTATAAAGGAAGTATTACGCATCGTTGTGGCATCCTCCTCACCAGATAAAGAGCCTCGTATTGTCGCTAATCTTCGGACATTTGACGCCACTCAGGATTACTTGAGAGCGAGAGATAAGCTATTACTCTACCTTGACTTGCTTACACTTGAGAAAGATCCAGAGGAGACCTTCATCGCTTCACGTGAAATGCGTAGAACATTGAATGAAGCGGCCTCAACAGTCACAGGTGGCTCAACCAACCACGCAACATCTCTGGAGCCCAGGTATACTCCGAGAACCGTTGAGCCTTCCATTACAGGCTTTACTAATGAAAGCAATAATGAGCAGGTATATCCCGATCGGAATGAGCCGCAAGCGCGAGCGCAACCTCCTGCCGGGAAAATCACACAATCCACACCTCCTGCAGAGCGGAAAGGAAAATTGCTGGCTAGCAGACACAAGCAAGCGCAGATAGATCGGCCCGTGCCACTCCGAGAAAACTATCAAATTGCGCCTCTCTGGATCATTATTTTCTCTGCTATCCAGGTTCTCACCTTACTCTTTGCGATTGGAGTTCTCATCTGGGGGAGAGCAGCAAATCCAACCAGCACGGTGGTAAAGGCAACACCGACTGCCGTCCCTTCTGCATTTACCAATCAACTGAATGTGCAGATTCTTTCGGCAACACAATCGCAACAAAATCCGTATGGAAGATCTAATAAATTGGTCGTCAATGATGTTCTCGATGGCAGTTCCTCTGCCAATGATTACAGTTGGGAAAACCTCAATAATGCGCAGTCTATGAGCTGCCATTTTGCCAACCAGTCCTACATGCTCACTTCAAATGGTCCTGGTAGCTGTCTGGCAACGAAGACCAGCTATAAGAATCTGACCTACCAGATACAAATGACGATAGCGCAAGGGCAGATGGGCGGAGTCACCTTTCGTGCCAGTATCGCACAACATACGTATTTCAAGTTCGAAATTACCGTGAATGGGAACTACATCATTGAGCGCAACGACAACAATAATTTGGATTACCAGATAGCAGGTGGTTTTAGTCCCGCCATTAAACAAGGGCTCAACCAGACCAATCTTATTGGTATCAATGCCAATGGTCAGGCATTGGACTTTTATGTGAACCTGCAGCATGTTGCCTCTCTACAAGACAGCCACAATCAGGCACCTGGGAGTATAGGGGTTGTCGCCAGTGGGCCAAACGAAGATTTTACAACGCAGGTTTCCTTCAAGTATGCCAGGGCATGGAGTTCCGAAGAACCGACCAATTAAAGCTGTTGATCATCGAATAGTTGTTCCTGGGAAGAATCCTTTCCATACTACTAAAGTCTCGTAATACTACCAGTACTTTGTAAAAGGTAGTTAGTATATTTGTGGGCTATTACCTTTTCGACAAGATGTGTATGCTAAAATAGTTATACATTCGTTTTCTCTTCTGTAGCAGAAGTAGTAATTCATCCAAGGAGTGAAGTCATGCCATTGCCATCCGAAAGCGATTTTCAAATTGACACGGTCTCGGTCCAGGACCTGGGCACAGGTATTGTGAATGGTGCAAAATCCGTGCAGAGCTCTCCTGATCCGGAAGCACTTGACACCTTCAAGAGCGATATAGACAAAGTTGTGCCGGAAATGCCACTGATCCTGCAGGGAAAGCTTGCCCAATTCAATACGAATTTTTATAAGGCTTATACAGACGTTTTGACGCAGCGCAGTGATATCGGGCGTATTCTGCTTAACACCGCAACCGCCGCTGATAAGCAAGAGGTTAGCGCGGTTAATGTATTCACCGATATCGCCCCCACAACACTTATCTCATAACGGAAGGAATTCATTGTGACGAAGTTTGAGGACGTAATCCAGCCGTTGCTCACCAGTCTAGAAGACCTGAGCAAGAAGAGCACTACGGCTTGCAATCACTATAACACGACAACCGATCAGTTCCAAACCTATGTCTTCGACAATATCGATGGCGCGACGGGATCTATTCCCTTTCTCGGCAAAGGTGCCCAGGGCTGTAAAGATGCCGTTAGCCGCAACGTCTCGCGTTCCCAGCATGTGACTACCAAATTACAAGATTTTCAACTGGCCTGTGATCAGACGCGCAAATCGCTTGAAGAGCTGTGTCCGCCATATGATCAAGATTCGCACTATTATCTCGGCGTCCACGATACATTTGGCAACATGGGTGGTAATGCTGATCCGTACGCGACCTCTGTGAGTCAGTTCTTTAACGAGGGCCAGGGCTATTCGCCATACAGCGGGGTTGACTCCAGCAGCATCAGTGAGACCGTCGTCTGGCGCATTCGTGAAGACACACTGCCGAGCCTGTGTGGGAATCTGGATCAGCTGCTCATTCCTGGCAAAGGGCAGCAACTGATCGAAGATAACATCAACTACGCTGTTTCCTGTATTCAGAGTGATTTCCAGAGCTTTCAGTCCAAACAGCATACTTACCTGGAAACCGCATTGAGCAGTAAAGAGATCAATAAAGATGCATGGAAGTACTATGACTCGCAGGTCAATTCCTGTTATCAGATCGCACAACACTACCTGACCACGATTGTCAACAAAATGAAACTGGGCTATGGTGAGTGGTTGGCGGAGTTCCAAACCATCGTCGGGCAATTCCAGACCGATATAGATGGGGCATCGGCAATCAGTTCGCCTAGTGTTGGAGACCTGATCGCCGATGTTACTGCTCCTGGCATGACTGGCAAAGTCTATCTGTGGCAGACTCCTAATGGCCTGATGGTAGTCGTCAAACCTGGTACCAATGCAGATGACGTCACGAAGGCTATTAACCAGTATATTGCAGCTCATGGTCTCTCAAAGGATACCGCTGTCACATTGGTTGGGTACAAAGATGGGGGAAATATCACCCAGCAGATGGTTCTGAATGCTGAACAGGGCGGCGAAAACTTTAAGGTGAACAACCTGGTCCTGGTTGGCTCAAAGCCCTTGGAGACCCTACCAGAAAATCTTAATATCATTTCATATACCACGGCAAGCAAAGAGACGCCGGAGAAGGAGATGATGATCCTTGGCCTCAAACCTGATCAGATTATTATTCCCGTCTCAGCGGTAGCACTCGCCTTCCTTACGGATGGGATAGGGGAGGCAGGGCTCGCGGCAGCCGGTAGGGAGGCACTCATCGGGGGAGGAAAGGATATCTTGAAAGAAGCGACCCTGGCCGAGATCTGGAATCATACCTTTGGCATGGGTCCCACCGCTAGTACACCCGAACGGATGAACCCATCCATGCCTTACAATGTGTACTATGATCCCGGCGATGGGAGCGGGGTCCACATGATATCGACTGTGGAGTTGTCTCAGCTCGTCTACAACAAAGTTTCGCCGAAGGCGAAGTTCTACTTTAGTCAACCTTCGGTCGTTCCAGAAGAAGGTGGTGCCAATCTGGACAATTTCACCAACAGCTCCTATCTGAATTCGCAACCCGTGCCCGATCCCAATCCCAGTGGTTATCCTCACGGCGGAATAGCTCCGATCAATACCGGAAACTAATAAATCTGACTGTTTTTCTCATGATTTTTTGTGAGAAATTACCTTGTTGAGAGAGAAATAGTACCATAAAATTCTTTTTAACTTGTTTTAGTTGAATTATATCGATATAATTCAATCGGGATGTCTTATGTACTCCATTTTACGCTTCTCAAAAGAGGTTGAAGCGTGGTGTGAAGGCGTGAGACATAGGCTTCCGACAAATTCAACCTTTACGGGGGTGTCAGCCTCCTGTGCTGTGTATGAGTTTTCGCACCGACGGTGCTCAAACAGCTTTGTAGTGGGTGCAGGCGCGCAAGCGCCAATTGCAAGATCCCGCTGGTACTGGGAGACTGACACATTTTATGACATGAGAGAGGTGTTTCTACTATGGCCGAGATTCATGCGAATACAGCAGGTATACAAATTGGCGCATCAAGGTTTTCCCAACAATCAGTGGAACTGGGTGATCTCATCACTGCCGTCAACGGAACGATTGAAGAGCTTCAATCGCTCTGGAAGGGCCCTGCAGCTATTCAGTTTGCTGATTTGATGAGTGAGTGGCACAAAGACGTCAATGATATCAAACTGGTACTCGAGACGATCTCACAAAAAGTCAACGGCGCCGGTCTGGGTTATGACGACCTGGATAGCCAGATCCAGCGTTCCTTCAGAGTATAAGTTTTCCCAACGTGGCATTTGTAGCTGCTTTATGACCTGGGAGCCTGAAGAAAAACAGGCTCCTATGGTCATATTTACTTATCCATAAACCGTTTCAATAAAAGGAATGATAAACAAAAATGGGGGGGGATTCGTACCGCAGGGGAGAAGTGTAGGTGCGTGCCAAGGCCGCAGCCGAGGTGCGCTTTCCTCGTCTCGTACAATAACACTCACCCGTAGGCTCAGATCCCATCAGATCGCATCATGATTCCAGGTGAGAGAGGCGCGCAAACGCCTTTTTATTGTGTGATGTAGAAAAGTGTAAGAAAAAACGATGCAAACAGTACTTGTTACCATTGTTGGAAGTGAAAACAGATTCGACCTGCAGGTACCTGCAGAGGTACCTGTAGGTAAACTCATCCCTATGTTGCTCGAAATTTGTGATTTCAATCGTACATCCATCCCACAACGAGGAAGAGCACAATGGACACTCTCTATGGCCGACTCAGATACGGCGTTACCAGCGATTGCATCGCTGCTTGATGCTGGAGTAGTAGACGGCTGTATTCTGCTCTTGCAGGATACGTCCTCACCAGCACGGCTACGACAAGCTCAAGAGCCTCAGCCAACCTTTCGGCCTGTGAATATCGAACCTGGCGAAAATACTGGAAATATTGGGGTGCGATGGAATATCCAGTAGAGACTATCTTAGCATCGACCGATACCATTGATGATGACTAGTGCGGAGTAGAGAGTTAGAGTTCCTATGGCAAAAACAACCTTTTATCGGCCCGTCAGAAATTATCCTGCGTCATTGCCCAATGAGCAAATACAAATTGAAGCACCTCCACAGATGCCCCAGAATCAAGGTGGTAAATTAGCTTCAATTGTGCAATATCTCTATCCCGTCTCAGGTATGTTCATTATGCTCATTTCAATGCTGTCATACTTGAGCTTTGCGAACGGCTCGCCCAATCCAATCATCATCATCGCCGAAATTTGCATCATGCCTTTGTCTCTTGGCATCATGTTCCTTTCAATGTATTTCCAACGCAGGGCGCAGAAAACGCAGCAAAAGGCTATTACTGAGTCGTATCGAGGCTATCTTGATAGTATACAGCGAAGGCTCACTGAAATTAGAAAACTCCAGGTACAGCGCAACACGCACCTGTATCCCGAACCATCTCTGTTACCAACGATTGTCGCCCAACGGCAGGCACTATGGGAACGCCGCCCGGCGGATGAGGATTTTCTCTCGGCACGTATCGGGGTCGCGCCGATTGCCCTCTGTTGTGCAGTGAACTTTAAAGAAGATTACAAAGCAAGCGTAGATCCTTCACTGCTGCAAGAAGTGCGTGATCTGGTAAATCGGAACAGCCATATTGATGGTCAGCCTCTGGTCATCTCTTTAAGAAAACTGGGATCGATTTCAGTCGTTGGTCCAAACTCGGCAGCACGCACCCTGGCACGAAGCATAGTCAGCCAGCTCGTCACATTTCATACGCCTGACGAAGTGTCTATTCTGACGTATTTTCCTCCTTCTGCCGCCCCAGAGTGGGACTGGCTAAAGTGGCTTCCCCATACACACCGTTTACGACAGGTAAATTTAGAGCATCCCACTGCGACTGATCCCTTGTGCCTGTTAGCCGATACTGTCGATGATTTACGGGTTCTTTTTGAAACGCAGATCAAGCCAGAAATAGAGTTGCGCTACAAAATGCTCAAGGGAAAAAATCAGGATGAGCTGTCGATGAAGTTCAGACATCTCATCTTTATCTTAGACGGTTTTACGCCTGGTGGCCTGCTCAGGCAAATACCTGAGCTAGAGCAAATCATGCGCGATGCTGTCCAGCTTGGCATCACTGTAATCAGCCTTGTGGACACGAAAGAGCAGGAGCCACCAGTCCTACAAGCTCGCCTTGCGCTTGCGACGACATTTCACGATTTGTACCTGTCCTACCAGGAAACCTTTCCTGATGGCAAATATGTCGAATTCATCGCCCTTGATAAAATTGAAGTGAGTCAATGCGAGCGGATTGCTCGCAGCATGGCGCCGCTTCATGTCGTTGACGGAGAGGCTAGCCTTGACTTCTCGCAAAATGTTAGCCTCTTACAGCTTCATAACATTCCAGCGATCGAGACGCTTCAGGTGGCTGATCTCTGGCGCAAGCGCAATGACAAGCAGCTTTTACGCGTTCCGATTGGCGTGCAGAAAAATGGCCCTCTCATTCTCGATGTCAAAGAAATGGCGGCTGGCGGTTTTGGACCTCACGGCCTGGTGATAGGCGCAACTGGTTCAGGTAAAAGTGAATTGCTGCGTACGGTTGTCACCAGCCTCGCGCTCACTCATGATCCCTACACCGTCAATTTTGTGCTGATAGATTTCAAGGCTGGCGCAGCTTTTGCTGAATTTGCTGATCTACCACACGTCGCGGGCATCATCACAAACCTGGAAAACGATCCTCTCCTGATTAGTCGTATGTATGACTCACTGCTAGGTGAGCAGCAGCGGCGTCAGAATTTGCTCAGCCAGGTTGGCGCTCCAAACATCATAGAATATCATAAAAAATGGCGCAATAATCCTCATATGGAGCCAATGCCATACTTGATTATTATTGTCGATGAGTTCGCTCAATTGATCGCAAACTATGAAGACTTTCTGGCGCTTTTCACCAAGTTTGGTCAGGTTGGACGTAGCCTGGGAATGCACATGATGCTCGCCACGCAACGGGTAGATGAGGGGCGTATCAGGACGCTGGAAGGCCACTTGCGTTACCGTATTGCTTTGCGTACATTCAAAGCGGATGAGAGTAGCGCAGTTATTGGAACCCATGATGCCTATTACTTGCCTCCATCGCCAGGCAGTGGCTATTTTAAAGTTGATGAGGATATCTATACCAGTTTTAAGACTGCCCTTATTTCATTACCCTATGTCCCGCTCAGCCAGCGCAATGTTGATCCCATCACGCTCTTTCGTACATTTACCGCTACAGGCCAGTTGCTTTCTCCCCAGACAAAGGATGCGACACAGCCACTACAAGCGATTACAAAACCACGTACAGAAATGCAGATGGTGATTGAGAATATCAGCCAGGCTCCAGCACCAGCCAATGGTTGGCGTGTTCACGCTGTCTGGCAAGCCCCCTTGCGCGAGAGAATAGCCCTTGCGGATGTCCTACTGCATTGTGGTCAGGGAAAATTAGATGGTTCCGCGTTTCCCACACGCGCACCCTTTGGACCACTCTGTGTTCCGATCGGTATGATTGATCGACCCGCTAAACAGGTGCAAGATCCCTTGCTCCTTGATTTCTCCGGCCTGGGCGGCCATCTGGTCGTTGTCGGAGCACCTCAAGCGGGAAAAAGCACGCTGCTTCGTACATTGATAACCTCATTGATTGTGACGCACACACCGCAAGAAGTACAGATCTATGGAATTGATTTTGGTGGCGGTTTGTTGCGTATCTTTGAGCATGCTCCTCACGTGGGCGCTATCTGTAGTAGAGCTGACAGGGATAAGCAGCAACGTGTATTGCGGCGCATGCAACGTATTGTCGCTGAACGTGAGGCGTTGTTTGCACAATACGAAATCGATGGTATGGCTAGCTATCGGCATTTGCGGCAACAAGGGCAATTTTCGCATGAGCTTTATGGGGATGTCTTTCTGTTCATCGACAATTTCGGTCAATTCCAGAGCGAGGGTGAGACCAATGATCCCGAGAGTGTTGCTCTAGTTACGTCGCTCATTGCCAGTGGCTTGACCTATGGGGTCCATGTTATTTTAACGGCCAACCAGTGGACAGATATCCGTACGAGATTGCGCAGCAACATTGGAACGCGCCTGGAGTTGCGTTTAAACGATACCAATGATTCGGAGTTTGATCGCAAAGTTGCCGCAATGATTGCAATGGAAACGCCAGGGCGCGGCTTACTGCCAGAAAAGTTGCAATTCCAGACGGCGTTGCCTATTGTAGGTGATCACGCTTCTGATGATGTCTCGTCATTTGCGCTGCAGAAGATACTCGAGACATTGATACAAAGAGTTCATACCACCTGGAAGGGGCCAGGTGCCCCCAAAATACGCGTGCTGCCGCAGGAGGTTCGCTGGGCAGATATGCCCGTTGCGGTAACTGCGCAATCACAAGGTATACCGCTTGGCTTAGAAGAGACCAATATCAATCCAGTCTTTGTCGATATGGTGCACGATGATGCACACTTCTTAATCCTTGGTGATAAAGAGTCTGGGAAAACAACGCTGCTACGGACATGGATTACCGGAATTCAGCGCTACTATACACCGGAGCAAGCGCAGATTATCATTATTGATTATCGTAAGTCATTGCTCAGTATAGCGAGCGGTAATCATGTGCTTGCTTATGTCTCTACACTGGATAAGATCAAAGAGTGTGTTCAGATGCTCAATCAAGAGTTTGAGCGACGTCTGGCGAAAATTTCCTCATATCCAGAAGAAGCAGTCACAAGCGATAGAACGTGGAATGGAACACACTATTATCTCTTCGTTGACGACTACGAGATGGTTGCCACACAAACTCCGCAATCAGGGAATCCACTCAATTCTCTTGAAGCCTTGCTACAGCCAGCAAAAGAGGTTGGTTTTCACTTGATTCTGGCCCGCCGCATCGTAGAAATCGGTCGCGCTAACTATGATCCCATCTATCGTGGTATCAAAAATATGGAAGGCCCTGGCTTCATTATGCGTGGCGATCCAGTTGAAGGGCGGCAGGTACTTCATAAACAGAGTGCATCTGATAAGTTGCCTGCTGGACGCGGTTACATGGTACGCCGTGGAGCACCGGCAATGCAGGTACAGATAACGAACACTGAAGTACAGTGAGAAGAGCAATATAAAGAGCATTTCCTCTTAACCTGAACTAGAGAAGAAAAGAGTTTTAGCGCATGGCAGACTATGTTGGGCAGCAATTTGGGCCTTACCGCCTTGTTCGTATCATAGGGAAAGGTGGCTTTGCCGATGTGTATCTGGGTGAACATGTTCACCTTGGCAGTTTTGCTGCGGTCAAAATTTTGTATGCACGCCTGATCGATGAGTATCACGAGCACTTCCTCAACGAAGCGCGTACTTTAGCCCGTCTTTCCCATCACCATATTATCCGTCTGCTCGACTTTGGTATTGAAGACGGGATTCCGTTCCTGATTATGGAGTATGCGCCCCATGGAACTCTGCGGCAACGTCATCCTTCTCCAATGCCATTGCCGCTCTCGACTGTGGTGGAGTATGTCAACCAGATTGCGGCTGGCTTGCAATCGGCTCATGATCAAAACTTGATCCATCGTGATTTGAAGCCGAGTAATGTGCTCATCAGCCAGCACAATGAGCTGTTACTCAGCGATTTTGGGGTGGCCTTGGTTGCTCAGACTACCTATTCTCAGAGTTTAGAAGGGGTGGTGGCGGGAACCGTCGCCTATGTCGCGCCCGAGCAATTGCAGGGGAAACCCCAATTGGCGAGTGACCAATATGCATTAGGGATTATGGTGTATGAGTGGTTATGTGGGGATCGTCCGTTTCATGGGACGGTTATTGAGCTGTGGGCGCAACATCAGTCGGCCTCACCGGCACCACTGCGTCAATATGTCCCTGATCTCCCAGCAGAGGTAGAGCAGGTGGTGCTGACCGCGCTTGCCAAGGATCCCAAACAACGCTTTGCGAGTGTGCGAGCGTTTGCGACCGCCCTGGAAGCGGCGAGCCGTCCTGAATCCCTGGCGGTGCTCCCTGCGAGCAACGTCTCCTCGACACAGGTACATGCTCCTGATCAAGAGGTTGTCCAGGCAGCGGTCACCGTGCGTGAACGCGTGCCCCAACCAGCAGATATTACTGAACCAGACGGATCAGCGCAATCGTCCGAGGTGAGCTCGGAGACGACAGAGGGGTCCTCGGCCATTCAGCCTGTCCTCATGGCGGCACCGACGCAAAATAGACGAAAAAAGAGGATGACAGTGGCGCTGATTGCCGTCACATTGCTGCTGCTGCTAGCGAGTACGCTTGTCTATGCGCTTGAGCGTGGAAGTAGCGTCTCTCCCTCGACATCGACAGTACACAAAAACCAATCCGCTGATAAGAGTACGCGTGTTGTCAGCCGCATGCATACGCCCACAGCCAAAACAACTCCCCACATCATACATCCCAAAACAACTCACCACCCCACAACCACACATCCCAACACAGCCTCGACACCTTCCAGCACAGTTTTAGCAACGCATGACAACCCTTCCAGCGCTGTTTCGCCAACTGCGATAGTTAGCAAGCCTACTACACCGCCAGCCACCGCCACCGCTGTTCCGACCGCCACACCGCAAACGAGCTTTGCCGTCGACGGCCAGAATCCAACCATCTACACAGTAGGTGGGAAAACGTGCGCGGCAACACAATCCAATTCAACCGCACAGAGTTTTAATCTGGGCGGCCTAACAGGAACATTGTATTTTCAGTTTAGTTTCACTTGCCACGCAGCCTGGGCCAAGGTTATATTTTCCAAACCTGTCCCACATAACTATGGAAATGCAAGCATTGTCCGTAATAACGACGGAAGATCCTATACCTGTAATGGCGGAGGAAATCTGGAAGTAGCTCCTGGTCAGACATCTTGCTATACTGGCATGGTCTATGATGGACCGGCCCAGACAGCCTCTGCTTATGCCTCTTTTACATTTTCAAATGGACAAACAGATGTCTCTTCAGAATTAGGCCCTTACTAGAGATAGAGATAGAGAAGAAAAGAGTTTTAGCACATGACAGACTATGTTGGGCAGCAATTTGGGTCTTACCGCCTGCTTCGTGTCATTGGACAGGGTGGCTTTGCCGATGTGTATCTGGGTGAACATGTTCACCTTGGCAGTTTTGCTGCAGTCAAAATTTTGTATGCACGCCTGATCAAGGAGTATCACGAGCACTTCCTCAATGAAGCGCGTACTTTAGCCCGCCTTTCCCATCATCATATTATCCGTCTGCTCGACTTTGGTATCGAAGACGGAATTCCGTTCCTGATTATGGAGTATGCACCTCATGGAACTCTGCGGCAACGTCATCCTTCTCCAATGCCATTGCCGCTCTCGACTGTGGTGGAGTATGTCAACCAGATTGCGGCTGGCTTGCAATCGGCTCATGATCAAAACTTGATTCATCGTGATCTGAAGCCGAGTAATGTGCTCATCAGCCAGCACAATGAGCTGTTACTCAGCGATTTTGGGGTGGCCTTGATGGCTCAGACTACCTATTCTCAGAGTTTAGAAGGGGTGGTGGCGGGAACCGTCGCCTATGTCGCACCCGAACAATTGCAGGGGAAACCCCAATTGGCGAGTGATCAATATGCATTAGGGATTATGGTGTATGAGTGGTTATGTGGGGATCGCCCGTTTCATGGGACGGTCATTGAGCTATGGGCACAACATCAGTCGGCCTCACCGGCACCACTGCGTCAATATGTCCTTGATCTCCCAGCAGAGGTAGAGCAGGTGGTGCTGACCGCGCTTGCCAAGGATCCCAACCAACGCTTTGCGAGTGTGCGAGCGTTTGCGACCGCCCTGGAAGCGGCGAGCCGTCCTGAATCCCTGGCGGTGCTCCCTGCGAACAACGTCTCCTCGACACAGGTACACGCTCCTGATCAAGAGGTTGTCCAGGCAGCGGTCACCGTGCGAGAACGCGCGCCCCAACCAGCAGATATTACTGAACCAGACGGATCAGCGCAATCGTCCGAGGTGAGCTCGGAGACGACGACAGAGGGGGCCTCGGCCATTCAGCCTGTCCTCATGGCGGCACCGACGCAAAATGGACGAAAAAAGAGGATGACAGTGGCGCTGATTGCCGTCACATTGCTGCTGCTGCTAGCGAGTACGCTTGTCTATGCGCTTGAGAGTGGGAGTAGCGTCTCTCCCTCGATAGTACACAAAAATCAATCTGGTAATGAAAGTAAGATTGTTGTGCAGGGCACACATTCACCTACCATTACGCGCACCGTTACGCGCACTGCCAGGGCAACTCCAACGCATCAACCCACAATAAACCCGGTAGCTCCCATCGTCCAAACTACTACGGCACCGTTTATTCCCACGACTATTGTGATACCTACTGCGACGCCTACTGCGATACCTACTGCGGCGCCTACTGCGGCGCCTACTGCGACGCCAGCGCCCGCATGCCCCTCAACTATTCAATATGGCTCGACTGGACTGTTAGTCAATACGTTGCAACGCGCCCTTAATACCCATTATAACGCTCATGATTTCTCTAACTCTCCGGACAATTTTTCACCCCCGCTCTCGGTGGATGGAGATTTTGGATCATTAACGCAGTCAGCTGTCAACGATTATCAAAGTGCAAAAGGTTTACAGGTTGATGGAGTTGTCGGTCCAATGACCTGGCACTCCCTGGGTTACTGCTAAAATAAGGAGAATATGAACAAAAACGTAGGCATTGCACGAAGCGCAGCGCAGGTCAATGCTCCTTTGCTCGTACGAGCATCTCGACCGCCAGCCACCGCCACCGCTGTTCCGACCGCCACACCACAAACGAGCTTTGCAGTCGACGGCCAGAATCCAACAACCTATACAGTAGGCGGGAAAACGTGCGCGGCAACACAATCCAATTCAACCGCACAGAGTTTTAATCTGGGCGGCCTAACAGGAACATTGTATTTTCAGTTTAGTTTCACTTGCCACGCAGCCTGGGCCAAGGTTATCTTCTCCAAACCTGTCCCGCATAACTATGGAGATGCAAGCATTGTCCGTAATAACGACGGAAGATCCTATACCTGTAATGGCGGAGGAAATCTGGAGGTAGCTCCTGGTCAGACATCTTGCTATACTGGCATGGTCTATGATGGACCTGCCCAGACAGCCTCTGCTTATGCCTCTTTTACATTTTCAAATGGACAAACAGATGTCTCTTCAGAATTAGGCCCGTACTAGAGATAAAGAAGAAAAGAGTTTTAGCACATGACAAACTATGTTGGGCAGCAATTTGGGTCTTACCGCCTGCTTCGTATCATTGGACAGGGTGGTTTTGCCGATGTGTATCTGGGTGAACACGTTCACCTTGGCAGTTTTGCTGCGGTCAAAATTTTGTATGCACGTTTGATCGATGAGTATCACGAACATTTCCTCAATGAAGCGCGTACTTTAGCACGCCTTTCCCATCACCATATTATCCGTCTGCTCGACTTTGGTATCGAAGACAGGATTCCGTTCCTGATTATGGAGTATGCGCCCCATGGAACCTTGCGGCAACGTCATCCTTCTCCACTGCCATTGCCGCTCTCGACTGTGGTGGAGTATGTCAACCAGATTGCGGCTGGCTTGCAATCGGCTCATGATCAAAACTTAATTCATCGTGATCTGAAGCCGAGTAATGTGCTCATCAGCCAGCACAATGAGCTGTTACTCAGCGATTTTGGGGTGGCCTTGATCGCCCAGACCACCTATTCTCAGAGTTTAGAAGGGGTCGTGGCTGGAACCGTGGCCTATGTGGCGCCCGAACAATTGCAGGGGAAACCCCAATTGGCGAGTGATCAATATGCATTAGGGATTATGGTGTATGAGTGGTTGTGTGGGGAGCGCCCGTTTCATGGAACGGTCATTGAGCTGTGGGCGCAACATCAGTCGGCCACCCCTGCGCCACTGCGTCAATATGTCCTTGATCTGCCAGCAGAGGTAGAGCAGGTGGTGCTGACCGCGCTTGCCAAGGACCCCAAACAACGCTTTGCGAGTGTGCGAGCGTTTGCGACTGCCCTGGAAGCAGCGAGCCGTCCTGAAGCTATAGCGGTGCTCCCTGCGAAGATTGGACCGTCGACAGAGGTACACGCTGCTGATCAGGAGGTTGTCCAGGCACCGGTCACCGTGCGAGAACGCGCGCCCCAACCAGCAGATATTACTGAGCCAGACGGATCAGCGCAATCGTCTGAGGTGAGTTTGGAGACGACGACTGAAGGTTCCTCTGCCATTCAGCCTGCGCTCATGACGGCACCGACGCAAAATGGACGAAAAAAGAGCATGACCGTGGCGCTGCTTGCCGTCACATTGCTGCTGCTGCTAGCGAGTACGCTTGTTGTCTATGGGCTTGAGCGTGGAAGTAGCGTCTCTCCCTTGATATCGACAGTACACAAAAACCAAGCCGGTAATGAAAGTAAGATTGTTAACCAGGGCACACATTCACCTACCGTTACGCCCACCGTCCAGGCTCAGGCCACAGCCAATGCTCAGATCATAGCCACAGCTCAGGCACAAGGAAAACCACAGTTGTTGTGGACCTTTGCGACTGGAAGCCTGGTCAGATCCTCGCCCGCAGTGGTCAACGGAAGCGTGTATGTCGGCTCTGATAATGGAAATCTCTTTGCCATCAGTAGTGTCACAGGTCAGCAAGAGTGGATCTTTGCAACCAGAAGCCAGATTAACTCCCGCCCTACGGTGGTCAACGGGGTTGTCTATGTCGGTTCTGGTGATAATAATCTCTATGCCCTCGATGCCATGACCGGTCAAGAAAAGTGGGCCTTTCCAACGGGCAGCGGGATCTCGGCTTCACCTATGGTGGTCAATGGGACTGTCTATATCAGCTCAGGCAGTGGCAAGCTCTATGCCGTCGATACCACGACCGGTCAGCAGAAGTGGTTTTTTACAGCTGGTGGCCCGTTCTGGGGATCGCTCATCGTCGCCAATGGTGTGGTTTATGCGGGTTCCCTTGATCATCGTTTCTATGCCCTCGATGCCGCGACTGGCCGGGAAAAGTGGGCCTTCACGACCGAGGGCTATAGCGCGGTCTCGCCTGCTATCGCTAATGGCGTAGTCTATGTGGGCGCCCTTGATTCAAGGATCTATGCCATTGATGCCACGACTGGTCAGCAGAAGTGGGTCTTTGTAACAGGTGACGCGATCTGGTCCGCACCCACGGTGGTCAATGGCGTGGTCTACGTCGGCTCCAATGATCATAAGCTCTATGCCCTCGATGCCGCTACCGGTCAGCAAAGGTGGGCTTTTCCGGCGGGAGACAAGGTCTGGTCCGCACCCACGGTGGTCAATGGCGTGGTCTATGTCGGCTCCATGGATCATAAGCTCTATGCTATTAATACTACTACTGGCCAGCAAAAGTGGGCTTTTCTGACGGGAGATGCTATCCAGTTCTCTTCACCTATCGTCGTCAATGGGGTCCTCTATATAGGTTCCAATGATCATAAACTCTATGCCATTGCTATCGGTTGAGAGTGTTTGTGATTTCATTCATAAGGAGGCACCTATGAACAGTATCGCCGATGGAGCAGTAATCATCCAGAGCACACAGGAGTCCGTTCCCTCAATCCCTTGCTGGTTTGGCGAAGTGGCACTCATGGCAGCCTATCTCTGCCAACATGGCATGCTGACGAAGATCAGCGAACGGGTACGCTTTGCGCGGCGGCCTTTCGGTCAGTATGAGGTCATCGACTTTGTGGCCGTGCTTTTCGGGTATGCTCTCAGTGGCGAACGCACGCTAGAGCTATTCTACGAACGACTTCAGCCTTTTGCCGTTCCTTTCATGGCCCTCTTCGGACGAGATCACCTGCCTGCCCGCTCGACCCTCTCGCGCTTTTTGGCAGCACTGACAAGAGAGCCGATTGAAGCTTTGCGGACGCTCTTTCTCGAAGACCTACTGGAGCAACGAGCCGACTTTGAGCAGTACCTCTGCGGGCTGACCGACCGAACAGGCAAGTTGTGGAAGGTCTTCGACATCGATGGGACACGAGAGGCGGCCCGTCAACGAGCCTTGCCGGAGAGAGAAGACCAGCCTGCTGCGCAACGTCGTCTTGATGAGGTGTGTGCAGCAGGCTACACGGGACGCAAATTCTTCTTTGTGAACGAACACTGTTTTTGTATCTGCTTCTGCTGAAGCGAAAGAGCATTGCCTGAGCTGAAGACATTGCAGGTACCATAGCTATCCCAGCCCATGTCCCGGCGTCACAGGCCATGTTGCTCATCACTCACTCTCGTTGCGCAACGCGTGGGCTTTGAAGGGTTGCCCGCTAATGATCTTTTACCAATGAAAATGGTACAAAATGAAAAGGGACGGGGAGAACCAAAGTAGCGGCCACCGTTCTACGGTGGAGTCGTACGCGAAACACCCCTGGAAGACACTCCAAGAGAGCTGAGAGCAGGTGTCAGGGGTGATGCTCACCAATGGGGGGAAGAGGCCAGGGCTGCGCCCTTCAAATGAAGCTTGACAGAGTAGCAACCGAGGTGCGCTTTCCCCTTCATCGTACGAGCATCTCGCCCGTAGGCCATTGCTCCCCCAACATCCATGTCGGGGGACAGTGCAGAGCGTTGGGGCGAGATGGTGGTACGTGAACGGGAAAGCGCACCTCGGCTGCGGCCTCGGCACGCACCTACACTTCTCCATCATGCTTCCAGGTAGTTGAACCGTATTGGGGGATATCCCAAACCCCGGCAAAGGGTGGCGAGCCCTTTGCAATCCCGCTTGAAAAGCCTTTTTTGGCTCGGAAGAGCAACCTCCAGATTCACCGTTGTCCGCTTGCTGCCGAAGATGTATGGCGCTACGCAATGGCGCGTCCCGCACGGAAACGATCAATGAGCACCGCGATGACGATTACCGCGCCTTTAATGATTTGCTGATAGAAAAACGGAACATTCATCAATACCAGGCCATCATTGAGAATACCGATGATCAGCACACCAATGAGCGTGCCGACGATTGATCCTACACCACCTACAAAGCTGGTGCCGCCGAGAATGACGGCTGCGATAGCATCAAGTTCATAGCCCTGGCCGCCAGTTGGCTGGGCACTCAAGAGGCGCGCAGAAAAGATAATGCCAGCAATACCGGCACAGATGCCACTGATGGTGTACACCCATAGGATATTCCAATCAACTCGGATGCCGCTCAAGCGTGCGGCCTGTTCGTTGCCACCGATGGCGTACACATGACGGCCAAAGGTAGTCCGCGTCAGTACAATATAGCTAATGATAAAGACGATCAGCGCAATGATAACTGGCATGGGTATCGGGCCAAGTGAGCCACCACCGAGGAAGCCAAAGCTGAGGTCGGTTTTGATGAGCGGATAGGCTCCTGTTGTCACATAGGCGAGTCCACGCAGGTACGTTAGCGCACCAAGGGTGACGATAAATGCGGGCAGCTTCAATTTTGCGATCAGCACTCCATTGAGGAGTCCGCATAAGGCTCCGGTGACAATGCCTCCCAATACCGCGAAAAAGCCAGGAACGCCGATGGCGTCAAGTCCCACGGCCAGCACACCGGCAACTGCCAATGCCGAACCGACACTTAGATCGATGCCACCTGTTAAGATAACAAAGGTCATACCTGCCGCGAGTACAGCATTAATTGAAACCTGACGGGCAACGTTGAGTAAATTACCGACTTCCAGGAAGTGTGGGGCGAAGATAGCCATGATAATACATAATATGAGCAAAACCAGCGCCATGCTGAGCTGCTGCCACAACCGATATGCTCGCCCACGCACTGATGTATCTTTTGCTTCTGCGAACCTTGCGGTGTTCACTGCTTGCGTGTTTTTGATGGTTCCCATTGCTCTGTTTCCATCCCTTCCTGATGAAAAGGTGTCCAGTCCAGTCCAGTCCAGTATCACTGAAGGCTACACTGCCTCTACACGCATTACTCTCTTATTTTAATGTACTGCCAGCCCGGCGGCATGTGTCATAATCTCTTCCTGTGTCGTGGTGCGACCAGGTAATTCAGCCGCGATGCGTCCTTCATGCATCACCAGGATACGGTCGCTCATCCCCAGGACTTCTGGCAATTCGGACGAGATCATTAAGATTGCAACCCCGCTGTGAGCCAGCTTGCTCATGATGCGATAGATTTCGGCCTTGGCCCCAACATCAACACCTCGCGTCGGCTCGTCAAGCAGCAGAATCTTAGGCTTAATGGTCAGCCAGCGTGCCAGCACGACTTTTTGCTGGTTGCCTCCGCTCAGGTTCAGCACCTTTTGTTTGAGTGAAGCGAGACGAATGCCCAGGTTGTCCACCTGCTCTTGCGCGATATGATGGATGCGTCCCATATTGAGCAGCCCACCGGTCGTCATTTTCGACAGTGTGTTCATGGCAATATTTTCTTGCACCGCCAATTCGAGGAACAGTCCCTGCTCTTTACGGCTCTCTGGCACAAGACCTATGCCTGCGCGAATAGCATCAATCGTACTATGAATGGTCACTGACTTCCCATCAACCCTGATCTCTCCAGAGATATGACGATCAGCGCCAAATATCAGGCGTGCCAGTTCAGTGCGTCCCGCCCCGATCAGCCCCGCCAGCCCAACAATCTCTCCCCGCCGCAATAGCAGATTGGTACCTTGAATATATTCTCTGTCAGAGAGGTTGCGTACCTCCAATACCGTATCCCCGATCTTAACCGCCGCATGCTCGTACAGCTCATTGATTTCTCGGCCAACCATACTCTGAATAAGCTTACTATCGGTGATATCGGCACGCTCCATCGTCGTCACGTATTGCCCATCACGTAAAACAGTGGCGCGGTCGGCCAGCTCGTATATCTCTGCCATACGGTGAGAAATGTAGATGATCGTGATACCACGACTTTTCAACGTGCGCATGATGTCAAAAAGCTTCTTTGTCTCTCGTCCTGTAAGAGATGCCGTTGGCTCGTCCATTACCACAATCCGCGCATTTTCAGAGAGCGCCCTGGATATCTCAACCAGTTGTTGTTGGGCGATACTCAGACGCCCGACCCTGGTCGAAGGAGAGAATGTCGCGCCAATCTGTGCCAGCACTTCCTGTGTCTCTTGATTCATGTGTCGGAAGTCGATCCAGCCGAGCGGTGAGTGCGGCTCTCGGCCCATAAAGATATTCTCAGCGACAGTCAAATTGGGCGAAAGGTTCAACTCCTGGTGGATAATGCTGATGCCCAGAGCGCGAGCTTTATTTGGATTGTCGATGACAACTGACTTGCCAGACAACTCAATTGTGCCGCTATCGGGACGATAGACCCCCGCTAAAATCTTCATCAGCGTCGATTTTCCCGCTCCGTTCTCCCCCACGAGCGCATGGATTTCACCCTCTCTGATTTCAAGATGCATATCTTGCAGCGCTTTTACTCCCGGAAAGCGTTTTGAGATATGCTCCATACGCAGGTTGACGTTCCCTGGCACTCTGTGCTCTGGTAAGCTCTCTTTGCTACTCTCATCCATACTTCTTCTCTTATCTGCTTTGTGCGCTGGCGCTGGTGTGTGTGTGTGTATGTATGGGGGCACTACCGTGTATGTGGGCACTACGAAGAATGGAGGTTAGATGTGCCAGCCCTTGTAGCTGTTCACGTTACTCTGAGTGACAAGATTCACAGGTATCTTGAAATCATTCTGTGGCAACTTCTGGTGATTGAGGACCTGTATGCCAAGTTGTACCGCTTGTTGGGCTATCTGATCAGGTGCCTGGGCCGATGTGGCAGTGAATATGCCTCTGGTTTTCAAGGATGCTATCGCATCAGGGGAACCATCAACACTGACCTCAAAGAAATCGCTGCGCTTTGCCTGCTTGGCCGCCAGCTCAACGCCCAGAGCAGTTGGATCGTTAATAGCGAAGATCGCATCCAACTTTGGATTAGCGGTCAGGATGTTCGAGCCAAGGTCAAGTCCGACATTGCGATCCCCTGTTCCGACCTGGGTCGCCACAACCTTAAGGCCGGGATTCTTAGCCAGAACCTCAGTACACCCTTTCATACGATCCTGGACAGCGGTTACTGGTGGGCCATCAACAATGGCGATCTGCCCATGGCCCTTCAGTCTGTCGGCCATATACTGGCAGGCAGATCTGCCTGCCGCAACATTATCCGAGGTCACCGTGGCCGCGACACCGCCCTGTGCGCCCACATCTACGGCGACCACCGGGATACCCGCCGCGGTTGCGCGTTTCACTGAGGGTGCAATACCCGCGGAATCAACGGCATTCAGCAGAATAAGCACGACACGTTTCTGGATAAAATTATCCATTTGATCGCTCTGTACACCGATATCATGGTGAGCGTCCTGGAGGTCTACCTTTGCTCCTATTCTGGTAGCGGCGGCTTCCGCGCCATGCTGAATAGCGACAAAGAATGGATTGTCGATGGCCTGTACGCTCAAACCAATGGTTTTGCTCTGAGGGCTAAAGGTGGTGGTACACCCGGAAAGGAGCATACTTCCCAGCAGCACGAAAAGAGCAAGTGTCAACACTGACTTTCGCATAGAGAAGATCCTCTACAAGTTCATGGATTGGGAGACGCTAAAATACTGGAATCCAGGAGCGCAATAATAGTAGAGCTTAAACTAAATAGTTTGCTGCTTATATATAATATATACAATCGATTTCATATACAGTCAAGTGCACCAGGCAGGCAGATTGTATGGCGAAGTATTGGAGATCTGTGAATGGCGCTCAATCCTCCACTCAGTCTTGTTTAACTCCCCTGTCTTGTATTATGAGATAAATCACGAACTACATGTGAAGTGTTCCATAGTATCTTGCACCATATCAAGGTATTCTATGCACAGAAGAGAGACGCGGCGGGGCGAGTAAGTGGATTGCTTCGCCGGTGTCAATCTGATAGCACAAAAGAGTTTTTTGAAGATATCAATCGCGAGAATGAAAGGGAAATCAGGATGAAACTTTTCCGCAATGCACAAAATGAGAAATCGGTTGTGGCGCAGAACAATGAGATCGAACTTAGCGATCAGGAGCTGGCAAGCGTAAGCGGTGGTTGTGGCAACGAGTACCGTTTTGATCGTGAGCACGAGCACCGCCACTATGGTCATCAGGACGAGGACTGCTATCATAGCGAGCATCATCATTATGAGCGCCGTCGCCGCCATCACCATGATTGCTTTTAACGCTGGCTGAGCCAGTCGAATGCTACGGGAAGTAAGAGGCAGATGGGCAGAGAGCCCAATGCCTCTTTTCTTGTTGTCCTTACTGCTGGCTTTGTCCTTGTTGTCCTTGCAAAAATGCGTCCAGGCGTTGGGCGACGAGGTCGGGAGCCTCGACGGGGAGCCAGTGGCTGTAGTCGGCGAAGTGTTCAACCTGTGCCTTCCCGAAGCGTTCGGCCCGCTCCGGCGTGATAAAGGGACTTTTATCGCCCCAGAGCACTGTTGTGGGTACCTGTGCCATCAAGTCCAGCAGGCGCTCCTCCCAGCCCTTAAAATCCCTGGCATTGATGCCGCGGTAGAGCTGGAGCATCATGCGTTGCGTGGCCGCTTTACAGAAAAGGCCCAGAAAGCCCTCCGTTTTGAAACGGGGGATGAATGGGCGTTCCTTTGTGGGAGGGATAGTGGGGCAGGCTCATCTCGCATCGCACCCACCTCTCCAGAACGTTCGCAGTTCGAGTGGGTTCCCTTTCATCAATCAGGTCCTGTCTTCTTGACCGGTATGAACAGGAGATGCTAAGATAGCATCAGAAGAGAGTCGAAGAGATGTGAACGAGAGGGGTGGCGGATGTTGACGTACGAATATAAGTTGCAAGGGAATCGGGCACAGTATGCCGCCATTGAAGAAGCTCTCCGCGTCACGCAATTCATTCGCAACAAGTGTCTTCGTCTCTGGATGGATGAAAAAAGGATCGCGAAGAATGACCTGCAGGCTTATTGTGCCGTCCTGGCCCACGACTTCGATTTTGCCCACAAGCTCAATTCCCAGGCTCGTCAAGCCGCCGCAGATCGCGCCTGGCACGCTATCACCCGCTTCTATGAAAACTGCAAGAGCAAAAAGCCTGGGAAGAAAGGGTATCCGCGCTTTCAAAGAGACAACCGCAGTGTTGAATATAAGACGTCGGGCTGGAAGTTGGAAGCCGATGGGAACCATATCACGTTTCGCGATGGCTGTGGCATTGGGCGTCTCCGCTTGATTGGCACCCGCGCCATTGAAACCTTTCCCCTCCAGCAGATCAAGCGCGTGCGCATCATCAAACGGGCAGCTGGTTTTTTCTGTCAGTTTTGTGTGCAAGCAGACCGC
>NZ_BIXY01000056.1 GCF_008326305.1 Dictyobacter arantiisoli | reverse complement strand
CGATGGTCACGTGCAGGCGCTCACCTTAAATTGCCGCGCGCCTGCAGCTGGGGCCTTGCTTCACGCATTGCGGTCACTCCTTGCACCATTGCATCTGGCTCTTAATTTGGACCAAACTTAGGCGCAAGCGCCTGCCAGCAGGTGAGCAGTAAGACCCTGATTCCCGTGGTCTCCACGATCTCTGTGCATGAGTTTTCGCACCAATGGTGCTCAAACTTCTTTTTAGTATGTGATGGAGAAAAGATTCGAAGAACCCTTTCTCCATCACATACTAAAAAGGGCGCAGGCGCGCAAGCGCCTGCCAGGGAGTAGCAAGATCCCGCTGGTATTGGGAGGCTGACACTTTGTCACAAGTTGACAGAATTGTTATTCCAGTGTACTCTATTGAACAATACCCTCATGCAATCGATTTTCCAGTTTTTTCTGTTTATCAAGGGCGTGGAATGGTTGCCGTGAGGATGCGGTAACTCATCTTTAGGATTGCTCTCTGTTGAGCAATAGATAGACTGATTTCAGGGAAGAATGAAGATAGCATAACTATCTTCGGTTTTAAGGACACTGCGATCGTGTCTGGTAATAAGGAGGATGAACAGGATGTTTCATCATCGCAGGATGCAACTTCTTTGCGCTGTAAGCGCCTTTCTTTTGCTCGTAACAGTCGTTGCGACGCAGGTTGTAAGCACAGCGACTGTGCACGCTGCTACCAATACCAGCCAGTTCCGGGGTGTGAACTGGGCGGACCCACGAGATAACTATGCGAATGATCCAGTGGTGCCGTCGGGCCTTTCAACCTCAGATAGCTACTCCACAACTTATGCGAAAGCCAGCACGATTATCAGCGGCTTCGCCAACAATCTGGGCGCGAACACCGTCAGACTGCCCATCAATCCTTATACCGTGAATGGCTCTTTCTGGAACTCGTATACCGGGGCAATTGATGTCGCCACGAACAAGGGTTTCAAGGTAATTCTGGGTTACTGGGAAGGCACCGGTTCCTCCAAGGATGGCTATGTCGACAACATGACGAGTTTCTGGGCTATGTGGTCGACGGTGACGACGAAGTATGCGAACAACAGTCAGGTCTACTTCGAGCCGATGAATGAACCATATGGCTACAGTCAGAGCGCCTGGGCTAACCTCGCCGCCCAGTGGATCAGTACTTATCCTTCCATCCCTAAAAACCGTATTTTCGTCAGTGGCACCGGCTGGAACGATAATGTTACCTCTGTCTGTGCGGACAGTCGCCTGAATGGAACCTATCTCTCTCTCCATCACTACGGTTTCTGGAATACCAGCCAGACAAGCTACTCCGGTTGGGTCAGCGATCTTGAGAACCGTATTGGCTCCTGTGCCTCCCGTACCGTTGTTGACGAGTGGGGCGCTCCCATGACAACGGGATTAGACTATAATGGCGCGATCAATGGTAACTACTTTATTGCCTATGTGCAGGCCGATACTGATACTTTCCGCTCACTGGGCCTGGGTTCGGTCTACTGGCCGGGACTGCGCACTGGAGATACCTATAGTATGGAAACGCTCAATGGCAGCGGAACCAATCTCTCGCTCAGCGACAATAATGCTTCAGGTGTGGTTCGTCTTAAGTACGCTTTTGGTCTGATCTCTTCGCCAGGTGGTACTACATACTACAAATTAGTCAATCGCAACAGCGGCAAGGTTCTTGATGTGGTTGGTGCTTCCACAGCGGATGGAGCGAATGTGGATCAGTGGGCCGATAATGGTGGTGCCAACCAGCAATGGAGCCTTGTATCAACGGGTAGCTATTATAAACTGGTCAATCGCGGCAGTGGCAAAGTTCTTGATGTTGCAAGTGCTTCCACAGCAGATGGCGGCAATGTGGATCAGTGGACCGACAATGGTGGGACCAATCAGCAATGGAGCGAAGTGAACTCCGGAGGCTATATCACACTGGTCAATCGCAACAGTGGCAAAGATCTCGAGGTCTCGGGCTACTCCACAGCGGATGGCGGCAATGTGGATCAGTGGACCAGCAATGGTGGCAGCAATCAGCAGTGGACCCTGGTGCAAGTTTCTTAAGTTGACCTGCGTATTTACGTTCATCATGCTAGAAAATTGATGTTTCTAAGAATACTTGTTTCAGGCGGTAATTGTAAATCCCAACATAAAACTGGCGAGGGAGTACAATTATTCTGGTGGCTCTTAGCTCTTCTGTGCTCTTTATTTTCTGCTCATCGCGCAGATCGCGGGCTAAACGAGCTATTTTGTTTCCTCAAAAAGCATCTCTGAGTTGACCAGGATAATTCTACTACTCCACCAGTTTCATGTTAGGATTTACACTTACAGACACAGTATCAACCTGTGGAGTCCCAACTCCAAAGTCGGGTAAGGCATTTTACGATGAAAGAGACTTGCTCACCAATTCGTTTTTTTGACCGGAATCTTCCGACTGAAGCCATACCCCCATGGCAATAAAAACAGGCTCAAGACGTCGTCCCCGTTCGGTCAATTGATATTCCACGTGGAGAGGCACTTCCGAGTAAATCGTTCGTGTCACGATGCCTCGCTCTTCTAAGAGACGTAATCGATCAGTGAGAGTTTTTGGACTAATCGGGTGCAACATCCGACGCAATTCTCCAAAACGTTTGACGCCATTGAACAGGTGATGCAGGAGCAGATCGCTAGCAGGAAGGATTCCGTTTCTTGTTCTTGCCAACGAGTATTGTTTGGTTAATCAACCAAACATTTTAAAACTTTTTGTTGGAGCACCTGACGAGAAAACTATCCTCGTCGTATGTAGTTTGCATAGCTATGCAGTATGACCTAGCATGGCATCTCACCAGCGATAAGCGCCTGTTTTACAGCCAGCCAGGCGAATACATTGCTCAGCACGCCTTCTATCATCTGCTTCTGAGCGAACTGTGTACTGATGGTCTGATCTGGACTATTGACTGCGCGCTTGATCAGCATACTGGTGATAGCCGAGCTCAAGAATTCGGCCTCAAAAAGAATTTCATCTGGACGTGGATACTCTGGCAAACATTGCTGGAGATGTGCCAGCAGCTCAGCATTCAAGCGTGTTACAAGCATACCCAACTGCTTTTTATGCTCAAATGAGTTGTTTTCCTGTCCCCTTTGTGCTTCACCTGTAGCGCGCTCGATAGCAGGATGATCTTCAGGAAGCTCCACCAGCGCAATCACACGCAGGAGTTTCGCATTCCGTGGTTCGTCCAGGACTTGCATAAAACGTGTGATCACCTTACGCAACTCTGCCTGAGGTGAACCAGGCACATTATCTTTTTCGTTTGCTCCTAACTGTGCGAGGGCCAGCGTGGTTTGATGCTTGCAGGCAGCAAAGAGCAGATCCCTCTTATGATCAAAATAGAAGTAAACCAGCCCTTGTGCGACGCCAACGCGGGTTGCGATCTCCTTCGTCGTTGCCTTCTCAAAGCCATACTCTGCAAAAACATCGAGAGCAGCCTCTAAGATATGTTGTCGTCGATCTCCATCGACCGGTGCTGGTTTGCGCATGTCGCCTTGCTCCTCTATTAATTGGTTGATCTATCAATTAATATAAATGTTTAGGCCAATTTTGTCAAGCCATCTTTTCCACTTCTTTCCAATTCCCAGACCTCATAGCTGGTAACTGAGTTTGTCACCTTGTAGGCCGCATAGCTATTGGGCTGCCTGATTGGGTGGATCATAGGGGAGTTCATTAGCTTCTGCTTCTGTATACAACGACCCGAGCAGTATTTCCCTATCAAGGATAAAAGTATTACCACTGCTAGCAACACTTATATAATGACTATGCTGATGAGTGCATCAATTATCACGCATCTCGATAATTTCCGGGAATTTGTATGGCTAGATAATCGATCAACTTCTATAGAAGAGGTTTACTTCGGACAGAAATGCCTGCCTTATTGGTTTCTATTCGGGTTATTTTTCTGTAGAACGAGTTCTTTCCGGAAATTTCCGGTTTTTATTGTCCTTTCACACCCTTGACAAACCGGAAAAATTCAGGAATAATTAAAGTATTCCATAAGGAGAGGTTGGTTATCTTTCAAACATGGAGCAATCATTGTCGAAACGCAGCACCATTGCTGATATAGCAACGAAGGCTGGTGTTTCTGTCCCCACTGTTTCGCGTGTCTTACACAATCGACCTGATGTGGCCCCTGAAACGCGTCGGCGTGTGGAAAAGGTGATTGAAGATAATGGATTCGTTGGGGGCCGTGCAAGACGCGCCTTGCACAAAGAAAGCGCTGGCATTATCGATATGACCGTGCCTACGCTTACAAATCTGTACTCAGTTGAGATTGTGTGTGGTGTTGAGGAAGCGTTGCAGCGGACAAAGCTACGATTGGCTCTTTCGGTGACGGGAGAGTTTCTCCAGCTTGAGCAAGAATGGCTGGCCAAGGTGCTCAACGGTTCGACTGATGGCGCTATTCTTGTGCTTGCCCATGGGCAATCACAGGAGCTTGAGGCATTACGGAACCACCGCATTCCCTTTGTGGTTGTTGATCACCGTGGCGAACTTGGTACAGACGTACCTTCTGTTGGGGCAACGAATTGGCTTGGTGGGCGCACAGCTGCTGAGTATCTTCTTTCACTCGGCCATCGGCGCATTGCCATGATCGCTGGTCCTGCGGAGCATCGCTGCAGCCGGGATCGCATCGCGGGCTATCGGGCGGCACTGGAAGACGCACATATACCGATAGATCCAGATTTGATTCGTTTTGGAGCATTCACGCAACAAACAGGCTATGAGCAGACCTGTGAATTGTTAGCATTACCAGAAGCACCAACTGCTGTTTTTGCTGGCAATGATTATCAGGCCATGGGGGTCTATAGTGCCTTGCATGCTCGGGGTTTGAGCGTGCCTGACGCGATGAGCGTGGTTGGTTTTGATGATGTTGCTATCGCATCAATTGCCACCCCTCCATTGACAACCGTGCGTCAACCTCTGATCGAGATGGGTCGTGTCGCAACGTCGATGTTATTACGTCTGATTGCTGGCGAACCACTGGATAGTGTGCGTGTCGAGTTGACAACCACCCTGATCATTCGCGATTCATGCGCCCCGGTGCAATCGACCGTGCTAGAGAGATAGTTTCTCTTCTACGAGGAGACACGAAAGGAGTACAGAGCGCACCCAAGCGCAATATTGGCGAACTTCAATGAAGGAAGTTTGCAGTAAGAAGAATCTGACAGCAGATGCCCATACTTTTTTTTATTAAGTCGTATTTATTTGGCTTTATTTTACACCGGGCTCGGCTAAAAGCCTGGTTGGCAGAGATGCCAGGGAGACCAGAAGAATGCAAGCAAAAGTATCACGGCGCACTTTTCTAGAGATTGCAGGCGGAACTGCACTGGCTACGTCACTCGTGGGATGTTTTGGTGTTGGTGGAAGCACAACGACCACCAGTAGCAGTAGCAGTACCGGGACCGTCACGATCTGGGATATTCGTACAGGTAATGAGCAGGCTGTGGTGAAAAAGGCAGCGGCGGCCTTTAATGCGAAATATCCAAAAATCCATGCCAATGTCACCTATCTGTCAAATGATCCCTACAAGCAAAAATTACAGGTTGCTATGGGCGCCCACAATCCACCAGATATCTTTTTTGGCTGGGGTGGTGGTGTCCTCAAGTCCTATATTGATGCCAATGATGTTTATGACTTGACAGCTGATTTCAATGGTGATGCGACCTGGAAGAATAGATTTCTCCCATCCGTTTTGGCAGGTGCTACCTTCAACGGTAAACTGTATGGCACACCCAATGCTGGCATGCAACCAGAGCTCATTTTTTATAATAAGGATATCTTCAAAAAATATCATCTGAATGCCCCCCAGACCTGGAGTGAGTTTCTTCATGTCATTACTACCTTGAAGAACCAGGGAATTATTCCGCTTGCTCTGGCCGGTGCCAGCCAATGGCCTTATCTCATGTACATTGAGTACCTCGTCGATCGGATAGGCGGACCAGATGCCTTTAATGCAGTTCTCTCCAAACAAGCAAACGCCTGGTCGCAGGACGCCTTTATCAAGGCAAACACCCTCATCCAGGATCTGGTAACGATGGGTGCATTTGGTTCCTCGTTCGCTTCGACGACCACTGATACCAACCAGGATGTCGCGCTGCTGTATACGGAGAAAGCCGGTATGCTGTTGCAGGGAAACTGGAATTTCTCTACCATTCAGAGCAACAATCCCGATTTTATAACCAGCGGCAAGCTCGGCTGGTTCCCCTTCCCACAAGTTGAGGGTGGGAAAGGTAATCCTACCGATGTGTACGGTAATCCATGTAATTTCTACTCCATTTCCAGCACTGCTAAATCGAAGCAGGACGCCGTTAGCTATCTAAAAAATGGTGTCTTAACTGACGAGATGGTCAAAGGATTCATCAGTGTGGGTGATGTGCCGCCCGTGCAAGGCATTGAGTCCCAACTGGCGAGTTCAGCAAATGGTGAGTGGTTGCAATACAACTACAATATGGCGAAGAATGCCACCAATTTCCAGTTGTCTTATGACCAGATCTTAGCACCAAGCGCTGCACAGGCCGTCCTGACCAATCTGAGTCAAATATTCTTGAAGCAGATTACCCCCAAGCAGTTCTCGGATAACATGAATAAAACCCTGGGTGCATAGCAGCACTCTGTCCCTCTGTATGTGAAAAGCCGGGTACGTCGCGCTTAAGTAGAGATGCCGTCGGTGGCGACTTTGCAATGCAATGCGGGGTACTCGGCGTTCAAGCGGGGATACAAGGGGTTCGCTGCCCCTTGACCGGATTTCAGGGTTGTGTGCCCTGGCCTCATCCCCATACTCGCTCGCGTTGGACAATCTTTCACATGCAGTAGGAATTAATTCCTGAGATAGGAGAGCGCTATGAGCGCATCGATAAAAACACCCAAATCTTTGCAACGGTCAAATAGGATCGTCTTGCTCTGGACCGTGCCTGCATTATTCTTTTATATCGCTTTCGCGATCATTCCTCTCTTCGTTGCAGTCTACTTGAGCTTTACACAATGGAATGGTCTCTCACCCGCAGTATGGGTTGGCTTAAAGAACTGGATTGCCCTTTTTTCTGATGCCGTTACCGGTCAGTCGTTGTTACTGACCATCGAGGAAATGTGCATCTGCTGGATTGTGCAAACACCGTTAAGTATTTTAATTGGTGTCTTTATGGCCGGTTCACAACGCTACCGTTCTGTACTGAGCGTCTTATACTTCCTCCCATTGCTCTTTTCAGCTGTTGCCATCGCGATCACCTGGCAATCGCTGCTGGATCCCAACTTTGGTCTCATCGACAGCTTGTTGAAGTCAATTGGACTTTCAGCAGTGGCGCAAGACTGGTTGGGCAATCCGAGCCTGGCATTTTACGTTGTCCTCGTGATTATTTCCTGGGAATTCATCCCCTTCCATGCCCTCCTCTATCTGGGCGGTGCACGTCAGATACCGAAAGAATTATACGAGGCAGCTACAATTGATGGTGGTGGGCGCATCCAGAATTTCTTCGCCATTACCCTGCCACAACTGAAATATACGATTATTACTTCTACAACACTGATCCTCACTGGCGCACTCACCTATTTTGATCTTTTCTGGGTGACAACACGTGGCGGCCCTGGCTATGCTACCAACGTCCTCCCTCTTCAAATGTATATCACAGCTTTCAAAAATGAACAGGTGGGTTATGGCAGCATGATCGCTGTAGTGCTGGCAGCCTTCGGTATTGTACTCTCCTTTATTTTGCTACGTTTCACCGGTTTTAGCAAAATGTCCAGCCAGCTTGAGGGATTATAATTATGACAATACAACAAGATAAAATAGAACAAAACAGGCGTGGAAGGACATTGTCTGGAACTACTGTGAATAAACAGCCAGGACAGAAACCACGATCCCGCAGAATCGGTCTGGGAGAAATTTTTCCTGCCATACTTGGTTTAATCTGGCTCGTGTTTGCCTGTTATCCAATTGTTTATATGTTGTTTACGAGTCTACGCCCGCAAGCAGACATTTACAAAGATATCGCATGGTCTTTTCCAAGTCATCCGACATTGGACAACTACACAACCGTCCTATCGAATGATTTCGGGACCTATTTTGCTAATACTGTCTTTGTCACAGTTCTGAGCGTTTTGATAATTCTGGCCGTATCGCTGCTGGCGGCCTATGCCATCTCGCAGGTACGTAATAGATTTACTCAGAGCGTCTTTAATCTCTTCCTGCTTGGCCTGGCTATCCCGTTGCAGGCCACGATTATCCCCATTTATGCCATTGTTTCTGACTTGCATCTCTATGACACACTGTTTGCCTTGATTCTGCCCTCTATCGCTTTCGGCATTCCATTGTCGATCCTCGTATTGGTCACCTACATTAGAGACATTCCCAATGAACTGCATGAGTCTATGATGCTGGATGGCGCGAAACATTTCCGCATTTTGTGCACTCTGGTGTTGCCATTGGCGCGGCCAGCGATCATCACTGTTATCATCTACGAAACGATCCAGGTCTGGAACAGCTTTCTGTTCCCACTTGTCCTGACGCAGAGCCAGGAAGTCCAGGTACTTCCTCTCTCCCTGATGAATTTCCAGGGACAATTTACTACCAATGTACCAGCGATCATGGCAGCTGTCTTCCTGTCAGCTACCCCTATTATCCTGTTGTACATCTTTGGTAGACGCCAATTGCTCGGTGGCCTGGTAGCTGGTTTCAGCAAATAATGGGCATCGCATAACCAGGATGAGGTTTCATAAAAAGTGAGCACCATAGAGATGAAAAGATTTCCATCCTCTATGGTGCTTTTCTTGCTTGATCCATCTTCGTACTGTTTTTGAACTGAGTCCCAATTCGTGGGCTGCTTTACTGATACGGAACAGTTTTGGTTGCTCTTGCTTCATGAAGCCTGCGTACCTACCCCCTCTATGATGTCCTGGTAAGTCTAATATAGTCCTACTTTTTGGTCAACTGTTAACTACCCTATACTCAATGAAGAAAGTTTATCGAAAAATCCTGATAAGGAGAAAATCCTCTTTTTTGCCTATCCCGATGCTTCACCCTCTCCGGGCCTTTCGGTCTAAAAACGAACAGCTGGCAGTAGATGGTTAGGGAGCCTTCACATGAAGAATAAATTGATATCTGCAAAATTGCTATGTATAGTGGTCTAGATGACTTGACTTTATATAGACTAATAGGGTACAGTTTTTAAGTAGCTCATCTGAAAGCAGGATACATGAGCCGAGCGACTATTCCCAGCAGAATGTATCTGTAGAATGCTTTTTGGATGAGAAGCACACTAGCAGAGAAGTTTCATTGAAATCTATCAGGGAAGAAGGTTGCTATGAAAAGAATTGGGCGTGTCCCAACGATACTCACGGCCTGTTTACTAATTCTCTTCAGTGGTATGACTGCTGGTACACTCGTTTTAGGGAAGGTCTTCTCGGCGCATGCGGCGTCAGCGTTACCCGGCTCCTATTTTGCCCCCTATAGTGATGTCACTATAGATCCCAGTTTGCAATCAGTGACGCAAAGTACCGGTCAAAAGTATTACACCCTGGCATTTATCACTGGCAATGGTTGTAATGCAGCATGGGCTGGAACGATTTTGCTCAATCAAACCGGTACCTATTTACCTCATCTGGATAGTGATATCAGTTATGTGCGCTCTCAGGGCGGCGACGTTATTATTTCTTTTGGTGGTCAGGCTGGTCAGGAACTGGCGCAGACGTGTAGCAGTGCTAGTAGCTTACAAGCGCAATATCAGGCAGTCGTTACCAAATATGCCGCCCGTCACCTTGATTTTGATATCGAAGGTGGAGAGCAGGGTGATGCGACAACTTATGATCGTCGCAATATTGCACTGTCAGCATTGCAGGCAGCCAATCCCGGCCTGACGATTTCTTTTACGCTACCGTCAGCCACCACTGGCTTACTCAATGATAGTCTTGGGTTGCTCAGGAACGCGGTCTCTCACGGTGTCAATTTTAATGTCGTCAATCTTATGACCATGGATTATGGTTCGGCGGACAGCGCGATGGGTCAGGAGGCGCTTAACGCTGCCAATGGTCTCTACTCTGAGTTGCAGGCGATCTTCCCCTCAAAGTCTTCCAGTCAATTATGGTCGATGGTTGGCATTACCCCGATGATTGGCCAGAACGACTCAGGTGGGGAAATCTTCAGCCTGAGCAACGCCCAACAAGTTCTGTCCTTTGCCCAGCAGCATAAGATAGGAGAGCTCGCATTCTGGGAAACTTCCCGTGATAATGGTAACTGTGCTGGTTCAACGTCCGCTTCAGACACCTGTAGTGGTCTTTCTCAAAGCACCTATGCTTTTACCAATGCCTGGAAATCTTTCTCGGGTGGAAGTAGCGGCGGTGGCTCTACCCCAACACCAGTTTCCACCACGACACCTACCAGTACTCCTCCCGCAACGCCTACCCCAATCATTACTCCTACCCCAACACCTCCCACTGGCGGTAATTTGGTCAAAAATCCTGGTTTTGAGACGGGAAATCTCTCCAGTTGGTCCTGCACAGCCTCTGGCGATACGGTTGTCAACGCACCGATACATAGTGGATCATATGCCCTGCAACTTACCCCAACCTCTTCAAGCACAGGGGAATGTGATCAAACCATTTCAGTGCAAGCCAATCACACCTATACGCTGTCCGCGTATGTGTCTGGTCAATATGCCTATATTGGTGCCCAGAACGGCGCGAGCACCTGGACAAGCAATAGTAGCTACAGCAAATTGAATGTTTCTTTGACCACAGGAGCCTCACAAACCAGCCTCACCATCTATATCCATGGCTGGTATGCCCAGGGCAATGTCTATGTAGACGACGTTTCTTTAAGTTAATTGCGGATCTCGGCGAGGAGTAGAAACTCCTCGCCTCTTCCTGCTATCACCTTGAATTCGGGTATAGACATATATGTCAACTATCCTGATTATCTATCGACGCTTCATTACAAACGGGGGGTCTTCATGTCAGTAAACAAACATATCAGTTTGCGGATAGCAGTTATCGCTTTGCTACTCCTTGTCTCTCTTATCGCTATGACAGCTAGCAAGCCATCGACTACGAACGCAGCCGCCCTTAGCAGCACCAACTGGTATAATGCGGCTCCATATGTCATGCCGCTGGCCAACAATCCACCCAATCTGACGACGGTAATGTCCGCCAGTGGTGTTAAAGCCTTTACTCTGGCATTTGTTGTCGCCAATGGTGGCTGTACCCCTGCCTGGGAAACAGACAGTGGCCTGGATAACGTCTCGAGCGATACACAGATGGGACCCATCATCAACGCCATTCGTGCCGCTGGTGGGGATGTGGTAGTTTCCTTTGGGGGATATGGAGGCACAAAACTGGGAGAAAGTTGCGGGACACCCCAGGCAACCGCCGCTGCTGAACAAGCAATCATCAATAAATATAGTCTGCATGCGCTCGACTTTGATCTCGAAGAACCGGAGTATGAGAATGCTACGGCGATCAATAATGAGCTTGGGGCAGCACAAATTTTGCAGAATAACAATCCTGGTCTCTATGAGTCGATCACTATCCCTGGCACAACCAGCGGTACCGGCTACTTTGGACAGCAATTGCTCAACAACGCGAAATCCCTGGGATATATCCCGAACAATTATGCCATCATGCCATTCGACGGTGGTTTCAGTGGAGCAAGTAGTCAGATCAATGCACTTCAGAGTTTCAACACTATATTGATGAATACATTTGGATGGAGTAGTGCAACCGCTTATGCGCATGAAGGCATCTCATCCATGAATGGCCGTACCGATAGTGCGGAATATTTCTATCAATCCGATTTTCAAACGGTGTTGAGCTTTGTTGAAAACAATCACCTGGCGCGGTTCACCTATTGGTCGGTGAACCGGGATCGTCAATGCACTCCACCGGACAACAATGGCACCCTTTCCGGGACATGCAGTAGCGTGCCGCAGAATGACTGGGATTTCACAAAAATTATTGCACAATTCAGTGGCGCAACTCCTCCAATCTCCACTCCGACACCCGGACAAACAGCGACCCCGACGCCTGGCAGCGGTGGTGCATGCGCTGGTATCGCGGCATGGAATTCCAGTATTGCCTACGTGGGTGGCAATAAGGTTACCTATCATGGTTCACTCTGGCAGGCAAAGTGGTGGACAGAAGCCGATGTGCCAGGTGGGGCAGCAGGAGTCTGGACGCAATTAGGCAATTGTTAATTCCTATCCTATCGGAATCTTGTTGCTCGCTTATATGCAGGTGCTGACGATGTGCCTGAACCCTGTTTTATGGCAGATTGCAGAAATTGTCATGACAATTTCTGCAATCTGCCATAAACATTTTTGAATACCAATGGCGCGAAAGTGGAGCATTGCTTCCAGTCCTTTGTAGCCTGACCTTCAGTATCTTCTGTATCCTCATTTTGCGTCAAATGCTGACAGCAAGGGAGAATCAGTATTTATTGAAAAGCCAGGCGCAGGCGTTGAGTCAGTTAGAAGAGGTACATAAGCAGCTTGAGATTCAGACGCAAAGCATGGAGATGCGTCGTGTCATGTTAGAAGCAGGAATTCAACATTTGAAATATGTGCAGGCCAGCCTGGCAAATGGAAATTTTTGTCTGTTGAACTGAAAGATCTTCTTTTTGCAGAAAAGTTCCTTTAGCATCTATAGCGTAAAGATGCCTGGGTGATATCTGACATGGATTGTGACCCTGAAATAGGTAACGTCCGGACTCACTTTTTCCCAGGGTCGCTGATAGGCAAATTGTAATAGTGTGGTACCACTACTTTGAGCGATAAACGTGAACGCAACGATGCCAGGCGCACCAACTATGGGTGGTTTCCCAGGAGGATTTACCCAGGGAAAATACTGCTTGCCCTGAAACTGGAGTACATGATTGTACGAGGGAATAATGCGCCAGTCATAACCCGTGCTTGGGTTATCGATGAGACGAACGATAATCTGTGTCCCAGGCGTGACTGTTATGCTGCTTCCATTATTCACGCCAGTCAGGACAGCGGGCGGGCCGACACTTCGGAATGCACAGAGGATGAGAAGTAAACAGCAAAGGCTGATATAGCGGTGGATATTCCGCATGCGGAAGAACCGTTGTATGCTCCTCAGGCAAGCTTTTGTCTGTATCATAATGTATTTCACTCAATCTTTCTAGTAAATTATCGCTTATAAGCGACACTACAAGTATCTACTATCAGTATAGACATTCAAGGAAATGAATAAGTGTGTCCCCGTTTAATTACCGGATACACATAGGACAATAATCTCCTTCTGCAGTTCATACAGAGCATGATAGACACTGATGGCATGATGATCGTTTTCACTGTCAACGCGAACGTTACTGATCCAAATGGTGATCCATTGCGCTATCACTTGATGTTCAGTAGTAAGTATATCAATCAAAGTACTGGTTTAAGTAACGCGACCTTCACCCAGACGGGCGCGACCTCGTTCTCGGTAACAGCTCCAGAGGTATTGGGAACCTGGAAGGTCTATCTGTGTTTATTGATTGCCTTGAGAAGATGACAGAGGAGGACTGTTGCCCAGATTCTGGAAGCGCCTCACATTGATGCGCTATGAGCGGCGACGTTTTCCTCTTTCCATAGGGGCACGTCCTCGCGGCTGGCTGGGGCGCGGGCCATCCGTATGAGGGACTATTTTGTGTGTTACCGACTTATGTGTAGATAGTATAAACTCCTTATCGTAATGTGACAGGGGAAGATCCTTCCCGGCCAGGAGATGATAGGTTGCTTCGGTTGGTCGCACCTCAACAAGCAAACGGCGATCGCGATACAGCATGCGGAAATTCAGACGGGTGATCTGTTCTGGCAAACAAGGTTTAAAATAGAGACCTTTTGTGTTATAACGCAGGCCGCCGAGTCCCATGACTAAAGCCAGCCATGATCCGCCAAGAGAGGCGATATGCACGCCATCCTGTGCATTGTGTTCTAGATTATCCAGATCCATCAATGCCGCCTCACCGAGATAGTCGTATGCTAATGAGATATGACCTACTTCGGCCGCGATAATGGCCTGGGTACAGGCGGATAGTGATGAGTCGCGCACCGTGAGGGGTTCATAATAGGCGAAGTTGCGTTCCTTCTCCTCTAGCGTGAAGATATTGTTGCGTAACTGCATGGCTAATAGCAGGTCAGCCTGTTTGATGACTTGCTTACGATAGAGATCGAAGTAGGGGAAGTGTAAAAACAGCGGATACTGTTCAGGTGTCGTTGCATCAAAATCCCATACCTGAAGTTCGGTAAAGGATTCGGATTGCGGGATCACTTTCAGGCGTTCGTCATAGGGCAACAACATCTTTTTGGCCGCGTTCTCCCAATCCTTGATTTCATTGCTTTTTACTCCAAGTGTTCGCGCCCGGGCATGATGACGTTGAGCCGCATCAGCCGCTGCTTGTAAATTCTGCTGTGCCATCAAATTCGTATAGGCATTGTTATTTGAAATTGCGCTATATTCATCAGGACCGGTCACGCCATCAATGCGGAAACGGCCCGCGCTATCGTAGTGACCGAGAGATTGCCATAAGCGCGCCGTCTCTACCAGCAGCTCAAGTCCGATCTTCTCTTCAAAGTCAGTATCACCAGTGGCCTCAACATACCTGAGAACCGCGTGGGCAATATCTGCGTTGATATGGAATGCCGCTGTACTTGCAGGCCAATAGCCCGAACACTCTTCTCCCACAATAGTACGCCAGGGAAACGCAGCACCTTGCAGATCCAACTGGCGGGCGCGCTTCTTCGCCAGATCCAGTGTTGAATAACGCCAGTGCAACGCATCGGCCGTAGCCTGCGGCAGGATGAAAGATAACACCGGCAAGACAAAAATTTCTGTATCCCAGAAGGCATGGCCTTCATAGCCACTGCCTGTCAAGCCTTTCGCAGGTATCGCACGCCGCTCGCTTCGGCTTCCCGCTTGTAGGATATGAAAGAGCGCGAAGCGCACTGCTTGTTGTATCTCTGGATCTCCTTCCACCTCAACCACAGCTGATTCCCAAAATTTATCCAAATAGGCCCGCTGCTGAGCCAGCAAACCATCCCAGCCAAGCTGTCTGGCGGATGAAATTCCAGCCATAACCTGGTCATGAAGGGCTGAGCGTGAACGCTCAGCTGACCATCCGTAGGATAAGAACTTTATGATACGAATACGCTCACCAGGCTTAATCTCTGTGGTGACAGAGAAACGTGCCACATCAAGCGTACTTTCACTTGTCACGTTTGCCGTATCCAGGCCCTCAACCACATGATCCATCGCTGCTGCAATGCGTAAATTGCTTTGCTGGGTGCGATGAACCAGGAGTCCCATCATTTTGTGCGCTTGATGTTCTTCTGAGATCAAAGGAGGAGTCGCTACAGTTGAGGAACGAGGATCATCACTTGAGCCAGAATGTTCTTCATTGGCGACCAGCTCTGACTGAATCACAATATGGGCCGGGGCATCTTCAACCTCCACTTCATAGCAGATGGCAGCCGTATTGCGCAGGGTAAATGAGACCATACGTGTCGATGAAATTTTCACGGTTCGGCCCACTGGTGAGGTCCAGCGCACCTGGCGTTGCAACACTCCATTGCGCATATCGAGCTCACGCTTATGGATCTTAAGCTCTCCATAGCGAATATCGAATGGTTCATCATCAACAAGCAGGCGAATCAGTTTCCCATTTGTGACATTAATCATGGTTTGTGCTGACTCAGGCGAACCATATTGCGCTTCAGCATAGGGTAAAGGATGCAGCTCATAGACCGAATTAAGATAGGTACCGGGAAGGCCATAGGGCTCACCTTCATCGAGATTACCCCGCAAGCCAATATGTCCATTTGAAAGGGCAAATAGTGATTCTGTTTGGGCTAACAGATCAAGGCGAAAGGTTTTTTCGATGATACTCCATTCATCAACTGTAAAGGCGGGATGTTCAATCATGGTTTCTTCTCCTAAAGATGTTCTATAAGAGAACACGTTGAATGAGGGGTCGATAGATACGTTCCTGAGCCCGGGCGTACAAGAAGAAAGATAATGCCTACCTGTAAATAGGTATTGCAACGATAGAAGTTACGGTGCAGTTCGGTTTTGAAATCACCTCATCAAGTAGTGGCGAAAACTTCACCGATAACAGCTATTCCATCTCCTATAACTAATAGGAGCGCCGCGAACCCATAGCTCCTCCGGTGAAGGGGAGAGGCTGACGCCCAAGTCCCACCGAAGACGTGCTGGGATCTGGGCGTTTTTGCATGTGCTTTTATTTTAACTTGTTGCAAGAGGCGGGGTGAAGCTCGGATATGAAAAGGAAGAATCTAAGAGCATTTTTGCCTGTACTTTTTGCCCCTTTTGTAGGAGAGCGGTAGAAGGTGTGGTAATATAGATAAATACTATACTATGGTGTGTGCCGAATAGAAGATGTTTCATGAAGATGAAAGGATGCATCCTATGTCAGCATCAGAGCATTCATTTGAGGATGGTGGCTATGTCATCGATGTGGAAGAGGTCGCTGAAACCGTTCGCCTGGTGGAACAGGATCGCCTGATGACACAAAGTATGGGCGGATTGCTGGCAGAGCAACCTGAGGTCCTTCTCCATGCCGAAAATGTCCTGGATATTGGGTGTGGCCCTGGCGAATGGGCCATCGAGATTGCCCACCAACATCCCAATATAGGGGTCATCGGCATCGATATTAATCAGATGATGATCACCCATGCCTTCACCAGTGCGCGTGGACGTGGAATCGAGAACGTGACCTTTGAGCTCATGGATGCCCTTGCCCCACTTAACTTTCAGGATGCTTCATTCGATCTGGTCAACGCCCGCACTATCCTCGCGTTTATGAATACCACCACCTGGCCTCCCCTCTTGCAAGAATGCCGCAGGATTCTCAAGCCTGGCGGAATTCTTCGTCTTTCAGAGATAGAGGTAACCATTACCAATAGTTCGGCACTGCAACGCTTGAATGGTATGATCAGTCAGGCCATGGCCCGGCAAAAACGTTCCTTCTCCGTTGATGGTCAAACCTACGGAATAGGCTATATATTGCCCTCCCTGTTAAAACAGGCCGGATATGTGGATGTAGAGCGCTGTTCCTTTATCCTGGATACCGAATATAGCAGTGCCACCTATCAAGGTCTTTTGAGAGATACCGAACTCACCTATCGGCTGATAAAGCCTTATCTTCTGAAATCCCATGATATATCTGAAGCAGAGTATGAAACGCTCTTCTTGCAAATGCAGATCGAAATGAGGAGCGAAGATTTTATCTGCTGTAGCTTTGGCCTGACTGCCTGGGGCAAAACACCAGTATAAATCTGTACCCATCCGTAAATATGCAATAGCGCTAAAAGAAGAGGCATGATGAGAAATTGAGGAATTGGCTGAAGCAAGAGCCTACGCTCTTGCTTCATCGCTTCTCAAGAGATCAGACAAAAGATTTGCAATGGGTGTGGATGACTCCACCTGTTGTGCAGTCGTTTTGAAGAGATCAACATCCTTCAGCGGGATCTTATTCTGCCTGAATGGCGCAGCTTTGGTGTCCTCGACAATCCTCTTGCCATGCCTCTGATAGATGGGAGTGGGGAATAACGTAGGTGCCGTCGTCAGCATATCGAGTACTGCTTTTGGATCGACTCCATTGTTCTCGGCCATCGAGAGTGCTTCTCTCAGAGATTGTCCTGCTGAAACAATCAGGAAGTTGCCCACAAGTTTGACAAGCGTTGCCGCGCCGACCTCTTCGCCAAAATCAACAATGCCCTGTCCCCCCATCGCCTTCAGGAGTGGTCGGACGCGTTCTTTGGCTATTTGTGGGCCAGCAAAAGGCATCCAGAGTTGTTGGGCGACAGCGGCCTCAGATCCTCCAAAGATAGGAGCCTCAACATAGACACTGCCATGTTGTGCATGCATTGCCGCAAGCTTCTTTGCCCTTTCAGGCGATATCGTACTCATCGCAAGATGGATACCACCTGGTCCCAATTGCTCTAAAAAATCATCACTCGTGACGATGCTTTCCACAGACGCATCACCCCACAAAATGGTCACAACAATTCCTCCGCTCGTCACAGCATCAACTGGTCGGTTCACCTGTTGCGCACCCTGAGCAACCAGAGGTTCCGCTTTGCTCGCCGTGCGGTTGTACACCCGGAGAGCATACCCGGCATTGAGTAGATTGCTCGCCAGTGGCAGACCCAGATTGCCGAGTCCAATAAATCCAATCGTTTCACTCATATTTCTCAATCCTCCTGAATGAGTTACCCTCAAAAACATGACGTTAACGTCATGTTGATATGATATATCTTGAGCGAGACGTTGTCAAGGGTCTTTCTGTCCAGGGTCTCCATTCTTCCTCAAGGATGGAGACGCACACTTTCGGCATTATTGACAAAATTCGAATTTTATATTATAATTGATGGATGATATTAGTATAAGGGCAACCCTGGATGGAAGGCATGGAATACAGTGGAAACAAACTCAGATCAGTGAGTGAGTGTGCAGGGTGGAAAAGGATAGAGATATGCAAGAGGATCTAACGGTTGAGGTGATCAGGGATCAGTGGGAACGCATCCGAAGGCGCATCAGAACTGTGCGGGATGGGGCGAAGGTTTCAGCCTTGTTGTCAGGCTGTGTGCCTGTGATGATAGAGCAGGAGGCAAAGCCGCCGTGTCTGGTACTTCAAGCTATGGCGGATTTCCATTTTAAAAACTTGCAGCCCTATGTGGAACAGGGGATTGTGACGAAGGTGATTATAGATGTGGTGGGCCAGCCATGTCAGTTGCGCATCGATCCTCCACGCCCACGCCCACCCCTACGCCCACATGCTGGAAAGCTCGCATCAGAGATGAGCCATCAATCCGACCCTCCTCAGGAGCACAAAAAGCATCGCTTCGAGCATATTTTGAGCCGAGCTGAGATCTTTACCGAATGGGAAGAGATCGTGCAGGCAGTTTGTTATCAACCGCACGGAAGCGCTCTGGGCTCGGCTTTGAAGCGTTGTAAGCCACAGCGCGTGGAGATGCAGGAAACACCTGGCTTGCTGATCCTGCAAACAAAAAATGAGTCAGCGGCAACGTTGTTAAAGGATGCCACCAACTCAGCAATGCTGCCTCTTACCCTCTTGCCAGTGCTAGGACGAGTCTATCGGGTCCAGGTGCAGTTGATCCATTCAGATTCAGGGAAGCACTGAGCCGAGCCGTCTTTCATGAGGAAGCGGCGACCGAGCATGGCATGCCTTGCTCCCTTCTCATCGCCCACCTCCAATCTCCAGGATGGTTCCTGTTGTATAGGAGGCTGCTGAAGAAAGAAGCCACAGTACTCCTTCTGCTACTTCGTTTGCGGTCCCGGCCCGCTGCATAGGAATGGACGGTCTTAATCGCTCAACACGATCAGGAGCGCCATTCGCGGCATGTAGATCAGTTTCAATCAGTCCAGGTGCGACAGCATTGACACGAATGCCTTCATGGGCCACCTCGCGTGCCAGTCCGATCGTGAAGCTATCAATTGCGCCTTTGGATGCGGCATAGTGGACCCATTCTCCTGCGCCACCAGTACGCGCAGCAAGAGAGGAAATATTGACAATTGCTCCACCCGTGCCACCGTGGCACAGGGACATCCTCCGAACGGCCTCGCGTGAGCACAGAATTGTCCCTATGACATTGACGGCCAGCATCCGTGTGAGGGCTTTTGCATCCACTGCCTCGACGCGCGCAAAGCCACCGGTGATCCCGGCATTGTTGACGAGTCCTTGAAGTGGTCCCAACTCTCGCGTGGTTGTTTCAAAGAGGCGAATAACATCCTTTTCACGAGCAACATCTGCTTGAACGGCAATGGCCCGACCGCCACTCGCAACGATCTGAGAAACGACTTCTTGGGCAGCGGCCTCTGCGCTAGTAAAGTTCACTGCAACGGGAAAACCATGTGCACCAACGAGTCTGGCAACGGCGGCACCAATCCCACGACTTGCTCCGGTTACGATGATGGATCCGGATATCTTTTCTTTATTCCAGACGGCCATATGTGTCTCCTTCTATCTTATTTCTTATATTCATAAAATTGTTTGACTATTCACTCAGTGCACTATCAGAGATACCGAAATAGCTTGCTATTCGTCGTTTGCTCTTCTTACTATTTTCAAACAAACAGGCGATTTCTTGCTTGATCGTATTCTAGCAAAATTCCTCTGCATTCACAAAAGCAGGCCAGTCAGGACCAGGCAAGAAGATGGAACCAGGGATGGAGCGTGGGGCGATAGTGGTAATACTCGGTTGCGGAAAAGGGAAAGCTCTGGCATACTATATGGATGAGTCAATTTCTGTCAGGGAGTATTTAGATGTATAAAGATGCACCCGCATTGCGTTTACAGATGTATCGTCAGTATAGCCGCACGTATGGAGCGTTGACGCCGCAGGGTGAGTATCAGATTAATGAGCGGGTGACGTTTGGCGATGGCCGGGCAAAGGGGATTGTGGCCTGGAAATATGTGGATCAGGGACGTGGATTGATCTATATCCTCGAAGATTCTTCTGGTTTTCCATTTGAGATGGCTGCTCACGAGATTATTCGCGCTGTTTAGCTCAATTCGCTGCAAAGCGTATTTTTACTATGCGCTGATCACTGATAAATCCCACTTTAAGGAACACCTCGATCCAGTCTCCCGGCCCTTGCGTATTGGCTCGATAAAAGGGCAGTATGTCAATTATGTCTTCCTTTGCCGCTTTTCTGAAGTTCTTACTGCTGCTTTTCGATGATAATGCTATGCTGTGTTGACCTGGCTGATCCCGAAAAAGATAGCTATGAGGCAAAATGCTTTTTTGTCGGTCCAGGCAGAGGGAACCGTTTCCCGGGAAAAGTGTCACATTTTTGTCAGTTGCCTTGCTTGTGTTGACAGGCGCAGCACAAGATGGTATGGGATAAATGATATCCTGCACAAATGTGTGCTTCATGATTGATATCCCTTCGAGTAAGGAGAGGCGAATGAAAAGCAATGGACGCTTTCGTTTATGGGCTGTCACTGTATCACTGTTCTTGATCTGTGGCAGTAGTTTCTTCTTTGGGACCACGGCTACGCATGCAGCTTCCTACTGTCAGGTAAGTTACACGGTAACCAATCAGTGGTCAGGTGGCTTCGGCGCCAATATCGCCGTCCAGAATACCAGTGCTTCAGCATGGACAAGCTGGAGTCTGACATTTACCTTCCCGGCCAGCGGTCAGGCGGTGACGCAGGGGTGGAATGGGACATTTACCCAGTCCGGCCAGAATGTCACCGTGACAAATGTCGCCTGGAATGGCAATGTCGCGGTCAATGGATCGATCAATCCCGGCTTCAATGGCGCGCAGACGGGCAGCAATCCCATCCCAACCAGCTTCAGTGTGAATGGGAATGTCTGTAGCGGAACGACCGTCCCGGGTACAACGCCTACAGCGGGCACAACACCCACACCGGTGAGCACGCCCACCTCGACCTCCACACCTACGCCTGTATCCACGCTGACGCCTACCTCTACGCCGGTGAGCACGCCGACGCCGGTGACGGGTGACGTGCATACTGGCAATGCGACGTGGTTTTCTGGGATTGGAGGGAGTTCCTATGGTGGTTGTGGGGTCCCGCAGGCGAATCTGGATTCACAGAACTTTGTGGCACTCAATGTCCAGAATACCCCTGGCAATTACAGCACCAATCTGGCGCGTCCCATCTCGGCGCAGTACGCCAGCGAGATTGGTCTATTTGATAATGGTCTGAACTGTGGGCGCTGGGTACAGGTCAGCATTAGCGATTACTGTACGGGGATCAATGATGGAGCGCCAAATCAGCCCTTCTGCCGCAATGGAAGCTGGGTCGCAGACAAATATAATGGAGCCACCCTCAATATGGTGGTGGCTGATAGCTGTCAGGATGGGAATGCCTGGTGCCGCGACGATCCCTATCATCTGGATCTATCCCAGAATTCGTTGAATTCCTTCGTGCTCAATGGACAGCCGGTTGGCAACATGTATCCCAATTATTGGAACAATCGGCACATCAACTGGCACTTCATTGCCGCGCCCAATTACACGGGGGATATTCAGATTGGTTTCCTGCAAGGAGCCAATGCCTACTGGTCGGCGATTTCTGTTACTCATCTCGCCAATGGTATCCATGGTATTGAGTATTATCAGAACGGAGCCTGGGTCAAAGCGCCGATGGATAGCGACATGGGAGACGACTATGTCATTCTGCCCACCACTGCGGGGAGCAGTAGCTATCAGATTCGGGTGCGCGACGCCTCCGATCAACTGATCAACAACGGCCGCATCTACAGCTTCTCCTATCCCACCAGTTGCGGCACATCCTGTTCCGCGCCCTACCTCGCCATCCCCTACACCACTCAATAACAACCGAACGGTAACCCTTCCCATACAGGCAAGGGTTACCGTCATAAAATGCAGAATAGCGCAGGCGCGCCGTGTGATACCTACATTTATGATGTTTTCCACATTTGGCGATATTGACAGGTATCTCAAAAATAATGTTGTGCATGAGGCTATTTCGTGATAAAATCGCGGGAGCGCAATTAGCAGCGGTGAGCCTGAGCTCTGAGCGCGATGATCGTCATGAATAAGAAGGCTTTCCGCGAGGTATTTTATGATTACTATTGTTCCCTATCATGCGGACTGGCCCGCTGAGTTTGATGCTGTGGCGCGACCGCTGCGGGCGGTGTTGGGCGATCTGGCTGTGCGTATCGATCATATTGGATCAACTTCTGTACCTGGATTGGCGGCGAAGGATATCATTGATGTACAGGTAACGGTGAGGGATTTTAGCTCTACGCCTCACCTGGTGGCCGCGCTTGGTTCGCTGGATTATACCTTTGTGCCAGAGATTACCCGCGATCATCTGCCGCCGCTCTATCAGGGGCCGGAGACGGATTGGGAGAAGCGTTATTTCCGGCCGCCGACCAGTCAGCGTCCCACCCATCTGCATATCCGTGCGTTGGAGCGGCCCAATCAGCGCTATCCTATCCTCTTTCGGGATTATCTGCGTGTCCATCCCGTGGCGAGCGCGGCGTATGCACTGATCAAAACCAATCTTGCCCGCCGTCATCCCGAGGATATTGAGTTCTATTATGATATCAAAGATCCGCTCTGCGATATTGTGATCGATGCCGCCGAGGATTGGGCCAGGAACACCGGCTGGCAGATGGAGTTGCGCATTCCTGAGTAGAGAAGAGATAAAGGGATGAACCTGTTATGCAGGGTAAGCATTTAGCGACGGTGATACAGATTGTGTCAGGCGGCCAGACGGGAGCAGATCGGGCCGCGCTAGATTGGGCTATTCAGCAAGGAATAGCCCACGGAGGCTGGTGTCCCCGAGGACGCAGGGCAGATGAGGCTGCTCCTATCGACATGCGCTATCATTTGCGTGAAACGCCATCAGACGAGTATGCTCAACGGACCGAGTGGAATGTGCGCGACTCGGATGGCACCGTCATTTTCACTTACGCGTCCGCGCTGACAGGCGGCTCGGCGCTTACCCTGCAATTGGCGCAACAGTATCAGAAACCAGCACTGCATATCCATCAAGCTTGCGAGCATCCAGCTGACCTGCTCCTGACATTTCTGCGCCAGCACAACATCCACATCCTCAACATCGCCGGACCACGGGCTGCCAGCGAGCCGGATATCGGCCCCTTTGTAATTGCAGTGCTGGATCAAGCACTCCAACGCATCGCATAAGATCCAGCATACCCCATCGGATAGGCTCGGCCGAGCCATTGATGACGCTTGATGCGTTTCCAGCTTGGACCGAATAGGATAAGGTGAATGGAAAGATTTGAGCACGTTAAATTAGAGCAAGTTGATCAAACAGGTGGCGAAGGAGAGCAGCAGAGTTTGAGCGAGAGTATGCCTTCTCTTAGCTGGCTCTATCAAGAGCGTGTTGCCACACAAGAATCTGCCCCTGAAAAGCTTCCCGCAGCCCCTTTAGAGGGAAGCAAAGGGCTAGAGGGAAGCAAGAAGCTGCATATATATTTTGATGTGCCTCCGCAGCCGGAACGTAGCAGACAGTTAGGTAAAGTTGAGGAGAAACGGGGTTCAGTTTTTCCTCATTTGGAATCCTCAAAAAGAATGTCTGCATTGAATAGCGACCTTGAGCAGATGGCCCGATTTGGTCCGCTGGACAAAATTTATAGTTATGATTTTGCTGAGGGAGCAAATATTCGATTGCAGGGCTCGCGTGGAAAACATGTCTATCTCTTTGATCAAGCCGGGGAGTGCACAGGGGATAAAGCGCAAGCTCAGTTTATGGTTGATCCACACATGAGTTCTCTGGAATATCGAAACTATCGGCTGGTACAGTCGTGGGGAATTCGGACTCCTGAGCTCTATGGGCAAACCGCGCACGGGGCAGTTGTGGAGTGGATTAGCGATCAGCATACGATTGGTGGTAGGGGATATAGCCTTGTCTCGCAGGTGCGCAATATCATGAAGCTGCATGAACTGAATCCTGGCAATACTTCACGAGAGTTTGAGACTGAAAAATGGCAACAGACGCTGGCAGATGTGAATACGATGATCGAGCAGAAATATACGAGCAAGGATCTTCAATTTATGATCCATCGACAAGATGGTCACGTCTACGTGATGGATCTGGAGGCCAATAATACCCCCTGCAAGGGTAAGGTGGCTGATTCCAAATTGCTCGCTTTGAAGAGCTTTTTAGAAGCGTCTATTAAACAGAAAGCTGTGTTTCAAGTATAGGGTGTTTCTGTATCAGTAGTGTAAAAATGGAAAATATAGATAGTATGGATACTAAGAATATTACAGCAGGTAAATACGCTTCTCTTCGTGGCATCGATCTCTATAGTAAGTGAGCAGCAAGATTCCGATGGTAGGAGAAGTCTGACACAAAAAAGAAGCGCCATCCCATGATTTCTCGTAGCATGGGATGGCATCTTTTTTTGTGGGTATTTTAATCTGAGGGAAACTTTTCTGCAGTAAAAATTCGTGTGTAGAATAGGATATGTGAAGCCTGGATGAGATGCTTGCTCAATGCAAAAAGGGATAATCAAATTAATGAAGCTACCAGAATTAGTGCTGCAGTTCTTTAATTTTACGCTCTGGGCCTCGGCCATCGAGTTCATAGGTGCTCTCCTGATTGTGGCGTATGCGCTTGCCGCTCTGCTGGCACTCCTGCGTACGAGGGATGTTACTTTTGCCCGCTTGCTGGTCACGGATGGGGTGATTGCTGGCCTGAGTTTTAAACTCGCTGCTACCCTTTTGAAGCTGGTTGTATTGCAGACCTGGCAACAGATCCTGATGTTTTCCGTCATCTTTATTTTGCGTATTGCTCTTAAACGCTTGTTTACCTGGGAGCGCACCCGTATACAACTGCAACGTGATCGCTTGAGTATGCGCGATATAGGGTGAGCTATTGGTGCTCTCTGCCACTATCGATGTGGCTATTGTTTGTATGCTGCCTACCGTTCTGATAGGTTTTGATTGCAGGTGTTGGAGCGCGGACATCATGAATATCCCAGAAGAGGAGAAGCGTGGCAGTGGAAACTTTTTTTAAGCTCTGGACAAGCTATCTGGCGTCAGGTGTCGAAGGTGTGGCGGGACTTCTGATCGGTCTGGCGGCCCTGCAAGCGACATTACGAGCGCTGATCCTGTTTGTACGCAAGGTGGGCCGGAATGCTGGTTTAGCGGAACTGGAGACCGAGAATATCAGGCTGCGGCTCGGTAGATGGCTGGCTCTGGCTTTGGAGTTTGCGCTAGCCGCCGACATTCTCCGCACGGCAATTGCTCCGACCTGGGGCGAAATTGGACAACTCGCCGCCATTGCAACTATCCGAACGCTGCTGAATTACTTCCTGCAAAAGGAGATTGATAGGGCAGCAGTCAGGCATCCAGAGCGTCTTCTGCAAACCTATACGCCGTCGCCATCCACGCCTTCTAATGGATTGAAACGCATGCTGGGAAAAGCAGGTATCACACGAAGTGAAACGGAGGTCGAGGCGCCGTGACGCCGCGCTCATCAGCGGCCAGTTATTGGGCCTCTAGTGCCCTTTGGTGCGTCTGCGGTGCGAGATGTGTGTACGACTCCCCCGTAGAACGGGGGCGGCTATGGGGTCTGTCTGCAGCCCCGGTGATGGCACAAACCCACAACGGGATGATGGGTCGCGCAGGCACGGGGATGCAGACCTTTGCCGCACTCCGTGCCGTGCCGTGCTTGCGTCTTTCTACATTGTTGTTCCTATGGATGGATTTGCCAGCTTCTGCATCATGGTGTTGACCATGGCTATCTCATCTTCGTTGACGGTATGACCCATATTTGGATAAAGCCGTGTCGTCATCGTGGCATCCATGCCTCGCAAGACCTCATCCGAGAGTCGGACGCGGGCCGCCGGGATGTGCATATCATGATCGCTACAGCCCAGAAAAACAGGGGTCCCAGCCAGCGATCCTGCATAGTCACGTGGGAGGCTATCGGGACCGATCAAGCCGCCGCTTAATCCCGCGATCCCGCCATAGCGTTGTGCATTGCGGGCCGTAAACTCAAGTGTCAGGCAGGCACCTTGCGAGAAGCCGAGCAGCATAATACGCTCCGTAGGTATTCCACTGGCCTGGACCCGGGCCAGCAGCGAACCGATCACAGCCAGCCCCGAAGAGAGTCCCGGCTCATTTTTGGCGAGCGGAACCAGAAAGCTATAGGGATACCAGCTATGCCCGGCGGCCTGCGGTGCCAGATACGCGAACTCTGTTTGATCGAAGACCGTGGTGAGGCCAAGAATATCTTCCGCCGAACTGCCACGCCCATGCAGCATGATCATTGCCGCTTTCGCCTGCTCCAGCGGGACACCGGCGGTCAACACCGGCTGTCCCTGATGCGGTCCCTGCGCTTGATTCTTTTGATCGTTCATACTATTTATTTCCTTTAATCCTGTTTTAGCTACTGGCTGTCCTGGCAAGAGAAGACGGTCATTGTCAGGATAGGCTGTACCCCAATATATACATCAGCGTACACCACTACATCACTACACCATTGCAGAACATTTACGGAACGAAAAATATTTCTATCCTCCTGTTAAGAGACACGTTTGCCCCGCGATACATGTGGATTATTCCAAAAATCCAGCCCATTCTTAGCTCAACCACCGCATTCAGCCATTGCCCCTTGACATTCCAGGCCCTCCCTATTTATAATCTAACTGGTTAGTTTATAAATAGGGAGGATGGAAAAGGTATGACGGAGCCAAAAAGGAAACGCGGGCGAGAAAGAGTCTATGATGCGGAGAGGACACGGGGAATGATATTGAGCGCGGCTGAAGCCGTGTTCGCCGAGCATGGATTTGATGGGACATCGGTTGATGCTATCGCCACGCAGGCGGGCTATAACAAAAGCCTTCTCTTTCAGTACTTTGGCGACAAGCTTGGTCTTTATACCCAGGTGCTCAAGCGTGCGGATGGGGAGATGAGCGATCTCCTGACGCGTCTGTTCGCATCCTTGCTGGCGGTGAATGATGATGCCGTGGTCCTTCAGGCTCATCAATTGAAGTCTTTTCTCACTGCGATGGTGCAAGCCTTGTTTGATTATCTGTTTGAGCATCCCCGTCTGATGCGCATATTGAACTGGGAAATGGCCGAGGGCTGGCAGACCTTCGCGCAGATTGCCTCACAATTTCCACCTACCGATATGGTTCAGCTTGAGCCGTTCTTTCGCAAGGCACGTCAGGCCGGGCTACTCCGTTCGGATTTCGTGGCGATGATCCAGCTCACGCTGATGGTGCCAATCTGCCAGGTCTATCTCTCCTATCTTCCCCTGTATCAGCGACTCCTCCCAGATGAGGATCTTTCTTCCGCAAGCGAGCTTGTGCGCACACGGGAATACCTTGTTGATTTTGTTGTTGCCGGGATGATGAGCGGTCCTTCTGGAACGAAGACCGAGAAAGATGCTTGAGCCCTATGACACCGATCAGTTTGAATGATTTGTTCTTACAAGAGACACTGCGCGATCCTATTGCCTTCTATGGCAGGTTGCGTGAACAAGAGGTGCTCTCCCATTTTACCACAGGTGAAACGGGTGTCTGGATTATCGCAACGACGTATGCCGAGTCGATTGAATTGCTAAAGGATGCGCGCTTGATCAATGATAGAAGCAGGATAGCAGTTCCTGGGACACCACCACCTGTAGTGGGAAGGGCACTGGCAGCTTTTAGTCAGAATCTGTTGGGAGTCGATCCACCCGACCATACGCGTTTACGCAAACTGGTCTCCAAAGCTTTCACACCGCATATGATCGAACAACTGCGCCCACGTATTCAGCAAATCACCGATGAACTGTTGGACGCCGTTCAGGAAACAGGCACCATGGATCTGATTGCGGACTTTGCCTTTCCGCTTCCCCTGACAGTTATCGCAGAAATGTTAGGAATTCCCATCTCGGAGCGTCAGCAATTCCGGGCATGGACTCAAGCGCTGCTCGCCTCTCTCACCTCTCCACAGCATGAGGAGGCCGGTGTGGCTGCGGCGGAGGCATTTATCTCTTCTATCAACACGCTGCTAGCGAGCAAGCGCAGGCATCCCGGTGCTGACCTGACCAGCGATCTATTGCGCGCAGAGGAACAGGGGGACATGCTGAGCGAGAACGAGCTTATCACGATGATCTGGCAGTTGGTCGTGGGAGGACATGAGACCACCGTCAATCTACTTGGCGATGGTATGCTGGCCTTGCTCCAACATCCAGAACAGATGAGCCTGCTACAGCACAATCCTGACTTGCTCTCCTCTACGGTTGAAGAACTGCTCCGCCATACTGCTCCCGTGCTTTTCGCGGCTGTGCGTTGGGCCAGCGAAGATATCCCACTGCATGGTCAGGTGATTCGCAAAGGAGAGATGGTGCGCATTTCATTGTGCGCAGCCAACACTGATCCCCAACAGTTCTCTGATCCAACCGTGCTCGACATCACGCGTCAGGTTAATCAACATCTGGCCTTTGGCAGAGGGATTCATTACTGCCTGGGGGCACCATTGGCGCGCCTGGAAGGTCAGATAGCGCTAGGGACATTGCTGCGACGCTTCCCTCATCTCCATCTCGCCTGTCAGCCAGAGCAACTAGAATGGAATCCTTTTCCCTATCTGCGCGGCCTGAAAGCACTCCCTGTACAGTTCTAAACAACATGCGGGAGAGAGAACCCCCGTAGAACGGCTCACTCCCTGACACTTTTTTGGGGGCCAAGAGTTTCCTCTTTGTATCGTTATCGGTACTTATGCCACGCTAAGAAGTTGTCTTTCAGTAGAGCTGAGGTGTATAGTATACTGGGATGGAGAGAGTATGTCTGTGCATGTGTTCCTCTCCAAGAAGACTGGGATAAGCTTGAGAGAAAACAGGTTGAATGAAGCAAATACTCTTTGGGAATACATATTAACCACATATGGCTATTGTCCAGAGTCAGAGAATCTTCGAGAAGAACGGATCTATCATGCCATTTTTCAGCCCACTTTCCATCGGCATTGCTTTCTCTCATTGCATATCACGCCTACTGATACCGATGCGATCTTGACATTTGGCTACCTCGCACACATCTGGGAATGGAAAAGGTACCTTGAAATTTTATCCGCGATCAGGGAAATGCAGGAATTTCCAATGCTATCAGATGATGCATTTGTCTATTTAAAGAACATTCAAATGGAAGCCTTGAGAGAAAAATATGTATTTTCATCATTCCCTGATGAAGAGTCAGTCTATTTAAGAAACGTTCAAATGACAGCTGTCCCATTAGAAACTCTTCAGTATTTCGAGCAAAAAATGCAGGAGATTCAACCTTTTGAGTTGGGTATTCTGGTGCCGGAGCCTCAGTATGCGCGAGATGGCATAACAGCGCGTGGAATCGTCACCGATAGGTATCGCACGCATCGTTTTGACATATGGCCTGTCCCTTTGACAGGCAGATATAGAGCGTTTTTTCTGGAATTCATCAGATTAGGCAGTGCCTGCGTCGAGGAGGCAGAGCAGAAACATTTGAAGGAAATTCAACGCTATCTCTACTAGGGCGATCTCATCGGTTCTTGTCATGCCAGGCTTTCTTTGAGACATTTAAAAGCGCCATCCAGGGGAGCGGCGTTTGGATCGTCGGGCCTGAAGGTGCGGCAGAAGATTTTCGCGATGCTTGTGCGTGGCAGTCTTGTGCTTAAACTGCCGAAGAAGCGCGTCGATGCCCTTGTGGACTCAGGCGCAGGCGTACGCTATGATCCTCGTCATGATGGTCGCTTGATGAAGGAGTGGATTGTGCTTGATCGCGCCTCGCAGGTGGAGTGGTTGCCGCTCGCACAAGAAGCTATGGAGTTTGTCGGCTCGAAATGATGAATGGATGGATGGACACAGCACCTGATGAAGTGGATGCTGTGTCCATGCTGAGATCAAACCAGGAGCTTAGTTCTGGCTGTCTGGTTGAGATATTTGCTTCCCCATCACTATGCACCGGGTGGAATGGATTTTAGCAAATACGTGGCAAAGGATCACCTACCAGCATATCCAGAACACGCAGACCGCCGATATCAGTGCGCAAAAAGACCATGCCCGGCGGTTCGGCCTGGATGGTGCCAATAATCGCAGCATCACGGCCCAGTGGGTGATTGTGCATTGCTTGCAGTGTAGTATCGGCTACGCCGGGCGCGACGATTGCTAACAATTTGCCCTCGTTGGCAATCGTGAGAGGATCGAGCCCGAGGATTTCGCAGGCCCCTCGTACTTCGGGATGGACAGGGATGCTTTGTTCATCAAGGGCAACCGAAACCTCCGATCCCAGTGCCATCTCATTGAGGGAAGTGGCAACACCTCCACGTGTAGGATCTTTCAGACAGTGTATACCCTCACCAGCGGCCTCAATAAGGGAGGCCACCAGGGTGTGTAGCGGGGCCGTGTCGCTTTGTACGTCGCTTTCGATATCAAGTGCTTCACGAGCAAACATAATTGCGATACCGTGATCGCCAACAGGGCCGCTCAACAAGACTTTATCTCCTGGCTCCAATTGAGCCTGTCCCATTAACCAGGAGGCACGAACCAGACCAATACCCGCTGTGTTGATAAAGACACCATCGGCCTTCCCATGCTGTACCACCTTTGTATCGCCCGTAACGATGGCGACACCTGCCTCCTTTGCTGCCTGTGCCATCGATGCAACAATACGGCGCAGATCAACGATGGGGAAACCTTCCTCCAGGATAAAGCCGACTGAGAGGTATAAGGGTGTGGCGCCAGCCATAGCAAGGTCGTTGATAGTGCCGTGCACCGCGAGCTTACCAATATCTCCTCCTGGAAAGAATAATGGGCTAACGACATAAGTGTCGGTTGTAAAGGCTAGCCGATGGTCTATATCATCTGTACCATCCACACGAAATGTTGCGGCATCATCCATGGCATCCAGCAAGGGATTTGAGAAGGCTGGAGCAAAGACCCCCTCAATTAGATTGTGAGTGGATTTGCCACCACTGCCATGACTGAGCGTAATTTTCTCATCATGTAAGTAGAATTTGTGGCGACGCGCCTGACGCGTGCGCTCGATCTTCTGTAATACTGAGTCAACACGTCCGGCATTTGATGTATCCGCATCCATAATATTCCCTCTGCTTTCTGGCTCTTTATTGGGTGATGGGCAAAACGTGCAGACGGTTGCGCTCGGAGGCCATCGAGAATCGGCCGTAACTATAGTAGGCGGCGCAGGCTCCTTCTGGCGAAACCATACAGGTCCCAATAGGTGTCTCTGGTGTGCAGGCAGTGCCAAAGACCTTGCATTCCCAGGGTTTAATAACACCCTTCAAAACTTCACCGCATTGGCAGGCTTTGGGATCGGCTACGCGCAATCCCGGCACTTCAAAGCGCAACTCGGCATCCCAATCCGCGAAATCCGAGCGTAGTTTCAGGGCGCTGTGCGTAATAAAGCCGAGGCCACGCCATTCAAAGAAGGGGCGCAGTTCCATCGTCTGAGCCATGGCCTGTAACGCCTTCACATTGCCCTCTGGTCGCACCACTCGCGCATACTGATTCTCGATCTCTGTTCGTCCCTCGTTAAGTTGTTTGACGAGCATATAGATAGACTGAATGATGTCAAGTGGTTCAAAACCTGCAATGACGACTGGTTTCTGATGGTCGCGAGCTACAAAATTGTAAGGGCGCATACCAATGACCATGCTAACATGTCCCGCGCCGATGAAGCCATCTAAGCGCAGGTCTGGCGAGTCGAGGATAGCTTTCATTGCGGGAATGATGGTGACGTGATTGCAAAAGATCGAGAAATTTTTGATGCCTTCGGCTTTTGCTCGCAGGAGCGTCACAGCTGTTGAGGGGGCGGTCGTCTCAAATCCGATGGCGAAGAAAACCACCTGACGATCAGGATTCTGGCGAGCCAGCTTGTAGGCATCGAGTGGAGAATAAACGAAACGGACATCAGCACCATTCGCTTTGGCATCAAGCAGGCTTCCATGAGAGCCTGGCACACGCATCATATCCCCAAAGGTGGTAAAGATGATGCCCTCTTTACGAGCGATGGCAATGGCATCGTCGATGCGGCCCATTGGGAGAACGCAGACGGGACATCCTGGCCCATGGATCAGATCGATGTTGGGTGGTAGCACATCCTCAATGCCGTGTTTGTAAATGGTGTGAGTATGTCCACCACAGACCTCCATAAATTTAAGTGGTTGATCGCCACTTAATCTGGCGATTTCTGCCGAGACATGCTTCGCCAGTTCGGGATCACGATATTCGTCCACAAATTTCATACTCATCTGCTTGCTCCTTCTTTATTTTAACTCACCCGCCCCATATGATAGGCCCAATAGGGATGAATCCTATGAGATTCCTTTTTCTAATGCTGTATGAATAACCTCCAGGAGGGCATGATAGACGGTCGCCTGGGCTTCCTGGATGCGTGGAATGTGATCGCTGGGTGCGTTAATACATATGTCGATGTTGCCTGATTGCAGCATCTTGCCACCATCGTAGCCAGTCAGTCCAATGGTGAGGAGCCCCTGTTTATGGGCCTGTTCAAGGGCAACCAGCAAATTCTTTGAATTGCCGCTGGTTGAGATGCCTACGGCGATGTCACCTTTGTGCCCAAAGGCGATGACCTGGCGGGAAAAAACGTTGTCGAAGCCAACATCGTTTCCTACCGCTGTAATCACCGCGATATCGTTAGTCAACGCCAGGGCTGGAAGGGGTGACCAGTGTGCGAATGGTGGGTTCAAGAGTTCCGTCACCAGATCCTGTGCATCGGTACTACTGCCACCATTGCCGAAGGCCAGTAGCGTTGCTCCATGAGCGAAAGCGCGTGCCATAGCCTGACCGGCGGCTACAATCTGTATACCGGCGTCGGCGTGCTCAAGTGTTGCCTGGCGTAAGGCTATGATCTCGCGGCACTTCTCGAGCGTGGAGTGTTGTACCTGCGCCAATACATCCTCCAGGCTGGCTTTGCCACCTTCAAAGAGAAATGGATAAAAAAGTCGATCGTACTCCGATCCTTCGTTATTATTCATGGCTGGCCTCTGAATCAATTAATAGAGCTATCGCAACACCACCATGTACCAGGATCTGGTCGCCTGGTACAAGTGCGTCCACCAGGGTAATGTCAATCTCTTCCGCTATTTCTCGCACGGAGACCAGAGCCACCCCGTTTTCCTGATCGACACGCAACACGGTAGCTGATAGTGCCTCATCGGAACACGTTATACATTGTCCATCTGCCGTGGGAACACAGCATGGAATGCCCGGATGAGCCGGGAAAAGAGCAAGTATGTCCTTTTGTTCAGCATCGTTCATTGGAGTAGCCCTTCATTCTCAAAGTAGATATGTACCAGTTCCCAGAGAACATGATAGAGGGTCTCGTGCGTTTCCTGTATCGCCAACGGATCGCAAGATGGGACGACGAAACAGAAATCAAGCTGGCTCTGTTGTATGCTTCCTCCATCTCCTCCGACCAGTCCCAATGTGAGCAAGCCCATTTCTCGCGCTGTAGTCAGGGCTGAGCGCACGTTGTTGCACTGTCCATCCGGCGAATAGCCCAGTGCGATATCTTGCGGTCGAGCTACTATCCGCAGTTGACGGGCGAAGGAGTTCGTGGCATCATCACCAGTCATCAAACCGCTCATCGTTGCACTATCGTTCGTTAGAGCCAGGGCGGGTAGCGCGCGTTTGCCAACAATTACTGGATGTACAAATTCGACCGCCACATGCTGGGCATCGGTGGCCCATGCTCCATTGCCGAAGGCCAGGAGCCGTCCGCCCTGGTGAAAGCGCCGTGCCATAGCCCAGCATGCCTCGGCGATATTTTTGGCCTCCGCGTTGAAAAATGTGTCTGGTATCGTCACGCTCAGCGCAAAGCGCGCGGTGACTACTGCTAGCAAGTCAGATTGTTCGCGCTTTTCCATTTCAGTTGTCATGTGTTTTGCTCAACCTTTGCATTGCCCGCATAGAACTGGCACATCTGAAGGTGCCCGATCAATGGGCGGTTGGGAATCATCAGTTCCAGTAAAGCGGTCCCCTGATTTATTGGGCTTCATTCAATCTGGCTTTCTTGAAGCATTTGAAGTTCATCAGAAAAGATGTTGCCCATGGTATACAAAGCTTTCATCGTTTCGTGGGCCTCATTCTCGTTGATTTTGCTCATGGCGAAACCGACGTGAATCAAGACCCAGTCTCCTGGTGCGATACCCTCTGGACGCACGAGCGCGATACTGATGTGACGTTTGACGCCCGAGACGACCACTTTTGCAATAGAATTGGGGTCATCGACAATCTCTAAGATCTGACCTGGAATACCCAGACACATATTCTTACTCCTTTATATGGCACGTAACTGTGCCGCAGCTATTGCTAGCTGACCGAGACTGAGGCCACCATCATTGGGTGGTACACGTCGATTGGTATAGACCTGAAAGGAGAATGCTTCCAGGCGGGTGATCAACTGTTCAAGGAGCAGCCGGTTCTGAAAAACGCCGCCACTAAGGGCAACGCTGCTTAATCCCGTCTGTTTGCGGATCTCATGACAGGCTTGTGCCAACAATTCAGCAATGGTGCAATGGAAACGATAAGCAATCTTTGGAACTGTTCTGCCTTGTTGGATATCGTTTACAATGGCACGAATAAGGGGTGCCACATTCAATACCGTTGTCATCTGGCCTTCAATACGATCCATAAGAAATGGATAGAGCTCTGTTTCTTCTTGCATCGCATCGGTAGCATAGGTTGCCTGCATCTCCAGTTCGACAGCGGCTTGCCCTTCGTATAGTACATTTGATTGCGCCAGCCCTTGAGGCAGACCCAGCAGTGCAGCCACGGCATCGAATAATCGACCCAGACTGGAGGTTGGGGGACTATTGAGATGGCTGCTCATCATCTGCGCCAGTATGTGCCACTTTGCGCGATCCAGTTGTTGTGTAAAAGGAATCGCTACTTCCAGAAAAGCACTGCCGTAGACGTGAGCCAGGTAAGCCGCGGCCATGCGCCAGGGCTGCCGTATGGCTTGTTCGCCGCCGATCAGTGGTATGTATGTCAGGTAAGCCAGGCGTTCAAAACCCAGCAGATTGGCAGTCATGATTTCGCAGCCCCAGACAGCTCCATCTGTGCCATAGCCAGTGCCATCGGCCGCTACACCAATGACTGGCTCTTGCAATCCATGCTCTGCCAGGACACTGGCAATGTGGGCATGATGATGCTGGATACCGATTTTCTGTGGGATAGCGCTATCCAGGGCATATTTTGTGGCGAGATATTCTGGATGAAGATCATAGACAATGGCCTGTGGATCAATATCAAAAAGGTTCTGGAAATGTTTGATGCCTTCTTTAAAAGAGGTGAGTGTTTCAAGGTTCTCTAAATCACCAATATGATGGCTTACGAAGGCGCGCCGTCCCTTACCCAGGCAGAAGGTATTTTTGAGATGCCCACCGCAAGCTAAAAGTGGGAGCGGAAGATCGAAAGAGAGTGGAATGGGTTCGGGCGCGTAACCTCGTGAACGGCGTAGAAATTGAACATTTCCCGCGCTGATATGCATGACAGAATCGTCGCAACGCATATAAATGTCGCGGTTGGAGGTGAGCATACCATCGACGATGGGGGCCAGCCTTGTACGAGCATCATCGTCCTGGTATGCAATGGGTTCGTCGCTCAGGTTGCCACTGGTCATGACGAGCACAGCCAGACTACCAGGAGCAAGTGCGGTGGTAAAAGCGCGTAACAAGAGATGGTGGAGGGGCGTATAAGGCAACATGATGCCCAGTGTGTTATATGCAGGCGAAACGCCAGATGCTACCGGGCAGTTGGGAAGCTGGCGTAGTAATACAATAGGGCGGCGATGGGATTGTAAGAGTGTTGCCTCGGCAGCGCTTACGACACAAAGCTGGCGGGCGGTGTTGAGGTCAGGCACCATAAGTGCGAACGGTTTTGCTTCACGATGTTTACGCTGTCGTAGCTGTTGCACTGCCTCTGTATTGAGAGCATCGCATGCCAGATGGTAACCACCCAATCCTTTGATAGCCAGTATAGCGCCAGCAGCCAGTTGTTGCACTATCCTCATAATCAGATCATTTGTCGTGGTCGTACTTATGGTTGTGCCGCCGTCATAAAAGGACACCTGTGGTCCACATAGCGGGCAAGCGTTGGGTTGAGCGTGAAAACGTCGGTTGAGTGAATCTTCATACTCTACCAGACAGGTAGGGCACATTGGGAAGGTGCGCATGGTGGTCTTGTCGCGATCATAGGGAACATCCTGTACAATGGTAAAGCGCGGACCACAATTGGTACAGTTGATAAAGGGATAGCCATAACGCCGGTCGGCGGGATCGAAGAGTTCACGCAGGCAATCGTCACAGGTGGCTGTATCGGGTGAGATGAGTGCGTATCGCTGATTGCTGGCCTGACTATGGGCGATAACGAAGGTAGTCTCGTGACATGGTTGTACCGACTCGGTAGCAATGGAATCAATGCGGGCCAGAGGGGGAAGCTCTTCACGCAAGGCGCGCTGAAAGCTAGCGAGTGCCAGGAGCGAACCTTCTACCTCGATGGTGACGCCCTGACTATCGTTGAACACAAAACCAACCAGGCCATAGTGGAGAGCCTGACCATAGATGAATGGCCGAAAGCCTACCCCCTGGACAATGCCTTGAATAAGAATCCTCTGCCGTTGAAGTACCGGATCTGTAACGGAATCCATAGAAATGCTTCTTTCCAGGCGACTAACGCTGGTCACGGCTACATTTACTGCTGGACGAATGCGAGCAGCCAATCACACCATATATCAAGCCCTTCACCGCTGCGACAACTTAGCTCGAAGATGCGTAAATGTGGATTGATAGCCAATGCCTGCCGTTTTACTTTCGCCAGATCGTAATCCACATAGGGTAGTAAGTCGAGCTTATTAATGATCATGACCTGTGAGGCGGCGAACATCTGTGGATACTTGGCTGGCTTGTCGTCGCCTTCGGTCGTGCTGGTAAGTACGATTCGTAGATCCTCGCCCAGATTCCAGGACGAAGGACAGACCAGATTACCAATGTTTTCAATGAAGAGCAGACGCATACGCGACGTATCCATTTGCGTTAGTGCATCACGGATCATATGAGCTTCCAGATGACATGCCCCTCGCGTATTGATCTGTACTGCCTCCGCGCCTGCCGCCTCAATGCGTTCCGCATCGGCCGTGGTTTCGATATCGCCTTCGATTACACCAACGGCAATGCCTCCACGCAGCCGTAGGAGCGTTCGCTCCAGAAGTGTCGTTTTACCGGCTCCCGGAGAACTCATGATATTGAGTGTACGTACATTATGTGCCCTCAACATCTGCTGAATATCCTCGGCAATCGTATCGTTGGCCGCTAAAATGTTTTGCGCAATAGTGACTTTGGGCATAGTTGCCTCCAGGATAGGGCATCCATCTATGTTTCTCTTTAACTCAGGTTGCGACACATATTCCAGTGTCGATTTCCATTTCAAGGATTTGGAGTTCTGTGCCGGAAACGATATGGTGGCTCCACTCGTCACAGGTGGGGCACTGAGCGATAAAGTTCTGAACTGGAAATTCGCTGTCACAGCGGTCGCACTTCGCTCGATGTGGCACCGTGTCAATCAGTAGTTGTGCACCGGATAACAATGGTTCAAGGCTGGTAAGCATCTCAAAGCAGAAGGTCAGAGAGTCTGTGACGATGCAATTGGCCTCGCCAATACGCAGATGTACACTCTTCACCTTCGTGGCTTGATATTCGTTCGCCCGTGCCTCTACGGTCTCAACGATACTTTGAGCAATCGAGAGTTCATGCATACGTGACCTCGTTCTCTTCACTATCCAGTGTGTTACATCGCCCGTATACGAAGATAGCGTCGGATATCGGGAATCGATTGAAGGACGAAATACCCGATAGCCAGGGCCAGAACGACGAGAAGGAGTCTGAACATGAGTATTGTTCCTTTCCCTATCCTTTACAAGAAAACTAGCTTTTTCACTACGGAGTCAATCATCTTTAGCGCTTCATCCACAGCGGCTTGCACTGGTTCGCTCAATTCCATCTGCATCTCTGTGCAGGGATCATCACTGCCGAGCGAGGCAGGTTCGCAGCCAATCAGCAATGTATGAATGGGTTGCGCCCCCAGCGTGCGGGCATAGGCCAGAACCTTCACCGGGTCCATGCTATGCGTATCCAGTGCCATTCTGCCAGCTTCTCCTCCTTTCTCAGGAGTCATCTCTGTCAAATCCGGTTCTATCAGATAGAGCGTGCCGGGTTGACCACCGCGAGCAACCGTGTCAACCAGCACAAGAGCATCGTACTCATCGAGCAAGCTATAGGCCAGATCCATGCCCCGAATACCGAAATCGACGACTTGTACGCCCTCTGGATATTGTCTGTTCATAAGTCTGCTTGCCACTTCAACGCCGAAGCCATCATCTCCTAAAAAGATATTGCCAATACAGGCTATAAGTATGCGCCTGAGTGGCTGCTCTGATAATGGTGTACTGCTCACGAGCCCTCCAGCAGTTCTACCTCCTCTGGAAAGAAGAAAAAAAGATGACCAGGCATAACACGACTCTGCATCTGCATTTGTTCCAGGGCTGGGTCATCGTCCACTGTGACAACCAGATAGACACGATTCTCGAAATCCTGATGAATGACCTCAACAGTCCCGATTTTTCCAGCAAGGATGCCATCAAAAGCGTCGGCACGTCTCTTTTGTGGACAGAGGCGTACACGCGTTCCCACGCTCACCTCTTTGCCTGCAATTGTGATAGATGCTGGCGGTGGATAATCCTCGCCTGGAAATCCTGGGAAATCCCAACCTCCACGACGTATCATGCTTTTTCTCCTTTGCTGTCAGGACGTAGATCACGAATGGTACCATGCATCTTCATGTCATGCTTTTTCTCCTTTGCTGTTAGGACGTAGATCACGAATGGTACCATGCATCTTCATGAATTGATCAGGCGTGAGGGCCTCTGTGCGCTCCAGTATCTCGCGGGTGTGTTCATCCTGTCGCATTTGCTTTTTCTCCTCATCACTCAGTGTCAGAATACGCAACGAGAGAATTTCATCAATCTCGCCGCCATCGAAGAGCGGTCCCGGACTTTCGGGAGCGATCTGTGGATAGTCGTACAAGATAATGGGTGACGATAGCAGTGTATCTCGTTCCCCCTGCTCACCGACCAGCACCGGCCATGTGTGGAGATTATGACATTCGCTGACCAACGGTTGTAGCTCTTTTAAAGGCTCTAACAGTGAGATGAAAGAACCCCGATGTACCTGTAGAATAGTATGTGTAGAGATGAAAGATTGGAATAGTATGGCATCGTGGCGGTTTGTGGCATCACCGGTCACAGATGTCGTATTCTCGATGGTGATACTCAGCTTGAAGATGGTCGTAGCGACGCGTTCAGCTGAGAGTGTACAGACTCCAGAGAGTGCTTGTTGCTCTCGAATGATCTCTATTCCATGCGCATCGGGTGGATATTCTACGGTACATGTGGCGGGAAATTCAATTGCCACACAGCGAGGAGAAAACAGCACATCTTTCAAGGAAAGATCCAGTATGCTCAAATCGCGCTCTCGCCCCTCCTGTAATGGTTCGTCCGCAAAACGGCTAGCCAGTCCCCATGTATCGGAAAGCTCTTCCACTTGCTCATCTTTTCTCGCATCGGGTGGCACAACTGTACGCACAAGCAGGTGCAGAAACCTGATGGTTATATCGAGTGAGAGATGCTCTGCCTGACCTTCTAGCAGGCATTCTGTGCGCATTGTCCAGGGATCTCTGCCACCATTCCCCTCGCTATACTCGCGTGGATAGATGCCGCCAAACGTCCAACGTGTACGATTTTTGATTGCGGACTGGCGGTATGGATAGAGGAGATAGCCCTCGTAGAGGATCGCGTTGGCGATTTCCTTTACCTGCTCTAGCTTCATGGCTTTACTTCCTCTCCACTTGCCTGTAGCAGGCGTGTAAGAACTTGCTCCCAGGTGATGAGGCCATGCGCGATTTTATACTGATACAATTCGTCGAAAACATCCTTTGGCAGGCGAATCCAGGCTGTGTTGGGAAAGTGTGTGTGGATTACCTCTTTCCAAACGGCAACCGGGAGGCGATAGGTGGCTTCCTTGGACCAGGAGATCTGACTGATCTGTAGATTATCTTCCGCGCCTGCGTAGAAAACAGTGCCACTGAAGAGGAAGGTGAGCGGTACGTCACCATCCTCCAGTGCATTGAAGTATCTGGTACTCACTACCTCAAAATCGTAGAGACATGGAACAGGCAGATCGACGGTGGTATTGCCTGAGAAGCGTGGCACCACGGTAGGCACGTGCGTCCACAGGAACGTACGCAAAGTTTTACCCCAGCGTTCAGGCTCACCAAAAAGCTCAAACAGTTTGGCCTTTTCTTCGGGTGCATAACGTCTTTGTGTCACTGAGAGCATAATCTGGCACTTCAAATTGATATTTTGGATCAGCTCTTCCGGGTTTGCGTTGCCAATCCGCAGTTTGAAGTTGAGCATTGGAAGCGTACTGTAGGGCACAGCTTCGGCACCCAATACCTCAAAGCTCAGGTCTGGCATCAGGCCCTCCTCTCCCCGGCATAGGGGTTATGAGCCGGATTGACATCACTTTGCTTCCCTGTTCTACTAACGTCAGTGGATTGTTCGATAGGAGTTGCTCTTAATCGCAGGGCTGTAAAGTACTCTGCAATAGCTTTCCAGACTTCTTCACCGCCGCTCAGACCTTTCCACTTGAGGCGGATTAAGCCGACAAGCTCGTAGCAAGTGTCTATGGGAACGATGTAATGTTCTCGATAGCTATGACCGCCCCTGTTCTGCACGCGGTTAATCAGTAGTGCCTCGACATCAGATTCCAACTCATGCAGGATGGGATTGTTGTTGACCAGAGTATCCCACCCTTCCAGAGGGAGCAGGGATTCCATAGCTCCTGCGGGACTGGGATAGAAGGCTGTGACACGCCTGGTATTAGTATTGTAAAAGATAGAGACCATGTTCACCGGAAGCATCAGGTCATCCCACTGTTCATCCGTCATAGAGAAATCAGACAACAGGAGATAGCGGGAGGGGACAAGCCGATACTTCCCCGCTCCGGCAACAGGATCACCAAAGAGAATAGAGCAAGGATGACAGACGCAAATCAATGTGCGTTTGGAGAGTTCCAACAAATGGCGGTGTTTCGCAGGAATCTCCACGCTGCATAGCTCGCATAGCTCTGCAGGCGGACGTATTTCTCGTTGGTGTGCAAACTGACGTAGCATATCAAGAGGAATTGCGAAACGATCATCAACATTGCTGGTAGGTTTGGATGATGACATTGTGATACACCTCATTTAGATATACGCGTTTTGTGCCGACGTGGAGGCACAAACGTCATAGGGATAGCAGCACGCGGCGGACCACTATTGTCTTCTATCTCCAATCCATCCAGATCTGGAACCGCCTGGTAGATTGCCTCTTCAAGCGCCAATTTGAGGGCGCTGGACGAGCCTGAACAACTATGGCAACTGCCCTTTTCCTGGAGGCGCAGATAGACTATGCCATCTTCAATCCTCACAAAATCTACAGTGCCCCCTTGCGACTTGAGCGTTGGCCGTATCTGTTCCAGTGCTTGCAGGACTCGTGCCTCGATATCTAGCGGATGGAGTCCATGGAGCACAAACAATGAACTGAGCAGTTCATCACGCGCGAAGATGTTGATTAATGCAAGCCCCGTTGTGTCAGCCTCGGCAGTGATTTCAAGCAAGCGAGCTAGCCCTTCGCCATACATATCCAGCAACGCCTGAATGAGTTCCTCAGCGATTGCACGCGCATGGGGATCCTGGAACGAGGCAACTTCCTGGACGAGCGTCTCAATCCGCGTTGCCTGGCGCTGTTGCTCTTGTATGCCTTGTTGCATTCCTCTTCCTCCTTGTACCCCTCCTGATCCGAAGCTAGAGGGGCGGGGTACTTGCATTAATAATCAACGTAAATCGGATTCTATACCTGTTTTCATCCTTTTGTACGAACATCAGGGTGCTGGTATATGTGGACTTTCGGGATCTACTGGATTTTCTTTTGCTGCATTGACACCGGTAGATGCCCGACCTGTTGTCTTGCCAGTTGGGCGTTTTGCCTTTCCTGTCGTCCCGGTATCCTGACGACCAGGTTCTCTGCCCTCGGCTTTGATTTTTTCCTCGCCCTTACCTGTGCCTGCTATATGCTCAGGATTGGGTGTCGGGGTTGCCTTCTGTTCTTCCATCATGTATCCTGCTTTCATAACTGAGCTGTGTTTACCAGAGCTCGTCTCCTTGTGGGATTGCTGCTCCTACGAGTTGATGCCAAAGGTTGGTGAAAGAACTGTTTGAAGTTCTTTGCCTTCGCCCAGGTACATATGGACGCCACATGGTAAACAAGGGTCGAAGCTGCGAACCGCTCGCATGATATCTATCCCTTTGAAGGCTTCCGGGCCATTTTCTTCAAAGATTGGGGTGTTCTGTACTGCGTCCTCGTAGGGGCCGGGAGTACCATAGATATCGCGCACGCTGCCGTTCCAGGGTGTTGGCGGATAGGGATGGTAGTTGGCGATCTTACCATTCTCAATCACCATGTGATGGGAAAGTACGCCACGGACAGCCTCATGGAAGCCGCAGCCGATAGCCTCCTTTGGTACCGTAAAATCGCTCCATGTTTTGGTGTGACCGGCATGGAGTTCGGCAAGCGCTTTATCGATAAAGTGGAGAGCAGCAGCGGCAGAGTAAGCCTGGAAGTATGTGCGTGCCCGGTTACGCTCGATTGCGTTGCTCCACTTTGGGATCTTCCACTCGAATTCTACTTCGGGTTTGCTGACACTCTTGGGCAGACGAATTTTGACACTGTGTCCGGTTGCTTCGATCAGTCCTCCCATATTCACCAGTCCGGCCAGTGCTGTTGACCACAGGCGGGCAATGGGACCTCCGCCAGTATCCAGGGCCAGATAATCACCGGCACGCTTATCATACCAGCGCGGCGACATCGTCCAGCTATATTTGTCGCTGAAGTCGCGTTTTTGCGGCTTAGGGATGGTTGTTTGATTCCAGGGATGGCGCTTATCGATAGGATTACCAAGCGGGTCGCGGTCAACAAACGTTCTTTCATTCTGCCAATCTTCATAATAGGAACTACCCAATAGAATACGAATACCGAGGTTAATATCCACCAGACTGGTCGTCACCAACTCTCCATCCACAATCACACCAGGCGTGACATACATGGCCCGTCCCCACTTGTCCATCGTGCGATAATCGTAGTCGCATACGTCAGGATTTTGCCAGGAACCCCAGCAACCGAGGAGTATCCGCCGTTGACCCACCATTTCATAGCCCGGTAGAGCCTCGTACCAGAAGTCGAACAGGTCATCATGCATAGGCACGACCTTCTTCATCCATTCAACGTACTTCATCAGTCGAACGAGGTAGTCCGTGAAGATTTGAATGGTTGCGGTAGTGCCTGTTCCGCCTGGATAAAGGGTCGAGGGATGAACATGGCGTCCTTCCATCAAGCAGAATGCCTCACGCGTATAGCGGCTCACATGTAATGCTTCGCGGTAGAACTCGCCGGTGAAGGGATTAAGCGAGCGCATAATGTCCCCAATGGTTTTATAACCATGTTCTGCTGCATGTGGGGCAGCAGTTTTATTGGCGAGCTCAAGCACATGGGGATTTGTCTCTTTGACCATCTGCTCACAGAAATCGACGCCGACCAGATTCTCCTGGAAGATATTGTGGTCGAACATGTACTCCGCTGCCTCACCCAGATTGATGATCCACTCACCCAGGGCTGGTGGCTTGACCCCATAGGCCATGTTCTGCGTATAGACGGAGCAAGTGGCATGGTTATCACCGCAGATGCCGCAGATGCGACTCGTGATGAAGTGGGCATCACGCGGATCCTTGCCCTGCATAAAGAGGCTATAGCCACGGAAGATGTGAGAAGTGCTATACGCTTCTGCTATCCGCCGGTTCTTGAAGTCGATCTTGGTATAGATACCCAGACTACCCACAATACGTGTCATGGGATCCCACGACATCTCTACAAGCTGTGGTGGCTGCTGAGGAGACCCTTCCCGTTTCGCTTGCGTAGACATACTGCTACACTCCTTCTATCGAATCGTTATCCACTGCTTCTGGTTCACCATCATTGCCATGGAGGCGGGTAGCCCGTCGTCAGTTGCCTGCCTTTGTGCCGCCAGGATGGTTCCTTATTGACCGTATCATTTGTTATTTTGCGTAGGCCGCGTAAGGCACCACCCCAGATGCTTACAACGGACGTCGAAAGTTTCGCGCCAGGTGGTTCATCCATAAAAGGCATAAATTTGTCGGGGAAGCCTGGCATTGTACAGCCGATACAGATGCCGCCCACATTAGGGCAGCCACCAATGCCAGCCATCCAACCGCGCTTAGGAACATTGCAGTTCACTACTGGCCCCCAGCAGCCCAGTTTTACCAGACATTGTGGTGAGCCGTACTCGGAGGCGAACATACCCTGCTCATAGTAGCTACCGCGGTCGCATCCTTCATGGACTGTTTTGCCGAAGAGCCAGGTAGGTCGCCCTTCCTCATCTAGAGGAATCATCGGGGCCATGCCAGCTACCTGGTAGAGTAGATAGAGGAGGGTTTCCATAAAGTTATCAGGTTGCACGGGGCAGCCTGGAACATTGACAATGGGGATGCCAGCCCTGGATTTCCAGTCCCAGCCGAGATAATCCGCGACACCCATGGCTCCGGTCGGATTCCCTTGCATAGCATGGATGCCACCATAGGTGGCGCAGGTTCCTATTGCCACTACGGCCAAAGCTTTAGGGGCGAGACGATCAATCCAATCACTTACAGGAATGGGCTGACCGGTAGTAGCATCCACGCCAAGTGCTGCCCAGTAGCCTTCGGATTTAATCTTCTCGTTTGGCACAGAGCCTTCAAACACAAGCACAAAGGGATCGAGCTCGCCTCGTTCCGCTTTATACCACCAATCCATAAAGTCTTTTCCCCACTCATAAGCGATGCATTTATTGTGGATATGAACTCGGGGGAGCCCTGGAATGGCTCCCAACACAACATCCTCGATGCTGGGTTGGGTCGCGGCAGTAACTGCGATCGTATCCCCTTCACATCCCAATCCCTCTACAATCCAGATAATATGGACATCTTCCACTTTTGTCGCCATGATGTTCCTCCTTGAGCGTTATCCGCCCATGGGTTGTTAGCAGGCACATCCAGCGTAGATACAATTGTTTTCAATTGTGCTCTACTGCGGTTGCACTAAGGTAACAATAATGAGGAAACGCTGAGGCAAACAACCATCTCTTGTAAAAACAGATTCCAAGAGGAGTGTACCTTGTGAATGAAGTAGATGGTAGTAAAGAAGGAAAAGCAGCATCTTGCACTTTTCAAATAACAGCGAGAAGTGTTGTTATGAGCGTTTTCTTGCGTTACTACTCTGATACGTAACACAGTAAAATAGTTTGTACGAAATCCCTACTGCAGAGTTACTAACATGCTAATCATAGTTTCATAACACAACAACTCTCTTATTTTAGAAGAGCATCTTAAGCAAGTAGCCTATGAAGTAGCAGTATAGCATATAGGTATGGGCTATTCAAGTGAACAGTAAAACGATAGCGGTCAAAAAGATAGTGCCAACTTGTTGGGAGGGAAAGGCTGGATTTAGAATGTGCCTTTCCCCATTCCCTTTCCTCGACTTTGTACAATTTTGAAAACGTGAGCTCGAAAATGCGTCGCGTTTGCCCTTTGTAATTTGACACATCAATTCGCCAAAAGGGGGTGATATGCGTCAGAGGAAGAAAGCGGCGAGGATATGTGTCAAACCACGAGATTCAATCACCCTCCAATGTGTAACTTCAACCTCAGTAAAGGAGTTTTGCCATCATATACTCATCGATATAATCACCATCGATCAACATAGTGCGTCTCATCGTGCCCTCGATTTCAAAGCCACACTTCTGGTAGAGAGCGACTGCGGCTTGATTGTGTGTCATGACTGTCAACTCTAAGCGGCGAATGCCTTGTTGGCGGGCCCAGTCTTCCATAATCATGAAGAACTGGGTTCCGATGCCTTGTCCTGTAAAGGCTTGCAAAATGCCAATCACGAGACCAAGGCGGTGTCTATTGCGCTGGCGCTCTCCTCGCTCTCCTATCAGAAATCCGACCAATTGCTCACCGTGTTCAGCCACGAGAAGAAGAAGATGGTCTTGTGGGGAATGGCAGAGAAACTGTTCTAACTGTTGTTTTGCAAGCGTCGCGTTTTCATCAGGTTCACGCAACATAAAGGATGTTTCTTCATTGATCTGTTTCCTTAAGTGAAGAAACGCCTCGGCATCACGTTCACAGAGCATGCGGATTTTCATAGATACTCTCCTCTATTCAAAATTTTCTTTGTGGTATCTGTGTTACATCTTTTTCTGGACAAGTACTCACGCAGCCTCCTGTTCCCACTAGAGTGAGACGTTCTCTATTGCACGTAACTTTCGAGGGAGCCGAGAAACCATCACAAAGTGTTCTCTCTTCTTGGCTTTCCTCGCCGAGTGCACAGGAAACATTGAACCTCTTGAATCGCTGATTGTAGCCAGCCTACCCATTCAATGAAACAGCTCCAGAGAAAGAACACAATGATACCCAATTCTTAGGCCAAAAACAAGGCGTTGACGCAATTGGGGTGTGTCTCATTGTTTTGCGTACCCTTTTTTTGATGGTATGCTAAAGAAAAAGACGAAGGAGAAACGCAAGCAGGAGGGTCACATGAATACTGATGAGATGCGTCATCTCTGGCAACAAGAAAGCCAAAAAGAGTTTGATCAGTTTGCCCAGTGGAGAGCGGATCATGAGGAGGCCACCTTAGCAGAGATTGAGGCGGTCATGGATGAGCATCTCAATCGCGTTCGTGCTGCTGTGTTGCAGCAGGCAGCCCAGGCCAGCGAACCACTGCAAGAAACACGACACGACCAGCAACGCTGTCCACAGTGTGGAAACCGATTGCAGGCTCGGGGAAACCATGCTCGGACCTTGCAAACCACTGGAGGAGAAGCAATCACCTTGCACCGCCGGTATCTCAAATGTCCCCG
>NZ_BIXY01000055.1 GCF_008326305.1 Dictyobacter arantiisoli | reverse complement strand
CACCAAACGTCGAGCGCTTCGCCGTCTTGAGCAATTAGGGTACCAGGTCCAATTACAGCAGGCAGCAGAGACGGCATGATCTCTGCTGCCTGCTTTTGTGGAGCGGCTATTTTCAGGAGAATAAAAGGAATGATAAACAAAAAGGGAGGGGAATTCGTACCACAGGGGAGAGGACAGAGCGTCGGCACGCACCTACGTTTTTCATCATCATTCCAGGTAGTGAACCGTATTGGGGAGCACCCCTGTAACCCGCTTGTAGAGCGGATTGAAGTAGATCGAACCTCTGTTCGAAAAGTTCGGTGACTCATGAAGAAGGGTGTGGGTGCGTTCATGGCTGTAGTAGTGTTTCGAAAGCGGATCGCGCTCAGTCAGTCGCGAAGGTAATGAAGTATGACTGATAGCCGCCCAGGTTGGGATTGGGATTCCAACGCGGAACAGTTCCCGCTTTTTGTAGCGGTTTTGCTTGCAAGGTCGATAGCAACAATTCTAAGGTGATTTGAATCTCTACACGAGCAAGAGTCGCACCAGGACATTGATGCTCACCGTAACCAAAGGCAACCTGCTTATTAGGACGACGCAAAGCTTGAAACTGATCAGGTTCAGCGAAATACGCGGGATCATAATTGGCGGCATCCAAAAAAAGCAAGACACGCTCGTCTTTACGAATTACATGATCACCAGGAAACAGATCCGCGAGATCAACGTCCTCCTCAGCCTGCCTGATTAAACAACGTGTGGGAGTCACCATACGCAAGAGTTCTTCACCCAGAGATTTCACAACGGCTCTTGGATTTTCTTTATACTGCGCTTGCAGTTCATCCCAGTGCTCGATTAAAAAAGGAAACCCATTGGCTAACAATTTTTTTGTCGTCGTACGCCCTGCAGCAAACACCATCATACAATTCGCCACCAGATCTTCTTCCGTCGAGAAAATATCCCCGGCCTGCAAAAAGGCACAGAGCAGATCATCAGCAGGAGCTAATCGCTTCTCAGCAATGAGATGACGAAAATAGGCTTCAAGACGTTGAACGTCCTGCTTTTCGCCACTGAAATAGCCGCTGGTAATATCGCCAAAGGTATCTGACCAGCGCTCCAACTGCCAGAGCAGGTCTTGATCGTCAGTAGGTATCCCAAGTATATGAACAATAGCGAATAGTGAGATTGGTGCCGCAAAGTCCCTGACCACATCCATCTCTCCCTTTGCCAGCACCGTTGTCAGTATATCTTCAACGATAGCGCGAATAGTGTCTGACATTTGCTTGACCATACGAGACAGTTGCCTTAGCAGTACTTCCTGCGCCTTCCGATGAGTCTCTCCATTCATGAAGAGCATTTGCCGATGAACATAAGACATACCAGGCATCGTGTTAGCATCTAGCTTTGAGCAGAAACGTGGATCGTTTAATATACTCGTTACAGCTTTGTATCCTGTGGCTAACCAGCAGCGAATCGAAGGATCAAAATACAGACTATCATGCGCCCGCAGTTGTGCATAATACTCGTGCGGATGAGTATAATTACGCCGTAACGTAGAAAAGTTTACACGTCTATTCTGAACCATCTCTATCACACTCCTTATATCTTCTTCTTCTTCAAGCGACCAAGTTGTGATGCTCGTTTTGTTTTCTCTGCTTCCTCGCTATACATTTTTAAGGTATCCAGATGAGCAGTTGGTTGCGCACTGATATTTTGCAGAAGGGTCTTGAAATGCGTGATCATATCGTTAATTGTTTTGTGCTCAAATAGATCCGTACTGTAATTTATGGTGCCTTTTAATCCTTCCGGAGTCTCCCACATAAAGAATGCCAGCTCAAATCTCGTAATATCCTGCTCCACTGGTGCGGGAGTGATAGTTATTTCATCGAGACTCGGCATCGTCCAGGGAATGTTCTGGAAAACAAACAGTACACGCACCAGAGGAGTCTGACCACCCTCTCGCTCCAGATGAAGCACATTAATGAGTTTCTCAAAGGGAAGATCCTGATGAGCATAGGCATCCAGTACCATCTGGCGTATTTGCTGTAGCAGGTCGGAGAAACGGGGATTCCGACTGAGGTCGCCGCGCAACACCAGGAGATTGACGAAAAAGCCAATCAGTTGTTCGGTCTCAGTCCAGGTTCGGTTCGCAATATCGGTTCCGACAACAATATCAGTCTGGCCAGTATAGCGAAGGAGCAAGGTCATAAAGCCAGCCAGCAAGGTCATAAAGAGCGTTACCCCTTCCTGACGACTCAGGTTATTCAACACATTTGAAAGTTCCCCATCCAGAGTGAACTCTTTCATGGCTCCCTGATAACCTTGCCTCGCCTGCCGCGCTTTATCTGTCGGCAATGCCAGCACGCTGGCATTCTGCAATTGTCTTTGCCAGTAGGCAATCTGATCATTGAGCACATCTCCCTGTAACCATTGCCGCTGCCAGACAGCAAAATCAGCATACTGAATTGGAAGAGCGGTTAGAGGCGAGGATTGGCCGGCGGTAAAAGCCTGATATAAGGCCGCCAATTCATGAAGAAAGACGCCCTCCGACCATACATCAAAGACAATATGGTGAATGGTCACAACCAGAATGTGCTCTTCACGGTCAAGCTTCAAGAGCAGAGTACGTAGCAACGGCCCATTCGCCAGGTCCAGCGGCTTCCGAACTTCATCCTGTATCAGGGTTGAAACCCATACTTCACGTTTCTCTTCGGCACAAAAGGCAAGATCAATCTCAGACCATGCCAGATCCACACGAGGATGGATAATCTGGATGGCCTGTCCATCTCGCGCAGGAAATGTGGTACGTAATATTTCGTGACGCTGCATTATCTCTTCAATACTACGCATCAGAGCCGAAATATTGAGCGGCCCCCGTATATGCAAAGATCGGGTAATGTTATACACACTGCGCTCAGGAATCAATTGATCGAGGAACCAGAGCCGCTGCTGAGCCAGTGAGAGGGGCAATGGCTGATTACGTGGTACAGGAACAATTGGTGCCACAGCCGATGATGCCTGCGCGGTGAACTGCGTAAGCTGTTCTGCCAGTAGAGCAATCGTGGGATATTCAAAAAGTTGCCGTAAAGGAAAATCTAACTGAAATGTCGTCCGTATACGTGAGATCAATTGCGTTGCCAGCAGGGAATGTCCACCTAATTCTAAGAAATTAGCATGGATGCCAACCTGTTGCATACCCAATACCTGTTGCCAGATACCAACCAGCAGTCGCTCCACCGGCGTCCGTGGTGGATCATTCTCCATGGCTAGCGTTCTTGCCACTGGATACACAACTGGAATTTGCTCGTCGGTAATCAGATTCCGTAAAGTATCCAGAGATTGATCAATACCGCTGGCTAATTGCTCCAACAGCAAACAGAAGTGGCCCAGTATCCGTTCTACCATCGGCTGGCTGATACGTTGCTGATCGTAGATACATCCAACGCCAAGCTCCTCTTTTTCAACGGTCACCAGGAGAGTGAGTGCGTGCTGAGTCTGGGCCCCTTTCAATTCAGGCTTCGATATCGTCACGTTCCCAATTGTGGTATGAAGATTAAAAAAGCTTTCGGGGAAATTCTCTACTACCAGCAGACTTTCATATAATGGCTGCCCGCCGGGAACACTGCTCCAGGTATGAATGAGACCCGCAGGTGTGTATTCATATTGTCGCAAATCCAGATTATGATACTGAATCGTTTGCAACCAATCCCATAGTGCACCATCTGGCTTAAGTTGAATACGTAAGGGCAGGGTGTTGATACACAAACCAATCATGGTTTCAATACCCGGCAATTCAGGAGGACGGCCCGCAACGGTAATACCAAAAAGCACATCATCCGTACGACCATAACGACTCAGGAGCAAGGCCCAGGTCCCCTGGAACAGCGTATTGAGCGTAACACGATGCTGACGCGCTACCCGTTGCAAAGCGGCAGTCGTTGAAGCTGAAAGCATCAGCAGTTCGGAAGCATGATTTTTCTCAATTTCAGGGGCGCTCAATTCGGTGATGCGCCCTAAAACTGTTGGGGATGCAAAACCATGCAAACTGCTACGCCAGAAACGTTCCGCCTCCGCTACGTCCTGCTTCTTGAGCCAGGCAATATATTCTGTATATGGAAGACTCGGTTCAAGCTGTAAGCTTTGCTTGTTACAATATGCTTGATAGCAAGCAAATACTTCTTCAATTACAAGATGATGGCACCAGAGATCCATCAACATGTGATGATACGTCAGGATAAAACGATAGGTATCGTGCCCAAGCTGGAAAAGTGTGAGACGCATGAGTGGCGCATGAGAAAGCTTGAATCCCTGATTACGGTCCTGCTTCGCATACTGATCAAGGTATGTCACCTGCTCCTCTGATGAAAAGGCACGAAGGTCATGTTGGATGATCGGGAATGGAACATGACGGAGCGTAACCTGCATCAGTTCAACACCTGCATCCTCTATGAAGGAGGTACGGAAAATCGTATGGCGATCAATGACCCATTGCCAGGCTCGTCTGAATGCTTCTACATCCAGATTCCCGCTTAAAGTGGAGTTCCACTGCTCAACATGAATGCCTGTTCCTGGAGCACTCAGCGTTTCATAAAACATTCCCTGCTGGGCAGGGGAAAGCGTATCAATGGTCTCAATATCAGCAGCATCAACTTCTAACTCGGCCAACAGCTGCTCAAACTTCTCCTGCGTGAGCGGTACACGTGAGATATTTGAAACAAGAGGAGGAACATCCATTGTCCGATAGTGCTGCATAAGTGTACGCACAGCTTGCATAAAATCGCTGGCAAGCCGTTCGATAGTCGATTCGTGATGGGTGTCCGCGCTATATTTCCAGTCTATGTATAGCTTTCCGTCTCTGATGCCACTGATAATCTCAAAGAGGTAGGGCCTCTTATCGGAAGAGCTACGATCAAATTCACTGGATGGATAGATATCTTTGAATAAGGTAGCCGAGGAGATCATCTGATCAATCTGTCCAACATAGTTCAACAGGATATCGGCCTGTGGAAGCATGCGAAAACGCTGGCGCAGCTCAGGGTCCTCATTAAGATAGCGCAGGGCTCCATAACCAAACCCCTTATGCGGGAGATGGCTCAACCTGGCCTGCAAACGTTGCAAGGCCTCGCTTTCACTACTTGAAGCCGATAACTGCAAATAGATAGGATAGATTGAGGTAAACCAACCAACAGTACGCGAGACATCTATCTCATCGGATATTTCTTCTCGCCCATGCCCCTCTGTATCAATATGTATGCAGTCAGTCCCTATCCAACGCGCACATATCAGCGCGAGCATCGCCAGAACAATGTCATTCATCGGAACCTGATGAGCCCGCGAGACGTTTGCCAGAAGGTCACTTGTCTCTTCCTGACTCAAGCTCAAAGAATAGGTGCGACCAGAGGCCACAGTATTACTGATAGCCTCGACAGGAAAATCTAGCGGAGCATGCGGAACGACGCCATAATTCTCTTCTAGCCAGAAAGCCTGTTCCTGAATGACTTCTTCCGACTGCGCATAACGCAGAAGCTGTTGCGCCCAACTTTGATAAGAGGTGGTTTTGGGCGGAAATTGGGGTTGCTTATGCTGTATTAACGACTGATAGGCAATCTGGAGATCCGCCAGCAGTATTTGCCAGGATACATTATCAACAATCAGATGATGAATACAGATCAATAGCAGGCTAGCTTGTTGGGGACCCAGATCAAAGAATACGACGCTCAGGAGTGGACCCTGCGCAAGGTCGAAGTCCATCGAGGCTAGCGCATGTGTAGCCATGATCATTTTCTTCTGGTAATCACTCGATTCGCCTGCAAAATCCACATAAGTAAATTTGTAGGACGCTTCCGCCTGACCTCCATTTGTCTGCTGCCATGTTTCGTCAAGCTGTGTAAAACGCATACGTAAAGCATCATGATGCTCGACAAGCTCTCTCATAGCCTTTTCCAGGATGACGGGATCGCACGGTTCGGCCAGTTGTAACAATGCTGATTGGTTCCAGTGATATGGCTCATTTAACTTCTGTTCAAAGAACCAGTGTTGAATAGGAGTAAGTTGCACTGGTCCTTCAACGAGTCCCTGTTCAGCCTGGAAAGGTGAATAGGTATTGACAACGGCAGCAAGCGCCTCAATCGTCTGTTGCTGAAAAATCTGTCTGGGTGTAAGCCGTAAGTTGGCTTGCGCTGCACGAGCAATAATCTGCATACTCAGCAGCGAATCGCCACCGAGCGCAAAGAAATTGTCAGTAATACTTACCCGATCAATACCAAGAACTTCCGTCCAGATACGGGCCAGTATCTGTTCAGCCGGTGTGCGTGGCTCAACAAATGTAGTTCCTTCTTCATGTTTCATTTCGCCAGGAACAGGTAAAGCGTCGCGATCCAGTTTTCCGTTTGATGAGAGTGGCAGCCGTTCAAGTTGAACAAACAATGCTGGCGTCATATAATCCGGCAAATATTGCTGGATATAGTCCCGTAACCGGGTCTGCGAGAGTGCCATATCCATTTGTCTGGGCACGATATAGGCAACCAGGCGCTTCACTTCAGGCTTATCTTCTTGTACAAGCACAGCACATTCGCGAATGTCTGGATGCTGCGACAATACCGCCTCAATCTCTCCCAGTTCGATCCGAAAGCCACGAACCTTGACCTGATGATCGTTTCGACCCAGAAATTCAAGGTTGCCATCGGGACGATAACGGGCCAAATCGCCTGTTCTATAGAGCCTTGACCCGGCCTGCGCACTGAAAGGATTAGGAATGAAACGCTCTGCCGTCAACTCCGGTCGGTTGAGATATCCACGCGCCAGGCCAAATCCTCCAATATAGATCTCTCCCGGTATCCCTGGCGGGACAGGTTGGAGATACCGATTCAAGAGGTAGATTTGTGTATTCGCAATCGGACGGCCAATTGGTACTGGCCCTGATTCTCGTGGAGCGTTTGGAACCTGATAGATACAACAGCCTACAACTGTCTCAGTTGGGCCATATTCATTGATAAATTTTGTCTCTGGCGCAAGTTCCTGCCACACTGCGAGCTTATCAGCCAGGAGTTGCTCCCCTCCGATGACAAACAGCCTGGTACTGCTCGCATACTGACGCAGATCAGGTTGCTGGCTCAATAATGCCAGATGAGCCGGAGTGATCTTCACCAGACTGAAGTCGTGATATTTGTGGAAAGCGGCATTTAGTGACTCTACGCCACGTTCAAAGGGAAGGAGCACGGTGGTTCGTCCTGAAATTAGTGGCGAGAAAAGGCTCGTCACGGTAAGATCAAAGGTCAGCGATGAATGGACAGGTGCCCCAGATCCTTCTGCGACCGCATAACGTTGTCTGGCCCAATGCAGATAATTGACAAGTCCTTTGTGTGAAATCATCACTCCTTTGGGAATCCCGGTTGAGCCAGAGGTATAGAGAATGTAGGCCAGATTATCAGGACAAACACGACTTACAGGATTATCCACCGGCTGCTGATCAAGTACCGAGTATAGCGTGTCAAGAGGAATGATCCGCGTGCTCTGGTTCTCTGAAACGACAGTATCCGCATGCCGTTGCTGGACCAGTAGAAGCGCGATGCCAGCATCTTTCAGCAAGAATGCAATACGCTCACTCGGATAAGCCCGGTCAAGAGGAATATAGCCACCTCCGGCTTTAAGGACTGCCAGGACCGCAATCAACATCTCTAAGGATGGCTCCATGTAAATACCAACCCGGATTTCGGGCCCTACACCCACTGTTTGCAGATAGTGAGCGAGCTGATTGGCACGCTGATTGAGTTCATGATAGCTCAGCTGCTCTTCTTCAAAAATCGCCGCTGGCTGATGCGGTGTACGTTCCACCTGAGCCTCGACCAGCTGATGCAAGCATAGTTCAGCGGGATAGACGCTCTGCGTGGCATTCCACTCCTCGATGCAAAGCTGATATTCAGCCGCCGTCAACAGAGGGAGGGAGGCAATAGGTGCATTCGGATTGGCAACCACGCTTGCGAGTAGTGTTTGCCAGTGCCCAATCAAACGCTCCATAGTTTGAACATCAAAAAGGTCTGTCGCATACTCCAGACGACCATGCACAGTCTGTCCTACAACCGTAAGGTCAAGTGTGAGATCAAACTTGGACGTCTGGCTTCCAACCGGAAACAGGCTGAGTTGCAGGTCAGCAAGATCTGCGAATGAATCCATATCTGGCGCATGCTGCAACATAAACATGACCTGGAAGATCGGAGAACGGCTCAGATCACGTTCTGGCTGAATGGCATCCACAATCTGTTCAAAGGGAAGATCCTGATGCGTATATGCTTCCAGACATGTCTCACGCACCCTTGCCAGCAGTTCAATAAAGCCAGGATTATGAGAGAGATCTGTACGTAAGACAAGTGTGTTTACAAAAAAGCCAATTAACCCCTCTAGCTCTGTCCGGTTGCGATTAGTAACCGGCGTCCCAACCGTAATATCATCCTGACCCGTATAGGTGGCAAGCAACATCTGAAAAGTAGCCAGGAGCGTCATGAAGAGAGTGACGCCTTCGCTCCGGCTGAGTGCTTGTAAGGATGCGGTAAGAGAGGGAGGGAGTGTGAAGACTATATCCGCTCCATTGAACGTTTGAGTCGCCGGACGTGGATGATCAGTTGGCAATTCGAGCGCGACGCTTTTGGACAATTTTTGCTTCCAATAGGTTAATTGCACGTCGAGCCTCTCGTCGCTTAACCATTGATTCTGCCACGAGACAAAGTCAGCATATTGAAGCGGGAGCTGTACTATGCCGGGCACATCCCCCCGCGCGAAGGAGGCGTAGTAAAGCATAAGCTCATCAATAAATATGTTATATGACGGACCATCAGAAATAATATGGTGCATCGTCACCAGCAGCACATGCTCTTCTTCATGCACAGAAAAAAGGGTTGCTCTCAAGAGAGGAGGGTGCGTTAAATCAAAGAGCTTCAGGATCTCTGCGCTGATCAATGCTTGCAATTCTCGCTCACGCTCCCCTGCATTCTCTGTGCGCAGAGAAAGAACAGGCAGCGAGAAAGCTGTAAATGGATGGATGGATTGCTTGACCTGTCCATCCTGCATGGTAAACGCGGTACGCAGACTTTCATGGCGTCGTATCAGCTCTCCAATACTCTGTTCCAATGCAAGTATATTTAACGGTCCTCTCATCCTTACAGCGAGAGGAATATGGTAAGCCGCTGTATCTGGTACGAGTTGTTCAAGAAACCAGAGACGTTGTTGAGCGAAAGAGGCCGGGAGATAAGGCTCTCGTTTTACAGGAACAAGGGGCGATAGATGCTGATCTTGCCCCTGCCGAAGCAAACCATCCAGCAAAGCAGCAAAGGCCGCCACAGTAGGGGCCTCAAAGACACTCCGTAACGGCACCTCTAGAGAAAACAACTCACGAACCTGTGCCAGTAGTTGTGTTGCCAGCAGAGAATGACCACCGAGATCAAAGAAACTCGCATCCGTCCCTGGCACGGCTCTCTGTAAGACCTTTGCCCACACATCCAGCAGTATCTCTTCAATGATTGTGGTGGGAGTGCTAGAAAAATCTACACGGGCGTCAGAAAAATCCGGCGTAGGCAACGCCTTGCGGTCAATTTTTCCGTTTGGTGTTAACGGCCAGCGCTCCAACGGTACAAAGTAAGCCGGAATCATATACTCCGGTAGAGACTGCTGCATAAAGCTCCGCAGTTCACGTGCATCCACAATGGCATCCGTCTGCGGAATTATATAAGCAACAAGTCGGGCATCTCCTTCGCGTTCTTCCTTGACTACAACAACGCATTCGCTGAGCAAAGGATGCTGCACGAGCCTTGTTTCAATCTCACCCAATTCGATGCGATGTCCACGAACCTTCACCTGGAAGTCAAGCCGGTTCAAATAAATCAAAGCGCCATCGGCAGTACGACGCACCAGATCTCCTGTTCGATACAGGCGTGCACCAGGCTGATCCGTGAAAGGATCAGGAACAAAACGTTCGGCAGTCAAAACCGGGAGTTGCCAGTAGCCATGTGCTACGCCATCCCCTCCGATAAAGAGCTCACCCGCAACCCCAACGGGCACTTCGATGCCCTGAGGATCGAGCACGTATACCTGTGTATTCGCAATAGGATGACCAATGCTAATAGAGGCATTCTCTGCACATATCTGACTGATAGTGGACCAGATCGTCGTCTCAGTCGGGCCATACATATTCCAGACGCTATCACTGCGATGACCTAATTGCTGTGCCAGTTCCAGGGGAAGGGCTTCACCGCCACATAAAATTTTGAGCATTGAACGACTCTGCCAACCAGCATTCAAGAGTAGGCGCCAGGTTGCAGGAGTTGCCTGCATAAAACTTGTTTGAGTAGTCTCGATGAGATGGAGTAATGCGAAAGCATCCATCGCATCCTCTCGACTGGCGATAACGGTCGATGCACCAACCATTAAAGGCAGGAGTAACTCCAGGGCAGCAATGTCAAAAGAGAATGATGTTACAGCCAATACGCTGTCAGCTGCGGTCATGCCAGGTTGTTGAGCCATACTGAGAAAACAGTTGCGCATCGCTCGATGGGAGATCATCACGCCTTTAGGGGTACCAGTAGAACCGGAGGTATAGATCACATAGGCAAGGGCCTCCCCATCCATCTTAACTGACAGCTCTTCTTCCTCTGACTCTTCATCCGCAGGCAAGGGCAACTCGACACACGCAAGCGTATCGTTGAGGGCGAAGCGATCCACAAACTCTTCTCGTATAAGCAAAGCAGTTGCCTGGCTATTGCGTAGCATATATGTCAGTCGTTCCTGAGGATAGGCTGGATCGAGTGGAACATAGGCCCCCCCGGATTTCAAGACACCAAGTAGCGCCACAACCAGTTCTGCCGAACGCTCCAGGCAGATGCCAACCAGTTTACCAGGCCCCACTCCCAGGGCACGCAACCGAGATGCAACCCGGTTCGCGGCACGGTTTAGCGCGGCATAGGTCCATACGTTCCCTTCCCAGACAAGAGCAACGGCATCAGGTGTACGCGTAACCTGTGCAGCGAACATATCTTGTACACAGGCAGGCTCCTCCCACTCCACCCCGGTACTATTCCATGCTTGAAGATGCTGTTGCTCAGCCTGCGTTAGCAGCGGCACATCCTTGACATGTTGCGCACAATCCGTCACCACGCTGGTCAGCAGACCTTGCCAGTGGTCCACCATGCGCCTGATCGTTTCCACCTCAAACAGATCAGCATTATACTCAACAAGACCCGCTATGTGCTCGTCGATCTCGTTAACAATGAATGTCAGATCAAACTGTGTCGCGCCATTATCGATATCAATAAGATGCAGTTGCAAATCAGCAAATTCAGTTGGAGGGAAAGGTACATTCTGGAGCATGAACATGACCTGAAAAATGGGCGATCGACTCAAATCTCTGTCAGGTTGTAATGCCTCCACCACCTGCTCAAACGGGAGATCCTGGTGGGCATACGCTTCCAACGTCTTCTCCCGCACAGAGTGCAAAAGTTCCCTGAAGGACAAATTCCCCGCGAGATCAGTGCGTATGACCAGCGTATTGATAAAGCAACCGATCAGTTTCTCGATCTCAGTTCGCCTGCGATTAGCAATCGGCGTACCAATGAGAATATCCTCTTGTCCACTGTAACGCGAACATATAACCTGAAAGGCAGCCAGTAGCAGCATAAAGACGGTGGCACCTTCCTGCTGGCCCAGGGCTTTAATGTTCTCAGTTAACGTAGTTGGAAATTGAAAGGGGAAGTGTGCGCCACGATAACTCTGTATTGCTGGTCGTGGATGGTCCGTTGGCAGCTCCAAAGCCGGTAACGGACCTCCAAGTTGCTTTCGCCAATAAGCAAGCTGCTGTTCAACTTCATCCCCTTGTAGCCATTGTTGTTGCCAGGCCGCAAAATCAACATATTGGACCGCCAGCGGCTCCAGAGGAGATGGATGTCCATTGGAAAAAGCCGAATAGAGATCGATCAATTCATGGAGAAGGACGCTGAACGACCAGCCATCAGAGATACAATGATGCATCGCAATTAGCAGTACATGTTCCACCGGATCAAGCTTGAATACCGTTACACGGAACAATGGACCATGCTCTAGATCAAATGGCCTGCGAACCATCTGCGTCGCCAGCTGCTGTAGCGCCAGTTCTCGCTCGCTACCAGCCAGCCCTTGTAGATCCTCAACTTCCAGCACTACATCCAGTACAGAAGCAATCAACGGTTCAGGCATCCCATCATGCAGAGCAAACGTCGTTCGCAACGACTCATGGCGATGAGTAATCTCTTGCAGAGATTGTTGTAAGACGTCAAGATTGAGGGGGCCGCGCAACCGTATCCCAAGGGGTATATTAAGGAAACCAGCATCTTGTTCCATCTGCTGCATAAACCACAATCGCCGCTGTGCATACGAAAGTGGAAGCGTCCCTTCACGCTCCAGGGGATGTATGGGTTGAGCGAGTTCCTCCGCGCGCATACTGGTCAGAGGCTGTTCTGTAATGAGATGCCCCAGTTCGGCGACGGTTGTCGCTTCAAAAATAGTGCGCAAAGGCACACTCACCTGCAATTCAGCGCGTAGCCGCGACACCAATTGAGTCGCAAGCAGTGAGTGACCACCCAATTCAAAGAAAGAATCATAAATACCAACCTGCGCAATGCCTAATAGCTCTTGCCACATCTCTGCAAGCGTAGCTTCTAATTGATTGCGTGGTGCAACATACGGTGTGGGTAAGATCGGTCGAGGATAGAGGGTCGTGTCAGCACTATCAGCATGAATCTCCTGCGTATTCTCCTCATCGACAAAAGACAGCTGTGCATCCGGCTCCTGTACATTGTAATGAAGAGGATCAATCCAATAACGTTGACGCTCAAATGGATATGCCGGTAGAGGGACACGATAACAGAGTTCATCAGCATGGAATTCATCCCAGGCAATCGAAACGCCAGCTAACCATAAACGACCCAGGCTTGTCAGCATAAACTCATCATCAGACAACGTCTCCGTAGGCCGTCGCAATGACGGTACGATTGTATAGTCAGATCGCCCAGAAAAAGCCTGACTCTGGTGACGAGCAAAGGTACTTAACGTTCTACCAGGGCCAACTTCAAGCAAGACCGCCAGATCTGCTTGTAATATTTTTTCAATACCAGCGGCAAAAAGGACAGGCTGACGTATATGCAATCCCCAATAATCAGGATCTGTAGCCTCCTCGGCGCTAATCCATGTTCCGGTCACATTCGAGATATAGGGCCGTTGAGGTGAGTGCAACTGGATAGACCTGACCAGGGCAACATACTCATCGACAATCGGCTCAACCAGTATCGAATGGAAAGCATGCGATGTATGTAAAAGCCGGCAGTTGATCTCACGGGATTGCAGCTGCCGCATCAGCCCCTCAATCTCAACGGTTGGTCCAGCTACGACACATTGGGTATGCGTATTGATAGCCGCAATACTCAATCGTCCAGTCAGCAGGGCCTGTAGTTCTTGCGCAGGCAATGTTATAGCGAGCATTGACGCTTCAGGCAACTGCTGCATCAAACGTCCTCTGGCCGTAACCAGTTGTAAAGCATCCTCCAGAGAAAAAACTCCGGCAAGACAGGCGGCAACATACTCACCAATGCTATGCCCGATCATAGCCGCAGGATGCACACCCCAGGATTCCCACTGTTTCGCCAGAGCATATTCTACAGCAAAGAGCGCTGGCTGCGTCAGCCAGGTCTGCGTTAAACGTTGAGAGAACTCTTCCCGTTTGCTCTCATCCGATAGATACAAGGCTTCACGCAGATCTACCCCTAAATAGGATCGCAATAACTCCGCGCAACGGTCCAATTCCGCTCGAAACACAGCCTCCGTTCGATAGAGATCACGGCCCATATCAATATATTGTGTACCCTGACCCGGAAACATAAATACTACAGATGTCTCCGTAGCTGCGATGGAAGCGCGCATCAGGTGGAGAGCATTCTCGGATTCCAGTTCACGAGCAACGTCCTCTACTGTATGGCACACCAGAGCCTGACGGTAGTGGAACAGTGGTCTACCCACCTGCAATGTGTAAGCGATATCAGCAAGTTCGAGCTCTGGCTGTTGATGGATATGCGCGGCCAGATTTATGCTGGCCTGCTTCAAGGCATTCTCTGTTCTAGCGGATAACACAATCAGCTGATGCGGTCTTACAGAACGCGTATCATCCTCTGTCACAGGAGCTTCTTCGAGAAGCACATGCGCGTTGGTACCACCAATACCAAAAGAGCTTACACCCGCACGTCTGGGTACATTTTCTTCTGTCGTCCACGCACGCAGATCTTTATTCACATAGAATGGGCTGCTCTCCAGTTGCAGCGCTGGATTAGGGGAGTGAAAATGCAAGGAAGGTAGTAGGATACCTTGCTGCAACGAGTAGATAGTTTTAATCAGACCAGCAATACCAGATGCGGCATCAAGGTGCCCGATATTTGTTTTTACGGACCCAATGGCGCAAAAATTTTTCTTGCTGGTCTGGCTACGGAAAGCCTCAGTGAGGGCAGCAATTTCAATCGGGTCACCATTGGCGGTCCCAGTTCCATGTGTCTCAATATAGCCAATACTTTCAGCATCGATATCAGCCACAAGTTGCGCATCTTGAATAACGCGAATCTGCCCCTGGATACCAGGAGCTGTATAACCTACCTTGCTCGATCCATCATTATTGATTGCAGAGCCTTTAATCACCGCGTAGATATGATCATGATCTGCCAATGCGTCTTCTAGTCGCTTTAAAACAACAATGCCAACTCCATTACTGCTTACAGTCCCTTGCGCTTGCGCATCAAAAGCCCGACAATACCCATCAGCCGATAGAATACCACCTTCTTGATAATGATAGCCTGCTTTCTGAGGGACACGAATTGTAACGCCTCCGGCCAGAGCCATGCTACACTCGCCTCCAACCAGCGCGCGAACCGCCATATGCACCGCAACGAGAGACGTGGAACACGCGGTCTGTACCACCAGTGCTGGTCCTCTGAGATTCAGCTTATACGCGACCCGACTGGCAAGAAAATCCTTGTCGTTCGCCGTAATCATCTGAAAAATATCATTGCTATTCGACCAATTTTGCAGATGATGTAAATTACGCAGAAAATAGGTATTTAATCCAATTCCTGCGTACACTCCGATCGCTTCACGATAGCTTCGCGCATCATAGCCCGCGTTCTCCAGAGCCTCTTCCGCACACTCTAAAAAGAGGCGCTGCTGCGGATCAAGAAAGGCAGCTTCTCGTGGACTATATCCGAAAAAAGCGGCATCGAATAAGTCGATATCATCGATGACGCCACCTCTCCTGACATAAGCAGGATCATTGGCTTGCTTGAGATCGATACCTGCGGACAAAAGCTCGTCAGTTGAGAAGGAAGAGATGGTGTCAATTCCTTCCCGTAAATTCTGCCAATATTCAGCAACATTTTTGGCCCCAGGAAAGCGTCCAGCGAGACCGACAATAGCAACCTCTAGCCCGTTCAATTCTCCCTGTGTCATCGTTTTACTCTTTCACTTGTTGATAGTCTCATCTTTTTCAACCGACTTTTGCCAGCTAGTAACGCTTCTTCCTGGTGCTCTTGTTGCGCGCTGGCCTGTTTCTGGTTGAGCAACGTTTGCTGTTCGGTCTGCTCAAGATATTGGGCCAGAGAACTTATCGTGGGATACTTGAACATATCCGTTAATACAATGCTTCGTTGGAATTGGCTCTGGAGCCTCTGAAGAACCTGAACAATCAGTAAGGAATGACCACCCAGATCAAAGAAGTTCTCACTACGCCCGATGTTTTCTTGATGCAGATATTCCTGCCAGATAGCGGAAATAACTCGTTCCGTCCCATTCGATGGAAGAACACGTGTTGCCTCTTTCTCACGTACAATCTCTGCCTCTGGCAAGTGCCTGCGATCAATCTTGCCATTAGGGGACAATGGCATGTGCTCTAAGAGCGACACAATAGCGGGAACCATATACTCAGGTAGTCGTTGTCTGAGATATCCTCGTATCTCCTCACTGACCAATGCATTCCTCTCGTGCGAAACGACATAGGCAACAATCTGCTTATCCCCTGTGGGAGAATCCTGTACAGCAGCCACACATTCACGTACCAGAGGATGCTGGAAAAGCACAGCTTCGATCTCGCCCAGTTCGATCCGATGTCCACGCACCTTCACCTGATTATCCACGCGCCCCAGAAACTCAATTGTTCCATCGGAATGATAGCGACCCCGGTCTCCTGTCCTGTAGAGGCGTGTGCCCCTCTGTTTGCTGAATGGATGGGGGACAAAACGTTCGGCAACCAGCTCTGGTCGATTCAAATACCCATACGCTAAACTGACCCCTGCAATGTAAAGCTCGCCTGGTACTCCGATAGGAACAGGTTGCATGGCCGCGTCAAGGAGATATACCTGTGTGTTGGCAATGGGACGACCAATAGAAGGATTCTGAGCACCATCGGTACACAGTTCCATCGTGGCACATACTGTTGTTTCAGTGGGACCATACGCATTGAAGAAGCGACGCCCTCCCGCCCAATGCGCGACCAGTTCGGAAGGACAAGCCTCTCCCGCCACGATAATTGTACGCAGTTGTGGTATTTCTTCTGGAGAAAGTGAAGCTAATACAGAGGGTGGAAGTGTAACAGCGGTAATTCCCAGCTTCTCTATCGCATCCTTAAGCGTCGGCCCGGCTAACACCTTCTGTTCAACAGCCAGACACAACGTCGCGCCCGTGCCCAACGACATACATATCTCCCAGATTGATGCGTCAAAGCTCAGGGAGGAAAATTGCAGGATGTGATCTTCTGGCTGTAAGGCAAAGTTTTGCGTCTGGACTTCTACCAGATTCTGGATACCTTGATGCGATACCATTACTCCTTTGGGAAGACCCGTCGAACCGGAGGTATAGATGATGTACGCAAGCCTATCTGGCGTCATCTCACTGTTGAGAGGATCTGTTGACTCATCACACGCCTGGAACCAGTCCGACTCCAGATAAAGCGTTGGGAGATCCCAATGTGGTAAATACTCCTGGACACTTTTCTGCGTTACGAGAAGGGCAATCTGTGCATCTTCACACATAAATGTCAGTCGATCCTGGGGATAATGAGGGTCCAGTGGCACATAAACACCTCCGGCTTTAAGAATACCAAGCAAGGCAATAATCGCTTCTGGTACCCTTTCCATACACACCCCGATGCGAGCTTCAACACCAATTCCCTGACGGACAAGCGCCCGAGCCATTTGATTTGATCGCTGTTCCACATCCTGATAGGTCAGATGGGACGCGAGCAGCTTGATCGCAATGGCACCAGGAGTCCGATGTGCATGCTCTTCAAAAAGTTGATGCAGACAGAGAGAGCGCTTGTATGTTTGCTGTGTATCATTCCATTGCACCAGGATCTGCTTCTGCTCAGCATCTGTGAGCAGTGAGAACTCTGTCAAACGTTGCGAGGGGCTAGCAACAATCGCGTGTAACAGTTCATACCAATGCGCCAGCAAACGTGTGATCGTATCGTCATCGAACAGATCGGTATTGTACTCAACCGTCCCAAATCCTTTATTTGTCACCGACCAGGTCAAATCAAAAGCGGCAATGCCACTCTCCAAATCTACCTGCTGCAACTGTACCCCGGCGGCCTCACCGCTCAGCCACCAGGAGGCTTCATTCAGAACAAAAACCACCTGAAAAACAGGCGAGCGACTCAGGTCACGCGACGGAGCCACGGCTTCGACTACCTGCTCAAAAGGGACATCTTGATGCGCGTATGCCTGGAGGCAGACGTTTCGTACTCGCCGAAGCACTTCCTGAAACGAAGGATTCCCCGCCACATCCGTACGCAATGCGAGCATGTTCACAAAAAAGCCAATTAACGCTTCTGTCTCCGCTCGCGTACGACCAGCGATCGGACTACCAACCAGAATATCTTCCTGTCCACTATAGCGAGCCAGCAAGATCTGGAAGGATGCGAGCAAGGTCATAAAGAGAGTCGTTCCTTCATGCTCACTCAGGTCTCTGAGATCATCCATCAATTGAGCAGGTATAGAAATAGACTGATGTGCACCATGAAACGTTTGTAAGGGGGGACGAGGATGATCCAGTGGAAGCTCTAATACGGGAAGTGGTCCCGCCAGTTGCTTTTTCCAGTATGCCAGTTGGTTTATCAACAGAGTTTGTTCACCCTCTCCATGCTCCACTGGCTTCCTCTGTGGATCAAGCGAATGTTGTCCATTGCTGCTAACCGGGCGTTGTAACCATTCTCGCTGCCATACTGTAAAATCCGCATACTGAACAGGCAATGCTTGCAGGGGGGAGGACTGACCGGAGGCAGAGGCAATATATAAAGTTCGCACCTCACGTATCAAGATGCCTCGTGACCAGCCGTCTGCAACGATATGATGGTAGGTAAGCAACAATATCGACTCATTCGCATCCAGCAAAAGCAGAGTGCCGCGTATCAGAGGACCATGAAGCAGGTCAAAAGGATGTTGTGCCTCTGCCAGTGCCTGTTGCTGGATTTCACTCACACGCATCCGAGGATCAAGCGAACTCAGGTCTACTACAGGTAAAGGAAAGATGGCCGCCGTACTGATAATTTGAACAGGTTGCTCCTGGTACAGATCAAAGGTAGTACGCAGGGTCTCATGCCGCCGTACAATCTCTTCCAGACTCCATTGCAAGGCTGCAACATTGAGAGCTCCCTGGATGCGAATAGCGGTTGGCACATTATAGGCAACAGTATCGGGCCGTAACTGATTGAGAAACCACATACGTTGCTGAGCAAAGGATTGTGGAAAGTATGCCTGCCGCGCCTGACGCGACACCACGAACTGCGTATCATCAACAATAGTTCCACCTGCACTCTTCGCATGGACCCGATCATATTCTCTGGCAACATACGCCGTTAAACTACCAAAGGTTGTCAGTTCGTAAAATTGTCCTGCATCCAGTGTAATCCCGAGATCGCGCTGGCAATTATTCACAACGTTCATAACCTTCAGCGAGTCCAGCCCCAGGCTACGAATGTTTGTGACATCTGCAAGCTCTGCGGCACTCCGTTCCAATACCAGAGCAATTTGTTGGCGAAGGTACGCTTGCAGTTGGAGTGGGCCCTCGTCTTTCTCAACGTCGGACTGTCTCTCCTCCGGCGGGCTGGATTGAACACTGTACGCCGATCCTGTTGTGGCTACATATTCAGGTATATGTCTCTTCTGAGAACGTTTACGTAATGCATTCAGCCAGCTCAGTCCGTCCATGACGGTATCAACGTCCAGACCAAAGTCAATCAGCGATGCGATCTCGTTAACGCCTGCTTCACCGAGGCGCTCAACCATCTTTTCGCAACTCTGGGGCGTCCCAAACAGAGCATGGGTATGAAAGTAGCGTTCAAAAGCGTATGAGAGGACCTGATCTCGCTCCTCTGGTGACAGATTGTCAAGTTTCTCACGTCCATGCCGCCAGAGATCGACCGAGGATTCCAGATAGGCAATAAAAGGCGCTCGAACCTTTTGACGTACCTCTTCCATATCTTCATCGACAAAGGTATGAAGCATCAGTGTGACATGCCCACTTGCAGGATCATACCCGTTGCGCGCACGCGCGTCGCGATACAGCTTGATCTTCTCTGCTAACTCCTCCACACTTTGGAACAGAAGACCTGTCAGTATATTTGCCCCCATCATGCCAGCTTCAACAAAACGCTCAGGATTGCCGGTACAGGTAATCCAGGGAGTTATTTTCTGTTGCCGGGGTTTTGGATAGATTTTCGTGGATGTTTGCTGACCAAGGCCATTCGGCAAGCTTATCGACTCACCCTGCCAGAGCTTATGGAAGGTTTCGATACCAGAGAAAAGAAGCTCTTTACGATCAGCATAGTTTTCGGGGGCGAGGATAAAATCGTTTGGATTCCAGCCGGTCGCGAAAGCGATGTCTACTCTACCGTTGGAAAGGTTGTCGATAACCGACCACTCCTCAGCAACGCGTGCAGGATGATGCATCGGTAAGACGACACTGCCCGCTCGCAAACGGATTTGATTAGTGATAACAGCCAGTGCAGAGGCCAGTACAGAAGGATTTGGATACAATCCTCCAAAGGGATGGAAGTGCCGTTCTGGTATCCAGACTGCGGTGAAGTCATGCCGATCCGCAAATCTGGTCCCTTCTAGCAGCAACTGATATTTGTTCTCGCTCAACGCCGCCTCATCGCTAGCAAAATACAGCAAACTAAACTGCATAGGTTTGCGACTGGTCATATGTTCAGCGGGGCCGCTTATGACTGGTCTTTGAGCAGGCACTGTGTGCGCCTTCTCGGTGTACGTTGGTAATGTTGCAGCCTGTAACTGTACCGTATGCTCTGAGTCAGGTTGTTCAATCAGAGCAAGCACCGATGCTGGTAAGTCGGCAAATGCAATCGACAACTTCCGGGTAAGCAATGCCTCGCGGCAAGCGCGACGCTGTATCTTCCCACTACTCGTTTTGAGAACACTTCCCGGTTTGATAAGCACAATGCCATCAATGTGCAACTCGTGTGCCTCAAATACAGCCTGGCGAATGGCTGCAAACACCTCCTTTGGCTCTTGCAATCTATGCTGACGATCAATCTCCTGCACCAGAATGATACGTTCCTCACCGCCCGCGGAGAGAGAGAACGCAGCATTGCAATGTGGTCGCAACGCTGGATGGCTCTGTTCCGCGACAGCCTCAATATCTTGAGGGTAGAAATTCTGACCACGGATAATGATAAGATCCTTCAGACGACCCGTCACAAACAACTCACCGTGATCAAGAAATCCCATATCCCCCGTACGCATGAATGGACCGTCCCCACTCCCCGCCAGGCGCGCCTGAAAGGTTTCCCTGGTCGCCTCCTGCTGCTTCCAATATCCTTGCGCAACATTCAAACCAGATATCCAGATTTCACCAATATGATCAGGAGGACACTCCTGGCGAGTCTCGGGATCAACAACAGCAATTTTCTGCTCCAACCAGGTATGACCACAACTGACAAGGGTTTTGGTCCGTTTATCTTCGCTGGTTGCCGCCACAACTCTATGCTGCTCAAGTGCATCCACCTGGACCGTCTGGATGATATGCTGTTTGTGCTCCTCTAACCGAGCATTAGAGACAAATAAAGTCGCTTCAGCTAACCCATACCCTAAAAAAAAGGTCTCGCGATGGAAGCCATACGGCGAAAAAACCTGCACAAAACGTTCTAACGTCTCGCTACGTATTGGCTCGGCGCCATTAACAGCATTATGCCATTGACTGAGATCCAGAGTAACACGCTGCTCAAGTGTGATTTTCTGCACACAAAGATCATAGGCAAAGTTAGGGGCAAAGGAAGTATAGGCTTTGTAATCTGATATCGCACGTAGCCAACGGAACGGCTGCTGCAAAAAAGCATAAGGTGACATAAAAACGCATGGAGATCCAAGATAAATAGCCTGTAGCGCATTACCAATCAGACCCATGTCATGAAAGAGTGGTAGCCAGCAGACGATAGGAGCGGCTTCTGGATGTTGAAGTGCCGCCTGAAGCATACGATGATTATACAGAAGATTCTGATGGCTCACCATCACACCCTTTGGCTTGCCAGTTGAACCAGAGGTGTATTGCAGAAACGCCAGCGATTCTCCGCTCAATGCCACTTCCTGCCATTGATCAGCTAAACCCTCGGACAATACATCGGTAAACTCAATATGAAGATTGCTCATCAGAGGAAAATCGGAAAACTGCCTCCGCATGGCTGAGGTGGTAACGAGTTTTGATGAGAGGGCCAGCACAGGCTGCGCATCTGATACAATAGCTTCAAGGCGCTCCAAATTATGATTCAGCCTTGGGGGATACGCAGGCACAGCAATAGCACCGGCATACAAACATCCAAAGAATGCTGCCAGATAATCCAGACCAGGTTGATAGAGCAAAAGCACAGGTTGTCCATTCACCTGTTGTGCCTGTAAAAGAGCCGCGATGGCTCGTGCTCGATGATCTAGCTCGGCAAAAGTCAGGCGCGTTCCTTCTTTTTCTCCATCATCTAAAAATATATAGGCCGGTCTTTCAGAATGTTCTTGCGCTCTTCTTCGCAAAAGGTCAACATGTGTCGCACAACCTAGAACCCAATCGCTATTTATCTCTTCTTTCACTTTTACGCTCTTTCCCGACTGATGCTCCTATCAAATGAAAAGGGTTTTTTTTGCTATACAGACAATCATAACAGGCTCCTTAATCTCAGAGCTATCCTCCTCAAAGAGGATTTTTCTGGCAGAAAGAAGGGAGGAGAACAACACAGGAATACCCTTTTGCGCGAAAAGATATAGCCTCTTCTTTACCCTCTCTCATCAGAACAGTTCCATAGCGAAACAGGCGCTGCATCCATTAGTGTGCTTTTGCCAATCCATTCGCAATGATAGTAAGAGGATCGATACAGCGATATGCTGGCCGTTGATCAGTAATCGTGGCTGAACATTGAGAAAGGAGATGAAATTCGGTACAGCCAGCAATAAAAGAGCCAGTATGATATTTATCCAATAATTCCTGTATCGCTTCAGTGGCGATACGTATATCGCCGCCCGACTTCAGATGATAAATCAAGGCATGAATCGTTTGCTGATCGCTCTCACGTGGCAGAAGGATATAGTCTGAGTAACGCTCCCATAGTTGATGATTCTGGAATATACGCAATTGAAGCGTTGCATTGGTACAGAGTAACAGATGGTGCTCGCGCGTCTCCTCCAGAGCAGCAAAAATAACATCAATCAGTGAGATGACGAGCTCCCGCAGATCCGTTGATAGGCATGGAAACAAATAGTGAAGCGTGATGCAGCACACCACAATTTTCGTGACATGTAAACATTTAAGTGCGTGTAATATCTCAACAAACGGCGCCAGGACAATCTCGTCACGATGACCCAGGAATGCCTCGCTACGATCAGGAATAGACGGATCAGAATAAAGAATATATCGTCCTGCATCTTGCTCCACATCCCACTGCGTGCCATCATACAGCGTCGAGAGAAATGCGCTCGATGCCAGAGGGCCCATGCCACCAACAATGCCAATCAGATCGCGTGGATAATGTTGACTATTCATACGTAATCTACCTCAGATTGGATGCTCTTTTCGATGCTATCGCTCAAGGATTTGTAGAGGCTTCATCTGTTATACATAGCGCAAGCGTAGCTCATTGAGATACGTCAGATGCTTTAATACATCCTCATCTGGAAGGCCAAAATCAATTAAACAGGCAACCTCATCAACGCCAATCGCTTGCAATTGCTGTACCAGAGGCTGACATGTCTCTACCGTACCCAGCAAAGCAGCACTCGTATAATACTTTTGAAAAGTAATCTCTAAAAGCTCCTCCATCATCACATCCGACATTTCCTCATAAGGAACCTGATGTCCTCCACTAATAGCTCCACCACCAGCCGCCGCTCTATTCTCTAAAAGAACTGCAGATCGTAAATATTCTTTAAAAGGAGCTTTCACCTTGTCTTTCACCGCTTGTGGGTCATCGCCAACAAAAGTATGGATCATTAAAGACACAATTCCTTTTTCTGCCTCAAATCCATTCTCCCTCAACGACGCCCGATAAAATCGAATATTCTTCGCCAGAGTCTTTATATCCTGGCCGATCATATGTGTCAGCAGGTTCGCGCCAATGCTACCAGCCTGAGTAAATGTTGCAGTATTACCTGATGAAGTAACCCAGATAGGTAAATGCTTCTGTATCGGCCTTGGATAGATAGAAAGTTCTATCTCTTTACCAAAGGTATTCTTACGTAGAAAGCTCTTCCCTTCCCAGAGATCTTGTAAAGTATCAATTTGCTGGAACATCACAGCACGGCGATTATCATAGTGATCCGGATAGAATATAAAATCATTTACATTCCAACCTGATCCAAAGGAAATCGCGACCCTGCCATTAGAGAGGTTGTCAGCGACCGACCACTCTTCAGCAATACGCACAACATCATGAAGAGGAGATACAAGGCTACCAGCTCTCATTTGTATCTTCTGGGTAATCATCGCAAGGGCAGAACTTATCACAGATGGATTGGGAAAGATGCCACCGAAAGCGTCAAAGTGGCGTTCGGGTGTCCAGATGCAACAGAAATCATGAGTATCTGCAAATTTTGCTGCTTCAATTACTAAATGATACTTATTCGAAGTATCGCCATACGGTTGGCTAGAAAAAAACATGATGCCAAATTTCATATCGCCAATTCCCTTCTTCCTCAGACAGGAAAATCTCCTATTAAGAGAAGTATAATATTTTCCTTCTCCCAGGGTGAATCCCTTCCCCAGGGGATTTTTGCCATACAAAATGGGTAAGAAGAAAAGAGGCAATACACTCTTCTCTAATGAGAATAGCGCTCCATTTCTGTCTTCATTCTCACCAGCAACGAGCGTGATCCTGCCTCGGATATGCGGAGGAATGCCACAAAGAGAGAAGAAGGATGAACGTTAACTCAGGAAAAGAAATAATATACCCTCACACAGGCGGACCAGTTCAGTTGCAAGTGGGTGCCATTCCCTTTTTTATCAAGGCCAAACTATGGCCAGGGCCAGGGCCAGGTATTATCTCTGCAGCGCGGCATCACACATCGCGGTTAAAATATTCTGATAGTGTGCCAGAAATTGCTGCATTGTCGCAGAATCAAATAAATCCAAATTATAATCGGCTGTAGCCAATAATGATTTGTTGATCTCTATAATATTAAGATGAATATCGACCCCGGAATACAGTATTAATGGTTGTAGAAATTTAACTTCTAAGTTGTTCATGAGTGGAGTCGTAATTGGTACTTCTAAATCAAAAGTCACGGCAACAAGAGGTGGACGGGCTGGATCATATGGCAAGTTGAGTTTGTTGAGCAAACGCGCATAAGGATAATCCTGGTGCTCATATGCGCTGAGCAAATTTTGCTTCATGTATTTGAGGTAATCAATCCAGGTTGGTTTCTCAGCTAACTGGCTACGGCATGGAATGAGATGAGAACAATATCCAATCATACTCTCACTACCACAGATGGAACGGCCAGAGGTCGGGAAACCGATAAAAATATCATCTTGCTGACTAAGGCGATGGAGCAAGGCTGCATAGCCAGTCAGCAACGTCATGAAGAGAGTAGAGTTGTAAGCGCGACTCAAGTGTTTGATTTTTCGATAAAGGCTGGTCGTGATGATCAAACTCTGCTGCGCCCGATGGTATGTTTTGATCAGCAGCCGCGAGTGATCAATTGGCAGTTCTAAAATGGGCAGCGGATGAGTACACGCTTGCAACCAGTGCTGCTCATGCCTGGACATTTCAATACTCTGATCCATTTGCGCTTGTAACTGAATGAATTCTCTGAATTGCATCGGCTGTTCCAATTTACAGGCAATACCTTTAGATGCATCTGTATATAATGCTCCAAGGTCCTGGAAAAAGATATTTATAGACCAGCTATCAACTACTATACGATGGACGGTAACTACCAGCAGATGCCATTGCTCGCTCCAGCGGAAAAGGGAAAAGCGGAAAAGAGGCCCTTGTATCAGATTAAAAGGGCGAGCATTCTCATCTTTGAGCCATTGTTTGATCTTCTCATCCCGTTCATCAGCAGTAAAATGAGAAAAAGATATGAGCGGGAAATCAATTGCTAACGCCGAAGAGATATGCTGCGCTGTACCATCCCTGTCAATCGTGGTTCTTAATGCTTCATGCCGATCAACGACCTGCTGTAACGAGCGGTGCAATATATCAATAGAAAGAGGTCCTTGCAATTCTAAAGCTACCGTTTTGGAAGTAGGTTTCCCCATTTGACTCTCTATCCAGCGGTGTTGTTGCGCTTCAGTCAATGCAATAGTATTTCTACTAGAAAATGGTTCCCCCAGGCTTACAATATCCGTCATAAGTCAGTATCTTTCTCTATAGCTGTGTTTTGATTTATTAGATGCAATAAACAACATTCGATCTGAATGTATGTGCCCTCTACTAAATTAAGTGCTTTACTCTATTCATTATAAACGTATATTGGTAGTATATAAATGACGATTCCATATCATTCACAATACAAGTACGAGCAAAAAAATTTTTTTCTACTCTATTCTTTTCTAGCAGGATGAACTATTGCTCTGCATGATCACATGTACCTGTGTTCTCTGCTTCTTATTTGATCCTTTCGAGAATGATCATAAGGAAAAGATACTTGTTGTAGTGGCTTTTTTTGCTTAAACTGAGGTATAAATTAACTCTGCATGAGTATCAATCTCACTGGTGGATGATAAATGCTCAAGCTCCATTACTTGCTTATAGAATCGTTCAGCATTACCGGGCATTCCCCAGAGCTGATAGAGAGCTGCAAGGTCACTCAGGCTAGCAGCAACACGTGGATGCCTGATACAAAATGCTTGTTCGCAAATAGAGAGGGCTCTTAAAAGGAGAGGCTCAGCTTGTTTATACAGTTTCTGGTCTTGATAGACATGTGCAAGATCAGTAAGTGCCAGTGCAACAGAGGGATGCTTCTCACCTAAGCTCCTCTCCCATAATTGCAACGTTCGTTTTAAGAAAGACTCCGCCTGCGAATATCTTTGTTGGACGCGATAAATCTTGGCAAGTGTATTCAGTCCTGCAGCTACCATAGAATCAGCAGGCAACGGCGTTTTCTCCCAGATTGATAAGGCTTGTTGACAAAATTCTTGTGCTTGTTCGTAGTTTTTTTGTCGGAAAAAGAGGAAGCCGATCTCGCTTAAGCATTCGGCAGTAGCGGGGTGCTCAACATCGAAGAGATGCTCACGAATAAGAAGAGCTTTTCGCAGGTAATCTATGGCTTGTTCATCTCTATCTGTATATTGAAAGAGGATAGATAGACGATAGAAGCAATCAGAGATATATATCTCGTCCTCCGGGTATATTCGTTGCGCAATGCATAGAGCTTGCTGTAAGTATTCTTCAGCCACTTGATATTGAGCCTGCTCTAACAAATAAAAACCTGCCTGATAAAGGACGCGCACGATCTCTGTATTCTGGATCTGGTATTGTTCAGCTAATATAGAACACACATGCACATAGGGAAGATATTCTTGACACATCGACCAATACATAAAAGAGTGGTCGGGAAAAACCTGGCTGACATGATAAATGACTTTCTGTGCCCAATACTGCTTCTGCTTATTAGTAAGCATGTCTCGCAATAAACTCTGGACCAGGCGGTGCATTTTAAATGTTTTATTGAGTGGATTGCGACTTAACAATGAATAAGTCAACACATCACTGATAATTTCGTTTAATTGAAATGTGTCTGAGGCACATCCACTTAAAAGCGTTTCTGGAATAGAGTCAGCATAGACAAAGGCGCAAAAATATAATAAATCAGCGGCAGCTGAATTGGATTGCTGGATTTTTTCAAAACACAGTAAGAGGGTGGTCGCCACGGATTCAGGATGATCAATCGCACATTTACCTCTGCGCCTTAGAAATTGGACATGCGATTTTCGATAAAGATCCAGAAATCCAAGCACGCCACATAGTGTCTCTTCAATATAGGCGCCCGCCTGATCAAGCGCGAGCGGCAATCCATCCATTAACTGTGCTACCTTCAAGGCCGCCTGCTGCTCCACAAGCGCTGCTGAATCAAAATTTTCTTCAATCGATAAAATTTTCGCTCGATGTAACAGGAATAGGGCGGCTTCATCTATCTGCATGCGCTCTAATTCGAAGCTATCCGCCAGGGTCCCGGTAGCCAGGGTACGCGTAGTGAACAAAATATTACCATTGCCTACTTGTGGCAAGAACTCTCGTAGTAGTTCGAGATCTTCAACATTATCAAGAATAAGCAACCATTCTGTGTTCTGTTCAAGCCACATTTTCACGGCATCAACCATATTACCCTGGTTTTGTTCGCCTGCATCAATATCTTTATCAAACAGATGTAATGTATGGGCCATACTGGCAAAATCAGCCATTAAAACTTGAAATGAGGAGGTGTTGGCCCATAATACTGCTTGATACTTCTGCGCATAACGATAAGCATATTCAACTGCCAATTGCGTCTTTCCTACGCCTGCTAATCCACAGATGGCAAAGAGATAGGGGGTATTCTGGCGCTTTGTTCGATCAAGGCACTCACATAAACGAGCCAGGGCGTCTTCTCTGCCCATGAAAAACAAATTACGTCGATATGGCATTGACATGATCTCAGATAAACAGCAGCTATTAATGGTGTCCTCATCAGCAGGAATAGGTGCAGTTTCGTCCTCAATAGCATTCTGTGGAAGTAAGCCTAATTCATAGGCATTCTTATTAAAGAGCAGGCAGAGTTTCTCACGGTAAAAAGGACTTGGTGTAGCAATTCCCCGCTCCCAACGGCTTACATACGATGATGCAGGTGCGTTGATTTGCTCAGTAACATAGCTTTGTGACCATCCATGTAGATCGCGAGCATGACGCAAGTAATGATTGGGCTTTACCATCCTTAAAAAAAATCCTTCCATGCTCCTTGATTATAGTAAAGAAATCCTTGCTACCCCAAACAATGGGTTCATTCTCTAGTGTTACCCAGGCAACAATTCGAAAGGATTGTAGAGGAAAGGGGTAAGAGGATTCCTATAGGTGAGTATATGTCGAATAAGCTCTTCGAAAAACGTCTTCCCCGGGGCTAATCGAGCCCCCGGGGCTACTTGATATATTCTCAGGTCCGGAACATACTGAGACAATAGCTGCCAGAAACGACTAACACTGTTTGCTTGAGCATCTAAAATGCGATAAATGCGATCATTCAGATCTTCTACAGAAAATGTAAAATACGTATTGATCATCGTAACGAGGTAAAAGAAGAAGGTGCAAGCGTGCTATCATATGAGCATTCTATTACCTTCCTCTTCCCTGGATAAAATGTTAGTTGCTCTGTTTCAAGAGCCTCGACTTTGATTGATATGGAAGGATATTCGGTGCTTGCTGTATCTCTCCCTGCTTACGAACCATGTTCTTAATGTGCGTTTTTAAGGTTGCCTCGGAAATATGAAGTTGTTGAGCAATAGTTCGACGATCAATACCATTTTTCATCAATTGAGCCACCTCCCGTTCACGAGGTGAAAGTGAATTAACCTCATGAGCATCCTGCATATAAGTAAACATATGCTCCATCATCCAGGGCAGGAATACCGGATCAAGGAGACAGCTCCCTTTTGTAGTATGGATAGCAGCAAAGAGTAATTCAGAGGAGAGACTGGTTGAAAGGTAACCACGAACCTTCTGCTTATATGCATTCAGGAAGAGATCCATATCTGGCTCATCAACCAGGAGAATAAATTTATTCATGGGAAGAACAGCACAATCGCTCGCAAACGATTGGTGAATAATAATCAAGTCGCAACTATAGCTATGTAGCATTTTCCGTAGATCTTCACTGGTAAGTGCTTCATAGATATCCTTAATTTGCTCATCCTGTTCAAGAATAACTCGAAGACCAGTACGTATTACTTCGCGTGGCTCAGCAATCAGAATTCTCTGTTCCATTACAGTATATGCTCCTCTATGAAAGCGCTGTAAATATAATCACAGTTATTTTTTAAGCGTGAGGAAGACCCATCATTCACTTCAGGAAACGGTATGATCGAGCACAAGTTCTTGCCAAATCGGTGGAATCAATAGAAGAAGATAGATCAGGAATAGGAAATGAAATTCGATATGAAATTCCCACCCTAGAGCCATCCAATATCTCAAACGATGCGGATGTGAAGCAGCTTGTATTCTCACAACACACTCAGGATTGGTCCTCTTCGGCGCCTCCATCCCATATAGTGCGCAATGTTGCATGAAGGTATACAACCATCGACATCTGTATTCTTCTAATAAAGAAGAATACAGGAAAATGGATGACATAACAATGACATTAAGAGATCAAGTATTATACAAACATGTATCATCTTAATGACATCTTCCTATGCACAACGCCGTTCCTCTTTCGCAGGCGCAAACATGCAAGAAAGCAGGGCGTGTGACAGAACTTCATAATAAAGAATGAGAGCTATTTTAATGAGGCACGCCAGTAGGGAGAGTTTGAGCGCAGCATAAAACCGGATCAGATCTGATAATAGCTATTGGTTGAGTGTTCACGGGCGCGGCAGAGCGGTTGAGTCTCCGATGCGGAGCTGTAGAGGCATCAGGGCGGATGCTACTGGTTGGGTAGTATTAAGGATGGTGTAGAGTATCTCTAGCGCCTGTTCGCCTAAGCGGCCAGCTGGTATGGCGACAGTGGTAAGATCAGGGGCCAGCGTCTGGGCAATGAGTCCACCGCCAAAGCCAACCACTGAGAGCTGCCCAGGAATCGCCAGCTCCATTTCTCGCGCAGCCTTGTAGACGCCAATTGCCAGCAAATCATCATCGCAGAAAATCGCCGTTGGGATATCTGTGGCCTGGAGAAGCTGGCGTGCAGCCTGTAAGGCATCCTCTGGCTCAAGTGCGGCCTGAGCGGTATATTCAGCGCGAATAGGCTCGCCAAGCTGGCTTAAAGTCTGCTCATAGATCATGCCCCGCAGGCGAAAGGTTGCGGTATCCCGTCGGGAAGCCAGATGAGCGATCTTGCGGTGTCCGAGTTCAATAAGATGTTGCATGGCCGCTTGCGTTCCCCCGGCAATATCGAGCTGAAGCGCAGTCAGATCAGGATAGGTGTCATCTACGATCAGGGCTCGCCCACGTAACAACGAAAGGTCGAGATTATCAGGTGGACGTACAGCACACAACACAAAGCCTTCGATAGAATGGGTCGTCAGAGCATCCATCACCACGCCTTGCCAGGCCTGATCGTTATCCGTACTTACCAGGATGACCGCGTAATCATGCGCTCTGGCTGCTTGCTCCGCACCTTTCAGGACCGCCGCGAAAAATGGATTAGTAACATCAGGAATGACAAATGCAATAATGTTGGTATGACCAAGGCGCAACGTGCGAGCAGCGATATTGGGGCGATACCCTAATTCCTCCGCAATGCGTAAGACTTTTTGCTGAGTCAAAGGAGAGACGCGCCCCTCCGCCTTGCCAGCAAACACCAGCGATACCGTTGACTGTGATACGCCCGCATGTCTCGCAACGTCAATACTGGTAACGCTCCAGCGATCATTTCCTCGTACCATTATGCCCCTTCAATTAAACAGAATACACTTCTTATTGTATCTCAAAGTGCAGCCTTTGACGATCCCTCATAAGCCATGCTCCTAAGGGAGCACCCCAATACGGTTCAAACATCATTCCAGGCATTCTCCTGAATTTGCTCCCAATTTCAGAGGAATTGCGTTAGCTTGACAACATCATACGTATGACATATGCTTTTAGCATAGAGTCATACGTATGATGTGAAAGGAACGATTGTGAAAACAAGAGGGATAGCGCTGACGCTGGCGACGGCTTGTATGTTTGGGCTGGGAACCGTACTGGGCAAACTGGCAACCGCAAGCCTGCATCCTCTTCTGGTGACATTCTTAAATTTCTTGCTCGGCGGTATACTCTTGCTTCTATTTCTGAGCATGCGCAGAATTTCGCTACGCACGAATTTGAAGCGGGACGATTGGATGAATGTCCTGTTAGTGTCAGTGCTGGGGACCGCGCTACCAGCTTGCTGCGTAATTATCGGTCTGGGTTTGACCAGTGCGATTAAAGCTGGCTTCCTGCTTCAGTTTCAGGGCATCTCGTCGATCTTATTTGCGGTTATTTTCTTACACGAAAAGTTGAATCGAAAACAGATCGCTGGCATTCTCTTGCTCCTGCTGGGCAGCGCGCTGGTTGTGATCAAGAATATGCAGACCTCTGTCTGGGGCAGCTTAAATATTGGGGATGGATTGGTGCTGCTGGGTGCACTCGGCTTTGGTTACGCGATCCTTCCCTCCAAGCAACTGGCACCTAAAATCGACTCATTACCGCTGATTGTCTGGAAATTATTGATCAGCGCACTGGTGGTCTTACCCATCCTGGCGACCCGGCAAGCTGTGATCCCGCCGCATATCTCTAGCGCGCTCTATTGGATTATGCCGATCTATATCATTTCAAACTTCTGTATCGCCTACGTTACGCAGCAAGAAAGCCTGAAGTATTTACAGGGCTGGGAAGCAGCGACGGTAATGCAGAGTATGCCGATCTTCTCAACTATCTTTGCAATCCTGTTACTGGGTGATTCTCTTTCGCTACTCCAGATAAGCGGGGGCATGATCGCACTCGCGGGCGGATGTGTTGTAGCTCTCACCGCTACACAGCGGGCAGCGACGAAAAAGCGGGTCGTCATCCCTCAGGAAGCTCCACAAGAAGGCATTCTTCATTGACATCCGTACCATATAAGGCTTGAAAAGAAGGCCCGATCCCTCGCGGACGAGCCTTCTTTGGGGCAGCTGGAATCCATGTAGCTACGTAAAGAGTGGCTATTACATGGGATTTATTGTTGCGCTTTTAGGGCACCATTGACCTTCCCATTGTGTCCATAGATAATTTTGGCTCCGCCGAAGGTGACAAGTTCGACTTCTTTCTCTTCTCCCGGCTCAAAACGGACTGCTGTTCCGGCTGCGATATTCAGGCGCATGCCGTAGGCCTGTTGTCGCTCAAAGTAGAGGCCTGAATTGACTTCGTAGAAGTGAAAATGACTGCCTACCTGTATCGGTCTATCACCTGAATTGCTGACCAGCAATCTGGTAGTGGATCGTCCGGTATTGAGCTCGATATCACCGGCAGCTTCGTTGAGTAGATATTCTCCTGGTTTCAAGCGTGTGCTCCCTTCTGTTCTGTTCTGTTCTGTTCTATTCTGTTCCCCTAAATAAGCCATGCTCCTAACGGAGCGCCCTGAACCATGAAATTGCTGCCAATTTCAGGAAAATAAAGATTATTTAATTGGATCGTGTACGGTTACCAGTTTGGTGCCATCGGGAAAGGTGGCTTCGACCTGCACATCATGGATCATTTCAGGAATGCCTTCCATGACGTCTGCACGCGTGAGGATAGTGGTGCCGAAGGTCATGATCTCGGCGACGCTTTTACCATCCCGCGCGGCTTCCATGATTTCAGCGCTGATAATGGCGATGGCTTCTGGATAATTAAGCTTGAGTCCGCGGGTCTGACGTTTCCGTGCCAATTCTGCGGCAACAAAGATCAGGAGTTTCTCTTGTTCGCGTTGAGTGAGTAACATGGCTGTCTCCTCTTCTGGCCTGCCTTTGCGGCAAGCTCTCTACGTTACATCCAGGCTTAATAAATTTTCCTGGGAGGAATAGATTTTCGTCCATAGAGCGCCTGTGTGACCATATCCCAGAATGCATGTAATCCCCCTGCCAGCGCTGTGCCGCGTTTGCTGAGGGCGCGCACCACAATCCCATGGGCCGCCAGGGTGCTGACACCCCAGCGTATCTCGTCGGCACACGTGAGCTGTTGTGCCAGCAAACTGCATTCCTTTTCTAAACTCAGCCAGTATGCCGCGTCCAGTCCAACTTTACAGATATAGAAACTCGTAAAATAGTGATAAGGGCCCAGCCGAGCCAGTGAGGATAGGGATCGTTGCCGTGGCTCCAACTTGATCTTTTCCAGCGCGATAGGTCTGCCCTCTACGCTGATCTCATACTCTAATTGGAGTAGATCATAAGCAAATAATTCGCCGCGTGCAACGCGTCCTGGCGCAACAGTTTCCCACCACAACAAACCAGCTCCCCTTGCCAGTTCAATACGCGTCTGCTGTTGATAACGTGCGCCCGCAAAGGGAATCAACGGATCAGGTACATATTCAAGCAAGCCATGCTCTGCAACGTGGATATGAGTTGTTTGGCGCGCTGGTATGACACCATTTCGACTACGATACAGGCGCGTCGCGCTGGTCGTGGTAAGTTGAGCATAGGCCCCTGCCTGGACATCAACTGCGATGTTTAATTGATCACCTCCCAGCACGCCACCAGAAATATTATGCAGATGGACCAGAGCACCACCAGCAGGCAAAGGAAAGGCGCGAATCACCTTGAGCGGTGGCTGTTGTTCATACACATATAATTGCGTTTGCTGTGTCTCTTCAGAACATTTGAAACCGAGACTCAAGCTCCCCATGACAGATGATGTTGATGGATGTATCGTTTGAATGGAAAACTACTCGACTTTCTAGCTTGCACGCTACTATTTATAATTCAATTGTATCATCTGAGAATTGCAAAGCCTTAGCTGATAAAGAGTCGTGTGTCCAGTAAGGGATGGCTCATACTGCCAATATCGAGTAAAGGGGTAAAAAGCATCAGTTCATCGGGATGCTCGCTGGCTCGCTCGCTCTGTTCCGCGATCTCAATCAGGCTACTTTTCAAGTGCCAGAGCATGCCGCTGGCTTGATTTTGTCCCAATGGGAGCAGGCGCTGGCAGGCAGAAATGAGGCCGGTCAGAGATTGTTGAAGATAGGCGAGGACGACAACATCTTCGTCGACCCTCAAGATGGCTCCGACCAGACCAAAGGCGATACTGTAGTGATTATCTGTATGCTCACGTTTCGCACTGGCAAGCGCCTGATAGAGCTGCGCTGCATCTTCCAGGGATGCGACAAGTTGTAACAGGCGTCGTCCAAGCGTAGCGCTGGCTGTGCGACTTTCGCGAGCTGTTTTGTAGGCACTCAAACGAGTATTGAGCTGGACCCATTGCTCCATGTACTGCGTGGAATCTGTCAGCTCCGCCAGCCGATAACCCAGGCGACAAAAGGTGCTTTCTAGCACACCATTTTCGGCCAGATAGATGCGCAAGAAATCCTCTAATTGTGCAACTGTGAGATGCTCTTCGACCGTCATACTTTCCAGGCCATAGGAATGGGCCGCAGAGCCAATGGGTAATGCACTATCGGCTAATTGGAGCAGGCGTAGAAATGGCAGGGTAGCGATCTCCATAACGTCCCCGTCTTCCTGATCAAAGCTATTTTTGTGTAGTTTACCTCAGGGACTGAAAAATTACAATTTAGCAGGTGTTTCTGCCAAATTGTAATTTTTGTCGCTTGCTCTGAGGCTCTCCGTCCTTCCGGGTGGTGGTGGAAGAGGGAAGTAAAGTATGATTGCGCCCCATACTCATGCCAATCTGATCAATCAATCAATCACACAGGGGGTATTTATTTGATTATTCATTAACATCTTGCTGCAATGGATTGCTTTTTTGCTTGATATATATAATGAGTGTATGAAAACAGTTTAATCGCTTGTCATTATTACAGAGAAATCGCTGGAACAACGAAATCTGCCTTTAAAGCAAGCCAAATGATGTGGAGGAGGAATGTGATGAAAGAACGTGCTGGTAGGAGTGATGATAACTCTCAATCATCGCAAATGGAGCAACTTGTAGTGCGATCTCAGGGCCATTGGCGACAACGTGTCCTTCTCTATGTTGTGGTAAGTATTGCAGCATTAGGTGGCTTGCTTTTTGGCTATGATACAGCGGTCATTTCAGGAGCGATGCTCTTCTTACGGGTCCAATTTATGTTGAATGCATGGATGCAAGAGGTGACGGTCAGTATCGCTTTACTTGGGGCTGCTATCGGGGCGCTGGGCGGGGGTAAGCTGAGTGATCGCCTGGGTCGCCGTCGTACCCTACTAATTACCGCCAGTATGTTTACTGTGGGCGCTTTATGCACATCACAGGTAACAAGCTGGCCGATGTTTCTTACGCTGCGTCTCCTGGTAGGTATGAGCATTGGCGCCACAGCCAGCGTTGTGCCAGTCTACATTTCAGAGATCGCTCCATCACGTCTACGCGGTATGCTGGTCAATTTTAATCAACTGGCAATTACAATCGGAATTGCCAGCGCGTACTGGGTGGATCTGGCTTTCGCCAGTGCGCATATGAGCTGGGCTCCTATGTATGCGGTCACCTCTATTGCCGGACTATTATTGCTTCTGGGTATGTTCTTTGCCCTTGAGTCTCCACGCTGGCTGGCAAGCAAAGGGCGCTGGTCGGATACAGCGTTGGTCCTGGAACGTTTATTTCATCCTGAAGAGGCGGCTCAGGAGTGGAAGGCGATTCGCAGGTCATTTAATCAGCAACCAGCGCAAGCATCCTGGCGAGCCCTGTTCCAACCCGGCTTACGCATGGCACTACTGGTCGCAGTAGGTCTGGCTATCTTTCAGCAAGTGATTGGGATTAATACGGTCATTTATTACTCGCCTACTATTTTTGAATATGCTGGTTTTGCCTCAGCTTCAAGTGCAATTCTAGCCGCCAGTATTGTCGGGGTCGTCAATGTCCTGACGACGATTATTGCTGGCATGCTGATCGACCGTATCGGGCGTCGTCCTCTCTTAATCGGGGGCACTGCCTGTATGGTACTGGCTTTATCCGCACTGGGCATCATTTTCAAACTGGGAGCACAGCATGCAGGCTATCTCATTCTCATTGTGCTACTCATCTATATTATCGCCTTTGCACTCAGCCTGGGGCCTGTCTTCTGGCTTATGTGCGCCGAATTGTTTCCCACCCATCTACGCTCGACAGGAGCCAGCATCGCAACGTTCGCCAACTGGAGCGCGAATCTATTGATCAGTATTACGTTTTTAACGCTTATCAATCTCATTGGCAAAAGTTTTACCTTCTGGCTCTATGGCCTCATGGGAGTGATAGCGATTATCTTTTGCTTCACACTGGTCCCGGAAACGCGCCGCAAAAGCCTGGAACAGATTGAACTCTACTGGCAAAATGGTCGCCATTGGGAAGAGATTGAGGAAACTGAGCCGGTCACCTCAATGGCCCATCTCACCCCCTTCTCTGACGCCTGAAATAAGAGAGGATATCAGACGCTGCGACGCTGCATGTACAGGTAGATAACAGTGTCCACCTGTACGCTTATACATCTCTACCATCAGCGCTGCATTAATCCCATTGCAAGGCTGAACCCGATTGATACTCCGTGACCCGAGTTTCAAAAAAATTCTTTTCTTTGCGCAGATCAATCGTCTCACTCAACCAGGGAAAAGGCTGGACAAAAAAAGATGATATCCCTTGCATCCCAGGTATACACTCATATTCCAGGGAGAGGCCTTGCAAGAGATATCACTTTATTGTTTACCCTATTTTTTGTCAATCCTCAACTTTTTGTTGAGATATGAAATAGAGTGGTTATGCACCCTGGAAGAAATCTGCGTTGATTTTGATGTACTGCTTCCATTCAGCAGGTACCGCAGATTCTTCGAAGATGGCAGTAACAGGGCAGGCAGGCTCACATGCTCCGCAATCGATGCATTCGTCAGGGTTGATGTAGAGTTGCTGATTATCATCAAACCCATCTTCGCCGGGTCCTGGATGAATGCAGTCAACTGGACAGACATCTACGCACGAAGCGTCTTTGGTGCCAATACAAGGCTGAGTGATTACATAAGCCATAGTAAAAAAATCCTTTCAAGATTATCAAGCAGGGAAGAATGACCCTTCTCCCTATTATTGTACAATTCATGCCTGATGTAAATGTTCTTCGGCAGGTTTTTCTGCTCTTTGCTTCTACTATTATACATCATCATAATAGGAAATGCTAAAGGGCTTTTAAACTGGTAAATTTTAATTGCATAATGTATAACTGCTTTTCTCTTTTTATACTACTGCCATTCCATGGCATTTATCTCTAACACAAGCTCTACAATTACAGGTATGAATATACTTGCAGTAAGAGTACAGGCTACTTAATATCATACTAAAATCATTTAAGATATTTATGAATACTTCCTGCTTTTCAAGAAATTTACTTATGCTCGCTTGTATAATATGCAAAGGATTTTTGGCGCGCTGGAGAGAGAAAAATAGATATTTTGTCCTGATATAATGGTCATGGACTTGATTTATCTGTTGCATTGGTGTTAGTGTTAGCTTAATGAAAATAAAAGATAAATAAATTGACATATATTAAACGGATGGTGAACATGTTCTGTACACATTGTAAGATGGTACGTGAAGAGAATAAAGCTCCATGTCATAACTGTGGCGCACCTTCACCCTTACTAAAAAGCAAACGTATACCTGATGGGGGCTCTGGCGCTTCATGGACACAATCTCCTGCCACATCCTCTACACAATGGGATGATGCTGTCCCTCAGCTTTCTTTTGATAATATTAAACCTGCCTGGCAAACACCATCTACTGGTAATCCCGCCGCGACCTGGCAAGCTCCTGAAATGGAACAGGGGCCAGATGTTACAGTTGAACAGGAGGATTTTCCGCTTCCCTGGTGGCAAACAAGTACGTCAGTACCTCCCCAGCAATCCTTTACTTCGTCCATGGAAATGGAAGCGCCTGCGGCGGTACACGAACCCCTACAACCAGGCAAGGGAGCACCTTACACCCCGCTGCCCGCTACTCCACAGCAGGAGGCATTACCTCCCCAGCAGAGTTTTCCTGACACGGGTGATTTTGTTCAGCTCCCTGCCCTCTATCAGTCTCCTGCTCAATTTCAAGCGGATGGGCGGCAACCAACAGTAGCACTACAATTAGTATCAGAGCAAGCCATCCAGCAAGTCCTTCCTGAAATGGTACAGCAGGATGTGGTGCATATCGCACCCACGTACACTACCCCACGACCGCTGATTCCACGTAAGCGTATCATCAGCGGCCTGCTGAGCGTATTAATAGTCATGGCATTGCTGTGTACAGGCAGTGTCTATGTTGTGCGTGCTACAGGCATCCTGAGTGTCTTTGGTATCGGGCATACCTTAAGTAATGTCAATGCCAACCCAGAACCCGGTCTACCAGAGCCATCCAAAACACAGATCAATGGGCCTGCCGCTGCTTTCATTCCAGCCGCGACAACCTCGTCACGCTATGATCCAAAAACCCTGGAACCTCCACTCACACAACAGGACTTCACAACCAACCAATCTGTTTATTTAACGTATACAGCAGAACCAACCAAACAAGATGGACGGGTTATTGTTAAGTGGTATACCAATAAGCAATTCTTTCTGCAACAGAGCGGTCCCCTGATCCAGGTGAAACATTTGAAATCGAATGAGAATCGCAACGGTCTATTCGAGATGCGCTTCCCCCGACCAGCCGAGTGCCGGGCCGAACTATGGTGGAACAACCAGTTAGCAAAAACGCTCTATTTTGTCGTCCGTTAAGCACACGAACAGCATATCGACATGCACATCAATGATGAGACGAGACCTGAAGCTATGATCAAAGATCAGCAAGTTCTGTCGCATCATCGTTATCAAATAGCCCATAGGACGGTTTTGATTTAAAGTGGTTGGATTTTCATGCACTGAGAAGATTCATGATCCGTTAACACTATAATGATTCCTTTCAGATAGTTGTGCAGAATGATCTTTATAGTATATCTGACTTAAATTGCTCTTTTACATAATCTCTTCATGTGCCCTTACAATCATCTATTTATAGATGTTGATAAAGTGGCAGCAAGATTTTAATTTATGGCTTTTTAGACGTCTATCTATACTGGCTAAGCTTTTTCTAGTAGTATCACAATAGAAAATACAATAGTTAGCATAACTTACGCTGATATTCCGCTTTAAATTTGAGTTTTATACATCATTAAGGATTACTATATGGGACTGCTTGTAGAGCATATATACAAATCTTTCGGGCAATTTCAAGCGGTGAAGGATTTGTCGATGGAGGTGAAGGAGGGGGCGCTGTTCGGATTGCTTGGCTCAAATGGAGCGGGCAAGACAACGACCATGCGTATGGTTCTAGATATTTTTCGTCCTGATAGCGGACAAATTACCTGGAATGGAAAAGCTATACATGACCTCGAGCGCCGTGAACTGGGCTATCTGCCAGAAGAACGTGGCCTCTATCCTAAGATGACGGTTGAAGAACAATTGATGTTCCTGGCACAATTAAATGGCCTTTCAAAAAGCGCGGCAAAAAAAGAGCTGAATGAATGGCTTGACCGCTTCCAGATCAATGCCAATCGTAAAAAGAAGATTGAGGACTTGTCCAAGGGTAATCAGCAAAAAGTGCAATTTCTGGCAACGATTCTCCATAATCCCTCAATTCTTATTATGGATGAGCCGTTTAGTGGACTTGATCCAGTGAATGCAATTGTCCTTAAAGATGCTTTTCTAGAGATGCATCGACGTGGGAAAACGATCATTTTTTCAACCCATCAGTTGGATCAGGTTGAGGAAATGTGTGAGGACATTACAATTATTAATAAGGGTGAAGTGATTGTGCAAGGAAATGTCCAGGAGGTGCGGCGACAGCATGGGCGCAATACGGTACGCTTAAAACTCGATAACGATGCCGAGGCAAGTTGGCTGGATGCGCTGGAGGGTGTACAGGTAACCAAGCGACGGCAAGACTATATAGAGATGCAGATACGGAACGATTTTAATCCTGATGTGATTCTTGAGGAGGCTCTGCGCCATGCCGGCCATGTCAGTCGCTTTGAGCTGGTAGAACCATCTTTAACGGACATTTTCATTGAGCGCGTAGGAAAAATCGCCCTGCCGGATGCTCCTGCTACTATTGCCTGATAAGGAAAGAGATAATGTCAAATACAACTGAAGTGCCTCCCTCGTCAACCGGATCTTCACTATCCGACCAAAGTGTGCTGGCGGTCCGCTCAGGTGGTGATACACGTAGTAATACGCTCCACAATGTCGGTTTGATCTTACGACGCGAATATAAAAATCGCGTCACGCAACGTAGTTATATCATTTCCACAATTGTGATGATGATTTCTATCTTCCTGGGAAGCTGCGTACCCACGGCCATTGAATTTTTCACTACCCACACCAACACACCATCTCAAGTGGCAGTGGTTAATAATGCAGGTTCAGTTGCAGGATTGGATGGTGATCCACTACTGCACTATATCAGCAATTCGCTAAATGGAACAACCACCCCGCCGGATCAAACAAAAAGTCAGAAAAACTCGACTTCTCATTTTACACTGCAAGCAAGCGCCCCCGATGATCAGGCCAAACTCCAGAATGAGGTTAAAACTGGCAAAATAAGCGTGCTGCTTGTACTCACGCGTACAAACACACAGGATGTAAAATTTACCTACTATACTGCCTTGACCTCCAGTAGCTATGATGATAGCGATTTAACCCAGATTCAAACGATGGCGGGACAATTGAGTGTACTGGATCGCTCCTCCCGTCTGGGATTATCAGCCGTACAGACACAACAACTCTTTGCGGCAACGAATTTTCAGGTGGTACATACACAGGCAGATCAAGGTCCTTCTTCGCTAGCCGCGTATCTCTCAGGCTATTTTATTGGTGTTGTTGGTATCGTTTTAATCTTTACGGCGGTCTATCTCTATGGTATCTGGATAGCGACGGGGGTAGCGGAGGAGAAAGGCACGCGTGTAATGGAAATTCTGGTCAACGCGGCGACACCCTTTCAATTGCTCTGGGGTAAAATTCTAGGTATCGGTGCGGCTGGCCTGACTCAAATGATCTGTTTGACGGTGGTAGGCTATATCGGCTTATTGCTACAGAAACCACTGGAAGCTTTATTATCCCTTGGAAATGGCTCCAGCTCAATACTGAACAGCATTGATTTTCTGCATACCTCAACCACGCTGTTAGCTTTTTTAATGATCTACTTCATACTGGGATTTCTCCTCTATGCCACCTTGTTTGCAGCACTGGGATCACTGGTGAAACGTCAGGATGAGGTACAGAACGCGATTGGACCGGTGTCGGGGCTATTTATGATTGGCTACATGGCAAGCTTTATCGGCGGCTCTACCTCGACCACCGCAACCTGGTTCCAGGTCATGTCCTTGATCCCTTTCTGGACACCAACGATGATGCTCATGCGGATCGCGACTAGCAATGTCCCTGCCTGGCAACTCTGGCTCAGTATCGGACTGCTACTGATCTTCATCGTGATATGTGGCTGGATTTCCTCACGGATCTATCGCTTCTCAATCCTGCTCTATGGTCAGAAGCCAGGATTACGACAATTAATAAAACTAATGCGCGCATAATCTCTATGGGTTCATTATCCAACAGCGGTTGTTTGTATACCTCTTTCGGTTAAGAGGTATACTTATTTTTGTAGCAATTATTTATCACCAGGAATCCAAGCTAAGGAGCAGGTTATGACAAATTCTGATGTTGAATCATCCTTCCCACTACGTACATTGGGGAGAACTGGCTTACAGGTATCGGCTCTCTGTGTGGGCTGTGCTCCGCTAGGAGATATGCCTGAGACATTTGCTTATTCGGTGGGCGAAGAGCAAGCATTGGAGACGGTAAGAGCTATCTTTCGTAGTCCAATTACCTTCGTTGATACCGCAGCATCCTATGGCGATGGTGAGAGCGAGCGCCGTATCGGTATCGTGCTCAAAGAACTGGGAGGAGTGCCAGGAGGTTATGTACTGGCAACCAAAGCGGATCGGGATTTACATACCAGTGATTTTTCGGGTGCTCAGATGCGCCGCAGTGTAGAGCGCAGCCTGAAGTTGCTTGGTCTGGATGTCTTGCCGCTGGTCTATTTGCATGATCCAGAACATATCACCTTTGAAGCAGCCATGGCTCCCGGTGGACCAGTTGAGGTCCTACAGAGCTTAAAAGAAGAGGGATTAATCAAACATCTCGGTGTGGCCGGTGGTCCAATTGATCTGATGTCGCGTTTTGTTGAAACCAATATCTTCGAAGCCGCTATTTCACATAACCGCTATACGTTGCTGGATACGGAGGCTGATGCGTTCTGGGATCTCTGTCGGCAACATGGAGTAGGAACAGTCAATGCCGCTCCCTATGGTAGTGGTATCCTGGCGAAAGGTCCAAAAAACTATCCACGCTATCAGTATGAGCAGGCTTCCGAGGCATATCTGGCGCGAGCATTCAAATTTGAGGAAGCTTGTGAACGCTATGGTGTTCCATTGGCTGCGGTTGCACTGCAATTCTCACTGCGTGACCCTCGTATTGATTCAACGGTGATCGGTATGTCACGTGCTGAGCGTGTGAATGAGACGGTACGCCTATCACAAGTCTCAATCCCCTCTGAACTCTGGAACGAGATTGAAGCCATACGCCAGGCATAGCAACTCTACATCTATCTCCCGAAACCCATAGACACAGGTTATGTATTTCATATCTACATATCTATGGGCTTCTTCATCCCCCTACATTCCTGTATCTATCGATGTTCGATCTCTGAGCGGTTCTTTCACTGGAAGCCAGTGAGACCCTATCAATAAAGAGTAGCAAGAGCAAGAGAACTACAGTCATCACTGAATATGATCGATGTGATAGACAGGGATGTGGAGCATGTTTCCCAGCTTCTTAACCATAAAGATTTGCCATCATCAGCATTTCCAATGACAGCGATACGTTCAGGCATAGGCGCTCCACCCTGTTTCATGCATTGCTCCTAACGATGATGGACAATTCCCGCCCTTTCTAATTCATTTAACAATTCTACAATTTTATCCAGATTCTTCCCCATTAAACCTACCAACTCATGCGTCGTGCGTTGCCCATCAATGAGCATAAATAAACGACGATGCTCGCGTGTTAATCCAACTTGTTCAATATAGGCAAGTACACTATTATCTGTGCGGATACGGTAAGGGATCTGGGTTACAAATTGATTGGGCATGCTCGGGGTACTTGCGGTACGTGGTGTGTTTTGCCCATACATAGAAGCTGTGGTAATGGGCCGAAAGTTCCCGCTGCTATTAGTGTTGGTACGTGCAGGAGACGATCCTGGCCGAGTGCTCAACGGTGAATGCCCCGATGGTTGAAAAGGCGGACGCGGAGTCGTTGTTGATGACTCCACATTGAACGCAAAGCGGCAATTAGTCCAGGTAGTCAGCCAGCCAAGTGCGACTGGCCCGCTTTGCGTGCCCGTCTGTGCATTCACAATTTGACCATTGGCGAACACTATTTCCCCCTCTTCATACGCATTTCCCTCACCACGTTCTACCGTTAGAGTACCGCTTCGATGTCCAATCTGAATGACCTGGATCACATCAGCCAGATTATTGGTTGTTGTTTCTCTTGGTTGAGACATAGATACACCACTCTACTCGTCAATGAGTTTTTATATTTTCAGAGCGCCACTCGATTGTGCCTGGACCAATTGTCCATCCTGTTCAGGCGATCTGAATAAGATAGCGAAAAATAACAGTGTGACTATTATAACTACCTTTTTCTGTTTTTACAATACATTTATGGCTTGCACATTTTGATACAGTGAATCAAGCATAATTTTCAAGTATCGGTATAATTCATTCCAGTAAAGCTTTTCTCCTTTGACATCTGGCGTCTCAATCAATGTAGTGCGTTTAATGCTGATGCATCAAGACAACGCTTATCACATTAGAGATAGGAATGGTCCTGACCGGCGTATACATCAAATTGGGATCAAGCGGCCCGGATGCATAACAAATTATTTGAAAAGGAAAATACAAATCAAAATCCTGCCTCAAATGATGTTCTAGGAGAACAGGTGCTTTTGAAAGAAGCCCAGGGTTGCAGATCTGATTATTTGCATACTTTCATCTGGATGCGTAGCAGGTTCTATAATATCTGCATATAAAGCAACATCTTCCACCGTCTTAAAGAGTACATCAAAAGTCTCTTTAAGAGGTATTGCTGAAGTACCTTGCATATACTCTTTCCTTTTTCTTTGGGGCTATCAAACCAGCGTTCCTTCAAAAAAGAAGCTTTGCGAAAAAACTCTTTTGCCAGGGAAACCATTGATACGCGATATTTGAGCATAATTTTTCATATGCAACTACGCATATTAGATTTTAAGAGCATAAAATATCATTGTCAATAGATAAGATATTAAATTTTTAATAAAATATACTGGAATGCTCCAGAAACCAGCGCTATTTCGTTCTTAAAAGATCATCAATAGGTACTATTTGTTAGCAACTTCCACAATATGATCAGCAAAAGAAGCTGAACAAGCAAGCTATAGAATGTTATAATGAAAGAGCAAGAGCAGAAGAAAGAGAACTTTTTTGCATGTTTTTGATGTTCTAAAATTGAGAGGGTAACGGTATGAGCTTACATATTCCCCGTCGAACCTACGCTGACCTGTATGGTCCCACAACTGGTGATCGCGTGCGGCTAGGAGACACAGAACTGCTCGTTGAAGTTGAACGTGATTATACCGTTTATGGCGATGAGATCACATTTGGAGGAGGAAAAGTGATCCGGGATGGCATGGGACAAAGCAGCCGTGCGACCCGTGAAGGATCACAAGGCGCACTTGATCTGGTCATTACAAATGCATTAATCATCGACCATTGGGGAATCGTCAAGGGCGATATCGGTATCAAAAATGGACGTATCGTCAAAGTGGGAAAGGCGGGCAATCCTGATACGATGGATGGCGTTGATCCTGAACTGGTGGTTGGTTCCTCAACCGAGGTAATGGCTGGCGAAAATATGATCGTCACCGCGGGTGGCATTGACTCGCACATCCACTTTATTTCGCCACAACAGGTCTATGAAGCGATGTCTAACGGCATCACTACGATGATTGGTGGCGGAACAGGACCAGCGACAGGCACAAATGCGACGACCTGTACACCTGGCGCATGGAACCTGGCGCGTATGTTACAAGCCACTGAAACATGGCCGGTAAACTTTGGTTTCCTGGGCAAAGGAAATACCTCAACGGAAGCGCCACTGATCGAACAGATTCGAGCCGGAGCATGCGGTTTAAAACTACACGAAGACTGGGGAACCACGCCCGCAGCCATAGACACCTGCCTCAAGGTCGCAGATGCTTATGATGTGCAGGTTGCCATTCATACCGACACAATCAATGAGGCAGGATTTGTGGAAGATACAATCGCAGCCATTGCAGGGCGCGCCATTCATACCTATCATACGGAGGGTGCTGGTGGCGGCCATGCGCCGGATATCATCCGCATTGCTTCTCACAAGAATGTATTACCCTCATCTACCAATCCCACCATGCCCTTTACTACCAATACCCTTTCGGAACATCTGGACATGTTGATGGTCTGCCATCACCTCAATCCACAGGTACCTGAAGATGTAGCCTTTGCGGAAAGTCGCATTCGTCCTGAGACAATTGCCGCTGAGGATATATTGCATGATCTGGGCGTCTTTAGCATGATTTCCAGTGATTCTCAAGCGATGGGTCGCGTTGGCGAGGTAGTAACCAGGATCTGGCAGACGGCACACAAAATGAAGGTGCAACGTGGCGCGCTTCCTCAAGACACAGACCGTAACGACAACTTCCGTGTGAAACGCTACGTAGCCAAATATACGATTAATCCCGCAATCACTCATGGTATTGCCCAACATGTCGGCTCAATCGAGCCCGGCAAGCTGGCCGATTTAGTGTTATGGCGTCCCGCCTTCTTTGGCGTCAAGCCGGAAATGATCATTAAAGGTGGCTTTATCTCATGGAGCGCAATGGGCGATGCCAATGCCTCCATCCCAACACCACAGCCCGTTCTCTATCGTCCTATGTTTGGTTCATTTGGTGGCGCAACAGCCGCAACCAGTCTGACGTTTGTCTCCAAAGCAGCCCTGGAAGGCGGTTTGCCGACAAGTATCGGCTTACATAAACTAGCTGTGGCCGTTGAGAATTGTCGCACTATTGGGAAAGCTAACATGATCCATAACTCAGCAACACCTGAGATTGAGGTCGATCCCGAAACATACGAGGTACGAGCAGATGGCGAGCTGCTTACCTGTGAACCAGCCACAATTCTGCCATTAGCCCAACGCTATTTCTTATTTTAAGATACAGGCAAGAGGATAATTTTCTTTGCTCTGCCTGAGCACCTGAAAGGATTAAAATATGTCAGATAATGAGTTTGTACGCGCTTTCCGTGTGGGCATCGCTGGACCAGTGGGAAGTGGGAAAACAGCTCTGGTGGATCGCTTAAGCAAGCATTTATGGCCACGCTATAATCTAGCGGTAGTTACTAACGACATTTATACGAAAGAGGACGCTGAATTTCTATTGAGGCAGGGAACTTTGCCTCTGGAACGTGTACGCGGTGTCGAAACAGGTGGCTGTCCTCATGCAGCGATACGCGAAGATGCCTCGATGAATCTGGAAGCGATTGCAGACCTGGAAGAAAGTTTGCCGGGATTAGAGCTGATCTTTGTCGAAAGCGGCGGTGATAATCTGGCGGCAGCCTTCAGCCCCGAACTGGTCGATGTAGCAATTTATGTCATTGATGTTTCTGGTGGCGACAAAATACCCCGTAAGGGAGGACCGGGCATCATGCGCTCGGATCTATTGATTATCAATAAGATTGACCTCGCACCATACGTGGGAGCTTCGCTGGAAGTTATGGAGCGCGATGCCCGCTTAAAACGCGGTGAACGTCCTTTTGTTTTTACAAATCTTAAAGATGAAACCGGGCTGAATACTGTGATTAATTGGCTTGAGCAACATCTTAACGTGCCCAGCCAGCAACGACGGAGCATTATCGACGCCCATGCCCCCTATGTCGGTCAACCGCATAGCCATGAACACGATCACAGTCATGAGCATATACATGAACACGCGCATAACCATTGATGTTTAACCAATAAAGTGAGAAGCACAGGCTTACATATGATTGGGATAGAATCTTTACCTTTCCCAATCATATGTACTTTCGAATAGAAGGTACCAGGCTGCCATGTTTCCACAATCTTCGCGCATGATTTTTCGCACCCGAGGTGATACTGTTGCTAAATTACCAAGGGTGCAAATCAGGCGGAAATTTGCTACGATAGAGATCACAAGAGAATGAGTCCAGTCTAAAGAAAGGAGAGCCTCCATGTCGATGTCCCCTCACGCCAT
>NZ_BIXY01000054.1 GCF_008326305.1 Dictyobacter arantiisoli | reverse complement strand
ATTTGAACCCAGGTTTGTTCCACTAGATAACATCTCGATCTGTGAATCTTGGCGCTGGTTCACCTCCTATTTTACCTCCTTTTCATCGTTCCGGGTGCTCCGCAGGAGCATGGACTATTTGAACCGTATTGGGCTGCCACCCCTGCACCCCGCATTCACTCTAAAAGACAAAGACCCAGATGATCTGAAAAGCAATGCTCATTCGCGGCGCAGACGTGAGGCACCAGCAGCAACCAGTGCCAGCGCAATGGTACATCTAATTCCGCGCCCGCCACCGGTCACCGGTCACCACAGCAACCTGACCTGCCAGGGGTTTCATTGCATCAAATATCTTCATCTCACACCATCCTGAAAAATCTCCATCGCAACCGGCAGCATCTTGCTCTCCTCATAGATCACCCTGCTGCGCAAAAAGATAAAGGTGGTAGAGAATGTCAGTATCAGGCCAAATCCCAACGCACCCCAGAAGAGAGGCCAGAAGGGTGCTATTCCTTGCGTGAGCCAGACGACCAGAAAGATCGCCCCTTCCAACAACCCACCAGCGATCAAGAGCGTCAAAATAAAGGTTAACAACGCATAAAAAATATAGCTGAACAAGAGCAAAATTCCATCAAACTTCCCCAATATAGCGGGCTGATCCTCTGCCATATGGCGTAGCTTACGATAATGGATCTGAAAAAAGGAGACGGCCATCAAAATAACAACAGCCAATAGGACAGCACCCACTATTTCTAGCGTGGATCGATGCTCAGGCCGTATAAATATACTCATGTCGGGCAACATATGCACACTCCATATGCAAACGCATGATCAAATCAGCGAAAAATAATCGAGCATCCTGCCCTGCATATTTGCTGGCACGATGGTACACTACCATCCATTGTAGTATTTCTAGCATCTGCTGGCAATTACCCCTTCCAAATTGGCCCCTTGCCTGGTAATGAAGGCCCGATCCCTTGCGGTCGTGCTCCGTTCATCGTACGACCCTGCCCCTCTTAACTCTCCTACTCCTTCTACCTTTCCAGGAGAGTGCCCGACCGCAAGAGACAATACTGCTCAAAGAACGAGAATCATGGTGGAGAAGTGTAGGTGCGCACCTACATCCCTTCCCAGCATTTGCAGCTATTACTTGTAGTAGGCCGGGGCTTTTTTGAGGGTCTGCCACTGGAGACCGTCGTGGCCGAAGACGACCAGCGCCACATGCTCACACTCGACGAGATTCAGGAGTTTGCGGGTGCTGGCACGCAATGGCTCCTCGTTCTCAAATGCCCATGCTTTGCGTTCCGGTGTGAAAAAACACTGGAACATGACGGCATCGATCACCAGTAATACGGGGCCGGTCTGAGGCAGGCGTACCAGGACGGATTGATGTCCGGGCGCATGTCCGCTGGTTTCGATCAGCGTCAGTCCAGGAATTAACTCGCGGTCTCCATCAATCAGTCGATAGCGCAACTCTGGATGATCCCAGTGTGGGCGCGCACCTGCGTAACGAGGATGTCCACTCCGGGCCAATTCATAATGTTCACGCTGGACGATCAATTCCGCCCGCGTAAAGGCATCGTGATAACCTGCATGGTCTATATCGAAATGGGTACAGATGAGGGTATCGATATCCTCAGGGCGCAGGCCAAGCTCAGCCAGTTGTGCGAGCACGTTTTTTTCGGTCATGGCTGGCGATACACCTGTCGAATTCTCAGAGTCCGCCGGAAACCCACTATCGATCAGGATATTCTTGCCATCACTGGTCTGAATGAGGTAACATCCAGCTGATCCTGGCATCGGTGGATCGGTTGGGAAGGTCGAGGTACCCAACTGCATGAGATAGAGTCGCTGTGGAGTCGCATTGTTGTTCATTAGCACCGAACCTTTCTTATACAAAATGTTTCTTCCCGATTCTCTTGTTAGTGCCATGTTTTACTCAGGACACGTAGCCAGTTTTCATGAGTCAGCTTACGTAAAGCAGCATCGTCATAGCCATGCTCACGTAGCGCTGCAACAAGCTCAGGTAATCCCGCGGCATCCTTCAATGCTTCAGGCATCGTCGTTCCGTCATCAAAATCCGATCCGAAGCCTACCCCCTCAATATCTAGATGCTCGACAAGATAGTCAATGTGGCGCACGATGAGATCCAATGGCGTGTCGGGATCAATATTTGCGTCTGGCCGTAGATCCGCCACATCAAAGTTGAGTCCAACCAATCCTTGCGAAGCTTTAATCGTATCCAATTGATAATCCGTCAGATTGCGTGTTGAAGGACAGAGGGCATGGACTGCTGCATGCGTGACGATCAGCGGCGCCTCCGAGAGGCGTGCCACATCCCGAAAGCCCTGCTCGTTCAGATGGGCCAGGTCAAGCATGATGCCCAGACGGTTACAAGCGCGCACCAACTCACATCCCAATGACGTCAGACCCGGTCCTGTATCAGGAGAAGCAGGGAATTTGAAGGGCACTCCATGCCCAAAGGCATTGGGACGGCTCCAGACAATGCCCAGCGAGCGCAATCCCATCTGATAGAAATCATACAGGGCATCAAGTTGTGGATGTGGATCAATCGCCTCCGCGCCCTCAAAATGCAGGATGATAGCCATGATGCCTTGTCGGAGACAATCTATAATCTCAGCCACGGTACGCACAACTTTGATTTGTCCCTCTGACTCAGCCTCCAGATGAAACAGGTGTGCCATAACATCAAGCGTCACCTGCTGCGCATAGAGCTGATCTAGCACCGGAAAGGGATAAACTTCATAGCCATTCTCTCCAATCACCAGATTTTCTTGCATAAGTTGGGCCTGCCTGGGATCAGGAGCAAAAATGGCGAAGAAGCCGCCAGCAAATCCGCCACGCTTCGCACGCGGCAGATCCAGATGTCCCAGCTTGCTTTCGATAAGGAAGTTCCGACCTCCTCCAGTCTCAGCAGCCTCTAAAGAGCTCAATCGACTTAATGTATCATTATGCCCATCCAGGATGGGAAATGGATTTCTCGCAGCCATTTATTTTATTCCTCTCGCTTAGAGTGTGTCGGACTCCCATGCTCTCCACGATCTCTGTGTATGCGTTTTCGCACCTGCGGTGCTCAAACAATTTATATTGTATGTTGCTGTAAATGTGCATAGCACATTTACAGCAACATACAATATAAATGGCGCAGGCGCGTCGGCGCCTGCCAACAGGTGAGCAGCAAGATCCCGCTGGTACTGGGAGTCTGGTCTCCTTTAGAAACTATGTTCTTATCATATCACGCTTATTCAGCATTGGCAATCCTATAGCATCTAATAAAATATTAGATAGATAAATCCATATATTTATATTTATATATCAAACAAAAGCTTTTTATTAACCTGCATGCTATAATATATAATTACATGTATTTACTGCTTGTATAATAACCTTCAATAGGGATGATGGTAGCTGCTATGGCTATCAGCGCCTTCATCCTCTGACAATTTCGCCAGCGTGGATGGTTATAGGAAATCTTCTTTGCGCTGGCGTTGACAGGGCGAATAATCGATGGTACTGTTGTTGAAGATGCTATTGTTGGCTTTTTTAGCAATAGCACGCCTCATCCTATGCAGGTGCCCCTTTATAGAAGTAACATGGCTGTTATTGATTCGACAGGTGCCGCTGGATGCTACTTTTGCTGTTATCCTCTCTATCAACGAAGAGAGAAAGGGGAACGGATTCCATGTCTCTACGACGTTTACCACTCAAAACTCTGAAGGTGTCTCGCTGGATACTGGTTTTTCTCCTGGCACTGCTTCTCTGCCTGATCCGCACGACCACACCGACCCTGGCTGCTACCACACGCATCGTGCCTGGCACGCCCTGGAGCGATAGTAGCGGGCGCGAGATTCAGGCCCATGGGGAAGGCATTACGCAGGTTGGCTCAACCTATTACTGGTTCGGTGAAGACAAGACCAATGAGTCATCTGGCAATGCCTATTTCCAAAATGTACCCTGCTATTCATCCACTGATCTGGTCCATTGGACATTCGTACAGAATGTTTTGACAAAGCAGAGTAGCGGTGATCTCGGTCCGAACCGTATCATCGAACGCCCCAAGGTGATCTACAATGATTCTACCCATCAGTATGTGATGTATATGCATGTGGATACCAGTAACTATGGCGCGGCACTGGTCGGGGTCGCCACCAGTTCCAGTATCTGCGGCACCTACACCTATCATGGCAGCTTCCAACCGCTCGGCAACCAGAGCCGCGATATGGGACTCTTTAAGGATAGCGATGGCACGGGCTATCTGCTGACCGAAGATCGCGCCAATGGCCTGCGCATCGACAAGCTATCAGCAGACTATCTAAGCGTGGTAAGCTCGGTCGCCCTATTCGCCGATTATGAGGCACCGGCGCTCTTTCGCGCTAATGGGCGCTATTATCTGCTGGCCTCCCATCTCACTGGATGGAATACCAACGATAATCAGTACACCAGCGCGACCTCACTATCCGGCCCCTGGTCGGCCTGGAGCAATTTTGCGCCGAGCGGCACCAATACCTTCAATTCTCAAACCACTTTTGTACTGCCCATCACAGGCTCACAGGGCACCACATACATCTACATGGGTGACCGCTGGAATCCTGCTGACCTGGGTGATTCTCCCTATGTGTGGCAGCCCATCCAGTTCAGCGGCAACAATCTATCCATTAGCTGGCACAATAGCTGGTCCCTCAATGTCGCCGCTGGCACCTGGCAGGATCAAGGGACGGCCTACTATAAACTGGTCAACCGCAACAGTGGCAAAGTCCTGGATGTATCCAATGCTTCCACCACTGCCGGGGCCGCTATAGACCAATGGACCGATAATGGTGGCGCAAGCCAGCAATGGAATCTCTCAGCCCCCGGCTATGGCTTCTATGATAATCTCATCAATAATCATAGCGGACAGTTATTGGATGTCGCCAATGGAGCCACCACCGATGGCGCAGCGGTCATCCAATGGACCAGCAATGGCGGCAATAACCAGCAATGGAGCATTGTATCGGTAGACAATGGCCTCTACTATAAACTGGTCAATCGCAACAGCGGCAAAGTATTGGATGTCGCCAACAACTCAACCGCTGCTGGTGCCAGCGTGGATCAATGGACTGATAATGGTGGCAGTAACCAGCAATGGAGCCTCATCCTGATCTAACCTTCGCACAATACAGGATTACAGGAGAGATGAAATGGTATTCATCTCTCCCTTGCCTGCACCGCTATTTTTACATAACATAAGCTTCAAACCAGCGCAACTGGCGTTCAGTGGTGTCACGCACGTGGTCACGCTCACTCACACCATGGCCCGCACGGGGATAAATCACGCATTCAACCGGCACATTGCGTTCGCGCAGGGCACGATAGAAAGCATACGCCTGCGCGACCGGGACACATGGATCTTCCTCTCCATGCAAGATCAAGGTCGGCGTCTTGACCCGTCCGGCGAAGGTGATGGGTGATGCGCGATAATAGGCTTCGGGATGTTCCAGAGGATCAGCAGCCATCAACATGCTATCGGCATCGGGAGTATTGGTCTGGGCATGCATGTTCAGCCAATCTGAGATACCAGCACCCATCATAGCGGCTTTGAAGCGATCCGTTTGTGTCACAGCCCAGGCTGCCAGATAGCCACCATTGCTCCAACCACCAATCGCCACCCGATTGCCATCTACCTTGCCCTCTCGCACCAGATACTCTACGCCACTCAGGATATCCTGGAGATCCTTGCCGCCCATATCGCCGAGCACGGCATCAGCAAAGGCCATGCCCTGGCCCCAGCTTCCGCGATAGTTAGGACGAAAAACAGCATAGCCAGCCGCCAGAAATATCTGATCCCAACTCGCCCAATAATCGCATTCAGCACCGGAGGGGCCGCCATGCACATCTACATAGAGCGGCGGCAATTCACCTGCCTGTGCAATGGGAGGGACTGTAAAGAGGCCATCAACCAGTTGTCCATCCTCACTCTTGTAGCGGATGCGCTCTGATTGCACCCGAGGCAACACTTCCACGGCCAATGTATTCAAGTGTGTCAGTTGCCGCCATTCGATCCGTGTAGGCAGGTTATCCTCAAGAATCAGGTTGCCAGTCCAGACATCGCGTGGCAACTGCGCCCCCGAATGGACGGTTGCACAGCTAAGATGATTCGGTGTGAGCCAGAGGGACGGCTGATCATCCTGCATGACAAAATCTGTGTCCAGCAGCCTGATTGTACCGTCCTGGCTATCGAGCAGGCCAATCTGATGCGTGACGTGCTTCACCATCGCAAAGAGCAAATGACGGCCATCAGGGAACCAGCTACACCAGGCCGGGCTGCCATCAATCCCAGGAGTCAGATTGCGCACCTGCTGCGTCGCCAGCGTGACCGCGTAGATATCGCTCACGCCACGTCCTGGATCACTCCAGCTACCGGACAGAAAAGCAATCTGTGTACCATCGGGCGACCAGGCCAGGGCACGCGCTGGCAATTTGAGGGATGTGAGCTGGCGTACCGCGCTACCGGAGGCCGCCACGGTCCCAATCTGTCCATGATACCAATCGTTCTCTTCAGGTCCGTGGGCGTAGTAGAGAGCCAGAGACTGACTATCAGGCGACCAGACATATTCCATCACCATGATATCGCGGGGCGTGACAGCTTCAGGGAGAGCCTGCTCGGCACGTACGGTCCAGAGACGCTGATAGCGTGCCGGGGCCAGTACTTTAGGATCACTCTTTGGCTCCTCGCCCTCCAGGGAGAGAAAGGAGATCCGGCTACCGTCGGGGGACCAGGCCAGATTGCTTACGCCGTTGGGCAGCTTACAGATCAGCTTTGCTTCGCCCCCTTCGGCTGAGATGATATGCAATTGGGGTTTTTCCTTCTCGCCCTCTGCCTGCGTCACAAAGGCCAGTTGCTTGCCATCCGGGGACCAGCAGGGAGAAGTTTCGTCGCGCTTACCACTGATAAGTGGATGGGCCTCTTTGCTGCCATCTGTCTCTGCAAGCCAGATACGCTGACGTTTTTTCTGCTCGTCCGGTGCCCGTTCAGAGACCACAATGGCTACGCGCTTCCCATCATTGCTGAGGACAACATGGACTGGATTGCGCATGTCCAGCACCACATCCAGCGTCGCCAGGGCGCGTGTGATAGCCGGGGTATTGGTTATCTCGCTTGTCGAGGTCGAAGATTTAAATACGCTCAAGATATTCCTTCCTTCCTGGAACAATAAAGTAGTTAGCATATATTCTTTTTCATATACGCTAACTACTATACTATATGGAAGGTTAGGCTTAGAAATCCTTGAGGCGTTGCGCGATGCCTGCGACGGCGATCAAGCCGAGCAGCGGGAACAGGATGGCGCTGAGCACTGTGTAGAGATTCAGGCTGCCTGCTTCAGTTTCAGGGAAAGTGATACTTTCTGCTGATCACACATCCCCTGAAGCAACTTCTAATCTCCACTACAACGACAACACCATTATAAGCCATAATAGTTACATCACTTGCGATGCAGATATATCCATCCAAATGATCTATAAAGCACTCAGATTAATCGATCAAGTGCTGGTGAGTCAGGTAGAGACGGTTCTGTTTCACGCAAGTAGCGATCGTAGGAGAGCCGTCCTCGGGTGGCAATTATGATAATAAGTGTAAATACGAATAAAATGATATAAGTCATTATTTGATTCACTAACGTATTGGCAAAAGCTGGAGCTAAGGAGCCGCTTGAATTAATAGATGCATGTAGTAGCATTACCAGGAATAAGCTGCCGCCAGTACGATTGGAGACCCAGGCAAAGACGATAGAGAGCGCCGATGTTGCAACGATAAATGTTAGCATAGCGGTACTAATCCCAACAAAGCCTGAACCAGCCCCGTTATAACCTGGAATGAAGAACAGGGGCAGATGCCAAAATCCCCAGAGGACTCCAAGCAAAAGGCTTCCTCGCAATGGACCAAGGCGTTGCTGCAAACGAGGTAGCGCAAAGCCGCGCCAACCTGGCTCCTCCAAAAATGGCCCCCCAAGAAAGAAGACCCCGATATAGGTGATAGGATAGAGCGGCAACCCTGAAAGCAGAGCTGATATACTTCCAGCCATGAGCATAGGAACAAGCACAAGCAGCAGAGGAATACCAACAAACACCAGTAGATACCAGAATGCACCAACACGCCAACGAATATAACGGCGTAGCAATTTACCAATCCCGGCCCGGCCATCAATTGCCGCTGTCATGATGAACGACGAACCTGTTGGCCCAAGACATAGAAGAACCGCAAACCAGAGAGGTAGAGCAGCGTGATGTAATAAGAGGATGTAGGTAAAGCCTATACTCCAGGTTATGATGTACGCTATCAGAAAATAGCACCAGAGCGGGTGGCGCCGCATAATTGACAACAGCCACGGTACATTGGTAGATTGATCCTCAGATAGCATTGAAGAGCTTCCTTGTTGCATAAAAAATTTCCTTTATCTCCTATATTAGAAGCAAGGGCATCTGCCAATAAGGTACTATCCTTACTCGTTTCTGTCTATGAAATAAGGATAGTATCGAGGTATGACAGTTTGTTGCCAAAAATGTGACGATTGTGTGTCAGTTGCAAGGAGCGATGTGTGAAGATCAGGCACCTGAAAAATTAGTAGATATTACGATACAAAGCGATAGCCACTGCACAACCTTAGGCTGCTGACAGTTTGGACAAGCAGTGATACAAGGAGTTGCCGCCCCTTGCATCCCCGCTCTGGTCCCTTCAAATGAACTTTGACGAAGCACTACGTTTCCCGGGATTTTTATTACAAAACAAGCACTTTATGTTTGAAAATGCTGGTTTTGCTGCTGTCCTATGGTTTGATGCCGTCGACGTCGACGAGGAGATGGCGTGGGCCGCGTAACACGGCACTCTGGCGATAGGGTGGCGGATCAACCACAAGACGTGGATTAATCAGGCGTCGCGCCAGGGCGTTGAGCGCGATCTGTACTTCTACGCGGGCCAGGGGCGCGCCAAAACAGTAGTGGATGCCACTGCCAAAACCGAGATGCTGGTTGTCTTCACGATCTGGGATGAAGCGGTCTGGCTCGTTGAAACGCACAGGATCACGGTTCCCGGCGGCTATCATCAAGTAGACGGGAGCTCCTTTGGGAATCGTGACTCCATCAATGGTGATGTCGGCAAGGGCGGTACGCTGTGAGTTGAACTGCACTGGTGGCTCGAAACGTAACGTCTCCTCGACGAGTGGGATGATCAGATCTGGCTCGTGGCGCAGACGTTCGAACACGTCGGGATTGCGTAAGAGGGTCAGAGTTCCGTTGGTGATGAGATTTACGGTCGTCTCATGCCCGGCAATTAAAAGTGTAACAGAGGAACTTACAAGCTCCTCTTCAGTCAACCGTCCGTCCGCACTACTATCGGTGATCAGTCTGGATAACATATCATTGCCAGGCTGCTTGCGATGAACGTCTATCAGTGCACGCATATATTGGCCCAGTTCATTGCGAGCTACCAGACCTTTCGCGATCAGTTTACGTCCTTCTTCCCCGATGGCGGGGTCCAGGGAGAAGGCAATATCTTCCGCCCAGCCATGAAAGCGCTTCTCGTCTTCAGGAGGGATACCCAGCAGCTTACAGATGACGTCTACCGGAAAAGGATAGGCATAGTCATCAACAATGTCGATCTGCTTACGATCCTGCATGCGATCCAACAGGCCATTCACATACTTCTCCAGATCCCCTCGCATATTGTCGATCATGCCGACTGTATGGGGAGGACCAAATTGTCGTGTGAGCATGCGGCGCAAACGATCATGTTCGGGCGGATCAGTGCGAATAAACGCAGGTGAAATTGAGCTCTGCGCGACAGCCTGCTGCTTTGGATCATCAGGCGGGCGAGCACGAATATCTGAGCTGAGCCGTGGATCATGTAATAACTCGGTGATCAGGCGATAGCTACTGACCGCATAATTGCCGTCCTCATCCCCTAGCACAGGAGTCTTGCGCATCTCCGCATAGAGTGGATAAGGATTTGCTCGATGAGCATAGTCGTTAACCTGCTGGAATAAACTCTTTCCGGCCATAATCTCATCCTTCCTTCCTTCCTTCCTTCCTTCCATTATGCCATTATGCCTTCCCGCCTGACTCTACCGTTACCGGCGTCATAGGTGGCTCTTCAAGGTACGTTGCGCAAATTTCATCTGGCGCATAACCGGTCAGGGCGATGGTAGGGGTTGAGGTAGGCGCGTTCGCCGCTGGAAATTTAGCGGGTACAGGATGTAAGGGTATCGGTACATCATAAGCAGGCGGAGTAGGAGGGAAGGCTGCCGCAGATGCAATCAGCCGCTCATAATAGGGAAGCCAGCGACCTTGATTGAAGCTCACCGCCGCCACCGTACGCCCCTTGTGTCCATACGCCGCCACAAAACGGTGTTGTTCCACCGATCCCTGCATAATTACCACCTGATCGGCAAAGGGTGGAAGTCCAACGGATTTGATATTAACGCCAAATTGAATCGACCAGAAGGCGGGAATGGAGATATGTGGACGCCGTTCGGCTTCAGAATTTACCATATTATGGGCTGCCGCCTCGGCCTGAGCCACTGCGTTTCCCCAGTGCTCAAGCGCGATCAATTGATAGGCATATAAAGGATGAGGGAAACGTGCCACATCTCCTGCGACAAAGATATCATCCGTGATGATACCGTTGATGTCGAAGGCACGGCAACCAGCATCACAGGCAACGCCTAATTGACCTGCCGCCAGGCGGGAACCACGCAACCATTCAGTATTGCGAATCGAACCTAACGCGATGACCGCCACATCCACATCGAGCGTACTGCCGTCGGAAAAATGGGCACGGCGCAATGTTCTCTCTGCGTCTCCCTCCAGCGCGGTAACAGTGGTATTACAGCGCAGATCCACCCCGTGCTGGCGCTGGAGATCACCCGCGATGGAGCCAATCTCGCCCCCGAGCGCACCAATCAGAGGTGAGGCACTGCGCTCAGTTACCGTCACGGTTAATCCTAAATCGCGACAGACAGAGGCCATCTCAGAACCCGTAAAACCAGCACCAACAATCAGCACATGGCGCGGTTTGGTCTCTAATTTTTGACGTAACAAGCGTGCATCATCGCGTGTACGCACCACAAAAACACCCGCCAGTCTCGCTTCATCCTCTTTCGGCCAGTGCCGGGCTCGCACACCGGTTGCGATCAGCATGCGATCAAAATCAACCGACTGACCATCGGCAAGATGAACCTCCCTGGCCCGCAAATCCAGTCCGGTAGCAGCAATCCCCAGGCGCCAATCCACATCATCAAGAGGATGCTGGCGCGGCAAGGTCGTATGTTCCGCCTCGACCCAACCGGCTAAAACCTGCTTGGAAAGCGGCGGGCGATCATACGGCTCATACGGCTCATCCCCGATCACCGTCAGGCGGCCCGCAAATCCCTCCTTGCGCAAAACCTCGGTGGCACGCAAGCCAGCCAGCGAAGCCCCCACAATCACGATACTCCCGTTCTTCTTAAAGCTCTGTAGGACATCAGCTCTATGCACCATGCCGGGCCTCCGCTTCTGACGTTCCACTCTTTACCATCTCATCCGCATGACCGTTCATGTACTCAACCATGATTGCCTGAACTGGACACGAAGCAGCAGCGCGCTCAATCTTCTCCTTCAACGCATCGTCAGGACCAGAATCATACATCAACGCCTCTTCACCAACGAGCTTAAACGACTCCGGTGCCAAAAAGCAACATTGTGCATATCCCTGACACCGATTCAGATCCACAAGCACTCGCATCTGCATATTCTCCTTCACCCAATCACCGCTAGCCGTTCTGCTTTTCACCACTCTCCATGCGGAAACATATCCCACTTTCAATCGTTGAGGGAACTGCATTCCCACCAACAGATAGCATACAACAAAAAACATTGGCAACAACATGCCCTACCACAGGCATGCTTGCTTGCTTCCAGATATAACCAATCCCCCAGAATGTGTAACGAGGTTACGAATGTATTCACCATATAGCAGAGACCTCACAACTCAAACTGCCTCTTTTTCGAGTACGTTCCTCTGTCTGCTTGACAGGGGAAATAGTAGTCTATATAATCTGAGGCTCGTTCATGGACAGAGCTCGTGAAGAGCACACAAGAAGGAGTACCATATGGAGATCCGAGAAGCGACACGTGAGGATGCAATAGCCATTGCACGCATCTATAACCAGGGAATCGAGGACCGATCAGCCACATTAGAGACACAGCTACGCACGCCAGAAGAGCGGGCCGAGTGGCTCGCCACTCGGGAGTCTCGACATCCAGTTCTTGTCGCTGTAGATAGCCAGGGGAATGTTGCGGGTTGGAGCTCGCTCAATCCCTTCAATCCTCGACCCGTCTATGATCATGTCGCAGACCTCTCTGTCTATGTCGCACGTGAACAGCGCGGACGAGGCATTGGAGATACCTTGCTGAGCGCGCTAGAAGTGCGAGCACGGGAACTTGGATATCACAAGATTGTGTTGGCTGCCTTCCCAACCAATGCACCAGGTATGCGCTTGTATGAGCGCCATGACTTCCACACGGTTGGCATCTATCATGAACAAGGCATGCTCGATGATCAATGGGTAGATGTCATTATGATGGAAAAGCTTCTCAAGTGACTATCCTTGCCCCCCTTATCGCGAAGACCCGATCCCTTGTGATCGGGTCTTCGCGATAAGGGGGGCCGCGCCCATGGGTGCGAACAGAAGCGGGATTGTTAAGGGTTGCACCCTTAACCTGGGGTTCGGGGCTGTGTCCCGGTCTCTCACCTCCCTCTCGCCGCCGCGTGCGGCGGTGAAGAAAAGAAGAAAAAGGGGTATTTGGGGACACCCCAAACCCCGGCAAAGGGCGCGCCGCCCTTTGCAATCCCGCTTGAAAAGCCTTCTGTTCGCACCTATGGTAGTATTCCCCAAATGGGATGGAAGCTATGTTACCTTCCTGGCGCGCTTCTGCTGAAAGCGACTCTGTAAGAGCACTACGATCAACAAAAAGACACCGCGAATGACGTCCTGCCAGAATGAATTGAGATAGAGTCCTCCTCCGTGATCGAGGGTATAATTATTCTCAAGTTGCAGAATTTCAACGATGGTTCCCAATAAGATGGTCCCCACCAGGGTCCCAAAGACCGAGCCCACACCTCCGGTTAACAGGGTGCCACCTACGACCGTGGCCGCGATGGCGATCAATTCCCAGCCATTGCCTTCGGTTGCCGAGCCACCATTCAGATTGATGGCTAGCAGCACACCAACCAGACCGGATAGCGCACCACTGAGCGTATACACCCAGAAGAGAGTACGTTTAACGGGCAGACCCATCAGTTTCGCGGCTTCAGGATTGCCTCCAATTGCCAGTACATAGCGCCCAAAACGGGTATAGCGCAATACAAAGATACCGATCAGAAAGGCTATCACTAATAATGGGATGGTTAAAGGGATCGGTGGATTGAAGATGCCATTTCCTAGCGTGGTGCCAGCGATGGTAGTAAAGTCACTCTTCTGATCAAGATCGATGCTGGCTGCGTTATTGATGAGTTTTAAGGCAACACCGCGTACAATATACAGGGTTGCGAGCGTAGCAATAAAGGGGGGAATGCGCATCCAGCCGACAATAAAGCCATTGACAATGCCAACCAGTGTGCCCGCAATAATCGCGGCGATCAAGGCGTAAAAGAAACCATGGGGACTGGCAAGCGCCGCCACGACACTGGCGAGCGCCGCGATTCCGCCGACGGAAAGATCAATTCCGCCGGTCATAATTACAAACGTCATGCCCAGCGCGATCAGGCCAAACTGCGCATTGAAATTCAACATGCTATAAATAGTAATCGTGTCGAAATTGTCATAGCGAATAAAACTAAAAAGCACCACAACAAACAGCGCAATCAGCGTACTCTGCTGCCTCAATATTCCTTGCACCTGGGGCAGTCGCGCTTTGAACCGTTCGATACGCGTGGGTGCGGTTGCTGGCACGGCCAGATCGCTGGTCTCTGGCTGCGATGAAACCTTTGGCATAATAGGTACATCCTCCAAATTCACAAGCAGTGCCAACATACCTGCTGGCACACAGTTACCACTTCCTATGCCTGGCGCTGGCGCTGGAGAAAGACCGCCAGCACAATGAGTACACCAATAATGACACTGGCAATATTATCTGGCACATTGAGCGCGACCACCGTCTGGCGGATAAGCTGAATGAAGATCGCCCCAACGACAGTACCCATAATGGTCGCGCGTCCACCGGTCAGTGGTGTTCCTCCAACTGCCACCGCTGCAATCGCATCCAGTTCCCGGCCCAGTCCATCGGAGACGGGATTAGCGGCGGAATCAAAGGCGATAAAGGCTAATCCGGCGACGCCAGCCAGCAAGCCGCTCAACGTATAGACAATAATCAGAATGCGGTTCACCGGCACACCAGCCAGACGCGCGGCTGATTGATTCCCACCCGCCGCCAGCAGATAACGGCTAAAGGATGTGGCATGCATCAGCCAGGCAAAAATAGCGACGATGACGGACATCAGAATCACTTGTTTGGGGAGAAAACCTAAAACGTTACCACTCAGCCAGCTTACGATGGGCGCACTTAAAAAGGCGAATTGGAAACCATTGACCGTGACCTCCGCGACGCCACGCACAATGATCAACGCAATCAAGGTGGCAACGATGGGCTGTACTTTGAAACGCGTAACCAGCAAACCATTAAAAGCCCCGATCAGCGCGGCAACGGCTAATGCAATCGGAATCGCCACGGCGGTACCCAGTACGATATTTTGGATACCAAATAATTTTCCGCTAAAAATCAGATACGTGAGGATGCCCGTCAGGCCCATGATTGATCCGACTGAAATATCGATACCGCCAGTCGCAATTACCAGCGTCATACCAACGCCCAGGATCAGAGTCGGCGTCACATGGACCAATAGATCAGTGATCGCGATCACCGAATTAAATTGTCTGGTAAAGATAAGATTAAAGAGGATAAGCACCACAAGCGCAATCAAGGCCCCGTAGTCCTGTCCTATATTCCGCAGGTTCCGTGTCTTGAAGGCCGTTAAACGCTGCTCTAAGCGTATCATACATTTTCTCCCGCGTCAGAATGCGCCTCACCATGCGCCATAGCGGTTAAAATAGCATCCTGAGTCAAACCCTCACGTGGAAGTTTCGCTACCGTTATGCCATCCCGCAATACGACCACCTGGTCACTTCCTTCGATAATCTCTTCAAGTTCAGAGGAGATCAGCAGGACGCCCATACCTCCCTCAGCCAGTTCCTCGACAAGCTTCTGGATCTCGCTTTTGGCTCCGACATCAATACCACGTGTCGGCTCATCCAGCAACAACAAACGAGGATTCAAGCAGAGCCAGCGTGCGAGCAGGACCTTTTGCTGGTTACCACCCGATAGTTCGCGGATCTTTTGCTCTGGTCCAGCCGTTTTAATACCCAGGCGCTGAATGAAATGATCCACAATTTCTTCCTGTTGCTTGCGATCCACGATGCCATAGCGAGTCAAGGTAGGCAGCGCCGCCAGAGTAAGATTTTCACGCACCGAGAGATCGGGAATAATGCCATCGATCTTACGATCCTCTGAGCAGAATCCGATGCTTGCCAGAATTCCATCTTCGGGCCGACGGAAGTGGACCTCTTTGCCATTCACAGCCACCGTACCCGCGTCCAGACTATCCGCGCCAAATATGGCCCGCGCAACTTCGCTGCGTCCAGAACCAAGCAGACCAGCCAGGCCAACGATCTCGCCCACATGCACACTAAGGCTGGCATTTTGTAGCTTGCGCCCGGCACGCAAACCAGTGACATCCAGCAGGACTTCCTCGCTGGCACGGTGGCGGCTGGCATCAAAACTGGTCAAACCGCTCTTCTGTACGCTCCCTAAATCCTTTCCCAGCATCTTTGCCACTAACTCAAGCCGGGTAATCGTATTGATAGGCCGCTCATCGACCGTGCTCCCATCCCGCAAAATAGTGATACCATCGCAAATCGCATACAACTCGTCAAGTCGATGACTGACAAAGATCGTCGCAACCCCCTCCTCTTTCAACTGGCGGATAACCCCGAAGAGCGTCGCAACTTCATCCTCATTGAGTGAAGAGGTGGGCTCATCCATAATCACCAGTTTGCTTTTAAAGGAGATCGCACGGGCAATGGCCACCATTTGTTGGGTCGCGATGTTATAGGTATTGAGTGGTTTGGTGACATCCAGTGAGATGTGCAGGCGCTCAAGCAGCGCTCGCGCCTCGATGTGCATTTTGCGCCAGTTGAGTAGTCCCCAGCGAAAGATCTCACGTCCCAGAAAAATATTCTCGGTAACGCTCCGAAATGGAACCAGATTGATTTCCTGATAGATGGTACTGATACCCTCGCGTTGCGCCTGCTGTGGGGATTGGAAAGCTCTGGTCTGCCCATCAAAGAAAATAGTGCCTTCATCATAGCGATATACACCGGTAAGGACTTTGATGAGGGTCGATTTACCCGCGCCATTTTCTCCAATCAGGGCATGAACTTCGCCGCGCGCCACGTGTATGGAGGCATCTGAAAGCGCGACAGAACCCGAAAAGCGCTTGGTGATATGTTCCATTTGCAGCAGTATGTCGTTTTCTTGCATAAGCGTCCTCTCCGAGCGTAGCCCTGCATCCCATCGGCACTGAAAAAGGTCAGGATAGAAGGAATGCGCTAACCCGGCACGTAAAGCAGAGCTTCCGGTGTAACTCACAATCCTTGCCTTGTTACACCGGAAGCAATAGTACTTGTCCTAGAGAAGATTAGAAGGCATCGGGGAGGTAGGCTGCCGCCGAGCCATCAGCTTTTTTGAAGACTTTATCCTGCTGTACGACCCACGCTGGTAGATCCTGACCTTTGAGGTACTGATCCAGGGTCTGGAAGACCAGGGGGCCCAGGCGAGGATTGGATTGTACTACTGCATACTCTTCACCAGAGAGCACCAGATTGACCGCATCCTTTGTACCATCGATCGAGACAACCTTAATATCCGATCCGGGATGTTTGCCGCTCGCTTTGAGGGCAGTGATGGCACCGATAGCCATCTCATCATTATGGGCGAAGACACCTTTGATATTGGGATATTGCTGGATTAAGGTCGACATCACCTGCTGGCCGGTGGCGCGTGCAAAGTTAGCGGTCTGTTCAGCGACGATTTTGATGCCAGGGGCCTTTGAGGCAAGTTCACCATCAAAGCCACCACCACGCAGGATTGCGGGCGATGAGCCGGTGGTGCCGCTTAACTCAACGATAGTTGCCTTGGTACTCGGTCCACCCAGAGACTCAATCAAGGCATCGGCAGCTAACTGACCCTGCTTATTGAAATCGGAACCAATGAAGGTTGCGAAATCACGTCCCGGGGTAGCCAGGCTCTCATTAACATCGCGATCAACCACGATAACGGGAATACAAGCCTTGCGAGCATCCAGGATCGCTTTGGCTTCAGCATCTTCCGTGTGGGGATCGACCAACAGAACATCAGGGCGATCGTTGATCAAAGTTTCAATGTCCTGTACCTGTTGTACATCCGAGTTATTGGCATTGGCTTTTAACAACTGATAGCCATGCTGCTGAGCTTGCTGCTCAATACTCGCCTCTTCAGCAAAACGCCAGGCACCATCCAGGGCATTCTGCGACCAGGCAATCTTATGGGCCTTGCTGATTTTCACTAACTTGGTATTGCTGCCAGGGGTACAACTGGGATTGCTGCTGCTGCCAGTGTTGTTGCTGCTGCTGCCACCACCACCGCAAGCGGAAAGGATCAAACTCAGAATGGCAATGATTCCGATGTTTCTTACCAGGGACCGCTTTAACAGAGACAAGGATAAATGCATGAGGAACAACCTTTCAAATAAAAGACAACGTTGTCAGGTGAGCAGGGTGATTTTTCCTCTTTTACAGAAGATGTCTCACCCAAAGTTCTAGCACGATACGCTAGAAGAACAAGTATTCTTCAACTACCTTAGCTGATGCCAGGACTTGAAAAACGTTGCATGACCACATAGCGCCTTCGTCAGCGCATTGGAAGGTTGGCGAAAAGAAGGTTCTTCGAAAAATTATTCTGAATGCTTCTTAAGAGATTATAATATATAATACGCGCAAAGTCAATACGCATACGCGCAATTTTTTTAAGCGAATATGCAAATTTGTACTTCCCACAACGATATACCAGGCAAGGGGAGTTTTTGAATAGAGAGTAGTATCAGGCCAAACACGACGCTTGTTAATGGGACATATAATTAATTCAGCAAACGGAGGGTGTTTTTGAGGCCAAAACAGCAGTGCTTACTTTTCCGTTTGAGGTAAGCTCGACTTTGTACATTTTTAGGCTTTTGAGCCTGAGAAAAAGGGGGAGTGCGACGCATTTTCGAGCTCACGTTTTCAAAATTGTACAAAGTCGAGGTAAGAGAGTGTTTGATTCCCACTCCCAGCGGGATTGTGTGGCTCACCTACTGGCAGGCGCCTGCGCGCCTGCGCCCTTTTCAGCACCACACACTAAAAACAGTTTTGAGCACCGCAGGTGCGAAAACTCATGCGCCAGGATGGCGAAGATCATGGGAATCAAACACTTTGTTATTTATTTGGTTGGTTAATACAATTCAAGAATGCATTATATTAACTCTACTGTTATTATGTTGTTAGCCGATGTGGGCCATGGCATCGGTTGACGGCGTGGCCGTGAGTTCTTCTTCGGTTGGCTTGTAGGCGTACTGGTCGGCACGTCCGCCGGGCAGCAGGAACATGGCGGCGAGTCCGAACAGGGCAAGAATCAACATTAAGCCGTAGACCCAGAAGAGGCTCTGTGAGAGCGCGTTTTGTAGCTGCGTCAGAAAAGGCAGCGCCAAGGAGGTCCGCAAGTTGGGCGTGAGCAGGACGTTGGCGGGCGCGATATTCTTTGGCAAGCGACTGGCTGCGTCAGAAAATTGGGCGTAGATAGGAGCAAAGCGCTGGGCCATCTGGGCATTGAGGATGGTTCCCATAACCGCTACACCAATCGTGCCACCCATGGTGCGGAAGAATTGGGTTGTCGCGGTGGCAACACCCCGGAGATTCCACGGCACCGCGTTCTGTACTGAGAGGATGAAGACCGAACTTGCGAAACCCAGCCCCGCCCCGATGCAGGCCATGGCGGCGATAATAAAAGGCAGGCCGGTCTGTGGAGTAAACAGCGCGGTCATGACGATCCCGACAGCAGCAGCCAGCATACCCAGAACAGCTGTGATGCGATATCCATAGCGAATAACAATTTTTCCGCTGATGGTTGCTGCAATCGGCCAGGCCAGTAATAACGGACCCAGCGTGATACCGGCACTCGTTGCGCTGCCACCTTTGACTCCCTGTACAAAAAGTGGCACATACGAAGTGACGCCAAACATGAGGACGCCCAGCACCACACCGCCAATGCTAGAAATGGTAATCAACCGATTCTTGAACAGTTCCAGCGGTAGAATAGGCTCGGCTGCACGTTGCTCAGTCGCAATGAAGAAAACGAAGAGGATCAGTGCTGCCACGAAGAGGCCAATACTCTGGAAAGATACCCAGGCCCATGAGGTTCCACCCTGCAGGAGCGCAAAGAGGAGCGAGACAATACTACCCGTTAAGGTAATGGTACCCAGATAGTCTAGATGGTGTTTCTTGCGCTCAACCGTTTCCTTGAGCGTAAAGATCAATAAGAGCATCGATAACAGGCCGAAGGGAATATTAATAAAGAAGACCCAACGCCAGGAAAAGTTATCCACAATCAGCCCCCCGACAAACGGGCCGACCACACTGGACAATCCCCACACGCCGCTAAACAGTCCCTGGACCCTGGCACGCTCTTCCAACGTAAAAATATCCCCGATAATGGTGAGCACAATCGGTAGGACAGCCCCGGCTCCCAGGCCTTGGATAGCTCGGAAGATGATAAGTTGCTCCATCGATTGGGCCGCGCCAGAGGCAGCTGATCCGATCAGAAACAGCGTCGCGCCAAAAAGAAAGAGCGGCTTCCGCCCATAGAGATCCGCCAGCTTGCCATAAATTGGCACGGTGGTGGTAGATGTCAATAGATAGATTGAAAATACCCAGGAATAAAGTGTAATGCCCCCCAGCTTTCCCACTATACTCGGCAAGGCGGTACCAACAATCGTGGTATCAAGTGCTGCTAACGCCATACCAAGCATAAGTGCTGCCGTAACAATAAATTTTGCCTGTTTGGTCATCCCTGTTCCCCTCACATGAATTGGAATAAGATATGCTAACTAATCACCAACCACACAATATGGACGATGAAAAAAAGCTCCATTGAGTCTATTCGGATTTGCAGCCCTGCAAAAAAGAGATTACGGTAGCTCATGTATCTACTCAGGCTAACACCCGATCCAGGCTTTTTATTCCAGCATAATTTTTGCGCCCTCGGCGCTCATAAAAAGAGCATTATACAGAATAAGATTATGGAAATATTCTCAGAGCTTGTTTAGTCAGCAAAAAGCTGATGTAGCCACTCGGTGGCGAGCCGTATCCAACTGCTAAGATGGTCGTCATGCCCGATGCCGTCATCGGTCTCAACGCTTGCCAGCGAGAGTCCATGCGGCCCATGTGGATAAATATGGAGCTCAAAGGGAATCTGTTGCTTACGCAATCCGCTGGCAAAGAGAAGGGAATTTTCTACCGGAACGCTCGCATCTTCAACGGTATGCCAGAGGAAGGTGGGCGGTGTTTGCGCATTGATCTGCTGCTCAAGCGACATAGCTTGCAGCACCTCGGCAGAGGCATCCGCGCCTAACAAATTATTAAAGGAGCCACGATGGGCGAATGGCCCGGAGGTAATCACTGGATAACAGAGTATCAATGCGTTGGGCTGGTTCTTGCCACGCTCAAGGCCGGGGATATCATAGCAATAGGGCTGATCCCAATGCACGCCCAGGCTAGCCGCGAGATGTCCACCGGCCGAGAAGCCACAAACCGCAATCTGTTGGCTATCGATCTGCCACTCATCTGCGTGATCGCGTATAATATTCAGAGCTCGTGAGAGATCCCGCAATGGCTGTGGATGACGGCTTGGAGCCACACTATAATAGAGCACAAAGGCATGAAAGCCCGCCGCGGCAAACTGCAAGGCTACAGGCTCCGCTTCACGTGGCGCAAGGATTCCATAGCCGCCTCCGGGACAAATGACTATCGCCCCGCGCTTCTTCTCACCGGCCAGGACATAGGTTTCCAGTCTTGGCTGCACATCAATGTTAGCATGAGCCACATACTGGCCCTCTTCCCATAATGGGAATGTCTCGTGAATCACAAACAAACCTTTCTCAATACAAGCACAGCATATATTAAGCATAGCACACCGGCACATCCTTGCCATGGATGGACAGACCGCCATTGGTGAGAATGACAAACAAAAATGGAGGAGATTTCGTACCTCAATAATGGTGCCCCGGCATGCGACAGAGCGTCGGCACGCACCTACACTTCTCCATCATGATTCTCGCTATTTGAGCGGTATTGCCTGTGAAGGATGGTTGCTACGTGGGTTTGTAGAATTGATACGCATGCGCATAGACATAGGCTTGCAGAGAAAAGTCAGGATCGATTTGCAATGTCACATCTTCTCCCAGAGCGGTGTTAAGCCAGGAGAGCGCGTTCTTGCGATGAAAATCAACCGTCTGCTGATAGAAGCGTTGCCAATCTTGCTCACACTGGTCTACCGCATGCTTCATCATAGCGAGTGCCTCAAGATGAAGTGGTTCTAGCGCAGAAAAAGGCAACATGTTTCCCTTTTCCATCGCACGAATATAAGCTGAACGCCCAATCCAGGTTAGGACATTATCCCCGATCTGTGCCTCGATAAAGGCTCTATCCTCTTCAGTGTCAATCTTGTTCCCAAGCGCGACAATCTTGACGCCATAGTCACGTGCATAGGCTGTATACTGCTGATAGACGCTGAGCGATTTCCGGGTCGGCTCAACCACCAGAAAGGTCAGATCAAACTTCGTGAAAAGGCCGGAGGCAAATGAATCCGCCCCTGCGGTCATATCTACCACAAGATATTCATCCCGACCATCCAGACAATGATTAAGCAGCAGTTCGACCGCGCCGACTTTGGAGTGATAGCATTTGAGCCCTAAATCTTGCTCACTGAAGGGTCCCGTCATCAATAATGTGACGCCATTGGCAGGGCAGCCAAAGTAGCTGATCAAAGGATTAGCTTCGCATACAGACCACAGGCGAGAGCCCTTTCCTGGAGGAGTTGTCTTTGTCATCAGAGAGGCCGATGAAATACGAGGATTACTTCCGCATAAATAGGTTTTGATGCGCTCCATCTCAGTCCCGAGCACAGGAATATGCGCCACCTGTGCCTCAGAAAGGCCCAATGCCTCACCTAAATGTTGATTGATATCAGCGTCAAAGGCCATCACAGGTACAGATAGCGAAGCCAGATAACGGCAAAAGAGGGCTGATAGGGTCGTCTTCCCACTGCCACCTTTGCCCACAAATGCGATTTTCATACCACCTCACAACATCAAACACGCTTATCGAACACAATTAATGATACCACGTATCACGTATCAGAGATACTATGCCACAAAACAGAAAGAAAAACAAGAGGTTTTAGGATCAATGAAGAGCTAAAGCCATCGTATTCTTCATTTATAATTACTCACAAAGTGTTTGTTTCCCATCACCATCGGGATCTTGCTGCTCACCTGCTGGCAGGCGCCTGCGCGCCTGCGCCCTTTTTAGTATGTGATGTAGAAAAAGGTTCTTCGAACTTTTTCTACATCACATACTAAAAATCTGTTTGAGCACCATTGGTGCGAAAACTCATGCGCCAGGATGGCGAAGAGCATGGGAAACAAACACTTTGTCAGAATGTGTCGGACTCCCAGTACCATCGGGATCTTACTGTTTGACCTGCTGGCAGGCGCTTGCGCGCCTGCGCCCTTTTTAGTGTGTGGTGCAGGAAAGGTGCTGTGCACCTTTCCTGCACCACACACTAAAAAGATGTTTGAGCACCGCAGGTGCGAAAACTCATGCGCAGAGATTATGGAGAGCATGGGAGTCCGACACTCTCTCAGTAGACAATGGCATATTTGTCGTAACTTTCATATAATGAAAACATATTACCTCAGTGAAGACCGCAAAGAAAGATAGAAGAGGAAAAAGGAATAGTATGAAGCAACATGACGGCCAATTTCTACCTTCATCCAATTCCACGCCTGCTGATGGGGATAACCGCACCAGAAGGGTTACGCCCAATCCTATCAACGATTTCGCCTTACGTTCACCATCATCAGCTGAATGGGGAGCACACAAGAAAAATGTGCGTATTGTGGGCACTGAAGATAAAGTGTTGCGTCGTGTGCGCAGTGGCGTCCTCGAAGCGACAGAACAGGTAGAGATTCCACACAGTCGTCCCGCCCTCCTTTTGTATCATGCAAAGCGCATTCTGATCGGTTCACCTATCGCAAGTACAAACGCTGAACGCGAGAGATTGACCAAACTAAAGGCGCTCGCCGTGCTGTCCTCAGATGCGATTTCTTCGGTTGCCTACGCGACTGAAGCTATCCTCTTCAATCTAGCCGGGGCGGGCTCAAATCATCTTGGCTTAACCTTTCCCATCAGCATGATCATTATCGTCCTGCTGGGAATCGTGGCTATCTCTTATCGCCAGACGATTCCAGCCTATCCCAATGGTGGCGGCTCTTATATCGTGGCAAAAGAGAATCTTGGCACGGTGCCTGGATTGGTCGCGGCGGCAGCATTACTGATCGACTATGTGCTGAATGTCTCGGTCAGCGTTGCGGCAGGCGTGCTCAATCTGGCATCCCTCTTTCCCGCGCTCTCGCCCTTTATTATTCTGCTCGATGTGCTGCTGGTGATTCTGATTACCGTGATCAATCTGCGTGGGGTACGCGAATCGGGATCGATCCTGGCTTTCCCAACTTATTTCTTTGTTTTCACCGCACTCTTGCTGATCTTCGTCGGGATCATGAAGGCATTTGTCTTCGGTCATCAACCATTCATTGGTCAGTTCGCCCCTATCTCTCAGACGGAGCCGTTGACGATATTCCTGCTGTTGCGGGCCTTTGCGACAGGCTGTTCCGCAATGACGGGCGTAGAAGCGATTTCTAATGGTATCCCGGCTTTCCAGAAGCCGGAGACGCGCAATGCTGCCACCACCCTGACATGGATGGCAGTGATCCTGGGCACTCTGTTCTTTGGCATTACCGTGCTGGCTATGACATTTCATGTTGAGGCAAATGCCGCCGGCAATCCAACTGTGATTGCGCAAATTGCTACCCAGGTATTTAGTGGACCACTCACTTTCCTGTTTCCAATCTTTCAGATCGCCACGCTGGGAATACTGATCCTTTCCGCTGAAACCAGCTATTCTGATTTTCCGCGCCTGACATCCCTGCTGGCACGCGATAAGTTTTTACCGAGCATGTTTTCCTTGCGTGGGGATCGCCTGGCCTTTACTACGGGAATTATTGTGCTCGCGCTTCTGGCAAGCATACTCCTCGTCATCTTCAAGGGAAGCACGAATGCCTTGATTAATCTGTTTGCTGTGGGGGTTTTTCTGTCATTCACGCTTTCTCAGACAGGAATGATACGACATTGGTTACGCGTGCGTGGACCGCACTGGCGGCGTAGTATGCTCATCAACACAATGGGGGCACTGACTACGCTGCTCGTGGCGCTGATTATCTCTTTTTCCAAGTTCCTGGAAGGTGCCTGGATCGTGATTCTGCTTATTCCCTCGCTGGTATGGCTGTTCCTGACGATCCAGAAGCACTATATCACCTTTGAGCGCGAATGTAGGATAGAGATTCCTATTCAACCAGAAAATATCCATTCCCGCCTGGTGGTGCCGATCAATGCGCTTGACCGGGCCGCCAGGCAGAGTCTGGCATATGCCCGCGCCATCTCTTCGCATGTAACGGCTGTCCACGTTTCGATTAATGAAGACGATGCCGCGCTGATTGGGAAAACCTGGGATATATGGCAGCAGGAACATATCCCACCCGAAGAAGATACACATCTCCTGATTATAGAATCTCCTTATCGTGTCGTCGTCCGTCCCCTGCTGGCATATATTGATACGCTCCATGAGCGACATCCCGACGATACTGTGACTGTGGTGCTTTCGGAGTATGTGGTGGCTCACTGGTGGGAGAATCTTTTGCACAACCAGACGACATTCCGTATCAAAACTGCCCTGCTCTTCCGTCCCGGTATCGTGGTGATTAATGTGCCACAGCACCTGGGAGGCAGGCACAGCCTCCCATCGGTCGTTAAGTAGACACTTAGCTACTCAGGTACATATGTGCACCATTCCCTTTGAGGGGGGTCTGATATACATGTATGCAAACGGAACCAGGATTGCGCAGGATGCAATCTCGCTACTTGAAAATCTTCTTGTATTTACTTAAAATGTGAGGCGTGTCACATGATTGGCTCTATAATGGGCTTCGAGGAACCAGAGATCACCGCTTGAGGTAGCTGTGATGGCATACGGGCCTGCATCTGCTGTTGGCACGGTAAATTCGCTGATCGACTCATCATCATTTACAATGCCAATTTTGTTGCCCTCGTATTCAGTAAAGGCGGCTCGAACAGGACCCTGTGCCTCTCTTAAAGCGACAATGAAGAGAGAACGACTACTGGGGGTTGGAATAGGAATTTCCTTGAATAGCCTGGATACAATATTAAAACGACCGATCTTATTTCCAGCCTGCTCTACAAACCAGAGATTCCCATCTGAACCCATTGTAAGACCAGTTGGCTTAGAGTTAAGGGTCGGCACGGCAAATTCTGTAATATCTCCATTGGCTGCAATATGTCCAATTTTGTTGCCATACAATTCCGTAAACCAGACTGTGCTATCTGATCCGGCGATGAGATCCAGAGGCTGAGCATTGGGCGTGGGTATGGGATATGTGGTGAGAACATTGGTATTGAACTTGAGACGATCAAGTGCATTGTGCGCATAATCAGTTACCCAGATCGTCTCCTCTGGGCTAGCGGTAATCCCAAATGGTTTCGCGCCGTCTGGTAAGTTATAGATGAATAAGAGCTTCAGGAACGGAACAAGTTCTTCAACCTTGCCATTCGTAAGATCCGTAAACCAGATTGTGCCATTATTTAAAGCCACAAGGCGGCGCGCATCAGAATGAGCAGGCAAAACAAATTCTGTAAAGACGCCTGTATCCGTAACGCGACCGATCCTGGCTCCATCCACTTCACTGAACCAGATTGCTTTGTCGACACCAGCATCGATCCCAGTACTCTCTGAGTACTGCGTGGGTATCTCATATTGCGTAAAGATAGGAGTTAAAGCCGTTTTCTTGTTTTCCCTTCCAGTCTGTGTGGACGATTTAAGCTGGTGGGAAGTAGAGGTAATATGCACAACCCGCGGCTTATCAAGCAGGCTGGTAGCGTGTGAAAAGGTCATTACAGCCTGCCCGACGTGCGTATGCGCTGATGACACGGCCAGAGCAGACAGCGGAAGCAGGCCGCTGAACAACATACTCATAGCGAACAGAAAAGTATATTTGAGACGGCCCAACGTCAAACTATGCATCATTTCTCCTTTTCGGATAGCAAGCTAAAAAAAACACCTCTGAACTTTTCAGCGTGCTTACAACTGAATAGCTTGTTCTACTTCCAGTTTAATAATCCCCAAAAATAGAAAAGATTGCATATTATCTTTCAAACACCATTAGGTGCAGCAGGGTTAATAATGACAGCGCTTCCAGGTTCCACCAGAAGGACGAGGGAACATCGCAGCAGTAAAGGATATCCTCCAAAGGTGTGAAAAAAAATCCCCTGTTCCTTTTTGCTGACATAGCCTTCCACGGGCATTTCGCCACACGCTTGCAGCTTTACCTCATGCTGAATACTGAATTGCATGAACTTTCTCTTTCTCGCACTTTGTCGTATGCTGGATCATAGCATGGTTGCTAGAAGATCGAAAGATCATTCCTGCTTTTATTCTATTGACATAACTTCCCGCTCGTTGTCCATCCACAAACGTAGTGCTTGTCTCATATATAGCGAAAAGAGAACTTTTTCGCTTTTTTATAAAGTGTGTCAGATCATACCACGGTTGCCAGTGAGTAGAGCAACAGTATAAATCACACAAGTCAGAGTGGTCACGAACAGCATGGTGCCTGGAATTAGAGATGGCCCAGAAAGGAAAACAACTCATGGACCCAGACAATTGTCGAGGTCAGGATACAGAGAAAAAACTCTCCGACCAGTTTGCTGAGTTTATTGATCTGGCAGACGGAGATTTGCAAGAGATTGATATACTTGAACTTGGCAAGGTGAATGGTGGCCAATGTGGCTGTAGCTGCGGCTGTGCCTGTGGCTGTGGCTGTGCCTGTGGCTGCGGATGTGGGTGCACCTGTGGTGGATGCACTTGCGGCTCATGCGGCTGTAGCTGCGGAGATTGTGGTGGCTGCGGACATCGCCGTTGCGGTGGTCGCTGCGGTGGTCGCTGTGGTGGTGGCAGAGGTTGTCACTGCGGTAGACGTTGACACAGCTAAATGTTGCTATGAAGTTGTGCTTCACAATACAGAAACACAACTTCATAGTCTGCCATAAGTATTGCATCCCATAGATGCGAACAGAAGGCTTTTCAAGCGGGATTGCAAAGAGCGGCCAACCCTTGGCCGAGGTTTGGGGCGTCCCCCATAGGTGCGATAGGCGCGAACAGAAGCGGGATTGTTAAGGGTTGCACCCTTAACCTGGGGTCTGGGGCTGTGCCCCAGTCTCTCTCCCTTTCGCCGCCGCAGGCGGCACTCCTTCAAATGAAGAGTAATAGAGTACTAAAAGCAAGAAATCGATGGTGACAGCAAATATGCAACCAAGATTCAATGCAGATGTGTACTACATTCCACTGGATGATGGCGTGTATCTACGCAGCAACAATAATGGCCTCGCGCTCAAAGGAATGAGCTTATATCCTTTGTTAAAACATCTTGTTCCTCATCTCGATGGCACCGCTACGCTGGCAGAGATCACGGCAGGCCTGGATGTAGATAAAAAAAGGATGGTTACAAATCTGATTGAAAAGTTAGCAACCCACCATTTTTTGCATGATGTGAGCCAGGATCAATCCCATACTCTCGATTCAGAGGATTTAGCAACCTACACGACCAACATTACTTTTATCAACTCTTTCCAGACATCCGCTACCTCTCGCTTTGAGCATTTTCGCAATCAAAAACTGCTGCTGATTGGCTCAGGATACGGTTTTATTGCGCTCATACAGGCATGCCTGCACTGTGGAGTGAAGCACATCGCAGCTATCGATACGCTGGAAAGCTCGGAAAATAGGATTGCCACACCTGCACCTGCCTTTATCGACAGGGCCGCACAATTTTCGAGGTGTGATGCGGAACAAAGCGTGCAGTTTATGGCTGCCCCCGCCTGGGACCATGAGGCCGAAGTACGACCCCTGCTCCAGGACTGCGATGCTATGCTGCATATCTCTGATCAAGCACCGCTCGCACGAGCTCAACTATTAAACAGATTGTGCATTGAACAGCAAAAGATACTGATCCAGGCAATCGTGGTAGATGAACATGCCTGGATCGGCCCGCTGGTCAGTCCCACCACAGGAGCCTGCTGGGAGTGCGCATGGCGACGCCTGCAAGCAAATTCGACACAATCTTCAGCACAAGCTCAACAGTACGCGTTTTACGATCAGTCAACCACCACAAACAGCCTGTATCTTACCAGGACAACGGCGGCAATCAACGCGCAGCGACTCATCTTTGAAGTATTCAAATACTTCACACTAAGCAACCCCGGCGAAGCCCCACCACATCTAAGCTCGATTGATCTCAAGACAGGCACCAGTCAGAGCCATACCTATCTACCACATCCCCACTGCCAGTCAGACCAGCATCCGCCTGTCCCAACAGCGGCTCAGTTTCTGGAACAGATCCAGCGGTTACAGCTGCAAAATCCAATTGAGCCCCAGATATTATCGGAAAAGCTGGCCCATTGCTTTGACGATAGGCTGGGACTGTTTACAGCGCTTGATGATGACGATTTTGCTCAAACTTTTCTGGCAGTGTATCAAGTCCGGCTATCCAATCCAATGCTCACGCAGTATGCACCTGATGCTACGCGTGAAGCGCTCACTACCATTGCAGCCAGCAGCAAAACACAAAATGCCAGACTGCGGGCCTGCCAGAAGGCGTGCACACGCTATGCTGCCAATCTGGTGGATCAGCGGCGCTTACTATCCCAGGAGGCGCTACAGCATCATCCCTTGCCTGCCATAGCGCCTACCCAATTGATAGGCATACAAGCACCATCTAATGAGAGTGAGAGCTGGACATGGGCACTGGACCTGCATACACAACAGGTCTATCCTATCCCTGCTCAACACGTCTTCTGCCCTCCTCAGGAGTCAGAGCGCGGAATCGCAGCCGGGATAAATTGGCATGAAGCTATCTGTCAGGCTCTGTTAGACTGGTGCCAGTATCTCACGCTTGAGGAGTTACGCGAGGCGCATCAACCCTATAAGCAGGTTGATCTTGCCCATGCGCCAATGACAGCGGAAGGAGATTATCTCTATCATCTCCTCACGACTGCACTGGGACAGATTACTGTCTACGATGTCACAGGCAGCTTGCAAGTCCCTACCTTCGCCTTCTGTCTGACAGGCCCGGTTGTCACCTACAGTACACATTGCGATATCGCACAGGCACTTGAAACAGGATGCGAACGGGCATTACAGCAGTATCAAGCAGAGCAGTTCCGGCAGCCTGTCTATGCGCTCGCTCCTGTACCAGATTTACCGGCGAGCCGCCGTAGTAATCAACTCTCTGTACCATCCATGTTCTCACCAGCAACATGGGCAAAACGGCAGGCCCGGCTACTAGAAACATTGCAAACCCAACATTTACGCGCACTGGCGATCCCTCTGGACCATGATCCGGCTTTGATGCAGGTATTACCTTTTATCGTGCGTGTCCTCCTGACTCAAACAGAGGTACAATATGGAGCATAATCCTATGCGAGAGCACAGACAATATCCTATCGGGCTACTGGGGCAAGGGCTTATCCATCAAAGCGTCAGGCGTCATCTAGAGAACAGCTATCCCATCATCCCACTTGCCATGGAGGCTTCCTCCCAACAACTTGCCGCTGGCAAGCTGATCGTCTTTTGCAGCGACATATGGACTCCTCAAACACTGGCGAATATGAACTGCCGTTGCCTGCAAGCTGATGTAGCCTTGCTCCCCGTCTATACTCAATTTGGCGCGGCTATCGTCGGGCCCTGTATCATACCGAAGGAAAAAGGCTGTACTGACTGTGCTGAATTGCGGAAGTTAGGCGCAATCACCTCTGAAACGGAACGGGAGTTTGTGCGCCAGCATCTCTATGAAGAACGGGCACCAGTGGTCGCACAGCCCTGGCTGTCATCATTCAGCATAGAAATGCTGACAATGCTGGTCATAGAAGAAATCGCTGCCTACTTCCATCAGCCAGACCAGTTGCGCACCCGCTCTGCCTTGCTCTCCATCTCCCTGGAGACTCTGGATTGTAGCCGACATTCGTTCTTGCCTGTATCTTACTGTCCCGCTTGCGGAGAACTGAGCAGGGATACAGAGGAGATGGCGACCATTGCCCTGCAGTCATGCCCAAAACCAGATGTACACACATACCGTATTCAACAACCAGCCGCCAGCGCAGAACAAATTCTCGCCACCTATGTCGATAAGCAGGCAGGATTGATCTCTTCCCTCAGCGCGAACAACAAAAATTTGCTACCCATTGCCACGGCTCAGCTTTATTCTGAACTGGAAGATGGAGCCGACACAGCCATCGGGACTGGCTGTACGTTCCACACCAATCAGAGCAAGCTTGTCGCAGTATTAGAGGCTGTTGAGCGCTATGCGGGCTTGCGTCCAAGAAGCAAACTGACGACAATCAAGGCCAGCTATCAGCAACTTGTACAGCAGGCACAACCAGTACTTGATCCCACCAGGCTGGGATTACAGAGTCCAGAACAGTATGAGCAGCACAAGCAACAGCACCAGTGCCATCATCTGGTGGCCTATCAACCCGATCTGTCCTGCCATTGGATCTGGGGATATTCCTTCCAGCGTCAATCACCCATCCTCATACCGGAACACTGTGCCTACTATGGTGTGCCCATCAACCAGGAAAATCCAGCCTTTGTCTATGAAATATCAAATGGCTGCGCGCTTGGCAACTGCCTGGAGGAGGCCATTTTCCACGGCATGATGGAAGTGGTGGAACGCGACGCCTTCTTATTGATGTGGTATGCCCGACTCGGCTTGCCACGCCTCAATCTGAACTCAGTCAGCGATCCAACTATCCGTTTGTTGATTGGACATCTTGAGCACCATTCCGGCTATAGCATCCATGTCTTCAACGCCACCCTGGATCATGCGATCCCCTGCCTCTGCATGCTGGGTGTCGATGTCCAACAACGGGAAGGGATGCCAAAGGTGCATGTCCTGGCGGGCTCACATCCACAGCCAGAGCAGGCTCTGACAAGAGCGCTCCGCGAACTCACCTCCTCCCTGGCACTCTTACCCGAGGAAAATCAACAGCAGCGAGCGCATGCCCTGGAGATGCTTGCCGATGCCAGCCTTGTCCAATCCATGCCTGATCATCCCCAGGTGTACTATCTGCCGGAAGCGTTTGAGCGCTTCGATTTCTTGTATGAAAACAAACAACCACAGCAGACCTTTCAGGAAGCCTTCAGCAGCAGTTACCAGCATCCCGCAGAGCACCTGGACCTGCGGGATGACCTTGAGAATCTCATGGACTACTATCTCAAGCGTGGGACAGATATCATTGTGGTCGATCAAACAGCACCGGAACACATTCCCTGCGGACTGCGCTGCGTCAAGGTTCTGATGCCCGGGATGCTGCCCATGACCTTCGGTCAAAACAATCGGCGTATTCAATTTGAACGCCTGCATCAACTCCCATTTACCCTGGGATATCGTGATCATCCCCTCACCCAGGCAGAGATAAATCCGCATCCACATCCATTCTTCTGAGGCTCTCCGTCCTTCCGGGTAGCGGTGAAAGAGAGAAGTTGCGAAGATTACACGAGAAGATTACACGAGAGGAGTTTAGCATGGATATCAGTACCAGAACCTCACACATTGCGTATCGTTTACAAGAGAATGTAGAGATGAGCGAACGTGAGGATGGGGTGGCGGTCATCTCGCCTTTCTTCCAGATCACGATCGCTCCCCTCAGTCAGAGCCTGCGCCGCATATTGCTGCTACTGGCCGACACAACCTGTTCGGCGCGTCAGATTAATACAGCTATTAGAGAGGCGCATGAAGAAAACATGCTCACGACCTTCTATCGCTACCTCTCCAGCCTGCTACGGCATCAAATGCTTTTTATCTATGCAGGAAGTGAGGACAGATCTACACCTCTGGCAACCTTGATTCCGATTTCGTCGTATGTGCAGCATCAATGGATCAATGTGCGGGCCGAGCAAGCGTATCAGATGTCCCGTTTCGCCTACATCAGACGCGCTGAAGATGGCATGAGCTATCTAGAATCACCTCTCGCGCATGCGCGTATCAGACTTGAGCATCCAGTGACGACTCAGGTAATTTATCATCTTGGGAAGGCCATAACGCCCTGTGAGCTGATCCAGGCCATACCCGAGGAAGAAAAAGATAATTTGATCAGCGTGCTGGCGCTCCTGGTCATGGGAAACTTCGCTGCTCCAACCACTCCAACAGGTCGGCTGCATGAGGAGGAAGATGAAACGTTGCAGCAATGGGATTTCCATGATCTCTTATTCCACAGCCGTAGCCGAACCGGCAGGCATAATAATCCCCTTGGCGGGACTTATCGTTTTCTGCGACAGCTTCCCCCACAGCCGGCCATCAAGCAAGCACCATGGCCTGCCACCATTTCTTTACCCCGTCCCGATAGAGAGAGGATGCGAAGCGAAGATCCTGGTCTGGAGGCGGTGATGGAGGCACGCGCCTCGCTCCGTGACTATGGGACAGAGCCGATTACGCTGGCGCAACTGGCTGAGTTTCTCTATCGTGTGGCGCGTGTCAAAGAGGTCTACGACGATGATGACAGCGGTGAATTTACAGTCAGACCCTTCCCCGGCAGCGGCGCAAGCTATGAAATGGAATTCTATCTGACGATTGACCGCTGTGAAGGTCTTCAGCCAGGCTTCTACTGGTATGATCCATTGCAACATGCCCTGGCACTTATTCAGGAGTCCAATAAAGATACCGCCAGATTGCTCTATGAAGCCTATCAGGCCATGGGAGCCCCCGCGCAACCACAGGTCTTGATCACCCTGGCGGCCCGTTTCCAGCGTGTTTCATGGAAGTATCAAAGCATTGCCTATGCGCTGATCCTCAAAAATGTAGGCGTCATTTATGCCACGATGTATCTGGTGGCAACGGCGATGGATCTGGCTCCCTGCGCGCTGGGAGTCGGGGACTCGGACCACTTCACCAAATTGTCCGGTACCAACTATCTACAAGAAACCTCGGTTGGTGAATTTGCGCTTGGCAGTAAGCCAACTCCCACATCAGAGATAGAAGAGATCAGATAGCGAGTTGGATGATCTCTTCGGCAAGCGTTCGCAAGGCAAGCTTAAGCTCGACAGGCTGGCGGATCTCAAAGGAACAACCCAGGCTGACCAGGAAGCGTGCAATATAGTCAAGGCTGTGAATCGATGCTGAGAAAAGGATACCCTGTGCCAGCGGCTCAAGCGTGAGTGTCGCCAGGGATGCTGGGACTTTGCGCCTGGCCTCCGCCAGTGACAATTTGAGCAACACCTCTATGTTCCAGACATCGGGAATGGCAACAAAGGATTGGATGATGGCATCCAGAATGTTGAAATCAGTTGGACGAGTAAAAAGCTCTTTTTGAACCTCGACCTGCTGGATACGATCGAGCCGAAAAACTCTTAAGCTGGCGCGCAGATGGCAGTAGCCAACCGCATACCACTTCCCCTCATGACAAACAACTCCATAGGGATCGATCACGCGCTCTGTCTCTTGCTTGATCTTATTATGATAGCGAATACGTACCTGTTGTCCCTGTTGGGCTGCCAGGCTCAGGGTTTCGACCACTATGCGCTCGACCACCGTCTCTGGTGCGGTCATACCCAACACCAGCATCTCCTGGATGGCTTTGGCACGCCCTCGCAAGGGCAGAGGCAGCACACGCTCAATCCTGGCGATAGCGCCTTCACTCGCCGAGGTCATATCTCCAACCCCCAGCTTTTGTACCACCATCAGGCCCAACATCAGAGCCAGAACTTCCTCATTTGAAAACATCAATGGCGGAAGCTTAAAGCCGGGACGAAGTCGATAGCCGCCATGCCGACCCAGTACCGTTTCAACTGGGATACCAATATCCTGAAGCATCGTAATGTAGTGACGCACGGTTCGTACATCGACCTCCAAACGCTCAGCTAACGCTGGACCGCTGATCAATGGTCTGGCTTGAAGCAATTCCAGAACGATCAACACGCGACTGGTTGGATGATACATGAACTCTTTCTTTCTTTCTTTCTGACATAAAGACGAGAAAAGCCGGAACGATTCCTTCCGCATTCATCAGTATACTGGAGCAGATAGACATTGTGAAGACTCGTTCTCTCTCTACAGGAAAGGAAATGTTCATGTTTCAAGGATTGCGCACTGTGGTCTACGGCGTCGATGATATTGCAAAGGCCAAAGCATGGTATAGCGAAATACTCGGTATCGAGCCTTATTTCGATCAGCCATTTTATGTTGGCTTTACCGTCGGTGGCTTCGAGCTTGGCTTAGATCCTGCTGCTCCGCGTGGGGCATCCGGCCCGGTAGCCTATTGGGGCGTTGAGGATGCCCATGAAGCATACCAGCGCCTGCTCGCGGCGGGAGCACAGGAACGAACACCCGTGCATGACGTTGGAGACGGAATTTATACAGGTACCGTCCTCGATCCCTTTGGCAATTCTCTCGGCCTGATCAAGAATCCCCACTTCTCACCCGATTAACGAAAACCCGATAAGTATGGTCATACGTGTCACGGAGCCCGACCGCAAGGATCGGGCCTTCGTTGTATGAGCTAAGATGTCGGTACGATGAACAGAAAAGCGTACCTCGGTTGCGACCTCGGCACCCACCTACACTTCTCCATCGTCATTCTCATTCTTTTAACGGTATTGCCCATCACGAGGGTGGAGATTAACGCGCTGCTAAGGACTGAGGGTTGGCGATGCTTTGCGGATGGCCTGCGGCATAGGCGAGGAGAAGATCAAAGGCTGATCCGAAGTAGAGTTCATAACTGTCCTTCTCGACATAGCCCAGGTGCGGCGTGCAAACTACATTATCCATATGCAACAGTGGACTGTCATGCAGCGGTTCTTCCTCATAAACATCGACAGCCGCGAGGCCGGGGCGACCAGCCTGGAGCGCATTGACCAGGGCATCCTTCTCGATCAATCTGGCCCGACTGGTATTGACCAGCAGTGCGGACGGTTTCATTTCAGCCAGATCGGCGGCTGTGACAATGCCCTGCGTCTCAGGTTTCAGCGAGATATGCAGGGAGAGCACATCGGCGCTTCTGAAAAGGTCAACTTTACTAGCGGCTGTGGCAAAACCATCAGCACTGGCGCGTTCAAGGGAGCCAGCACGCCCCCAGACCAGGACTTGCATCCCAAACGCTTTGCCATAGCCAGCAACGATACGGCCAATCCTGCCATAACCAAAAATGCCCAGCGTCCGACCGCGCAAGCCATAACCCAGGGTATATTGCCACTGACCCATCTTCAAGCGTGCCACCTCCTGTGGGATGTGACGCATAGCCGCCAGTATCAATCCCCAGGTCAATTCAGCTGTGGATTCGGATGAACCACCGCCCTGCGCGACCGCCACACCGTGGCGTGTACAGGCATCCAGATCGATATGTGCAATCCCTTTGCCCGTCTGACTGATCAGTTTGAGGTGGGGTAAGCGAGCCAGCAATTGTTCGGTAATCGGGGTGCGCTCACGAATCAGGACCAATGCATCGGCATTCTGAAAACGCGTGACCAGCGTATCAATATCCCTTACTGTATCATTATAAATCGTCACCTCGTGCCCGGCCAATTTATCGAAGCAGGCAAGATGGCGTACAGCATCCTGATAATCGTCTGGAATCACAATCTTCATACGTTCATTCCTCTTATTTACAAGCTGCCAGGCGAGAAGCGTTTGCAACTGTTCTTATGCTATGCGCTTGCATAGATATTCATTGTGGCATGCCAGCAAGCGCTATGTAAAATGGAATAAAACCTATCAAGGTACAGGTATCCTCACACCCATTAATCAGCAAGACAGTTTATAACACCTACACAGATGGTCCACTTGGCGTCGTCACGTATGCCACCAACAATGATGCGGTCCAGACGACCTATAGCAATACGCGTGTATGGATTTCCTGATCCTAAAAAACATACAGCACGTTAAGCCCTTATCGTAAAGATGAGGGCTTCTTTTTCAGCGTAGCAAGGTTGTAACTACCATATTCCCCTGATCATTGATTGCCGGCATAGGCTTATTGCCCATGTACTTTTGTATATGTTTGTTGTAATATATCTTTAAAGGCTTTGTAGCATAGAATAAGAAATATCTCTACTTTCATAGCAGTAATTTTATTACAAGCTCTAACTTTGTCTGGTAAAGATTTTAAGCAGTAGCGTGTGATACAATCATGTTCCGGAGAGGTACTTGCTATGCTACGACGGTTCTCATTGCGTATCGGAGCGATCTCATTAATTATTGGAAGTCTGTGTGCGTTGCTGGGAGAAGGATTAAATCTCTGGAATAATGATCCTACACAGAATAGCTGGTTTCTCCCGATGATCCTGGCGGCATTGGGAACGATGGTCCTGCTCTATGGTATCAATATCTACACCATATTGTCAGATAAGATCAATTTGTTGGGAGTTCTCAGTTCCCTGCTGTTCTTTCTGGGCGCGCTGGTATTCGTGGTCGGCGTGATCGCTATTGATATCATCGTGGTTCCGATGCTCTTGAGTATGGCACATACGCTCACAACGGTAATCAATGCGCCAGGAAATGCAGCCCAGAGCGCCGCCAACTCGGCCTCATCGGGACTTAATAGCTTGAAGGATGGTATCGCGGGACTGTTTGGACAGAGTGCCAGTGGCTCAGATATCCCCTCCGTCCAGATTCCACAGGTCAACGGTCTGGATCTTATCAATAAAGCACTGGCGAGTTTCCATCTTCCATCATTTGCCACCATTACACACTGGGGACACTTCTTTTTCTCAGGGGGACCACTCGCACCTGGCTGCTTGCTTCTGGGCATTGCGCTCTGGCAAACACGATCCTTTCCGCGCCTCACCTGCTATGCCTTGATTGGCGGCGCTGGCCTGAATCTGATCAGCCAGATATTTCTCTCACTCCCCATCCTGAGTAACATAACTGGGATGCTCCTCTTCGCCTCACTGGCCTTGCTGGGCATCTCAATGCTCTCTCCCACGAAAATGGATGACCTCTCGCAAAGCGTATTCAGCCATACAGGCAGACACGCACGCAAATAAGGCCACCCGGAAAACAGTTTGTAGTGTGTGGTGCAAGATCCCAATGGTACTTCTTAGCGAGGCAACATAAAAGGTATTAGATACTTTATAAAGCGCATCAAAAGGTTACGCTGGTATCTCCTCCGCTAACTGGATCACATAGCCCTCATTGGCAGGCAAAGAGAAGCGAGCCAGATCCAGCGTGCCTTCGTGATCCATATGGGTGGAGATAACGATGCGACCGGTCCCTAACCGGGGTAATTCAACCTCAAGCTCCTCAGCGCCGCAGTTGAGAACGATCAGGAAACGCTGATCCTCATACTGGCGGAGATAGGAAAAGCAGCCTGCCGGTACTGCATCGATAGGCTGATAGGTGCCGACATTGAGTGCCGGTTGCGTACGCCGTACCTGTAACAAGGTGCGGATCAACGACAGGAAGGAATGGGGATCTTTGCGCTGCTCCTCTACATTGCGCACCTGATAATCCGCCGATAAAGGCAGCCAGGGAGTCACGCCGGGAGCAGTAAAGCCAGCATTGATGCCAGCATCCCATTGCATGGGTGTACGTTCGGGATCACGACCAAATTCAGCCCCAAATTTTCCCTGGGGATCGGTCCTGAACTCAGGCGGCACTGGCACATCCGGCAATCCCAACTCGTCAGCATAGTAACAGGTCGGGGTGCCACGCAATGTCAACAACAGCATCTGAGCGATACGCGCCTGCTCACTGCCGACACGGGATGCAACACGAGCATTATCATGGTTACTCAGCACCCAGTTAGGCCATGCCCCCTCTGGCAATGCCAGTTCATAAGGATTGACTTTGGAACGCAACAACTGATCATCCCACTTCTCCGTGGTGATCAATTGGAAGTTGAATGGCAGGTGTGCCTCATCACTGTTACTATCCATAAAACTGCGTGGATACACCTGGTAAACAACACCAGACTGCCACCATGCGTGTGATTGCAGCATGATAAGAAGACCTCAATAATTAAAGAACGCCGTCTTACAACAGCGTTCTTGCCTTTTTCTTCAGTATATCCGCAACCAGTTGCTTATTCAAGAGTACCAGGGGAGGAGAAAAGAAGGTTATCTATGAAAGTGCAACAAAAAAGCATGGGTTGAAGCGTGATAGAGAACGCTTCAACCCATGCTCTCAGGAAAAGGATTAGAATAGGGATATTCTCAAGCTTACATCGTTTCGTCCTGACGTGGGGTTGTCTTTTTTTTGGCAGCCGCGCTATCCGCGTGGAAAATGTAGCTCGAGGAATGGGGATCAAGCGCTCCCGGCGGGGCCTGCTCAACCAGATGCGCAAAGTTATTTAAATCGCGCTGCAAAGCTTCCTGGAAATGGCGTCCGCCACCGGCTTTTTCACCGATTTCACCCAGCACACCGGCCGGGGGATTGTAGTTGATGGTTACGTCGACACGAGTTTGATTCTGGCCCGTTGGCTCAAAGCGGACCGCTCCAAAGTTATCCAGGCCATTCGTCGAGCGCCAACCAATCTGGCGATCCTCAATCCAGTTGTCATTTTTCGCATCCCACTTATGGTGACCAATAATATCGGCTTCCCAGTGGCTGTTTTGATCATCGCGGTACGTTACTTCCTTCACAAAGGACATAAATTTGGGGAAATCATTAAAGTGGGAAAACAACGAATACACTTGATGAGCTGGTGCAGGAACCACTACTGATGCCTCGTGTGTTGTATACTTCTCAGCCATTATAGCTTCCTTTCTTTTTCAAGCTCAATTGAAAACTTCTGTTGCAGACACTCCCCTGCTATACTCACGCATTGCAGTGAAAGTAGTGTCTGGTGGTATTACGTTCTTGCATTTCATTACGCGTCAATACGTAACCATCTATTCAAAATATCAAAACTCGCTATAATAGAGGTTATCGGCAGGCTAATCGAAGCTCAAAGAGCCTCAAACGGATCAACGAACACATCTGAAACCATTCATCTGTACAGCTCGCATGTGGTATCGGGAAGAATATGATGAAGTGGCTTCACAGCGGGCATCTCACTGCCTATTTCAGTGATATTTAATGTTAACAAAAAAGGAAAAAAGGCATGCCATCTTCAGCTTTAGATATGCAAGGAAAAGTTGCACTGATTACTGGCGCGGGTTCGGGTATTGGCAAGGCTACGGCTCTACTTCTAGCACAGCGGGGAGCAAAAGTAGCTGTATCAGGCCGCACTGCTGACGAAATAGCACAAACCGCCGCCGAAATTATTCAACAGGGTGGAGAAGCCATCAGTATTGTAGCGGATATCTCGGTTCAGTCAGATATGGAACATGTGATGCAAAAGGTGCTGGAGACCTGGGAACGTCTGGATATCGTCTTCGCCAACGCCGGTATCAATGGTGTCTGGGCTCCAATTGAGGATTTATCGCTCGAGGATTGGTCCAAAACCATCAATATCAATCTGACGGGCACCTTTTTGACAATCAAGGCAGTTGTATCGGCTTTGAAGAAGCAAGGTGGTGCGATTATCATTAATTCCTCGGTCAATGGCACACGCGTCTTTAGCAATACCGGCGCCACCGCTTATTCAGCAACGAAAGCAGCGCAGATCGCCATGACAAAAATGCTGGCCGTCGAACTGGCACAGAACAATATCCGCGTCAATGCGGTCTGTCCGGGCGCAACGGTGACAAAGATCAGTGATAATACCGAGTTCCGTAACCTGGATCAGATTAATTTCCCGATGCAATTCCCCAAAGGACCAATCCCTTTAGGTGATGGCAAACCTGCCACCCCAGAACAAGTGGCAGAGGTTGTGGGATTTCTGGCCTCCGATGCCGCCAGCCATATCACCGGCACCGAACTCTGGATCGACGGTGCATACTCCCTTGTCAAGGGTTAAAATAGAATGAGTATATAGGGCAACCTTTAGTGCAACACTAAAGGTTGCCCTATATACTATTACAAAGTATTTGATTCCCATGGTCTTCGCCATCCTGGTGTATGAGTTTTCGCACCGATGGTGCTCAAAACTGTTTTTAGTGTATGTTGCTGTAAATGTGCTAAGCACATTTACAGCAACATACACTAAAAAGGGCGCAGGCGCGCAGGCGCCTGCCAGCAGGTGAGCAGCAAGATCCCATGCTCTCCACCATCTCTATGCATGAGGTTTCGCACCTGCAACATACACTAAAAAGGGCGCAGGCGCGCAGGCGCCTGCCAGCAGGTGAGCAGCAAGATCTCACTCCCAGCGGGATTCCGGCCTTCTCTTACAGGGAGATCAAGCTTCAAGATTGCTAGCTGCAATAGCCAAACAGGGTACTGATAAAGTAATGATCGGCGTTTTCGAAGTTATAGAAGACGTTATTTTCAATCACATCAAAGCGCTGTAAGGGAACCAGTAAGCCACGTGCATCCAGTTCAAAGTCGCGGTAAAATTGATGATCTAATTTTCGCTCACCCCATTTGCTTCCAGTGGTGACATCAATTGCATCAATAGCCGAGTTGACGACATGACCGGCTAACTTCATCATCCGGGTCTCTTTTTCGAGGAATTCCTGTTGAATGCTATGCGTGAGATTGGCTGTCACATTGATTTCAGCGGTGGCTTCCCTGACATTGGCACCCAGCCCTTTTTTCAAGGCATCGACACGATCAATATGCCAGCGAGATCCGATCAAACCACGGGTATTACCATCTCCGCTAAAAGTGATCAATCCTTTTAAGCCGTGTAACGGCTTTTTTCCTGCTTGCTCCGAGCCATGGCAGAGCGACGAGAGATCTTTCTGTATCAAACGCTCGACGCCTTCTCTGGTCTTGACAGCCTGTAAGCGACTCACCTGGGTGCTATTGGGTGTCAGGCCAAGATCATAGTGAAAGCCGGTGGTGACCAGATAGCCCGGTTCGCCATCTGGCAATCTAAAATCATAACTGGTATTTACGGCGGCCCGCTGGTTCCTTCGTAAAACCTTGCGCTCGACTACCGGCAAATGGACGGTACTGCGCGACCGCACCACCAGGTCTTTCGAGGAGACCAGATATTGATCATGGCCATCACGTATCTTGCCGTTTGTTTCCTGGGTACCATGGCGAAAAATGACCACTTCATCTCCAAAGACATCCTCAAGCAGGCGAGTCATCCCCACGCTCTTTGAATTCACGGCACCAGCTTCCTGAAAATGCATCGTAAAAGCTACGCCATTGCGCTGTGCACGCCGCCGCATGGCCTTCAGAACATTAACCGTAGGAATATCACCGCGCAATAACTGTCCTGCATTGCCAGAAAACACCATCAGCGCGGGCAAGCTATCGGTAGGATGCTCGATAGTTAAGACACGACTTCTATTTTCTGAATTCTGTATAAGCATAGTGTAGAAGATCCTTTAGCTGAACAGTAAGCCAGTGAAAGCTGGATATTCTTTTCACGGTTATTCCTTATTGTCACATAATTTCCGGCTGCATCATATTTTCAATAGCATCATAGATGATGATAAAAATCATACGTCAAAAAAGAAAACAGGTCAATTCCTATGAGCCTACACGATCCATGGGCTAGCAACAATGTCTAAACGCAATGCCCTGATCCACCGCCTGCAACCAAAGCATAAAAATAACAGGAACAGGCAGACGCTGACACGCCTGCCTGTTCCTGTTATTTAATGCAGAAAACGTGATAAAAGTTCCTGAGCACTAGAGGTGCGCGATCTCATACACGAAGATCACGAAAACCATGGGAGTCTAACACGCTTTTTATGAGGCTAATTGGGCTGCTTTCTCGACGAGTTCTTTGAGCTCAGGTGGCAGACCAGGAGAAAATTCTTCTGGACGCTCTGCTGCCAGTTTAAGCGGTGAGCCTGCTGGTGGTTCAGGGGCTACCTTGAGCTCGCCAGGACCATGAAAAATCTCCTTCTCATATCACTACAAAATCACACTATAGATATAATTTTGTAGCACATAATGATATCTATACACATGTTACACGTTGGATACTATAAAATCATGTCTTTGTATTTCAGTGTATCTTAACGTGTATCCACCATATAGTATCGGCAGGAGATGGCTAATCCCCAAAGTGTGAGACATAGAACTGCTTCATCGGAAGGCAAAAGATTCAAGCATGGCTCCAGTGAGCAAGGCGCCTTGATGACGCGTATATTTCCAGTTAGTACCACGCAGATCAGCGGCCCGCAGGTCGGTAGCACGAAAATCGGCATGGTAGAGCTGACTTTCACGCAGGTCTACGTCGATCAGGCTCGCATGAGAGAGGTGTGCTCCTTTAAGATTGCTTTTGAGGAGACAGGCTTCTTCCAGATGAGCATATTCTAAGTGGGCAGCCGATAAGTTCACTTCGCGCATGTTGGTCTGGTTGCAGCGTGCCGCCCGTAAGGATGCATGGCGAAACGAGACACCTCTCAGATTGGCATGCCGCAAATCTACATAATCGAGCATGGCGCCACGAAAGCATGCACCATGGAGATTAGCACGATGAAGATTCGCACCCCATAACCAGGATTTTTTCCATTGGGTATGTTGAAGATCAGCATGACTGAGATCCGCATTGCAAAGGTTCGCACCCACAAAAGATGCCTGCTGAAAGAGACAATCGATCGCACTCATATCGCTCAAATCGGCGCGATCCAGTCGCACAGAGCGCAGATTACAGGCTTGCAACAGGGCTCTCTGGAAATTTGCACGCTGCAAATGGCACGCCTGCAAATCAACCTCGATCAATTGGGCATCTGAAAAATCGATGTATGCATGGGGATGTTTTTTTCTCCAGGCATTCCAGACCGCAGCCCCTTGCCTGAGAATAACAAACTGGCGTTCATTCATTGTACTCATCCTGACCTTCCCTTGTCACAGCATTGTGAACAAGCTATCTAGAGAGCATACCACTACCATAAATAGCATAAGTGTTCCCTCTCTATCTTATCTCGCATACATTACTAGTATACAGAATTTATAATCCAGTATGAAACAGCTTTTCAGCAAATATATGCTTTAAGATTTTAATAAGTACATATACAATTAGAAGATATTCCTTACAAATACTTGATACTATTTCCCTTTACGTTCTCTTTAAATTACAGTATGATTGTTATAAAACTATGCAAATGAGAGCGATGATATATATGGTCAGGAATAACTTTTCTGAAGGTGAGAAATCTATTCTTACTGGTGACGTTTCTACAACCGAGCAATCAAATATATACAACTTGATGACCTCCTTGCTTGAACAGAACAAAAACAAAGAACGCAAGGATGGAGGAAACACATATTCTATCACAAAACTCAACAATAACGAGATAAAGGGAATATTCGCCAGCGGAGAGACAAAAGAAGTTTCGCAGGTGCAACGCTTTGATGTAACGGAAAGATTACGCACCTTGAAAGAGCACTGTCTGGAGAGAGAGGCTCTTAATGAGCAGAAGATCATGCAAGAAATTGGTTCCTGGAATATGGAAACGGTAGAGGTCACGCATCTTGCAAACAGAGATCTGCACTATGATGCGGCAGCGCGCGATTTCCCGGTCGCGGATGTGCTTGATTTTCCTGTTCTCGCACAAGACTTTACCTCTCTGATGCAAAATAAAACAGCCGCTCCTGAACAGTTTTATCGCGTCCTACAATCATTGCAGGCCGAGCCTGCGGCTATTGCTAAATTTGAAGAGTATTACCAACAAAAAAGTGGTATCGCTCTGAAAGAGGATTTACAAAGACGCTTTCAAGGACCCGAAGATCGATCACGCCTGAACTATGCACTGCAACTGCTTCAGCCTCAAAGCTTACGCCGGGATCAAAAGCTTCCCTTTTTACAACAGCAAATCAGCATACAACAAAATACATCGCGTCTCTATAAAAGTATTGAGCTAATCCATCAAGCCCTGCAAGACAAAAATCCTGAGGCTTTTTATCAGGAAACGACACATCTCCATCGCAACACAGATCTGCTGCTGGCGCTGAGCGATACCTACCAGAAAAAATATCCCACAGAGGCTCCACTCTATAAACGTGTCCAGGAGACGTTTTCCGGTAACGCACTTGACTATGCACAATACCTGCTAGGCGATCAGAAACTGGAGAAAAAGTCTCTGACTCAGTACGAAGCTATGCAGCTTGCGAAGGCTATGGCCCAATTAACCTTTAAACCTTTCCATGGAGAGCGCGTACCCATACCCTATGATCATCCCGATGGATGCTATATTCGCGCTCATACGATGAGTCAGGTTTTCAAAGAGTTGGGATACACAGCAGAAAAAGTCTATTTCTTCTCTTACGACTTTGATGCGAAAGGTCATAGACAAGCCAGACTCAACAATCAGCAGAAAATGGAACAGGGACAAGAATATCGTAAGGTAACAACCTGGTTATATCATACAGCAGTAACCATTCCAGTGGAGTTAAGCAGGCATCAAACGCAATCCGGTACGTTACGACTCGTTTTTGATCCAGACTTCAGTGACCGTCCGCTACCCATCAAACAAGAGGCAGCAAAAATCAGTGCAGATCAAACGGTGCAACAACTATCATGGAACAGTTATCGCACCAAATTAGAGATGGAACAACGTCAAGACCCTGCACGGCAACAACTGTATCCTTCGGAACATATCTATGCTGTGACTGCGCATCGCAACTACTATGATTTTCCCACCCTGGGCGATATCCAGCAAGATAGATCTAAATTGACCTCAGTTCCTGACCAGGAGGCCGGGCTGGATCATAGAAATAACCTCTCACAATATACTCGTCATGCCGAGATTATATCATTACAACGTCGGCTCCATGAACAGATATCTGAGCTCAAAAGTAAGCAGGATACTCAATCTTTGCTGGAAAAACTGGAAAAACTGGAAGATGCTGATTCTACACTCATGGCTCAGGCCAACGACGTTTTTCCGGGCCTTTTTCTCAATCTCAAGTCAAAACTTGATAATGATCTGGCAACAATACTCTCGCCCGACACAAAGGAAAATTTTGCCGATCTTTTAGTCAACTATCTCATGTAACCGACTCTTCATTAGCCACGCCCCAACTGCACAATAGTCTCATTTAACCAGTTTTTAGTCAGCAGGTCAGTTTACTTTGACTTTTGGAAGCTATTCCAGCTATATAGATACTATAAGTAAGTGCTGTTATACAACAGAGGAGCGGCAAGGAGGGCTGCTCCCTTTACATCCCTGCAATGGCGGATGGAACCGACATGCAGAACAATCTCCTCCCACAAAACAGCACACGATGCTTTTGCTCGCTATCTGGTCTTATCTCTGTGGATGCCTGGCTGGCTATTTCGCTGTTTTGCTCCTCTTCATCAACGTCGAAAAGTTATGTTGACAGCATGACCTGTCCCTGTAATGCTCCCCAACTCTGTTTGATAGCAACCAAGGAGAACTTTACTATGATAGAAAAGTTATCCCTTTCCCTCAGGCGGCGTAGATGGCTGCTCCCCATGCTCTCACTGGCAGTCATGATCCTATCTATGGTGCCGATGCTGGCAAGTCCATCCAGGAATGTGAACGCCGCTGCAGCGGCTTCGCCGGCCGCTACACAGGCGTATACCTGGAAAAATGTCGTCACCGGCGGCGGCGGCGGCTTTATCCCCAATATTATCTTCAACCAGAAACAGAAGGATTTGATTTATGCCCGCACCGATATGGGCGGGGCCTACCGCTGGAATCCCACGACCAGTACCTGGACACAGTTACTCGATTGGGTGAGTCCCGACCAATGGAATATGACGGGTGTTGAAAGTCTGGCGACCGATCCCGTCGATCCCAATCGTCTCTATATTGCGGCGGGAACCTATACGAACTCGTGGACGAGTATGAATGGCGTGATCCTGCGCTCAACTGATCAGGGCAAGACCTTCCAACAGACGCCAATGCCTTTTAAGATGGGCGGCAATATGCCGGGACGCGGCATGGGCGAACGCCTGGCGATTGATCCGAACAACGATGCAATCCTCTATTTTGGCGCACGCAGCGGCAATGGCTTATGGAAGAGTACCGATTATGGGGTGACCTGGAACAAGGTGACGAATTTCCCCGATAGCGGTCCCTTCGTCGAGAAGGCAGGTGATGCCTATCAGGGTGATCCGCTGGGTGTGGTGTGGGTGACCTTTGATCCTTCAACCGGTACGGCTGGCAAGACGACCCAGACTATTTATGCAGGCGTCGGGGATAACAGTAGCGGCGCGCATAATATCTATCGCAGCACGGATGGTGGCGCAACCTGGGCTCCCATACCCAATGAACCGACCTGTAGCGTGAGCGGTACAACGGTCACCTGCACGGGTGGCGCGACCTGGAGCACGACGACGAACGCGACAACTGGCTATCTCCCCCATCAGGGCAAGCTCGATTCCAATGGTACATTATATGTGACCTATAGCGATTGGGATGGTCCCTATAATGGTGGTCATGGGGATGTCTGGAAGTTTGTGCCCGCGACCTCAACCTGGACAAAGATCAGTCCTGTCCCGGGCTCGGATACGACCAATAACAACTTTGGCTATGGCGGTCTGGCGGTCGATATGCTGCATCCAGGCACGCTAGTGGTTGCACCCGTGAATCTGTGGTGGCCGGATGCACAACTGTATCGCTCCACGGACGGCGGCGCAACCTGGAAGACGATCTGGGAGTGGGCATCCTATCCTACACGCACCTTGCATTACACTATCGATATCTCTAACGCACCGTGGTTGAATTTCGGCGCGACCAATGTGGTTGATCCCGTGCCGCCCGTCAAGCTGGGCTGGATGATTGAGGGCATGAATATCGATCCCTTTAATTCAGATCGCTTGATGTATGGGACGGGCGCGACACTGTATGGAACTACTAATCTGACGGCGTGGGATACTGGTGGGCAGGTTGCGATTAAGAGTACCGCCATGGGTATTGAAGAAGAGGCCGTGACGGATCTGATCAGTCCGCCCGCCAATGCACATCTCTATAGTACGGTCGGGGATGTCAGTGGCTGGCGACACGATGATTTCACGAAATCACCTGCCACGATGTATTCGATTCCCTATGCAGGGACCTATTCCGCTATCGATTATGCGGAGCTAAATCCAAACTTTATGGTCCGGGTCGGCTATGGGAATCCCAGTGCTTCCCCGGCAGTTACCAGCAGTGCTTTCAGCTATGATGGCGGCGCGACCTGGTTCGCGGGCAATAAAGATATCTCAGGCGTCTCTAGCAGTGGTGGATCAGTGGCGGCAGCGGCGGATGCCAGTCGTGTGCTCTGGGCTCCCAAAAATGCTGCGCTATCCTACTCGACCGACAATGGCAATACCTGGATCGCTTCAACGGGTATTCCACAAAACGCTGTGGTGGCCTCGGATCGTGTCAATCCAAAGAAATTCTATGGCTATGGACAGGGCAAGTTCTGGCTCAGTACCGATGGCGGCGCGACCTTCAACGCGACCAGCGCGACTGGCTTGCCCCAGGCCAATGACTCGGTGGTTGTGAAAGCGATGCCCGGCCATGAGGGCGATGTCTGGGTCGCCGGTGGCAGTACGGGCAATGCTTATGGTATCTGGCATTCGACCGATAACGGGAACACATTTACCAAACTCACGAGTGTCAGCGCCGCTGACTCGATTGGCTTTGGGATGGCCGCGCCAGGACAGAACTATATGACGCTCTATGCCAGCGCTATTGTCGGTGGTGTCCACGGCATTTTCCGCTCCACCGATAGCGGTGCCAACTGGGTACAGATCAATGATAGCCAGCACCAATATGGCGCGGTCTGCTGCGTCACCGGTGATCCACGGGTCTTCGGACGTGTCTATTTAGGCACGAACGGCCTCGGCATCATCTATGGGGATATCGCAGGCACAACGCCCACTCCCACACCAGGCGGCACGCCGACCAGTACACCCACGTCAGTAGCGACCACGCCCACGCCCAATCCTACCCCAACATCGACGCCGGTCACTCCCACGCCAACCGCGACGGCAACCCCGGTGGGAGGAGGCAATGGAGTCACTGCCAGCGGGGTGGTAGCCAGTTCAAGTCCTTATTATACTGAAGAACAGGTTAAATTTAGCAACGCCGCAGCGATCAGTGCTATGACCATCACGATCACGGTCCAAAAGACCCCTGGGATCACATATAACGGCATGTATACGACGTTCGGCAGTACAACCACAACCCATGTGGACAGCAGCACGACCGTCATCTATACCTATACGCTGAATAGTGGCCAGAGCATAGCAGTATCCTCAAATCTGCTGGCGGCGGCCCAGTTTAGCGGCAATGGAACCACCCATACCACCAGCGGTGATCTATGGTCGATCACGACCACCAGCGGCAGCAAAACAAACACCATCAGCGGTCACTTCTAAGAATGTGTCGACTCCCAGTACCAGCGGGATCTTGCTGCTCACCTGCTGGCAGGCGCTTCACCTACTCCAACAAATGAATGGAAAGAGGGAGCATGGGGAACGCCGATGCATCAGTAGGAGCCACCCTTCACGGGTGGAGGGGAATTGCCATTGCGCCCCAAAGCTGCCCCAGAGCAGGCGGGAAGGAGAGCCAGTGCGAGAGGGTCGTGGCCCTCCACCCGTGAGAACTTATCCGAAAACCTACAAGGAGGAAACGCGATCACATTGTTGAAAGCAAATGAGCGCACAAGCCAAGCACAACAAGGTCTGATAGGAACGCGGGCGCTTCTCCCAGCGGATCAGCAGAC
>NZ_BIXY01000053.1 GCF_008326305.1 Dictyobacter arantiisoli | reverse complement strand
TGTTGTTGTCTTAACCTATGCATTGCTGCATATCCAAGACTGAATTGACAGGAGCTATAAATTTTTCTTTGTATAGTTCCAGTTACTGTTCTGCTTTCCACTCTTCAGTTGTCAAGGTACATCGCTGTACGAGCATTTCGTTTTTCTTGTTCGCTCGCTTCGGTTTTCGAAGTATCGCATACCTGTGGTGGTTTGTCAAGTACTTTTCCGAAGAACTTTACTTGCCTCATAATTTCCATTTTCCGGTTTCAACATTCAATCTAGAAGACAAATAAAGCTTCGACTAAACGTCTCGTACTGCGGAGAATTGGTATCCCTGAGGGACCACTTTAATGTGGCCTGCATCATTAGTAGCGTTACTCACGACAACTCATAAATCATACCTGGATTCAGCCCTTTTGTCAAGCCTTTTCAGGACCAATTTTTAGCGAGACACTCTGATTGGTAAAATTGGTGTCCATGTATCCTCACTACAATCTCATATAGAGCCCATGGTCTTGCAGTGAGGATACGGATTTGAGCTGGTGGTCTGTTTAACTGGTCAGGATATTTACGTAGTTGCCGGGCAAGGCGCAATTGTTATAGAGATTGGCAAGCAGTTGCAACTGATTCTTTACTGTGACATGCTTGCTACCACATGAGAGGGATAAAGTGACAGCTCCCATCGCCAGGTCCTGGCGAATAGGCTTCGCATGACCATTCATGTCAAGAATACCAATCGGCCAGTTGATGCCTTGATCTTGAAAATCTTTCCCACTAAAGTAAAAAAATGGCACGTCATATTGCTGGATGGTTTGCACGTCGGTAACCAGCGAGAGTATATGGGAAGCACCAACATCATACGAGTTGTCCACATTAATACCGCAGCCTTTAAAACAACCGGTCCCCTCAATAACCCATAAATGATTGCCCAGTTGTTTGCTGTCAATTTGAAATTGCTGTGACCAGAAGTCAAAGAGGGCGGAGAGATTATTTGATCCCCCCCAACCATTGTGCCAGCTATCAATCAGACCGAGCGTCTGGTGACGCCAGTTCCAGTGTCCACCAGGGTGCACATTGGTATTCATGGCCGTCTGCATCTGATCCAGGTAGTTAACCTGATTAACCAGTAGCTGATAATCAGCGCCAGCTACATGAGGATCAAGCGAACCAAGAATCACCGGAGTTTCCGGCCGTAGTTTGTGGATCGCGCTTTCACACAGATCGTAGAATTTAGCAAATGTAGCAGGTTGCACGTAGAGAAAAGACACAGATGAGTCCTGTTTCATCTGCTCATTGCCACATTGCACCGCATCAGGATACGCCTGAGCAGCGTCAGTAAACTTGGCGGTATCTAATAAATTTGTGTTCTGGCAGATGGAGAATAAAACACGGATGCCCTGTCGATGATATTTCTGAATCACATCTTTTAATGCCTGGCCCTGCAGGTTACCCCAACCACAAGTTGGCGAACTTAAACGCACCCAGGGAATATTGGTATAATCTGTGCCTGGATCTCCGGCTATGCCTCTGATTTTCGAACGATCTACAGGAGGCAGGAGGAGTGGCGCGGGCGTGGGACTGGCTTTGATAGCCGGGGCGGTCTTTGCCGGTGTTGGTGTCGCTGTCCTGGTAGATACCTGCGTCATCTGTGTCTGCTGCTCAAGGGATGTGCTGACCAATCGATAGGAAAGCGCGGCGAGCACAATACAAAGCACAACGACTACGATTAATATCACGCCAGCAGGTTTCTTTAGCATGTTCAAGACATTCTTCAATACGTTCACGTCTTCAATTACCTCTATTTTATCTCAATCGCTTCAAGCTATCTTTTCCGCAAGATCATATATTTAAAAACGGCTCATAATCATAAAGTGTAGCAATTTATAGCTGAACAGCAAAAAGATGCTCGCAGGCAACTAATGAGAGCCTATACAGAAAAGATACCGCTTGCTTCGCGCATTACCGTTAAAATTATTTGCCAATACAGAACTCACTAAAGATTTTATCTAATAAATCGTCGCTAGCGGTCTCACCCGTTACTTCTCCCAGAGCATCATAGGCGGTTCTCAAATCAATCGAGACGAAGTCTAGCGGTACGCGTTGCTCTAACGAACGACCTGCGGCGCGTAAATTTTCCATTGTTCGGCGCAAAGCTTCTTGATGACGCGTACTGGTCACCAGCACGCTCTCGCTATGCAGCATGCGGCCCGCCAGCACAACATCTGCCAGAGCATCTTCGAGTTGTTGGAGACCGGCATCAGAGAAGGTAGAAGTAGAGATAAATGTAGCATGAGGCCACAGTTGCTCTAGCTCCGCTCTGTCAATGCGTTGCTCCTGGTCCGATTTATTCAGTACCAGTAAAACCGGGCGTTGGTGGGTGGCAACCTGCTCATCTGAAGATAAAGTTGAAGATGGTACCCCAAATCCCATGGCCTGCGCCTCCGTGGATACCAGGCGATCCTGTTCAGTCAGCGCTTCAGAGCTATCAAAGACCAGTAACATCACATCGGCGCTCTCAGCGGCAGCTCTGCTCCTCTGTACCCCGATAGCCTCAACTGGATCTTCGGTGGGTGTAATGCCAGCCGTATCAATTAAATGCAATGGTATCCCACGCAGATTAACCGCCTCCTCGACGGTATCCCTGGTCGTGCCAGCGATGGCGGTGACAATCGCACGCTCAGTTCGTAAAAAGGCGTTTAGCAAGCTGGATTTACCAACATTGGGACGACCGATGATGGCGGTGCGCAGACCCTGGCGATAGAGGCGACCCTGATCAGATCCGGCCAGGAGCAACTCAACCTGTCGCAGTGCCTCATCAATTAGAGGATTAAGCTCCTCTGCCTGCGGGGTTGGAATGTCGTCTTCAGGAAAATCGATACTGGCCTCGATGCGCGCAATGACGCTGAGGGTAGCATGGCGCGCCTGCTGAACTTGATCCGACAGACGACCGCGCAGTTGCTGCATAGCCAGACGCTGTCCCGCTTCTGTTTCGGATTCAATCAGATCCATGACAGCCTCAGCCTGAGCGAGGTCCAGGCGACCATTCAGGAAAGCACGCATGGTAAACTCACCGGGATTAGCAAGACGAGCGCCCCGTGCCAGGACGGCCCGCAGGATGCGCTGTAGCACCAATGGACCACCGTGACCCTGAATCTCGACAACATGTTCGCGTGTATAGGTATGCGGAGCATGCATGAAGGCAACCAGGACCTCATCTAACACTTCGCTGCTTTGTGGATCAATTATCTGTCCATAGGTTAATTTGTGTGAGGAAGGCAAGGCAGTCGAACTGCCGGGCCGTTTTAAAAGGGGCAAGACCACCTCAAAGGCATCACTGCCACTCACACGAATGATACCAACACCACCAACACCGGGCGGAGTCGCGATAGCTGCAATTGTGTCGTTATGCATAAAAATCTATATCATATCCAAGGGAGAGCCACAGAAGGTACAACCACAATGGCTCCCGGCCTTCTTACCATTCCAGGAAATTTCAAAACAACAAGCTACAAAGGGACGCACTTACGAGGGGACAAAGCTACTCATTCCTGACTGATACGTTCTGGGTGAGTATACACATTCATGGAATGATCGCGCAAAAAACCGATTAAAGTAATCCCCCCTTTGTCAGCCAGCTCAACCGCCATGCTGGAAGGCGCGGAAATAGCAGTCACAAAGGGAATTCTGGCTAATAAAGCTTTCTGGATAATCTCAAATGAGGTGCGACCACTCACTAACAGGATATGTTCTCGATAGGGAAAGAACCCCTGCAACAAACCATTGCCAATCAGCTTATCCACAGCATTATGACGACCGATATCTTCACGCGACAAGAGTAATTCTCCCTGTAGATTATAGAGGCCAGCCGCATGTAAGCCACCTGTATGACGAAAAACAGCCTGCTGCGCCCGTAGTTGATCCGACAACGTATAGAAAATGCTGGCCGGGACCTGCAATGTATCCGGTTCCAATCTTGGAACAGCCTGCAAGATATCTGCAATGCTATTTTTGCCGCACAGGCCGCAACTGGCGGAAACCGCAAAGTGCCGCTCAAATATCGTCGGATGTGCCTGCAAAGCGGACTGTTGAGTAACCGATCTCAACATCACAGTCACTACATTCTCCAGAGGTAACCCATCTTCATCCTCATCATTTGCTACCGAGAGCACATCATATCCCGTGTGGATAATTCCTTCGGTCAGCAAAAAGCCCAGCGCCAGCTCCTCATCATGTCCGGGCGTGCGCATAATAACGGCTAAACTTTGATGAGCCAGACGAATCTCAAATGGCTCTTCCATCGTGAGGTATTCTGCAGCCTCCAGCGCATGCTCATCTTGCCAGTGGACCACACCAGCCTCCATCACGCGCTGAGGATCGAGTGCGGAACGCCAGGAATGCGAAAAAGTCATACACGCCTCCTTCTCCGTCCTTCGTTCACAACGGAATACGTCCTGCTAATGGGAACCGGCTTCGCTATAGAGGGGCATTGTCGCTTAAAGTAATATTTACATGCGTCGGGTCGGATAGGATCTGGCGGCTCGATTGCCACTAATCCCCAACCACCACTTTCCAACCAGCGCCAGGCTTCATACTCATCCTCGAAATCCCGCACCACGTTTCCCACCACAGAGAAAATCATTGTGCCTAAAAGATAGCGATGCTCCCAGTGTACCATATTTTCCCTCCAGACCGTAGCAAAACAGCTTCACTGACAAAGTGTTTGATGCCCACTCCCATCGGGATCTTGCTGCTCACCTGCTGGCAGGCGCGTGCGCGCCTGCGCCCTTTTTAGTGTGTAGTGCAGGAAAGGTGCTGTGCACCTTTCCTGCGCTACACACTAAAAACTATTTTGAGCACCGCAGGTGCGAAAACTCATGCACAGAGATCGTGGAGAGCATGGGAATCAAACACATACTGAGAATAAACGCGGCTCGGCCCTTTTCTGGCAGAAAACGCATGCGTTGACGCCATTTCCTACGAGTGCTAGGATACACACATATGTATTGTACATCTATGGGAAGGGGCTTCTGGATGCATTCGTTTCAACAATCGAGCGATGCCATACTGCGCAAGCACGGCTACCGTTTAACCCCACAACGTCATATGATCTTAAACGTCATTCAGGAAGCTCAAGGCCACCTGAGTATTGATCAGATAATGGAACGCGTCCAACAGCAAAATCCCTGTGTCAGTCTATCGACCGTCTATCGCACCCTTGAATTGCTCAAAAGCGTTGACCTGATCCGTGAGAGTCACCTTCCAGATGCCCAGCCATTGTATGAAATAGCCGATGGACAGGCGCATCATCATTTGATATGTCGCCGTTGCCATGTCACTATTCACCTGGATGAAACGCTGTTAGGGGATCTCCACGAGCAATTACAAACCCAATATGGCTTTCACCATCTCTCGCTAGAATTGGTCGCGGCAGGCTACTGCGACAACTGCTGGCATACGTTACAACAGGAGTTAGCTCAGGATAACATCGATCCTCAACCTACCCTCGATATAGTCTCTCAGGATTAATCTATTCTCACATACGATTGCCACACTTGCTAGCACAAAAAAACATCCCACGGTTTTACCCGCTGGGACGCTTGTGATGAATACTCAATGTACACTCAAGGATAGGGCTTGCCAACAATTAATATTGCTGTACAAAAGAGTGATAGTTGCGCAATGTTTCCTCAATGCTATCGCCGCCAAATTTTTCAATCAATGCTTCAGTCAGCACAATCGCCATCATTGCCTCGCCAACCACACCTGCGGCTGGAACGACACAGACATCGCTGCGCTCATAGCGGCTCTCATCAGTATTTTCTCCCGTTGCCAGATCTACTGATGGTAATGAACGGGCCAGCGTGGGAATAGGCTTGACACCAACGCGTACCACAATCGGCTCACCATTGGAAATACCACCCTCAATGCCACCTGCATTATTGGTAAGATGAGACCACTTTCCTTGCTCATTATGGCGCAATACATCATGGACATGCGAACCAGTGGTACGTGTCGCCGCAAAACCAGAACCAATCTCCATGCCCTTCACGGATGGGATACTCATCATAGCCATACCAAGCCGAGCACTCAAACGACGATCCCACTGGCTAAAGGTTCCCAGACCAATGGGTAAGCCGGTCGCCACAACTTCAAAAACACCACCGCAGGTATCACCCTCACGCTTGGCCTCAAGGATACGAGCAATCATCTTCTCGGTCAGAGTAGCATCAGCACAACGCATCGGAGATTGCTCGACGGCGCTCCACATCTCAACTGAATAAGCATCCGCTGTCAAAGCACGCTCGGTCTCATAGGTAACATTGGCAACGGAAAGGACATGGCTATGGATCTCAATGCCAAATTGCGCCAGATATTGGCGACAGAGACCACCAACCGCAACCCGCGAGGCCGTCTCACGTGAACTGGAACGCTCAATCACATTGCGCACATCATCATGACTATATTTCACGGAACCAGTAAAATCTGCATGCCCCGGGCGTACACGTGTCACGGGATCGATTTCTGCCTCAACCGGGGCCGCGCTCATACGCTCATTCCAGTTGACCCAATCCAGGTTTTCAATCTGCATGGTCACAGGAGATCCCAGTGTCTTGCCATGACGTACACCGGCCAGGAAGCGGATCGCATCCTTTTCTATTTTCATGCGACCTCCGCGCCCGTATCCGCCCTGCCGCCTGTGGAGATCAGCATCCACAATCGCCTTCTCCACCGTTAATCCGGCGGGTAAACCTTCTACAATCATCGTCAAGCAGGGACCATGCGACTCTCCTGCCGTCAAAAATCGAAACATAATGCGAACTCCTCAAAAGACCCTGACCGGGCTCGTTACGATAGCAATCTTCCACCACAAAGGCGAGGTCGACTATTTTCTTAATCAGGTAACATCCTCAATTGTACACCAGGATACAACGACCCCCAACATGCTTTGTGCTCATAGTATTTGACAAAACACGTGCATAATAAATGTTTGCATTCAGCTAACATTTCGTCACATACAGAAAAAAACGCGATGCACAGAGGAAACAGACCAATTGATAGTCCAAAACAGAACGCTTTGTTCGTTCATTACAGGGTCAACTTTGTCCTTAAGTGATAATTTTTTGTAGGACAAAGCCTAACAGCATAAGACATTGTTTGCAAAATACACCTTCAAATCAAATGGCTTTATACCGTGGCTCTATATATAACGTTGAAGATACGAGTACATTTTTTGCTTCCTTCCATCCATAGTGAGCAAAAACTGTAACAAATGAGTGCGACAAATACCAATTACTTGTGTAAATACCTCACCGGACTCAGTCGAGAATAGATATAATATGGATCACTTTTTCCTCCTGACAAGTGTGTTGTATGAGCATCCTTTCCACTGGAGAAGAGGAGAGAATAGGCAGAAAATAGATAAAAAGAATATAGCTAAAATCAAACTGCTAGCACGATAGCTTTAATGTAGAAAACTATCACTCTGGGGATTTTAGATATCCTAAGCATTATAGTACGCACTGATTACAGTACAACTAAGCGCGTAAATAAAGAATTTTACTTGTAACACAAGCGAAATTTAACAGTATCTTTCGAATGCAGATTGCACTAACATATTGACACCATACATAAGTGTATTTTACAATACATTTGACCAGGATTTTGTGTATTTATTGACTCTCTATCTTAAAATCAGAACATTAGGAGGTCAACATGTCCCCTGAGCAACCATCAAACAAGATTGGAAAATCTGTAGGGGAAAAGTTGCGGGCAGCACGTATCGCACAACACTATACACAGAGTCAACTTGCTGCCCCCGATTTCTCTGTCAGTTACATCTCAGCCATAGAACGCGGCCAGATTCATCCGTCGCTACGGGCACTGGAAATTCTAGCATCACGCCTGGGGCTGAGCTCGATACAGTTACTTCCCAATAAATCCCAACAAGAAGAGCGAGCTACGACAGCCGCTACGCTGAATGAGAGAGAAGAGGATGAAGTAGAATTAGAATTACTAGAATCACAAATTTTAATTATACAAGGAGGCGCTTCATCTGCAGTTTCACGCTTAGAACGCCTCACCTCTAAACGACCAAAACGACAACATCAATTGCGGCAAAAGTATCTATTAGGCTGGGCATACTATCAGGTAGCGAAGTATCAGGAGAGTGAATATACTCTTTCAGAGTCCATTCAGCTCGCCAAAGAGCTCAACGATCAATATCTGTATTTGCATATCCTGCATCAGTTAGCCCTGACCTATGCAGCTATGCGCAATCACGCCCAGGCTTTACTGGCACATCAACGCTGCCTCAATCAACTTGAAGAAAGCGGCATCCAGGATCCTTTTTTCACTACTCAAACGTATATTCAAATGGGACAGCATTACACACGTGCGGAAGACTTTGAGCAGGCGTTAGCAATGTTCCAGAAAGCACTCTCCATTACAGAAAAACTGACGACCACACAGAGTATACAAGCAGTCTACACTAGTTTATGTCGAAATTATGCTGCAGAGAAAAATAATAATCTTGCAATGCTGTATGCATACAAGAGTCTTCAATTACACAATAGTGATACTATCAAGCGACTGAGAAGTGAACTTCATCATTATCTCGGTCAGGCAATCATGAAAGTTGATAGACAACAGGCCCGTGATTATCTTGATAATGCGCTCCAGATACAAGCAGAAAACGTACAAGATCAGTTGAGCTATGCCAGTCTCCTTTCGCGCAACGCAGAGTGGTATTTTCTCCAGGAAGATCTGACGCTGGCCGAAAGCATCGCTCACCAGGCCTATGAGATCGCACGAACCTTTGGTGACACCATTATTACTGCCGACACGTTAATTGTGCTCGGACGCATTAAATACGCCACACAAACCTATGAGGAAGGTAGCCAGCATTTTATCGAAGGACTAAATATGTTAGAACGCATTGGGAGCCACGAAGAACTCGCTGACGAATCGGTACGCTATGCCCAGATCCTGGAAGATATCGGGCAGGAACGCGAGGCCTTTACGCACTTCCGCCGTGCATTTCAAAGTCGACAGACCTTAGAAAAATAATGCACGACACAATATTGGCAACCAGGTAGTGGGTATCGATCAGAGATTTGCATAGACTATGATCTGCCTGGCTGTCAGTGTTCAATCCATTGGTGCTATACTGTGCTTGAAAGGGGGCACAGTCTATGCCAACAGCACCAAACGAGCAACCAGAGACACCAGCACAATTAACTCATCTCAACGAACAGGGCAGTGTTCATATGGTGGATGTGACCGACCGTCCTGAAACGATGCGCGAAGCAATCGCGCAGGCACGCGTGCGTATGCTACCTGCGACATTATACTTGATCGAACAAAATCAGATCTCCAAAGGGAGCGTCCTGGAGGTAGCCAGAATCGCTGGCATTATGGCAGCCAAGCAGACGCCGCAGATCATTCCACTCTGCCATCCTCTTCCAATGACGCATATCGATATTCAGTTTACCCTTGAGCCTGAAACTGGCTTCATCTTTATTGAGGGGCGCACACGCACGCATTATAAAACAGGCGTCGATGTTGAAGCACTTATGGCAGTATCCATTGCCGCACTGACTATTTATGATATGTGCAAAGGTGTAGATACAACCATTACGCTTGAGCAGGCTTATATCGCGCAGAAAAGTGGCGGCAAGAGCGGAACGGTCAATTTCCAACCTGCTTAGACATGCTTATGGATATTGAGTAGCATGAACGTTGCTTCTAGCAGATTCCGCTCTTCAGGCTGAGTTAAGCGCAGATCAGTGGTGCCCAATGGCGTGATGAGAGTACCATTTTCATCGACTGGAACGACGCTCATAATCGCGCCAGGATTCCCACCCGACCAACGCACCGGCTCAAGCAGTGATCCCAGGAACACAGAAATGATTACAAAAGAACCACGCAGGGACTCTTCAAGATTATGCAGTTGCAGCTCAAGGATCTCACCACGTTGCACAATATTCCCCTCTAGAGACTGGGCCTGCAAGCGAATCACCGCGTTGTCTACGGTATGGGCATGGACGCTACTATCAGCACGCCGTACCACGGCACCACGCCGTGTGTTACCGCTCGTAGCTAAGACTGGAGTATAGGAATGCTCGCTACTGGCTGACTGATAGGATGTAGAAGCTTGTTCAAAGAGCGTGGCAACACGGACCAGATCTTTTAAAGCCTCGCGCCGCAAGGTACTCTGTGTGATATGAGCGCTTACCCGTAAAGCTAATTGCAACAATGAGCGTGCCGCCGCATCATTCTCCATATGCTCGTGGCGCGCCTGTAGCAAGATGGCCTCCGCCTGACTGATCAATGACTGACTGAGATGGCTGAGCATCCGGTGCGGTGTCGCAGAGAGCGTCCGTGTTCCTTGTCCCAACAGTGGACGAGTGGCGATAGGATAGACAGCGGCATGCATCGAACTATAGAGATCCAGATATGCGGAATGGCATTCACGGCAAGCAGCTAAATGAAAAAGTAACGGCGCATAGGTAAGTGGAGCCTGAAGATCATTGTTCAACAGAGCCATGATAAAGTCAGGCAGTTGTTGGTAGAAGGAAAGATGGTAGTTACCAGCCAGAGTGAGCTCCAATTGGGCCTCACCATCATTATCGGCAGTGGCTGTTTCTGTTATTGATGGCTCTGGCCGCTGCAAAATCTGCTGTAACCACAATCCTAATGTTTGATAATTTCCTCGGAGCTCGGAAGATCCGCCCAAGATCGTTTCATCGTTCATTGCACATCTCCTTCAGTTCTGTATGCCTGGATGCTACTCTTCTTTATAAAAACGCGATAAACGCTTCAACTGGTCCGAGGAAAGCTGTACTTTCTGCTCACCATGCCAATCGATAAGTCCTTCATCTACCAATGCATATAAAGCCTTCTGCACATCCTGAACTGAGAAATCATCCTGCGCGAGCATCTGTATAGGTACTTCATAGCGGTTCTTCTCTGTCGGATGTTTAACCGTATACATGGTAATACGCAAAGCCACAGCGACTGTCAAATGGGAACTCTGTCGTTGCAGGCAAAGGCGTAGCTTTTTATGAGCATGATCCTTGTGCTGGCTGATGTGAGGATTCCGTTCGCTATCAAAAGAAAAATGAAGTTCTTCGGCCAGCAACAATATAAAGTCGTCAGCTCCAAACTCATGCAACTCTTGCATGACAGCCTGAAGCTGATTGGGAGCGGCATTCAAGGCAAGAATGCAATGCTTGAGTACGTTACGCAATTCTAATTGTGAAGAAATACGCAGCGTTATCTCTTCAGGAGTTGAAAAAGGCGTTGTTCCCCACAAAGATTCTACTGCATCCGTGATAGGATTGTTGTCCGCCTCTGAGTCATCAGATCCTTCTAATTCAGCTGTCGAGCTGACCTGCAAACGGCGTTTACGCAGACGGTCGATAGCTTTGTTTCTTACACTATGACTCAAAAATGCATAGAATTGAGCATCACTTAAATTATCCAAAGCGGTGAGAGGAGTCCGGTCTTCTCCTCCCAAAATACCGAGGCGAACCAGCTGCTCAACCACATGTCCAATCACTGTATCGACTTCAAATGCATCATACTTGAGCGCACCCAAAAAGCGCTGCGCATTCCGATGCAGATAGGCATACAGTAAAGGATAGCTTTGCTCAGCTCGATACCTCAAATCATGTGCAGTAAATGGCATTGCGGGATATTCCTCCGAGGTGCCGATGTTAAAATAGAGATATGAGTATGGTTATCCATTTTATCCTGGAAGACAACCAGAATAGGCATCAAAAACAAATACTCCGAAAGTATCGGGTTGGATTTTCTTCTACATTGTATATTGAAGACGCATGATACGCAACAAACTGCGCTCTTACTAAGGGCGTTGTTGCTCTGGATACCCTTGTAGGAGCGCAGTTTGTAAACAAAATGTCTGATTTCCAATACCAGCAGGATCTTGTGGCTCACTTGTAAGCTGGCGCTGACACGCCTGCTAGTTATTCAATATCTCCACGCTTACCCAGACGCTGGTGTTCGTAAGCTTTTTTGATGATTGTCAAACTACGCTTGACATCCCCACGCTCTTCAAGAAGATTGGCGTAACGGAAGTAAGCATCAGCCGTAATTTCGTGGGCGTTCGAGGCATCTAACAATTCTAATGCCTGGGTAAAGTATTGATCCGCAGCTGCGTAGTCATCCAACTTATGGCTGATCTGAGCCAGGACAATTAATGCCTGACCTTGCGTCTGCGCATCTCCACCTGCCTGGGCATATTTCAAAGCCAGGCGAGCCTCTTTTTCTGCCTCCTCAGTCTGTTCCCGTTTGAGTAATAGTTCAGCCAGCCCGGTATGGCAAACAGATGCAGAGATCTCGTCATTCAATTCACTCTCGATTATGATCGCCTGACGATACTCTTTTTCAGCCCCATCCAGGTCCTGCTGCTTTTCTAAGGCTTTACCCAGGCGCTGGTGAGTCATGCCCACCAGACGCTGCTCATCGCGCATCTCATAGATAGCCAGGCTTTGCAAGGCGTATTCACGGGCCATGGACAGTTTACCAACCGATTTATAGTGCTGGCTGATGCTCATATATTGCCGCGCGAAACTCTTGCTGTCACGATTCATGGCATCCAGTGTCTCAAGGGCACGATGATAATAAAGAATAGATTTCTCCAGGTCCCCTAATCGAAAATAATCGTTTGCCAGGTTACTGAAGACATCGAGTGAGAATATAGGGTCGGTGATCTGCCCATTCTCAATCGCAGTGTAACAATGTTGATGGTGTTCTACAGCGAGGGTATAGTTATAGAGTAAAAAGTACGCTTTCCCTAACAGATTCCGAGCCCGTTCGATGAATTCACTATCGTTGAGTGCTTCACCTTGCGCGACAGCGTTGCGCAGGTCAACCACTGCTTCCTGGTACTCACCCGCACTCAAATGCACTTGACCACGCAATAGATATAAACGATAGACTTGATCAGTAGTGACACGCTCAGGCTGAATCGGCCCCAGCAGGGCCTTGGCTTGCTCATAATCACCTTGCTGCACCAGTACATTAGCTTGCAAAAGATCAACATCTACGTGCTGATCTGGTCCAGAATCAGCAGGTGAGTAGCCAACAGCACGCGCTTCTGCAGCACCAGAGGGAGAACCCTCTAGAAGGAATGTCAGTGGAACATCCAGGCGACGAGCCAGAATGGAGAGGGCTTTGAGAGAGGGACGTATCTTACCGCGCTCAATGGCCGAAATGTAGGAAATGGAAAATTCCGGGGCGGCCAGTTGAGCTTGAGTCATGCCCAATTTTGTACGAACCTCACGAATATTCGTACCGACTCTTGCGGCAACAGCCTTCCCTACATTCGCAGTTTCAAGGGATGGCATGGAATAGTTCCTTTCAATCAATAATATGATGATGTTCTAATTTAGAAGCTTGGTTATTCTTGATGGGAACTAGCTACTCTTTTCCTTAAGATACTCACATACATACTTACAGGTATCGCAATCAGCAACTCTCGCGTATGCCTCACTAAAAATAGAGAGCGTTTTAAGCATTCTGAATGCTACAATAAGGAAAATAGCTAGATGTTACTTCATATTTCGTAGTCTATCATACACTACGATTCTAGTCAACCCATATTGTACTTTTTTCATCGCTTTATTATATAATCCTTCACATCAATGAAGGATATCAGGTGTAACGATGGTTTCAGTAAAAAACCATTCTGTTTTACATTCATATTGTTCTTCTTCCATGCTTCCTACAGAGAATTGGTTCAGTTATTAACACATACCAATGTAATAGCGCATACATTGAAACGATAGCAAGCAGTCGATAAAAAATAGAGATGGACTATACAATCCTAACTATAGGAAGAAGTTATGATCGAGTTTGAATTGATAAGAACCCGATTCAACGTTCAGGGACGATGGCTGCCTCTAGTAAAAACGCCCCAACTACACTATAATGCAGAAGAAATGAATCATCTTTTCTGAAGTTTCGCTGCATATATATACTGAACTGGTTGTATCTAGTTGCTAGAAACATGTGGCGTTTCCTCTTTTCAGTAGCACTGTTATTATTAGTCTCCGCGAAAGGATGCATGAGCTCGAAGATGAGTACCATTCCTCTATTATTCAAGCGCTCAACTGAACATTTCAGGATGCGCCCGGCCCTTATTGAACCAGCGGCGAACGATACGATGTCGATCCTAACCTATCAGGAGCTTCAGGAACGGGTTCAACGCTTTGCGGGCTATCTTCAACAGCAAGATGTACAAAAAGGCCAGCGGGTGATGATCTGGTCCGCCAGCTGCTCAAATTGGTTAGTGGCCTATTTTGGATCGCTCTTGCTTGGCCTGGCGGTTGTGCCACTGGATGTGCATACGAAAGAAGATTTTTTACACCGCCTGCTCGATGTGACAGACGCAAAATATTTGATTACAACGCAGAAAAATTATGAGAGCCTGAAAGATCTCTCCATTCCCTTTATTGATATTCATGCTCTTCCCGAAGCTGCCCTTGATATGGCTCGCTTGCCAACTGTGGAGGAAAATGATCTCGCTGAACTCGTATTTACATCTGGCACGACGGGACAGCCCAAAGGAGTAATGTTATCGCATCACAATATTGCCTCGAATGCCCTGGCCTCGGTTGAGCGCGTGAAAATCAGTTCGCAAGATCGCTCCCTTTCAATCTTACCACTCTCCCATATGCTTGAGATGACGATTGAAATCGCACTGCTGCATGCTGGCGCGAGTATTGTTTACGCGGGATCACTGGTTCCAGATACATTATTTAAATTGCTTACAACTCAAAATGTGACTCTGATGGTTCTGGTGCCACAGGCATTACAATTATTTATGAATGGCATTGAACGTGAGGTGCGACGTCAGAAGCGCGAAAAAGCCTGGAAGGTATTGCATAAAGTTGCGGCGTACGTTCCTTTCAAATGGCGTCATCTTCTCTTTCGTAGCGTTCATGAGCGCTTTGGAGGTCATTTCCGTTTATTCGTCAGCGGCGGAGCCTATCTTTCTCCCACACTGGGCCATACATGGGAACAAATGGGATTTCGCATCTTGCAAGGCTATGGAGCAACTGAGTGCGCTCCAGTAATCTCGGTCAATCCACTCAATGACCATACACTTGAATCAGTAGGCATCCCTCTGGAAGGTATCAGCGTGCGCATCAATGAGGATGGCGAGATATTGGTCCATGGTCCCAATGTGGCCCTGGGCTACTGGCAAAATCCAGATGCCACGGCGGCGGCATTCAGGGATGGCTGGTATGCCACAGGCGACCTGGGCTATCTTGACAAACATCATAATCTGTACCTGAAAGGGCGCAAGAAAAATTTGATTGTCCTTGCGAACGGAATGAATGTCTATCCTGAGGATGTTGAGAATGTACTCCAGAACCAGTCGGGCGTCAAAGAGGCGGTGATCCTGGGCATCTCGGAGAATAATCATGGACCTACCGTCCATGCAATTCTGTTGATGGAGGATGCCAGCCAGGCGAAGATGGCTGTGCAGCAGGCAAATCGCTTGCTGGCTCCCCATCAACAAATCAAAGGATATACCCTTTGGCCGGAAAAAGATTTCCCACGTACCCACACACTCAAGGTCAAACGTCAGGAAGTCTTCGACACTTTGCCTGTTATCCGCCAGAAGTAACAGATAGCGGGCAGGTAAACCAGGATCTTAAGGATAGCTACCAGAGAGAAAGGCACCCATGCTCTACTTAGTCGCAACCCCGATTGGGAATCTGAACGATATTACGCTCCGTGCGTTGGAAATCCTGCGCTCTGTTGATGTTGTCGCCAGCGAGGATACCCGCAAAACGGGCATGCTGCTCAAGCACTTCGACATCCAAAAACGTCAAATGGCCTTCCATGAACACAATGAACAGCGCGCCGGAGATCACATTATCGCCTTACTCCAACAGGGGCTATCCGTGGCGGTGGTAACCGATGCAGGGACACCTGGCATCTCAGATCCTGGCTTTACGCTGGTACGTCGCGCTATTCAGGCGGAGGTCGAGCTGACCATGATTCCAGGTGCCACAGCTTTTGTGATGGCCCTGGTGCTCTCTGGCCTCCCGGTCCATAGTTTTACCTTCCGTGGCTTCCCTCCTCGCAAGCCAGTGGGACGACGGAAGTTTTTTGAGGTGGATCGTGAGGCTCCTCATACTCTGATTTATTATGAGAGCCCCTATCGCCTGGATGGCTTTTTGAAAGATGCTCTTGCCGTCTTTGGTGACCGACCGGCTGCTCTGGCAAATGATCTGACCAAGATGTTTGAGAAAGTTGAGCGTGGAACACTTTCATCTCTGTTAGCTGCCTTACCCCAGAACGCCAAATTAAAAGGCGAATATATTGTCGTAATTGGTGGTCAGGAAAAAGAGAAATCGTTGCGCAACCGTGAGGAGCAGAATACGGAGGATGACGTCAAAGCCGAAGTGGAAGATGCGATGGATGAGGAGGAATAGGGCACTAGCAGTGCTCTTTCCTTCCTCATCGACTACGACAAGAGCGTGCTCCTAGTAACCCAACACAGTCACCAATTCTTTGACGGCCTCGGCGGATTTATTGAGCAGGGCCTGCTCATTCTCAGAGAGTTCGACCTCAATCACCTGCTCCAGGCCTTTGGCCCCTAATTTGGCGGGCACACCTACAAACAGATTATTGAGCCCATACTCACCCTGTAAATAAATTGCGCACGGCATGATCATCTTTTTGTCCAGAATGATAGAATCAATCATCTGTAAGACTGAGGCGGAGGGAGCAAAATATGCACTACCATTACCCAGCAGATTGACAATCTCCGCACCACCATCGCGTGTGCGTTGGACAATCTGTTCAATGCGCTCGGCTGGCAAGAGCTCGGAGATTGGCACACCTGCGACTGTGCATAAGCGAGACAACGGCACCATACTATCGCCATGTCCACCCAGCACATACGCCTGCACATCCCGAATCGAGGCGCCCAATTCCTGCGCGATAAACGTACGGAAACGGGAAGTATCAAGGACGCCTGCCATACCCAACACACGCTCACGAGGGAAACCACTGACCTGCAATGCCACCTGGGCCATCGCATCCAGAGGATTGGTGACAATAATGAGAATACAAGCAGGTGAATATTTCACAATCTGTTCGGTGACCTGAGTGACAACTTGCTGATTCTTTTTCAAGAGATCATCGCGGCTCATGCCAGGCTTGCGTGGAAAACCAGAGGTAATCACCACCAGATCAGAGTTGGCGGTATCAGCATAATCGTTGGTGCCAGTGATCAAGGTATCATAGCCCAATACAGGACCAGCCTGGAGCATATCGAGAGCCTTCCCCTGAGGCATGTTGGGAACGATATCAAACATTACCACATCAGCGTAATCACGCTCCGCTATACGCTGTACGAGGGTGCTCCCAACAAATCCAGCTCCCACTACAGTGATTTTACTTCGCATCGACGTATCCTTTCATATGTCCATGTTCATTGCTTCTTAATCGATTTCGAGATCGCGTTTAACCGCTACCACTAATAAAATGTTTAGCGTTCTACCGCTATTGTATGCCTAAAGGGCCACGATTGGCAATTAACCAGCACCCTGAATCTGATACCAATCCCGTTCTTTTTGCTCTGGCGATGGGTGCCATGTGCGCCCGAAATGGATAAAACAGGGCCAGAACAATGGATTTTTCGCACTTTTCAAAAACTCAATAAAAAGCGCTTGACAGAAAGCAATGGATGGAGTATTATACCTATGCGAACGAGAGATCGACGCGAAACAAAAAAATATTGGGGTATCGTTCAACGGTAGGACGGCTGATTCTGGATCAGTTAATTGGGGTTCGAATCCCTGTACCCCAGCCACTTGCAACGGCTTGTAGAGGCTTGAAACAAAAAAGGTAGTTGGCTTTTCATCAATAAAATGATGAAAAGCCAACTACCTTTTTTGTTTCAAGCCTTTACAAGAATTTATAAGAGCACTTCCGAAGCTCATTTATTACAAGCAAGTGGTCCAGCTATAAATGGCTATTAAGGGACAAAAAAGATCCTTAATATGGCACATAAGCAAATATCCTGATGAAATCCGTCAGATAGGAGATCCCTCCCAATAGCACGTCCATTGTACAATGTTTGTAGATAGTTTCTACAAATAGAATAAGAAAATAGTGATGTGCAAAAATCCATGAGCGGGCACACCTTGTTCATATGTATATCGTATGTTATATTCCTGTATATAGTTTGCACAGTAAAACTCTAGCAGGAGGACAATTCACATGGTCTCAGCCACAGCCCAGGCTCAAGAAACTATCCTAACGCTGGATGAAGTTGTTGAACTGCCAGGTCTGGATACCACTATCAATATGGATACCGATCAACAGGCCAATGATGATATTTCAGCTGAGAAAACTGCAGAACTCTTGGAACAAGAGGCACTGGTGAACCGCGCGATTCAAGGTGATCATAACGCCTTTGGGGATATTGTGGATCAATATAGCACTTTGATGTTGCGTACAGCATCGATGATTGTTGGGGATCGCGATATTGCGGAAGATGTGGTTCAGGATGCACTCATCCAGGCCTGGCATCATCTGGGAGATTTACGTAAGGCGGGGGCTCTTCGTCCATGGCTGATGCGTATCGTTGTCAATCAGTGTATTAGCTTTAAGCGCCGTCTGGCCCGCACCAGCGCCTTTATGCGACAGGCTCTATCCGAACAGGAGACAGATATGATCTCTCAGGCCGCCGATGACTATAAAGGACGAATGGAACGTGATTGGGATCTGGCGAACGCAATTGAAAGCCTCCCTTTGAAACAACGGGTTGTTATTGTACTGCATTATTATAATGGAATGACCCTGCCGGAGATGGCGCAAACATTAGATACGTCCGAAAATACGTTGAAAAAGCGAATTCAGGCCGCGCTCACGAATCTCCGCCGTATCCTGCGTGCTTCCGAGATGGAAGAAGAAGAAGAAGTGACACCACGTTGTCTGCTTGGCTTCGTGCCGTCGGCTGCGTAACACTATGTTATACATGTCTACCTATGGCTTACAAACAGGATCTGGAGGCAGTTCATACGGTGTATGTTATATTTCTTCACCGTGATCTAACACAATAACTGCCTCCTCATACTGGTAAAACACGCTCCTGCATAAAAACACCACACCTTCTGCCTCCCAATAAATCGGTCGGTTCCTTATCTCTTCTTTGATGCCAGAGCTATATGCGATAAAAACTCGCAGCTCTTCTTTTATTTACTACGACGCTGTCTTCCTACATGATAAGCAATAGAATAAAGTATTATCCCATAGTATGGTACAATTATCAGTATGAACAGTCTGTTTCCATTTTAAAGGCACAAGTATGAACAAAAGAACTGGACGCTTCATTCTATAATCTGAGGGGGAAAAAGGTGGGTGGAAGGGATATTTCGTTCTTACAAACACGAACTTTTATACAGCAGCAATTTCATGTTTCAAGCTTCAATCGCGCCGCTGTCTGGCAAAATAGCTGCCGCGCATGCTCGATACTGATCAATGCCAGCATCTATATCTGTATTGCTCGCATGCTGGGACCGCGCCTGTTTGGGAGTTATCTTTTTACACAATGGCTGGCAACGGTCATCATTCCGGTGATTGGCACTGGTATGTCAACATTGACAAGCCGCCAAATTGCGGCAACACAGAGCCGCGAATCACCTCGCCTTATGGCAGGTATCTTCTATTTTTTGTGGTATCGTCAACATCGGAATATTTTGTGGTATTGTCTGATTTACCTCGCGCTCTCTTTCTTTCTGACGCGGGTATTCCATGACTTTGTACCGGGCTTCTTGCTCCTCTTCAGTCTGGCGACCCTCCCATTATTATTGAGTAGCGTGGCAGGCATTACACTGCGTAGCCTGCGCCGTTCAGATCTGCTGATCATGCTCAATCTCTTTGGTGGACTCCTGACCCTGTTCTTCACACTCATTGCAACCCAGATCAATGGGCATCCCATTGAGATCTTTATTCTGGCCTGCGCACTCTCCAACACATTGACATTGGTCCTGGCAGTCTATTGTGTTATCTGTCTGCTACCACTAGAGCAGGCGCTAACACCAGGTATTTTCCTGAAGGAACGCCTGATCCACAACATGCATCATTCGCGTATCCATTTTCTCCTGGATGCTATCATCTGGCAACGTAGCGAATTATTATTGCTCGCCTGCTGGTGTAATCCACAAGAATTAGGCTTTTACGCACTGAGTACGATTATCAGTGGCAAGATTATTGGCGTCGCTCCCTCGCTCTTTGCTCAGTGGATCTTTCCATTGGTGCTACGCTCTTTTCCGGGACATCGCTATCTAAATCAATATGATGCCTTTGTCAGAACCTCGTGTTACATTATTTTTCTCTCAGTCCCTATCTGTACGCTCATGATCCTGCTTTGTCCCATCTTTATCGCGAGCTATCTGGGAACGGACTATCTGCCAATGGTAGAACCATTGCGTATTCTCCTCATCGCGACAGTATTTGGCAGTATCGCAACGGTAGGGCTGACGTATCTTGCCAGCCATGAAAGCTATGCTAAAAGTCAGATGCAGCAGTTGCAACGAGCCTGCCATGTCGGCGTGGCGGGCCTAAAAATCATCCTGGCAGTTCCCTTGATCATCCTCTGGGGGATGCAAGGCGCGGCACTTGTGAGCGCCATTGCTCAAATTACCTCGGCCTTGATTTCCATCCTTCTGTGTAAAAAAGTATTGTTGCGCCATGGCACGCTGCATTAGGACAAGAGGAGAGATTATGACGCATCAACATACCGCTGTCCATACAGCCCATATTTCATTACGTACACGCTCGACGGGGGCTTTCAGGACGGGTAACAAAGAACAACATCAGACCGGACAACAACCTGTACGCCCGCGTTTTAGTGTCGTCATCTGCACCTATAACCGCCGTACGCTGGTACTGGCGGCATTAGCCAGCCTGCGAAAGCAAACACTCTCTTATGAATCATTCGAAGTGATTGTGGTGGATAATGGTTCCGAGGATGGGACATTCAATGCCATTCAGACCTATCTCGGTGTGGATCATGGACATCAGCCCATAACATCCACACAGTGGCGTGCACAATGCCTGCTTGAGAAGCGCAATGGATTGGCCTATGCCCGCAATACTGGCGTGTCCGTGGCTTGTGGCGAGATTATTATCTTTCTGGATGATGATATGTTCGCCGATCCTGCTTTTCTGGAACGCCTCCAACTTGCTTATCAGGAAACTCAGGCCGATGCAATTGGTGGCTGTGTAGAACTGTATTGGGAGGCACAGAAGCCCTACTGGCTGACGGATGACATGCTAGAGACTTTTGGCTACTATATGCCTTTTCGTTCACGGACACGCCTGCCTGAAAATATCAACTTTGCGGCCAGTTGTTTCTCCGTCAAACGTGAAGCACTCGAACGTGCGGGAGATTTCTCGCCGTTCCTGACCAAGCGCCTGCATAGTCCTATTAATGCTGAGGTAGCTGATCTCTGCCGCCGCCTGCGCTTACAGCAACGTACGCTCTGGTATGAACCCACAGCAATAATCATGCATCGTGTCTCACCTGCTCGTCTGGCACGTCCTTTTCTGGTTGGTCGCGCCTACTGGCAGGGTCGCTCTGAAATCCTGGCACAATACGCTGATATTGACCAATATCAGGATGCGGCGGGCGACTCTTTCCTTCAGACCATTCTTTCCATCTGGCTGGAAGTGAAAACGCTGCTCCAGATCTGTCTCTACCAGCGCCCGCGGCTTTATCTGGCCCGCAAATCCACCAGTGAGCGTCTCCATGCCGCCATGTCGCAGGCGAGAACCTGGGGACGTATTCAACAACGTTTTATGCTCAGCAATCACACGCCAGCAACGCTACGTACCCCACATGTATTAATGGTCCAGGCTCATGAACAGGATGCCGCATTACAGGCGCAAGCGCTCGTTCAGCAGGGTGTTTATTGTACGACCTGTACAGCGAAAATTCCCTTTTCCTGGTTATGGCGGCATCGTGCCCATCAACATACTGCGGTTGGCATCCTCCATCTCTATCAGCCTGGGAGATTTGATCTATCCATCTGGCAACGCCACGCTTTCTTGCTAAAACTTCTCCTTGCCAGATGGTTAGGTCTGGGCATTGTCAGTACAGATGCAGGCGGCTGGTGGCATAATGTGCGGAGCTTTCACAGTGCCGCGCGGCGTGCCTTTGAGCGGCGTATCTTCGCGCAGAGCCATATTATTTATACATGTACACGACGACCAGAACAGTTTTATCAGGACTATAGCTGGCATACCCGTACCCACTTTCTCTCGCATCCAGGTTTACAGGGAGTATTCACGACCACACCTGAACGCCTTGAGGCTCGTCAGCAACTAGGCCTGCAAGCCAATGAGACGTTTGTCTATCTCTGTCTGGCTCATCTCCATACCGAACATGAAATTATCTACTGCATCGAAGCCTTCTCGGCTATGCGCACCCTGTTACTGGCTGATGGTCAGCGGGCGGCACTATCTCCTCAATTGCTCCTCGTGGGCACGCCACGCGATAAAAAACAGGCGCTCAAGCTGATCCAACGCGCCGCATTAAATCCAGCTCTCCATACCTTCGTGGATTATCATGAAGCAGATTTACCACTCTATCTTGCCGCAACAAATGCTCTGATCATGCCCTATAGCACAGCAAAAACAGCCGGCATGCCCGCGATCGCCATGCTCTGCTATTCCTATGAGCGTCTGGTCATCTCGCCCAATCTGCCACGTCTCTATGGTTTACTACCGCCGCATGCAGGTCTGCTCTATGATCCAACCCAGCGCTCTTCGCTGGTACAGACGCTACTGCTGGCTCCACAGCGACAATATCAACATACCCTGGCCGAGTCAGCTGCGCTGGACTATCGGCAAGGTTGGAAAACCTACGCACAGCATCTTAGTGTCTCTTACCAACGCCTGCTAGCCATTATGTCAGCTCCCACCGAACAACAGGGCTAGTCACCTTTACATCCTTATACAGGGCATGTCTCAAGGTCACTTCGCTTTCGCTCTTGAACAGTGGAGTGATCTTAGTTAGTACTATTCACCCATCTACTTTTTGATCCAAAAGCTGTGTCAGAAAAGAACAAATAACCACTGCTCAGAGCATTCCGCGCTCGGCCACCAGCAAAAAATTTAGCCTGTGCTATAACCTATTTGTTCAATGCTTATTCACAGCACAAGCCGTTTCGCTGCCATTCTTCCTACAATTGTGATATCATCATGCCGCGATACAGGAGTTGACCGCTCACAAAATACAAGAAATACAAAGCGAGAGTATAGTAAATTGCTCTGGTAAGAGGTGAAAGCGGCAACGATAATCAGCTATAATGAGAACAGCAAAAAAATAAGGCCAGGTGGCAATTCTTCGGCTGCTGGTCCTATAATCCGAAGCAGCCGGAAAATAAGAGAGGGTTTTGAGTTGAAACGTTCACAATTAGCGCGTGAAATTGTCGAAATCTTGGCACTCACCATATTGATTTTCCTCGTTGTACGCTTTGTGGTGCAAAGTTATCGTGTCGATGGACCCAGCATGCAGCCAGGACTTGTCACCGATCAATATGTCATGGTCAATAAAGTGAATTATCTGTTCCATGGCCCTGAACGTGGAGATGTGATCGTCTTCCACTATCCCAGGGATGTGACACAAAATTTCATTAAGCGCGTGATTGGCCTACCAGGAGATACGATTACGACTGATCGCGATACGGTGACTGTTAATGGGAAGGTTCTCGATGAGAAGGCCTATATCAGCGCGCCCTATAATCTGGCTGGTCAGACCTGGACCGTACCTGCCAATCAATATTTTGTGATGGGAGATAATCGCCCTGTCAGCGATGACTCACGAACCTGGGGTTTTGTGCCCAGGGACTATATTGTCGGCAAAGCTGTGCTGGTCTTTTGGCCACTCAATCATATTCATTTCATCGACACCCACTCGGATGTCTATAAAGACCTCCCAAACAAATAAGAGGATAATAAGCATAATGCAAGACTCGGAAAAGCACTATTCCAATTCGCGTCCAGCGTTTGACTATGGCAACGATAGCTCGCTTGAAGAAGGTTCCCTGGCCTCTACCTCATTTCCACCTCATGGCCTCCGTAACGCCCTGGGGATCGGTATTCTGGGTGGCCTGCTCACAGTGGTCATCTCGATCGGGACAACCCTCTCAAATACGTCTCTCTTTCGCACAGCGGCCAGCCAGGGAGATAATATGTCACTTGGGACAGCCCAGACCATTCTCGGCTTGAGTTGCCTGAATTATACCCTGGCTTTACTGGTGGCCTTTGGGGTAGGTTTCCTGGTCGGAAAGAAATCGGTACGCCGCCTGTATGGTTTTTATGCCGGTGCCCTGGTTGGAGCCGTCTCCTATATCGGGGGTATCGTCCTACAATATATCCCCAATTATCCTGGCAGATTGACCAATACAGCCACAGCCTCCTCCACTACTGCTAGCGGGATACTGCTCCTGGTGGTCTTTGTACTGGTCTGGGCGCTGATTGGAGCCCTGATTAGCCTCTGGGGTACACAGACAGCCACCCGCAAACATCCCTATTATCTCGCCAAAAAAGCTCAGCAGGAAGTGGAATAATACTTCAGGACGACCATGCTTGCTATGGTCGTCCCCACATCCAGATTGGTCCTTTCCCCTACCTCTACCACCCTCAAGCCTGAGCCGGACTATCCCACAGTGTTATCTGGCAGAAGTGGGAGTTCAGAGCCAACCTGCTGCAATAATCCCGATAGGCCACCACCAGTTACTGGCTCAAAAGCCATCTTCACAATCTTATCATCTACCACCTCAAAAGTGACCGCGGTCTGTGGCAACGTGACTGCGATGCCTGTTGCCGGGATCAACTCCAGTCCAAACAGAGGAAGAGCAAGATCATTACTGTGGGTGCCAGTCAGAGTTATGTTTGCCTCTACACTATTCTGATCCTCCAAACGAGCAGCATTTTCCAGATGATAGGAAAGATCAGGCATTGCTGCCAGCAAGGCATCCTGCATCCCTAAAAATTGGGCCTGAGACAGGGACTTTTGCGCGAAGCCGGTCATCTCAAATTGCTCGTCCAAAAGATGAGTAGCTAACTCTATATCACCAGATTGCAAGGCTGCAATCAAAGATTTCACAACATCCACGCGATTGGAACTCATAACAACACTCCTTCTACCAGCAGCGCGCACGACATCAAATCTTTGCTTTTATCTTCATAGCGCGCCGCCCCTCTCGATCTTATCTCATGTTTCTTGTAATACGTGCGAGAGCGAGCAAAGGGATAAGAGCAAAAAAAATCCCACAATCCTGATAGATTGTGGGAAATGCAGGAAAAACGCTGCTTATTCTTCGACGATCTCGATGAAGTGCAGCGCATCACCAGGCTGGCGGTCACGCATTGGATCACGCTCGCGCAGTGAACGGAGCACATCCATGCCCTGAGAAACCTTCCCGAACACACCATGTTTGCCATTGAGGTGGGGAGTGGCTTCATAGGTAATGAAGAACTGTGAGCCGTTGGTATTTGGACCAGCATTTGCCATCGACAAAACGCCAGGGCCATCATGCTTCAATGCCAGAGCACCACGCTCGTCGTTAAAGCGATAGCCAGGGCCACCACGACCGGAACCCTCTGGATCGCCACCCTGCGCCATAAAGCCGCCGATGACACGATGGAAGGTCGTGTTATTGTAGAAGCCATCACGAGCCAGGAAGACAAAGTTGTTGACCGTCTCAGGGGCCTGAGCAGCAAACAGATCGACAGTGATGTCACCTTTATCTGTATGAAAAATGGCCTTGTATGTCTTGGTTTTATCAATTTGCATTGTTGGTGGAGCACTATATTGCTTAGCCAAGTATATTTCTCCTTCCATAACTTGAGAGCGACATTCTGAAGAGTCGCCTTTACAGTTTAAGGGCTTCCTACATTTATAGGAAGCCCTTACCATTCTATGGCATGCTGTCAAGTTATGCCAGTGTTGTGCAACTCTGCTGTAATCAGTGCTTGCGACTCAGGAAGCAGCCTTCACGATCACATGCTCCATCACGTTCGGGGCCGCGCCCGCGATAGGATTGTTGCTAGCATCGTAGTTTATGGTGAAACTCTGCACCACATTTAAGCCCTGCACCACATGGCCGAATAGGTTATAGGATTTGGTTAACTTACTTGAGTTGTCAACCGTATTGATGAAAAACTGACTACCGTTAGTATTTGCGCCAGAGTTGGCCATCGCGATGGTGCCTGCGGTATATGAACCCTGGACCTTCTCATCATTGAATTTATAGCCAGGGCCACCAGTACCTGTACCGGTTGGGTCACCACCCTGCGCCATAAAGCCAGACATGACACGGTGAAAGGTCAGGCCATCATAGAAATGCTTCTGCGCTAAAAAGACAAAGTTGTTAACGGTATTGGGGGCCAGCTTGGGATCAAGTTCGACAACCACTAAACCATGGTTGGTATTGATACCAGCACAATAAATCTTATTGGTGTCAATGACGTTCTCAGCTTTGCTATAGGTGTGGCTGATGCTCTTGACTTGATTTGCCGTTGGCCCAGCAGATGTATCGGTGACCGCACTGAGCATATCGTTCTTTGCACAGGGTGAAGCTGCGTCTGTAACGGTTCCGCTGATGACCGCTGTCGTCGGTGTGGCAGCAACCTGTGGCGTGGTGGCCGATTTGACCACAGATGTCGCAGTGACGGCTGGTTTGGTGGTCGTCGCCTTGGCCAATGCAAAAGGCCAGAGATGATTGGTAAATAAATACAATCCCGCGCAAATAATTACCACCGCCACTAAAATACTGGCGGCCCAGGGGTAGCGCGCAATACCACGAGCAGGAGGCTTATAACCCGGAGGAGTACGGCGTCCCTGATCGCTTTTTACATCCAAATTGGGCAGTTGGGTAGAATGTGCCCGTGAAATTTTTGCGGCGCGCCTCGCTTCAGCACGTTTTGTCGTCTTTGGCATGAGAGATTTTCCAATGCTCCTTCTTTGTTACCTGACCAATACAAACTCGTGTAATTTGTTGACTTATCATAACCTTACTGCATTTTATGGTCAAGTCCTGTCTTCATCCATCTTTACTCAGACTGGCCGGCAAATCTAGCCAGTGAACAAAAAGTCCTTCTTCACTCTGCTCACTTCATTATATCAGCCCGACAATTGGCCTATATAATTAACCTAGCCCATGCTTCCCCCCTCTACCTATCAATGTTGTGCAAGTTTATCCACATTCCCATCAGAATTTGGTGGATAACTTTGTGGATAACAGGGGAAAACTCCTTTTCCTGGTGGATAAGTCTGAAAAATGTGTCATTTTTACCTGTTTTATCCACTAAAAGAGAATCAGATATCCACTTATCCAGATGGAAGAGTGGCAAAAAACGATTTGCTTTCAGCCCAATTATTCGTTACACTTTGAGCACATGAGGTAACCAATGTCAGCAGTGCTCTTCCCCGGGCGCAGCTTGCTTGTGCACCGCATTATCCTGACATCCGCTGTATTTGTTGGGAACGGATACAGTATCTATAAGGGTGTAATAATAATAATGAGGAGCCAGGGCTCCTGGATATGAACAGAAACTTTTCAAGCGGGATTACAAAGAGTGGCAAGCTCATGGGGATTGAGGTATTGGGTCTAAGCAGACAGAGCAAATGTTCGTGTATATGCTATAATGCTTGTTGCTGCAATTCAAACCAATCATAAAAACAAGCACGCGCTGCTTGCATCAGCCCGCACTTAGATATTTTTTTACGCTCACTTGGGAGTGGCTTTCACTATGCATTTCTCATGCTATCGTATAGATCGTATTGTAGAAACGGACTGATTATTTTGCACACAAGCATAGCCCTATGGATAAACCAGGGTTGGCATAAGATAAGTAGATGCTGGAGTTGAAGACGTGGAAAAATTATTACCGCAAAATATAGAAGCCGAGAGTGGTGTCCTCGGTAGTATCATCATCGATCCAGAAGCAATCATCCAGGTTGCTGATTTTCTGACGCCCGATGATTTCTATCGCGATGCACACCGGACCATCTACGAGACGATTCTCCAGCTTTTTGAACAGCGAGAAGCCGCCGACTTTATTACTATTTGTGATGAGCTTGAACGCAAGAATAAGCTGGAAGGAGTTGGGGGTGCCAGCTACATTACGTCCTTAATCAATCAGGTGCCGACCAGCGGCAACATTGAATACTACGGACGTATCGTAGAACGTACCGCCATCCTGCGCCGCCTGATTCATGCCGCCGGCGAGATAGCTGCCAGCGCTTACGAAGAGAACGATGCGAATGTCGCTCTGGATAAGGCTGAGAAGCTCATCTTCGGCATCAGTCAGCGCCATGCGCGCGCCGATTTCTCTTCACTCAGCGAACTGTTAAGCGACTATATGAGTAAGCTGGATAAGCTACACGAGCGTCGTGGTACGGTGGTCGGTGTTCCCACAGGCTTTACCGACCTGGATCGACTGACGGGCGGCTTACAAAAATCGGACCTGATTATTCTGGCAGCCCGACCGGCGGTCGGAAAAACCAGTCTCTGCTTGAGCCTTGCGCACAACGCTGCCGTCCAGCACAAAAAATCTATTGCGATCTTCAGTCTGGAAATGAGTAAAGAACAACTGATTCAACGTTTGCTTTCTATGGATGCAGCGATTGACCAGCAGCGCTTACGTACTGGATGGATTGAGGATGATGAGTGGGAACGCATTGTCTTTGCGATGGGCACGCTCTCCGAGGCCAATATCTGGCTGGATGATACTGCGGGTATCTCTACTATGGAGATGCGCAGTAAGGCGCGCAGGCTCAAAGCAGAACATGGCATCGATATGATTATCGTCGATTACTTGCAGTTAATGCAATCTTCTGCTGGTAAACGGAACGATAACCGTGTGCAGGAAATTTCTGAGATCAGTCGGAATCTCAAAGGTCTGGCCCGTGAGCTCGATGTGCCGGTAATGGCTCTGGCGCAGCTCTCTCGTGCTGTTGAGAGCCGCCAATCCAAAATACCACAGCTCTCAGACTTGCGTGAATCTGGCTCAATTGAACAAGATGCAGATATTGTGATGTTTATTTATCGCGATGACGTTTATAATCCTGAATCCGAACGCAAAAATATTGCTGATATTATCGTTGCCAAACACCGTAATGGACCTGTCGGCGAAGTCAGCCTGTATTTTCAGGCGAGCCAGACGCGTTTTAGCGATCTGGAAGTCTCACCACCAGCAGAACAATAATTTGGGGGTGACTAGTAATGACCACATATAGCGGCCCAGCGGGTTTTACAGGTTTCCCTGGCGGAAAAAATCCGTATGTCCCGATTCCAGAGGTTTTTTTTACGCAACTTTTACCAGAGATAGAGGACAGCGCGGAACTAAAGGTCACGCTCCATATCTTCTATCTCCTCGCAAAGCAACAGGGCAATCCACGCTGTGTGAGTGATCAAGATCTCATCAATGATCATCTTTTACAGCGCAGTCTCAAGCGCCGCGGTGATCCACGACCATCCGAGGAGCGCTTACGCATCGGACTCGAACAGGCAGTGGCACGCGGCACACTTTTGAAAGTACAGCTTCGGCTCGCAGGCGAAGGGGCTGATCTCTTTATTCATTGGTACTTTTTTAATACCGCCCGGAGCCGCAAAGCCGTTATAGAATTACAGGGAGGAGAAATGATTCCTGCGCATTTGCTAATGCGGGACGAGCAACCAGCTCAACCACAAAATCAATTGGCCGTTGGTGCAGAAGTGTATGCTAGTTCTATAGGCTACAACAATGCTATTCGCCCTATGCACGTTGAGATAGAACGTCCAAATATTTTTGTATTATATGAGCAAAATATTGGCTTATTATCACCAATGATAGCGGATGAATTAAAAGACGCAGCCGATCACTATCCTCAAGATTGGATTGAAGCAGCTTTTCGTGAAGCTGTTGAACAAAATAAACGTAAGTGGAGTTATATTCGCGCCATTCTTCGGCGCTGGGAAACGGAAGGCAGGCAATAGTGGAGCGCCTCAATGAAATTTTTGACCGCACGGGGTCGCGTCAACCTCTTTCCGAGCAACGTGCACGTACGCGAACACCCCATACAAAAGACAGTATCTCTTCGCGCCGGGTTACCTCCGATTATCAGTCGCGCATGAAAAATAAATACGACCAGGATCACTCTGCTTCCACCTATCAGCAGCAGAATCCGTCACTCAATGCGCGTGCCCGTGCCTATTCATATCAACTCCAGGATGAAGAACCCCTCCCAAACAGACCCGAGGGACGTGACTATAGCGAACCAGTTTCCCGTGCTGATCCATCCCATTATTCTACCTCGCCCACGCGCAGAAATGCCCGCGAGTCAGGTGTACAATATCAATCGCAACCACAACCACATCAGGATCAGCAACGCATTCAGCCTTTGCAGCCGCGCCCGACCAATAATTATTACGCTCCCATGCATGCGCCCGATGATGCCTATAACGCTGCTCCCCAGCAAACCGATACCATGGAAGAGTGGGAAAGCAATGGATTGGGCTATGGGGATTGGGAAAAAGGACCCGTTGGTCAATACTACTATGAAAAAGAAAATGAAATAGAGGTCTTTGAAGAGGGGCCATCTACCTTTCAACCTGTTCAAAACTATCGTCAACGCCAGCCAGTAGAACCAGAAATTTCAACCCGTGGCACGCGCAACCTGCACGACACGCGCCTGGCATCAGCGATCGCAGCGCAGCAGATGACGGTCCACTCACGTGTCACCCAACCTTTGAATCAACAAACCATCTCTGGGATTGAAAGGGAGCGCGAGCGTGGTATACACACACGAACAAGCTCAAACTCAAACTCAACCCATGCTGTGCCAGCAAATTATCTGAAGTCAGTGCGTCAAGAAGCGCCAGTCGCGCCAACCCCAGAAATAACCCCCTCACCCGTCATCGAAGAACCAATTCCCCTCAGGAGTATCTGTCCGAAATGTAAAGGTGCTGGTTACTTACGAGCTAATGTGAACTATGGTCATCCAAACTTTGGCAAACCTATACCCTGTGACTGCAAAGAAAACGAACGTAAAGAAAAACGCCGCCAGCAATTGCGCGGCATGTCGAATATGGATGCCTTCCACAACCAGACATTCAGCACTTTTTCATTGCACACACCCGGCGTCCAGAAAGCTTTTAACGCCGCCATAGAATTCGCCAATAATCCTGATGGTTGGCTGGTGTTGATCGGTCCCAACGGTTGTGGTAAAACGCACCTTGCTGCCTCGATAGCTAACAGCAGCCTGGACAGTGGAGCAGTAGTGCTCTTTGAAGCCGTACCCGATCTCCTGGATCACTTGCGTGCAGCCTTCGCCCCTACTGCCACCGAGGTCTACGACCAACTCTTCTCCAAAATGCGGGAAGCCGAACTATTAGTGCTCGACGATCTGGGATCGCAGCAAAGCTCACCCTGGGCAAACGAAAAACTCTTTCAATTGCTCAACTATCGCTACAATCTCAACATGCCGACTGTCGTCACAGCCAATCCCAAAGGACTACAGGGAGTCGATGAACGGATTCGCTCTCGCCTCGCCGACATTGCCCTGGTCACTACCGTCTCCATGGATGGGGCCAGAGATTACCGCCCACTAAACCGAAAACACTAAAAAAACTCGCACCTATAGACTGCCCATCCCCGGCAACAGCCGGGGTTTGGGGTGTCAGCCCCCAATCCTACCTTTTGCTTCTTTTGCTTGTCGTTGGAGTGGTAAGGAAGAAAAAAAAGAGCTCTACAGCTTATTCTTCGCCGTTTCTTGCACTCGCATCTTGTAAGTGCTATCATAACTATAAACGTCCCCCATATGTGGGTTTCCTCTGCACATTCATTTTTTACCAACGGTACATTTTCCAGTCTACAAGGAAATTGACCGTGATAGATAAGTAAGGAGCGAACATGACCAAATTCGATCCGCGCGATCCAAAATGGATTAGAGAATCACGCGAACTCTTGGAGCCGCGGGGAATCATCCCCAACGTTGTCGAGACCACACCTCGTGGCACTTACGGTTCGGATCTTTTCTCGCGCCTGTTAAAAGAACGCATCATCTTCGTTGGCACACCAATCGATGATATGGTTGCAAACAGTATTGTCGGGCAGTTACTTTACCTGCAAAGTGAAGATGCGACAAAAGATATTAATATGTATGTAAACTCACCAGGTGGTAGCATCTATGCTGGCCTGGCTATCTATGACACCATGCAGTGGGTTCGCCCGGATGTTTCGACAGTCTGCATGGGTATGGCCATGAGTATGGGCGCAGTCCTGCTGGCTGGTGGCGCGAAAGAGAAGCGCTTCTGCTTGCCGAACTCAACCATGCTGATCCATCAGCCTCTCGGCGGTGCCGAGGGTCAGGCGGCCGATATTGAAATCACAGCCCGTGAGATCTTACGTCTCCGCCGCAGCCTGTATGAGATTCTCTCGAAACATACCGGTCAGACAACCGAGCGTATCTTGCAAGATTCAGACCGCAACTACTACCTGACAGCCCAGCAGGCTGTTGAGTATGGCCTGATTGACGACATCCTTTCTTCAGGCAAGGAAGAATAAGTCACGGCTAGCAACATACATGCAGGTGCATAAAATCCATCTCCGCCGATAAACAAGCGGCGCTGGATATGCAACAGAAGGGTCAGGTTATTTGCCTCTGTGCTCCCCTCGCGGAACATACACGACAAACAACCTGGCCCTTTATGCTAGAACAATTCCATCTCCTACAGATACAGATTGCGGAGTGAATGGATGCAACAATCATCGAAAGGATAGACAGGGATTGAGGAAGTATGAGTCCACGCTTACGTAGCTTGTTGTTTGAAACACTCTATAAAAATCGCTATCTTTACCGTTTCGCCAGTACAGTTCCCTTTGCCGGTCAATGGCGGATCTGGCAGCGTCTGGTCTTGCAACGCGTCCAGGGACAGGATGTCTTAGAACTGGGCTGTGGGCTGGGGGATCTACTGGCGGATATGCTCGCGGCAGGCTATACCTGTCAGGCGGTCGAACATTCAGCCCAGATGGTTGCTGCCGCACGAGGTACTTTACAACGTCGCCAGCTTGGGAATGCCGCACGCATTATTCAAGGATCAGCCCAAACTCTCCCTTTTGCCAATCAGAGCTTTGATACTGTCGTAAGTACCTTTCCCTCTGACTATATCTATGATCCCGATACCATTGCTGAGGTGGAGCGCGTCCTGCGTCCGGGCGGGCGGCTAATTATTATCGAAGGCGCACATCTGGAGTCCGTGGGATTTATCCAGCCCATCCTTTTTCTCATTCATCTTCTCGTCTATGGGACAGGTGTCGTCCAGCACCGCAAACGAGAAGTTGTGCCATTAAACACCCATACTGAACTCAATGGAGCAACAGATAGTACATTTACAACTGAAGAATTACCCGGTCAGCCCTTTGGCAACCTCATACCTTTAGAGCAGTTCGGTTTGCAACGCCATTCACAACGCGTGTATAGCCAACGCTGGCAGGTCTTCATTACGCTGGGAGAAAAGAACACCGGGGCAGAGCATTGGTAGAATACTGGTAAAGGTTCTTCCTGTCAGGATCAGCAAACACTACCATAAATAGCTTATACTGACAGCACAACTACTTTTACAGGAGACAATGTAATTATGTCATCATGGTCTGATGGAAAAGTCCAGGCAAACGGTATAAACCTACACTATCATCATACGGGCGGAGACAAGCCACCTGTGGTTCTGCTCCACGGCTTTACCGATAGTGGACTCTGCTGGACACCTATCGCAAAAGCGCTTGAAGCTGATTATAAACTGATTATGCCCGATGCCCGTGGTCATGGTCTCTCAGACGATCCACGCACTGGATTTACCATGGATCTTTTAATTTCGGATGTGGTGGCGTTGATCAACACGCTACAACTGGGAAAGGTCACACTGCTTGGACATTCAATGGGAGCCCATACCGCTGCCCGTGTGGCTGAGCTACATCCAGAGCTGGTACGGTCCGTCCTGCTCGAAGATCCCACCTGGCGCAAGCCAATCCCTGAGTCTGCACGAGCCGAGGCAGCGCGGGGCTTGCAGCAATGGGGGGATAGTATACGCGCGATGCAAAAGCAATCCCTTGAAGAACGCATCGAGGATGCCCATGAGTTTAATCCCCTCTGGTCGAGCGAGGAGATTATTCCCTGGGCCGAGGCACAAGGTCAGTTTCGAGCTGAAATCTTCTCTCCCACTATCGAAGAGCTTACCCGCGATTGGGGTGAGATGGTGACTGAGCTTAACGGTCCGACGCTACTGATCACAGGAGAGCCTGCACGCGGCTCCATGGTGACGGCTGAGATTGCGCAACAGGTGCTCCAACACTGGCCCAATGGCAAACATGTCCATATCACAGGTGCGGGACATAGTATTCGGAGGGATCAGTATCAGGCATATATGACTGCTGTTTCTCAATTTCTAACAGAGCATTAAAGAAATTATGCATATGCAAACACCTATCGAGCAACTTGCCAGTCAGTATCCACATCTTGCACAGGCATTTGCCCGCATTCCGCAGGGAGAGATCCATCTCAAGCGCTTGCATGATCTCAACACCAGCTGGCAACAGCTATTGCTGTCGGGATCACAACGCAAGTATACTGAGGTGGTGGTCACAGAGACGCGTCCCGTCCTGCCCGCGCAGGATACTTTTGATATCATCTACGCCGGTGGGGGGTTGAATCTCCTCAATGCGGCAGTGATGACGCAACGCTATGCTTTACGGGTACTGGTCTTTGACCGTTTTACGGTTGGAGCTGTCCATCGCGAATGGAATATTTCACGCGCAGAGCTACAGGAGTTGCTTGATTGTGGTTTGCTTACCCGCGCCGAACTTGAATCTGTAATTCTATGCGAATATCAGGATGGCTTTGTGCGTTTCCATGCCGCGCATATCCAGGTGCCAGCGACCGAACTCCATCTCAAGGATGTATTGAATATCGCTATCGATGCCGAGAAACTGACAGCCCTGTGTGTCAAAAAGATTCAGGAGCATCAGTCAGCTACTGGTAGAACAAACCTGATTCTGCACCATACGACTTTTGAACGCTGTGCCGTACAGCCCGCGCAACATGTCTGCGTCGATGTCCGCGATGCCGCCGGTTCTCTCCATAGCTATGGCGCTCAACTGCTGATCGACGGCATGGGATCAACCTCCCCGATTGCCTGCCAGCTCAATTGTGGCCGTCCCTTTTCACTGGTCTGTCCCACCGTGGGCACCGTTGCGCGTGGCTATAAAGCAGGCCCGGGCAGCCGGGAAATTGATACGACACGAGGTGAAGTACTGGTATCAACCGAGGATAGACGCCATGATCGTCAGTTAATCTGGGAAGCTTTTCCAGGCAAAGAAGATCAGGTCGCTATCTATCTCTTCTATTATGCAGAAGCTGGTAGTCAGGTTGATCTATTCGCGCTCTTCGACGATTTCTTTGCCTTGCTACCAGATTATAAAGATACCAGTAATGTTGAGGTTCTCAAGCCGGTATATGGTTTTATCCCGGCGGGCTATAATATCACACTTCCCTGGCAGCAGAAACAAAAGATCCTGGCCTATGATCGTGTACTCTCCCTGGGAGATGCCGCAGCCTTCCAATCGCCCTTAACCTTCTGCGGCTTTGGATCGTATGTGCGCAATCTGCAACGCATTACAACCCTGCTTGCGCAGGCATTGGAGAGTAAGAGCCTGCGAGCCAGAGATCTCAATCGCATTCGCGCCTCGGAAGCGGTACCAGCCGTCTCCGGGGCCTTCAGCAAATTCATGATTGCCCACTCCGAAAAACAGGAACCGGCCTGGCAAGTCAATGAGACATTCAATGTTTTTTGCCGCGTCTTACAGGATCTGGGTCCACAAGTCACCAATGATTTCTTTAAGGATCGCATTGGCTGGCTGGATTATACGCGTGTGGTACTGAACACGCCACGCTATTATCCCCCTATTTATAAGCTCGCCCTGACAACTCTCAGTCCCGCAGAGATTATCGGCTGGATCAGTGCCTGGTTGCAATTGGGAGGTCAGGCTGTACAGTATCAATTATACAGCCTTCTGAGGCCCCGCTTGCGATCTCTGCCAGGCGCAGCAAGGCGCTGGCTACGTCGCCGCAGTCCAGTTACTGGCCTGCGCATAGCCATCTGGGAGGAAGGGATGGCGCAGATCGCACGCGCCAGAGGGGAACAGCGCCCGATCACAGCGACCAATAATTATCCACCACCTATGCGCAGCTATTGGCCGAGTATCAAATGGCCGCCGGGCTAAAAAATACTACGCATCCAGATACACCTGCTGCGCCACGCGCCGTGAAATCTCAAATCCCTCCAGCATGGGAGATGGGATAGGGCACAGCAGCGGGATGCATCTCACACCGGCGCCCCGCGTCGTCAGCGGAGGCCAAAAGTAGTATCAAGCCCTGATATTTTGCGAGACTGCAACGCAATTGGCAATCTTTGCGTAATTATAGTCGAGATATCTTCTCTTAGCGGACAGCGTACGTAACCATGGGCGAAAAGTAGCACCGCTACTGGCAAGGCACATGGCGATTATAGAAAAGAAAAAAATAGCAACCTTGTAACACTGAAGAAATGCGCCAGAGAGAGCGGCGACAGGCCATAATCTCCGCAGAATTCATGACGAAATCTGATCTTAAGTGATGCATTTCTGTCATCAGTGAGATATAATACTGGGTGTTACCATAATACGGCCTCTAGTATTTTCCTTATGCATTCATACGTAGTGGTAATGCATGTCAAGGGCCAAGAAAGCAGGTAATTTGCAATGGAAAAACCGCCGGAGAATGTGTACTGGCTACAAAACGGCAACGATAGGCAGCAACCGCGCCCTGGCCCTACAGGTCGACCTAACGGGCAAACGCCACAGCAGAGACCATCAAACACGTTCAATAAATGGTTACTTGTGCTGGTTGGGGTGATGCTTCTCGTGTACATATACAGCATCGCAAGTAACAATTTTGGCAGTAATAACAATTCACAGCGTTTGCCTCTGCTGTACAACGATTTTATTACTCAGGTTCAAGACAACAACATTAAAAATGCCACCATTAATGGCACGACAGACATCACGGGTAGTTTTATTCAGCCCGTGAAAGGCCAGCAGCAGTTCCAGGTCTATCAACTGCCCAATGGCGATCCTAATCTGTCGCAATTATTGTATAATCATAATGTACCTTTTAACTACCAGACGCCACCAGATAATTCAATCTGGCTGAACTTACTGATCAATCTGCTACCGTGGATCTTCTTGATTGGTCTGTTTTTCTTCTTTACACGCCGATCCTCGCAAGGACAACAAGGTATCTTTAGCTTTGGGAAGAGCCGCGCCAAGCTGATCTTAGAAGATCGTCCAAGCACGACCTTCGCTGATGTGGCAGGTGTTGACGAATCAAAGTATGAGCTAGAAGAAGTAGTGGAGTTCTTAAAGACTCCTCAGAAGTTCCAGCGCCTGGGTGGTAAGATTCCACGCGGTGTCTTACTGGTGGGCCCTCCGGGAACTGGTAAAACACTGCTGGCACGCGCCGTGGCCGGTGAAGCAGGGGTTCCATTCTTCTCGATGTCGGGTTCTGAGTTTGTCGAAGTGCTGGTTGGTGTTGGTGCCAGTCGCGTGCGTGATCTGTTTGAACAGGCCAAGAAAGCTTCACCCAGTATCATCTTTATCGACGAAATCGATGCGGTTGGTCGTCAGCGTGGTTCGAGCATCAATACCAATGATGAGCGCGAACAGACGCTGAACCAGTTGCTGGTCGAGATGGATGGTTTCGACAATCGTCAGGCTGTCGTGGTTATCGCGGCAACGAACCGTCCCGATGGCCTGGATCAGGCGCTCTTGCGTCCTGGACGTTTTGACCGCCGTGTGACTGTGGACCGTCCCGACTGGAACGGTCGTCTGGCGATCTTAAAGATTCACACCCGCAAAGTACCTCTGGCTAGCGATATTAATCTGATCATGGTGGCACGCTCGACCACAGGTATGGTCGGTGCGGATCTGGCGAATCTTGTCAACGAGGCCGCCTTGCTGGCAGCACGCCGCAACCGCGACAATGTTGATCAGCGCTGCTTTGAAGAAGCGCTGGATAAGATTCTGCTGGGTGCCGAGCGCCCACTGGTCTTGAGTGATGCAGACCTGGATGTCACGGCCTATCACGAAGGTGGACACGCCCTGACAGGTCTCCTGCTCGATGATACAGATCCAGTCACCAAGGTAACGATTGTCCCACGTGGTCAGGCCCTGGGTGTTACCATGTATACCCCTCTGGATGATCGCTATAACTATTCAAAAGAATATTTACTGACACGCATCGTCACCGCATTAGGCGGACGTGCTGCGGAGAAAGTGATATTTGATCGTATCACCACCGGTGCCGAAAACGATCTCCAGCGCGTGACACAGATCGCGCGCCAGATGGTAACCCGCTGGGGTATGAGCGAGCGCCTGGGAACTGTTTCCTTTAGCGACCGCGAAAATCCCTTTGCTGGCGGTGGCGATACTGGCACGCCAACCGATTATAGCGAAGAAACGGCTGAGCTCATTGACGAGGAAGTTGATCGTATCGTTCGTGCGGCGTATCAAGAAGCCCTCAATCTGCTCACAACCTACCGTCCAACCCTGGATCGTATCGCGCAAGATCTGCGCCGCTACGAGACCATTGATATCAAACAGTTACATGCCATCATGGAAGAGACTGGTGCTCCGATTGCAGAATCGCAGCTCCAGGCGGTCAAGCAGGCTGTCGCAACCCTGGCCCCTCCTCCTCCCATTGATCCTGTAATACCACCACAAATACAATAACAACCCATCAGGTTGAAAAGCAAAAGAGAGCCGCTTTCTCATTATAGTGAGGAAGCGGCTCTCTTTTAGAATGTGCCAGGCTTCCATGATCTTCTTGCATGGTTTTCCACACCTGCAATACCCAAATAGTTCAAATAAAAGACCTCCATCCTTCCGGGTGATGGGGGAAGGTAATAATGGCGAGGACTGTCATGCCCCTGGCATGCCTGCCAGCGCGCTCCGTCGGAGGCTGCCGCCCCTGCACCCCGCTTTCACCCTAAAAGATAGAGAAACTCCGGATGGGGCTGACCTCAGTCACACTTCTGTAAAGAAAGTACGCATGGCAGGATAATCTTTCATGACCGCATCCAGAACAGCAGAGCTGGGAGCCATAAAAGTACCCTGCGCCTCCGCGAAGATCACCTGCTCATCGTCAGCCAGCATCAACTTCCCGCTCGCCTGGACCATACGCCCACGCTGCGACGTTAAAGAAGCGCGCACACGCAATAAAGGACCATAGGGTACTGCACGTCGATAGCGTATCTCTAACCGCCCTGTCATCGTCCAGGTGGGTTGCGTGGCAAAAACGGAGGCACGATTGAGCGCCTCATCCATCACCGTAGCAATAATCCCTCCATGAATCACGCCCGGAAATCCCTGGTGCTCTTCGCGCGGCAGAAAGTCTGAGACAACGGTAGCATTCTCTTCACGAAAAACCAATTTCAAGCTAAAAGGATTTTGTTGACCACAGGCAAAACAACGCTGATAGTCAGAAGTATCATTAAGATCCATAAATAGAAAATATCCTCCTTCACTGGATTCCATTGAGTCTATCACACCACCCCAAACCTTTTTCTACGTAAATAGCTTCGCAAATGAGCAGTAGAAAAAGAAGATAAATAGTTAAATATCTATAGTATCCCGAATATTGTATACTAAGAAATAAGCTTACTTGATAAAACTCAGCAATAAAAACGGTCACATCAAATTATTATGGCTCTCGCACCTACGTTTATGGATCAGTACTAAAAAAGCTAACGGAACGAAGATTTTGTTCGCATCGTATTAAGATAGAGAGCATATCTCCTATTTGCAAGGCAAGCATTGCAGGCTCTAGATAAGGAAGAAAGAATGGCTAAAACATCCAATACCCAAAAGCCCTCTCAGGACGATGCTTTAACAAGCAGAAAGAAACTGGCTAAAAAAGAGGCGAAATTGCTGCTCAAAGTTGAGCAAGTCAAAAAAGATGTGCAAAAGGCCGAGCAGAAGATTCAAAGGGCTCAGGAGAACCTGAAGAACCATACTGGCAGACTACAGGATCTTGAAGACTCACTCACACAGCTTCGACAACCTGCGCATAAGAAAAGCGGCCAAAAAGCATCCCACAAAGACATAACCCAAAAAAAAGTTCAAACCAGCTCCGATACGTATACGGGCCAGGAGCCAGATCCAGGCGAGTCCTACGAAGACAGTGAAGCAATTGAAGAATTGCGCCACGTTTCGCTAGAACCAGCCGAGGGACGCGTCGACATCGGCGAGAACGCATCCACAACACTCGATAGAGATCTTACATACACCACGGAACAGGCCAGCCAGAGCGACACTACCCCTCATGAAACTACCACTGATGCCTCCATCAAATCAGGTGCAGGTAGTATTTCATTGGAAAATAGCCAACCAGGAGCATGGCCTCCTGCCCCTATCCGTGAAGAGCTGGCAGAGACAATCACAGAAGAAACTACCGCAACCGCAGTAACTTCAGCAGCACCAGCGTCCTCGAAAGCACCCGCGACCCCACGGCGCGCTTCGCGCCGTCGTAGCACACATAGCTCACAAAATAATCAGATATCCCCCAGTTCCGATCAGGATAAACATGAAAACAGTTCAGAAGCCTGATTGGTAGGAGTAATGAATCGTCATTAGGATAGAAAAAGAGGAATTCGCCTGGAGTGGAGAATTCCTCTTTTTCTATCCTAATGACAGATGCCTCTGTTTTCGCAATCTTCGCGCCTGCCGATAGGCGAGCAACAAGATCCTATTGTGCTTCTACAGGTAATTGATGCCGCGCACTTCTGAGTGGTCGGGTCAAGACGGCACGCTTTTTCAAAGCCAGATAAATCCAGAGCGTAATACCAAGCATTAAACCACTAATCAGATAAGCTCCGATCACGTCGCTGGCCCAGTGATCTCCCAGATAGATGCGTGAAGGTCCAACCAGGACCACGAAGAGTCCAGAAACAATCAATAGCACATAAATCCACCAGCGATCACGCCGGAATAGGATCAGGCAAAATGAGAAGAGCAATCCCCAGAATGCGACATATGACATTACATGACCGCTGGGAAAGCTCTGCCCCGTTGCCCGCTGGAAGACATCCACCAGCGTATTTGTTGGACGGGGACGACTTACCAGAAACTTGAGGAGTAGATTAATAGGCGTGGAGACGACAGACAATCCAATAATGAAGAGTGCCTCCAGGCGCAAACGCACAGCCCAGAAGACAGCGGCCGTCAATAAGATAAGCAAGCTAAAAATCAGAGATTGATTGCCCAGAAAGCTGACTGCGACCATAAAACTACTTAAAGCAGGAGTATGGTTTTCCTGAAATTCTTTTGTGATCGTCACGTCCACAGACAGGACTGGATTGAAATGGACGTATAAGGCCAGGATTGTAAAAAGGACAAAAATGAGTAGATAAGCCACAATCAGAAATTGCGCCCGGCGTGATACCCGATACCAGGGCTCACGACTTTCTTCAACCTCATCCTGAGCTTTCTGAACCATATTTTGAACATTTTCTTGTATTTGTTCATTGGCTGGCTTTTGTTGCTTCACAGTAACTACCTCATATGATTATTTATATGCTGCTCCAGGGATACTGATCTCTGAGGATATATCGACTTGGTACTTTCATTACGTATGCCTCAACAAAAAGGTTTCTAAGCATAAAAATAAAACTATACTCATCACGACGTTGAATGCTATGATGGGAGCTGAATAGAAGATATTCAGGGAGACATTCTATATTTTGGAGATTCTATTTCTATGTCAGTGAAAGAAATTCGTACAGCACTATCTGAGGATCGTGAGGCTGTACTGGCTTTTTGTACGCAAACATTTCCAGATGGCGATTATATTGAACATGTCTGGGATAACTGGTTACAAGATCCCGCCGGTCAGCTTTTGGTGGCCACCATCGATGGCCAGCCAGTTGGAGCTGCCCATATACTGATGCTGAATGGCGAGGAGGCGTGGCTAGAGGGCTTGCGCGTCGACCCTACATATCGACGTCAGGGACTCGCCAGGGCGCTTAGTGAGACGGCCAGCGTTGAAGCCATGCGGCGCGGGGCAACTATCCTACGTCTGGCGGTCGATAGTCAAATACTATCCCCATCCAATTGTATGAAAGTATGCATATGCGTCATGTGGGAGATTTTTTAGGCTATCAGGCTACCCCTTTTAGCAAACCAGTAGCGCGTGCTCCACAGCAACAGACGCGACTTGCCACTCAGGACGATCTTGACGCCATTATCGATTATCTCAATGCGTCCAATATTTTTCCGCTCGTTGGTGGCCTCTACTATCATCGCTTCAAAGCACGCGCGATTACGGCTGCATTCTTAGAGCAGAAGATCGCTGCCCAACAGATCTATCTCCTGCAACGCTGGGAGCGGCTGGATGGCCTGGCAATCGCTGAAATCACGACCAGCATACAAAATCAGCAGCGGTTCTCGGTGGGCTATCTCGATGGTACAGCTATCGAAGCAATCAGTCTGATAGCCTATGATCTGCGCCAACGGCTGACCACTCTACCAGCCGAGCAGGTTTTCATTTATGCACCCCATACGTTGCTGATTCAGGATGCTTTTGCAGGCGTCGAGTATACTCCCGATGCGTCTAGCTTTGCAACCTATGAACGCGAACTGCAATAAAGAACCCGCACCTTAAGGGTGCGGGCTACATTGGAAAGGGATTAATCAGCAGGATTAATGGCCGCCTCTAGATTTTTGAGATCATGGTAGCGCAACAACCAGCAACCGTAGTTCAATCCACCGCCGACCGCTGGTAGAGCAAGCCATTGTCCATCCTGTATGCGTCCCTGACGTAACATCTCGGTCAGGGCTAATGCGATACTGGCATTCGAGAGGTTACCATAATAGCGGAAATTGTCCACTAATTTATCCAGGGTATCTTCAGGCCAGCCGAAATCGTGTATCAGCAAATCGCCCAGGCGGCGCGTAATACGCGAGTTGGCCTGATGAGGAATTATATAAGCTAAATCAGCGGGCTTGATCCCGGCATGACGGCATAAGGCATCCACACATTCCGCCATAGCGCGAGGGGCTTCGCGATAAACCTCTTTCCCATTCATCCTGGTATAGCCAACCATATACTGCGAGAGCAATTGGCTCAATTCTTGACCACGACCTTCGCTGTATAACTGACGAATCTTCAGATCTATCTCAGCCATATCAACAGAATCTTTACGCAATGGTGTCTGATAGAGAAGCGCTTGAGCCAGACTGGCATCAGATCCATTAATGACGTAGGTATCTTCATCCCCACGTTCCAACACAAAAGCGGCAGCTCCCTCACCAAAGAGGGAACTGGTCTTCCAATCCAGCACATGCATGATATTTGGCAAGAGAGCCTCGGTCGCTACCAGCAGTACGCGTTTAGCTGTACTGGCCGCCAGGATCTCGGTCGCAACCTGAAAACCTTCAGCCTGACAGGCACAGGCACCTTTGAGCATCGTTGAACGCAGAGGACCCAGGCCCAGACGATGCGTTACCAGACCAGCAATGGTAGGAAAACCCTCATTATCTGAGGAAGAGATACCAACAACCGTATCGATATCTTCCACCTTGAGACCCGCGCTGGCAATGGCACGCCGGGCAGCATGCACCGCCATATCGACCATTGATTCCTCACGCGGAGCGGTAGGATCATCCAGTAATCCCGGTGCATCTGCACCAGCCATCGAGCGGCATAACTCAAGCGTACTGGCACGCACATGACGCGTCACTAAACCAGTGACACGCTCCAAATCTTCAGCACGCCGTGGGCTGCCAAGACGGGTAGAAATATATGCAAAAAATTCATTGGTAATCACGCCTTTCGGCACATATGCACCCAGGCCCACGAGGCGAACTTTCGCCTGCGTATAAATATGCGGAATTACAAATGAATAATTCGGCCATTCGGCAGAATCAGTGAATGTCATTGACAACGAAACCTCCATAATGAGGATAAAAAGAGCGTATAATTCCCAACCAGTATATCATATCGTCTTGAATGCCGCTAAAAAAGGAAGGGACCAGAGATCGCGTATGGTACGCATTGACCCCTGGTCCTCCCATTAAAGATTTCTGGATAAGTCGAACGCTACGACTCTTACACCACGATAAAAGCTTACCAGCGATCTCGACCGCCGCGACGCTCGCCGCGATCACGACCACCACCACTGTACCCACTGTCACTATTACTATAGCCGCGATAATCATCACGGCGTGAGGAAGAGGCACGCTGAGACTGGAAACAATCGCTACAATATACTGGACGGTCTTCACGAGGAATGAAAGGAACGGTTGTGTTACGACCGCAACTGGCACAAACGGCCTCGTGCTGCTCACGTGGGGCCCGTGGAGCACTGAATTGCTGGCCGCGGCGTGCTGCGCGACAGCTCGGACACCGGGTTGGAGAGTTTGTCAGACCTTTACTGGCATAAAATTCTTGCTCGCCGGTTGTAAACGTAAATTCATTATTGCAATCACGACAAACAAGTACTTGATCCCGGTAGCCCTCATTAAACATCATGGGTATATTTTCCTCTTCTTGAGTTACACACGTTCCATCTTACATACATTGACAAATTTTGTACAGTGGTAATAAGACAAGAGATAGATCTTTCCATAGATAGATATATCTCAGGAGATGTACCTCATGGTGGCTATCAGGCAGTGGTGTCCTATACAACCGGGAGACGGAACGGAAGCCGGAGGTAGGATAATACATACCAGAAGGGAAGTTTTCCGTAACCACATATCTCATTGTAACATATTAACTGCAAAAATGCAGTATTTCCTTGACCTTGATGCTAGGATATAATTACATTTCTACTGTGATTGCCGGAGGAACGCCTTGAACTCTGACTATACTCATGAGTCATCTACCGAGGAAAATACTCTCTCTATGCGCCAGGTTCATACCATTACCGACCGCTTCTCAATGGCGAATACGTATCTCATCAATGATGAGCGCTTGATCGTGGTTGATCCAGGCACCGAGTTGAATGTGCGCCAGCTCCAATTTTATATTCAGCATATTCTGCATCGTTCATGCGCTGATATTGATCTGATTGTGCTGACACATCTGCATCCCGATCACACAGCTGGTGTGGAGGCGATGCATAAATTAAGTTCCGCTCCCGTGGCGGCCTCAGCCGTCGTGCGACGTCTGATCGAGAAAGCCGCCCATGAGAGAAGAGGAACACCCTCTTTTGCGCAACTGGCAGAACATCTTATGACAGGGCCGCTGCAACATGTGGATCTCTTCCCACCTATTTATGAACGCCAATATAAATTGGTCGATCTCTGGTTGGATGATGTGGTTGGCTTGCCAGATCATCCTTACTGGCGCGTGATTGCCAGTCCAGGGCATACACCTGAGAGCCTGTGTCTCTACAATCCTTTTAGCCTGGAACTGCTGTGTGGGGATACTGTGATTACGATTCAGGGAGGTGCGCCGTTATTGCGTGGGAGCACCAATCGGCGGCAATTAGAAGAGACGCTCCGTCTCTTACGCAGCTTACAGGTTCACTATCTCTATCCAGGCCATGGACGTCCCATCCTCTCTCTGCATCCACTGAATAATGTAGATGTAGAGTGGTAATGAATAATCTCTCTTATAACTACAAACACAAGCACCAGCAGCTATACTGGCTTTATTTTACTGGGTAAACGCAAAGGGACCGGGCCACTCATCGACTTCGTGATTGGAATGGGTGGCATCGTGGTATTGCCAAGTTGGGGGCCAACACCATATTCTAGTTGCAAATTCCCTAGAGAAAGCACGTCGCCAACCTGCAAGATCGGTGGTGTGTGCAGCATTTTGCCATTCAGCAAGGTGCTATTGCCTTCGTTATAGAGGGTGAAGCCTGCAGGTACCCGCACGACCCGCATATGAACTGGCTCAATTGAAGGCTCCTTCAATTGAATACTACAGGTATCACCACTGCCAATGGTAATGATCGAACCCTCCAGCATCAAACGCTGTCCCGCTCGCTCGCCATTCTTGATTAACAGATAGTTCACCTGGGGTGCCGCTTTAAAAAAGGGAAGCGAGTGATCCGTCTCTAACACTGGACGCCCTGTGCTAACAGGATTTCTATCATAGCCCGGTACCGTGGCAGAGGGCAATGGGATGCTGATATTGCTATCCCCCTGCAGATCCAGCATAGAACGCCAGGTATGATTAACGAGGGGATCATATTGATCCTTTAATATCTCTTGCTGTTCGGCCAGTAGAAAGCAAAATTGTTGCGAGCCAATTTCAAATAGATTGTCCCCTTCCAGCAGGACGGTCCCCTGTACTGGCTGTCCATTCAATAACAATCCATTGAGGCTACCGCAATCGGTCAGACAAACCTTGCCATCATACCAGGCCAGTTCTGCATGATGGCGGGAGGCCATCTCATCGTCAAGCCAGATATCGCAGTTCTCATCGCGTCCCAATGTGGCCACGGCACGCTTCAGTGCCAGACGCTGACCCTGAAAATTGCCATTCTTGTATTCTAACCATCCCCAGGGGGTGTCCTCACCAAAGACAAAGGGAGCGAGTGTGCCAGGTTGATAGTGAGGAGGCTGTAAGGCCCGAGAAGCGGCAGCGGAAAAGGATTGCTCCTGTGTGGCGAACCGTGCATGAATGCGCTCAGAGATCTTTTTAGCACGCGTTCTCACAATGGCTGCAAGCAGCGCCAGCAAAGGAATAAGCCAGCTACAGACAAATACATAGACAAGTATGCCCCAGATTTCGCTGGCTGAAAGATGCGTCTGTGGGCCCACCATACGCAGGTGGAACCATAACCATGCAGGTATCAGTAGCAAAGCACCGAGCACACATAATGAGCCCGTAATCAACACCTGATAGCGCGATCCCCGGCGGCTCAGGAGACGCAAAAGGAGTATGGCAACGATGGAGAGCAAACAACATACAATACCACCGTAGCAATCGATATAAAACCAGGAGGAAAATATTATTGCGCTCGTGGTATGCTCCCTTCTTCACAGCCAATGGATGGTGGTAAAAGGAACATAAGCATAGTCAACCTAAGAAATACAACGTTTCTTTGTACATCCATTAAGCTAAACCTCTTACCATGGCAAACAGACCACCGTCTCAGGAGGCTACTTTCAGGCTCATGATATCATCTTGTATCACAACGGGCAAATACATGGGACTTGTGGGGCAGGTTGCCATTTTAAAATCTCATCCTTCTAGCGTCTTTAGCATATGAGAAGAATTTTATCTCTATAAACTTTTGATAATCAGAATGAAAGAGAAGGATAAGTTATGAGAAACGCCGGGCTAGGTATGGGCATTTTTCTAGGTTTTTATTGCCTCTTTGGTATCGTTGCCATTTTAGCTACCGTTTTTTGGATCTGGATGTTAATAGATTGCATTAAAAATGAACCCTCAGACAGCAATGACAAAATTGTCTGGATTATTATCATTGTATTCACGCACGTTATTGGTGCGATCATCTATTACTTCATGCGCCGACGCCCACGAAGTCGTTTACCCCAAAACTACAACCAACCACCGCTCACCTCACGCTAAAAACAATACGTTTAGAGTTTCTTCTGTATTGCAGGAAATACGAACAATGTATTTCCTGCAATACAGAAGAAAAAAACAGCATAATCCCACAATTCAGATCCAATTTTAGTGTATCTGGACATCCAGTGCACCATACTGGCGTAAGATATTGGCGGCCTCTTGTGGACGAGCGCTCTCTTTGACTGTCACAATTGTACGACCAGCTTTAACTTCCCGGGCATAATGGCGGGCATGTTCATGCGGCACACCAATATTCGTGAGCGTTCCCAGAAAATTGCCAGCGACAGCGCCACTTCCCAGGGCAGCCGCAATAATACCTCCAGCTACTACGGGACCGATACCCGGCAGGAGCAATGCCGCAGCGGCCGCACCCAGCGCTCCACCAATCACTCCTCCGGTGATACTACTGGTACGTTGCTCATGCGCTGCCTGCTCTTCATCCTCATCCTCACCGGTCGTCTCGATAGGTTGCCTCTGGGCTGTTGTCTCAGAGACCTCGGACGTCGTCAAAGGAGCCTCATGGGTCTCACGCAGGGCATCATCAGGACGCTGTAGCGGCTTCTTGTGCCCTTTGGAGCCTGGATATGGAAGACGATCCAGCGCTTCTTCAGTGGCCGGAAGTGCAGCCGCTAAAACATTTGATGCATCCGATGGACCAATAAACGGTACCAGTAACAGATCTGCCGCACCTATCAATCCACCCAACAGACCTCGGGCCAATGCCCGTGGAGCATATTGCTGAGCTTGAGCTACATGCTCCTCATGAGTGCGTGCCACAAAGCCCAGTTGATCTTCTTGAAAGCCTGCCTTTGTCAACGCCTCAAGTACCTTGACTACTGCCTTGCGATCCTCAAAACTTCCAACAACAACTGCCTGTTCTACATTAGTCATGATAGCACTATCCCCCTTTATCTTTCCCTGTTCTCTATGGTATACGTTTTATAAGGTAGCATCCATATACAAATATTGTGTCAGGCTATGACGACCTGCCACGAAGGTGCTATAATACGCAACAATAATTTTAGCTTAAGCTTATAAGATGAGAGAAGTAGTCCATGCACGAATCCTTAGATACCTTCATTGATGAAAATGAAAACGGAGACAGTTCTTCGCGTAACACGCTGCGCTATATCATGCTTGGCCTACTCTGGGCGCGCCCTTTGAGTGGCTATGATATTAAGCAGACCTTTGAACGCGCTGTGGCTCCCTATTGGAATGCTGGCAACAGTCAGATTTATACAACATTAAAAAATCTGCATAAAGCGAAACTGATCGACGCCGAGATCATCGTTCAAACCAGCCGTCCCAACCGGAAAGTGTACAGCCTGACTCCCGCCGGAGAAAAAGATTTAGCACGCTGGTTGCAGGAAGATGTCCCGGAACGCTTTACTAAAGATGAGTTTTTGACCAAGCTCTTTTTCTGTGGTGAGACCACTGATGAGACAGCGTTGCTTCATCTACGCGATCATCGTGAAAGCGTGTTAAGACAATTAGAACATATGGAATGGGCATTGCGCGAATATGGTAACCGCCCCGTGAAACGTCCTCACTTACTTGAGTATCAGTTACTGGTACGCGAGTACAAGGAGGCAGAGCTTAAGGCCGACCTGGCTGTGACCGATAAGGCGATTGCGCGCATCGAACAACGGCTGCATAGCCAGCATGAAGACTAACTGACAGAGATTTGCCAGGCTCCCGTGGTCTCCACCATCTCTGTGCATGAGTTTTCGCACCTGCGGTGCTCAAACATCTTTTTATTATGTAGTGCAGGAAAGGTGCTGTGCACCTTTCCTGCACGACAGAAT
>NZ_BIXY01000052.1 GCF_008326305.1 Dictyobacter arantiisoli | reverse complement strand
GGAGACGGAGAGCCAGGCTGGAAAACCCTCTGGAAAGGTTGGCTATACATCCAAACGCTTGTAGAAGGAATTCACCTGGCTTCTGAACTCACACTTGAATAGAAATATGTGGGTAACAGACAGGGTCGCAACCGAGGTGCGCTTTCCCGTAATTCGTACGATAGGCTCTCCCGTAGGCTCATTCGTACCCCAAAAACGGAGTGGGGATTTGACAGAGAGCGTTGGGGCGAGGTTTCGGTACGAGGGTTGCGACCTCGGCACGCACCTACGCTGCTCCACGTAAGCTCGCCCAGGAAGGCGCTGTACTGAATGAATGGTAACGGGATGGCTGGAGGCCCAATCTACTTTCAAAACAATCTCATGATCGCCTGGTTGAACTGGTACTACAAATTGTTCACTTTCTCGGAGTTTTCCCACTCGCTGACCATTAATATATACTTTATAACTACGCAGAAGATCGACAGTGCCGGGTCGACGCTCAATATGAATGTTTGCTTGTTCCATCATTTGCATCTGAAACCGAAGCATGAGGATGTGTTAAAGGTAAGGTGTTGAATTTTGCTACAAAACGGCCTGGACTTCCGTGCTCTCAGTCTGATGGCTCCATGCCCGCCTTGACAATACTACGCTTAGATGGTATCCTATCAACATGACGTTAACGTAACATTGGAAGAGGTGAGCGATGGATGACCGCATGCGCATAGGTGATTTGACGGAACGAGCCGGGGTAACTCCGCGTACCGTTCGCTACTACGAGAGCATTGGTCTGATCCCTCCAGGTGAGCGTGAAGGCCACGGTCAGCATTATTATACAGAGGAGACGCTTGCCCGGCTGCAGAAAATTGACCAGTTGAAGAAGCTTGGACTCAGCCTGGATGAGATACACGACGTCATCGACCTCTATTTCATTGATCCCAGTGGAATACAACCAAAACAGAAAGTCCTTGCTATCCTGCGTCAGCATCTCGCTGAGGTGGACCAGAAGATCGGTGCGCTCCAGCAATTTCGTGCTGATGTTCAGTTCCATATCGAACGCTTCGAGCGCTGGCTTGAGGAAAGAGAATAACGCCAGTCTTTTTTTATCCAAAACATAACGTTAACGTTATGTTTTGGATATCAACTCATTCAAAAGGAGTAATAGACATGAGTGAAATGATCGGATTTATCGGACTCGGCCAGCTGGGTCTGCCGATGGCTACCAATCTCCTCGCTGCCGGGTATCCTCTTCGGGTGTATAATCGCACGGCGAGCAAAGCGGAATCACTGCTTGCCCGGGGAGCGCATCTGGCGAACCAGCCCGCTGATGTGGTGACGAGTGGGAGGATTGTCGCAACCATTGTATGGGATGATGCGGCACTGGAAAGCGTCGTTATGAGCGACGGCTTTTTAGAGCGTCTGGGACCAGGTGGTATCCATCTTTCGCTGAGTACGGTGTTGCCGGAAACGGCAAAGAAGCTGGCGGCAATCCATGCTCAACATGGTTGTGTCTATATCGAGGCTCCCATCTTTGGCGTACCTGAGGCAGCTGTCGCCCACCAGCTCTGGATTCCTTGTGCGGGTCCACGGGAAGCCAAAGAACGAGTCCAACCGCTCCTTCAGGCGATGGGGGGACAGGGCATCTTCGATTTTGGCGAAGAGGTTGGCGCGGCAACGCTTGTCAAGCTGATTGGAAACTTCCTGATTAGTTCGGCTGGATACTCTATGCGCGAAGCCCTCTTGATGGCAGAGAAAAACGGAGTCGATCCCAAGGCAGTGATCGACATGCTGACAAGCACGTTGTTTAATGCTCCCATCTATCGGAGCTATGGCAAGAGGATCGCCGAGAAAGCTACGCTTTTCGGCCAGAGTAAGATACCGCTGAAGGATGTTGGTCTCTTCAAAAAGACAGCGCAGCAGGTAGCGTCACCCACACCCATTTCAAGTCTTTTGTATGATCTCTTGAGTAGTGCTGAATGAAGATCATAGGCTCTTCCTTAGCTTGCTTTAAGAACTCCTCTGATCAACTCTAACTATCGGTAATATTTTCATATAGCCTGATGGGGAGATCTTCTTCATGAAGAAACGTCCGCATCAGGCTAAGAATTGTTTTTTCGCTATGCCTCGATGAGGTCGTGGTCTTATTATTATGAGTTGCCATAGCACCTGTAACCTTTATTTTATGCTTTTAATTGCAAATAGAATGTTAAATTTCTTTAGCATCTAAAAGAGCATCCTGTTTTAATTATATAATTATGTAAAAATTTTCTTTGAAACTATCCCCTTTATTTCCTCGTGCCTGTCACAGATGGATTTCCTGTGTTGCGACGCGACCGGGATTTCGAACACGAAATATTTAGCCTGGGAGTAAGTTGCTATGTATATGATGGTTATAGCCTCTCTTGGATTCCCCTTATGGTTACGACTCACTCATTTCATAAACCTGTTGTTTCTTGGCTTCTTAATACGCAGTGGTATTCAAATCCTGGCCGCTCATCCGCGCTTATATTGGAACGACGGCTGTAAGCCAGAGAGTAACTGGCTCAAATTTACCCGTAAAAAGCCAGCACAGGGCAAGTTATGGACCTCTATGGATGAAGAGGTGTCGGTATCTCCTCTCCTGGCGTTGCCGGGAAAAGAAAACCTTGGCCTTGGCCGACACTGGCACTTCTTCTCGATCCTCTTCTGGATATTGAATGGCCTGGTCTATGTGGTATTGCTTTTCGCAACTGGCGAATGGACACGTTTAATCCCCACTTCCTGGTCTATTATCCCACGGGCCTGGGAGACTTTTCTGACCTATATTACCTTCCATATACCACCGGTCAGTGATTTTCAGCCCTATGATCCACTGCAACAACTGGCCTATGCGGGCGTGATCTTTCTGCTGGCGCCTCTCACTATTTTGACCGGAGCTGCCATGTCGCCCGCCATCGAGGCCCGTTTCCCCTGGTATAGCAAAATGCTGGGTGGCAAGCAAGGGGCACGCAGCATCCATTTTCTCTGCCTGGTTGCGTACCTGCTCTTTGTGATTGTGCATGTCTCGCTGGTTGTGATTGTGCATTTTAGCGATAACATCCGCAACATTGTGCTTGGCAATGAGCAGGGAAGTTTTCCGCTGGCTCTGACGATTGCTATTGGTGCGCTGCTCCTTGTGGGCGTGCTCTATGCCTGGGCTTCCTGGTATTCATTGCGGCGGAAGCGTCAGATCCAGCACGTACTGGGAGCGATTGTGGATCCAGTGCGCAGGATGCTCCTGCAGCGCTTGAAATCCAGGCAACAGTATACAAAGTCAGCTATTACGACGTACTTCTGGGTCAATGGTCGTCCGCCGGTCACTGAAGAGTTTCAAGCACTGGCCCATAATGATTTTGTGGATTGGCGGCTGGAAGTACACGGTCTGGTTGCCAATGCTCTCCAGCTCTCATTGGACGATCTTCAGAAGCTGCCCCGGCACTCACAGATCACCAAACATAACTGCATCCAGGGTTGGAGTGGTGTGGGCGAGTGGACAGGTGTGCCGCTCAGCGAGATCATGAAATTATGTGGAGTGTTGCCAACGGCGAAATATGTTGTCTTTACCTCCTATCAAGAAGGCATGCAAGCTTATCCCAAGGGGCCGGAAGAGAGTCATCATGCTCCCTTCTATGAAGTGATTTCTCTGGAATTAGCGACCCATCCCCAGACGATTCTTGCCTATGCCATGAATGGAGAGCCACTTCCACTTGAGCATGGGGCTCCCTTGCGTCTGCGTCTTGAGACCGAGCTTGGCTATAAAATGGTTAAATACTTGCGCTCTATCGAATTTGTGGAGGAATATGCCTCCATTGGTGAGGGGCAGGGCGGCTTCCGGGAAGATGTTCAATTTTATGGCATTGGAGCCGAGATATAAGCGTGCTGCATGGTATCCTTTGAAAAATACAACGTTAAGCACTCAACTGCCTTGATAAGCCGGTTAAGAGGAAGATTTTGACGAGAAAGATGAAGGAGACGGCGGGGCAGCATGTTATCCACATCATCTGTGGTTATCACGTTGACCCGCCGCCCTTTCCCGAACCCAGGCCCGGCACGCTTTCCATGCGCCAAGGCTCTCCAGAATAGTTTACTCACCAGGATACTTGTGGGATTTGCATCATACCCATCGTGTCATTGTCTTGCAAGAAACAGCTCACACATGGTTTCCGTCCGAGAGAGAGCCTACATAAATGGTTTGGACCACAATACCATGCAAGTCATCGCGGGCGAAAACATACTGTGGGCTAGCTGGATCGAGCAACTGTTCGAGGGTAGAGATATCCCGGGTCGAAAGCCGCTGCTCATGCCCTGGAGCGCGAAGGTAGCCGCTCAACTGGGCCTCTAAATAGTCCTTTTGAGACGCTTCAAGGGGTGAAGCGAACTCGTGCAAAAAACTCTTGGGCATAACGGAGTTCAACCCGACTTCACGCAACATGTGGCTCCAGCCGTAGGGGTAGGCAACCCCGTTCGGCAGCGAACTGCGCCAGTTGGCGAACCGCTGCGCGTGTGCAACCCTTAGCCGTCCTTCCAGGCCTGGATCACCCAGGCCCACGTCAGAGGGGAGGAATTGCAGGGGCAGCCCGCCCTCGCGCAGCACTACGCGCCCGCCAGGTCGTACTACTCGTGCGAGTTCGCGTACTCCAGCAACTTGATCGCTCAGACCGTGAACAACGCGGCTACACCAGACGAGATCAAACGTGCCATCCTCGAACGGCAGATGTAACACATCGCCCTCCTGAAATTGTATCTGTCCGGCCACGTCTGTATCTTTTACTTGACTCCGGTCCCCCTCGATCAATTGAGGGTTGGCATCCAGCCCGACCACTTCACCACCTGACCGGACCGCCTGGGCCAGTAGCCGGGTCATGCCGCCGCCACCACACCCGGCATCCAGCACTCGGCTACCCGGTGCAAGCTGGAGCCACGCGACAATTTGTCTATCGAGTGGCGCAAAGAAACGGTCGGAGAGATTCAGAAACGCTGACGTCCCCGTATGCTTGTGGTTGTGCGGATCGTCTTGATCTGCTGTGTGTCGATGGGTACTCCCATGATTCATATCCGATGTATCCTTCCTTGCTTCGTAATAGTTTACCTGTACATGTTCGCCTGTGAATACTTCATTCCTCTCTCCTTTCTATTCCAGACTCATTGAATCTATAATAGATCGGAAGACGGATGCTGTCAAGCTTTTTCATCTCCAATGGACCTCTTTATTACAATCATTTACACCACAGAAGCGCGAAGTAAAGTCATCTGAACCGTGAGATTGAGGCGTCAGCTTCAGGCAAGTCCAATATAGCAAGCATAGATGTGACTGCATCGACGAAATACCTGACCAGGATCAAATTCTCTGAACTTTCTGTTACAGTGATTGCTGAATACAAGTCGCTGTATAGGGGCAGGCGAGAGTCATTCTAATGCCATCAGGAGTAGTAATAATTTTGCTTGTCTGGTCGAAAACAAAAAGGAATAAGATACAGCCATTTTGAGGGGAAGGAGACAACATATGGAAGAAAAGAATCAACTGACACTGGTGGCTATTGGTGGTCGTCGGCTCGCTATGAAAACCAGGGGAGTTGGCGCACCAGCCGTCGTGCTAGAAATGGGTTTGGGAGGTACCGCAAGTACGTACGACGCTATTGCCAGACAGATTGCCACGTTTACGCGCGTCGTCTGGTACGATCGGGCCGGGTTGGGACAGAGTGACCCTGCACCAACGCCAAGAACCATCCAAGATATCGTGCTGGACCTGCATGCCTTGTTGCAAAAGGCTGATATCTCTGCTCCCTATGTACTTGCTGGTCACTCAATGGGGGGAGAAGTGGTACGGCTCTATCGCGAGCAGTATCCCAAAGAGGTTGCGGCTCTCGTCCTGATTGATGCATCGCATGAAGACCAGCGAGACCGCTATCTGACTGTCATTCCTCCACAGCCAAATAAATTGCCCCATCTCGCTCATTTGCGTCATATCTGGGAGGTTCGTTGGGTAAATCCCAACCAGAATGAAGAAAAGATCGACAACCTTGCCAACAGTACACTGCTGCGCACCTGTCAAAACCTGGACGATTTGCCATTGGCGGTCATCAGCCGAGGACGCTCAGTTCGAGACCCGGCGAACTATCCTCCTGGATTAATCGAGGAAATGGAACAGATATGGCGACAGATGCAGCGCGAATTAACGCAACTTTCTTCTCAGAGCCGACACATCATCGCCAGTAAGAGTGGACATCTCATCAACGAAGATGAACCTGAATTGATTGTTGAGGTAATTCAACAGATGGTGAGGCAGGTACGAGAGCAGATGAAGCTCTAAGGCTCGTCATCTCCACTCTCTCTGGATATTCTTGTCCTGTTACGCTGTTTTTCTGTTGAAAGCGTGTCAATTGTAACTCCTGTGAGAGCTAAGTAAAAGCAATGCGTCACTTAGCTCCCTTTTCGCTCCTGTATCTGGTATCCGCGGTCAAAGAAGGGTTCAAACAGTCCTTCTTGCCGTGCTGTGAGAATGCATCATATCTGTAGAGAATATCCTATGGATGCGTCCATGAGTATGAACTTGTGTCATATTGAAGTCCATTTTGTTGGTAGGTAAAAGAGTAGGTGACAGCATTGCCTGCACTTATGCCTCCTGCCGTATATTCCCAGCGTGAGTCACCCGTGTTATAGGTCATGTTCAGGTTTTGTTGATTGCCACCGGCTACCGTGTAGTGCAGAATGACATATCCGGCGGTCCAACCGCCTGGCTGGAACCAGAATTGTGCCTGGCTGGCACCTGAATTATTGACTCCCTGACTAAAACTTCCATTTGGAGTTGTGGCTCCAAAGGTATAGCTATAGGGTCCTGTGTCATATTGTAAGCCACTTTGTTGATAGGTAAATGAGTAGGAGATGACATTACCTGTTGCCAGACCTCCAATCGTATACTCCCAGCGTGAGTCACCCGTGTTATAGGTCATGTTCAGGTTTTGTTGATTGCCACCGGCTACCGTGTAGTGCAGGATGACATATCCGGCGGCCCAACCACTCGGCTGGAACCAGAGTTGAGCCTGATTTGTACCGGTACTGCTGGCTCCCTGACTAAAACCACTCCCACTCCCACTCGTTGAGGTAGGGGTTGGAGTCGGTGGAGTCGGTGTTGGAGTGGTTCCTCCAGTAGAACCGCCCGAAGTGTAGACCTGTACGTTATCGACAATCATAGAGGCTCCCGATTGGGTTGCAGCGGTTGGACCACCACCAAAAGCGTTAGGGAAGCCGCCTCCCATTGCCAGATCCAGAATGATAAAGAAGCTGTGATCTACCGCAGCGCTCCAGGTTGCTGCGGGAACCTGGCTGGCATTGACCGTAAAGTAGTTGGCACCATCGAGATACCAGCGAATCTGTTCAGGTGACACGCTTCTATCCACAATTACTGAATAGGTATGAATGCCGGTCTGGCAGCCGGGGCAGGCGTGTTGCCCACTGCCAATTCCCGTGGTTTCGTTACAGGGACCTCCTGGATTGACGCCACAGTGGAGTGTGCCAAACACAGAACTGAGTCCGTTGATATCCTCCATTGTGTCAATTTCACCATCATTGGGCCAGTTCTGATCTACTCTGTATTGCGAACCAAGCATCCAGAAGGCAGGCCAGTAGCCAGCCGCGGCTGCACCAGAAACATTGGGTTGCTGGATAGTAGCGCTGACCTCTAATTGTCCACCAACGGGGGCTGCAAAATCAGCACGTTGTGTTTCGATACGCCCGGAGGTCCAATTCCCGTTTGCATCGCGGAGAGCCGTGATCTTTAAATGACTATTTCCGTCTTGCTGCACATTCGCTGTACTGCTCGACATCGTCTCGATCTCTCCCGTGCCCCAACCGGTGCCGATATCATATTTCCAATTGGACGTATTGACTCCTGTACCAGCTGCCCCGGTGAAGTCATCACTCCAGATGGGCGTCCAGGTTGTGTCCGCATGGGCCTGGCCTATGCCATGCGCGGAAATGATCCCTATCGATGCGACCATAGATACTGCAATCAGCAGCACAGCCAATAGCCGAAGTACTATCGGCGTTTGATGCTGCCGGGGATCGTTTGCTCGATCCCCTTGAGGAAACATGGACATTGGTTGCTCCTTTCCATAAATGAACAGGATGGCGAGAAGCAAGGGCCACCTCACTTCTCTCACCAGACAAACAGCGATATCAGAAACGGAAGCTTGAAGTGTGCTCCCGCAGAAAGCTGATAAGATAATAACAAGTAGACAACATGACGATAGTATCTCTGTGCGCACTGTAAAAAACAAATGCACAGAGTGGGTGTCTTTGCATCCTTATTTGTAGTGAAGAGAAGATCTTCTATTTATCCAATCGGGAGCGTGCGAGGAGATCCACTCGATGCTCGCACGATCAGACGCGTTGGCACCTGGATACGAAGAGGATTAGTTGTTTGTGGATCCTCTCGCACGTGTTCTGATCCTGATTGAGTTGATTGCTTCAGCCGTCCTTGCTCCATGCTATGGTTTTGATCAATGCTCATGATAAGAGCTTCAATCGCCTGACGTCCCATCTCGGAAAATGGTTGTTGAATCGTGGTAAGTGAGGGACGTAAATGAGCGGATAACATATTATCATCGAAGCCGACCACCGCGATCTCTTCTGGCACAGAGATGCCCTGCTGTTCAGCGACTTCTAAGACTCCATAGGCCATTTGATCATTGGCAACAAAGATTGCCGTGGGCCAATCCTGCCTCTCGCGTGAGAAGAGCATCGTGGCGCATTGACGTCCGCTGGCAGGTGTGAACGTTCCCTGAAAGAGAAGGTTTGGATTGAGCGCAATACCAGCATCCTGTAAGGCCTGGCAGTATCCCTGGTACCGTTCAACGGCACAGTAGTAGTGCTGCGGCCCTAAAATATGCGCAATACGTCTGTGACCGAGTTCGAGTAAATGGCGTGTGGCTTCATATGCACCGGTCATGGTATTGATACCTACCCAGGGAAGGGCCGATGGTTTTGACTGATCATCTATCGTGACGAGTGGAAACCCTTGTTGAAAGCGTTGAGCAAGATGGTTGGAAAGTTCTCCCGGGAAAATTGCCAGTAGACCCGCGACCATCTTCATATTCAAAATATGGTCGAGCACGTCGGAATGATTGCGTTCAAAGCCGATGCTATACAACACCATTTCGTAGTCTGTACATTCTAGATATTCGGCAATCCCATGCATGATTTCGGGAACAGAAGGCCATGTTAATGGAGGAGCAAGTACCCCAATCAGGCGTGTGCGACCACCTGCCAGCCCGATAGCGGTGACACTGGGAACGAAATCATACTCTTGTATGACGTGTTGCACGCGTTCACGCAGGAGCGCATTAACGGAGGGATTATGATTGAGGACACGCGAGACAGTTGCCTTCGAGACCCCGGCAAGGCGTGCAATATCTTGGATCGTTAGTGTACTGTGCATGCTACCTCCTTGTTGCTCTGCACTCTGCTACTAGAAAATGTGACAGTGCATCATTGCTCTCTGTCTATACGTTTCGTTTATACTACTAATGAAAATGTACACCAGGAACCGGTTTCTGTCAAGTGTATGAGGGGAATTTTCCTTTCTGTCCGTATTGCAGGTGTGAGAAAATTTTTCTATATCTTTATGGGTAATTGCCTCTACATAATTGACAGGTTGACAGAAAAGAAAGTTCCCCTGATTATATTGCTGGCCTTTTGCACTACACGAGGAAACGAAGTTTTGCTAACAATGTGTTTGATTCCCATCACCATCGGGATTTTGTGGCTCACCCATAGGTGGGCGCTGCAGGGGCGAAAAATCATGCACAGAGATCGTGGAGAGCATGGGAATCAAACACTTTGTTACAGTACACGCACGGTTGCCAACCTGCTGCATGAGCTAAAGACCGTCGTACAAATATAGTACGTCGTGCAGGGCATCGGCGCAACGAAGACGTTATCTGGATGAGGCTGACACGCGGTGGTGCGTGTGGATAGATGTATCAGGATGAACGGGAGCGGCCCGGTTGTATTTTTCTACAGCGGGCCGCTCTCCTTTCCTTCTTCTCTATCGCTTTGCCTGCCTATCCTTTGTCGATTGTAGTGTTCGCCAATCGATTGAGAAAAGGAAGAGTTTGCTGGAATGGCTGCGATATATCACTACCGACATCTTCGAAAAAGCTCTCTGGAAGATGAATGAGAGTCCCCACCAACCTAGTCTGGAAGGAGACACACGACGGCCGTACAATTATGGAAGCCGCTGAACTGTCCTTCCGCCCGCACAATTTGTCCATGAGTATTACAACCAATCGCGTTTGTAGGAGTGAGCAGTTGAGCGACCACGTCTCGTTCAGCGCGAAATTCCTGGCCCATTTTCAAACGGGTGGCGACACAGTCAAAGAAGAGTGCCACCGCTGGTTTGGCTCCACAGAGTTTTTGGAGCGCAACCTGGGTAGCCTGTTTGGCTGCTTCTTTCGCTGAATGGGTCGTTGAACCCATCAGGCGAATGGTGGCTCCCTGCGGAATGTCTGCGGCACAGAGCACACTTCCATCAGCTTCTACTGCGAGGGGAACCCGTAACTTATACCCCAGGCCCATCTCAATCCCAATGAGATGATGGAGGAAGAATGGAAGCGGATCGGTCAGATCTAATGGCTGCCCGGTTGCCTGGGCATGAGCCTGGAAAGCCTCGATGGCTGGTCGATCATTCACTCGAATAAGATGCATGCCGTTAGACTCGGTAACCAGCATAGGAAGGCTTTCAGGGGTCCAGCCGTGGCTTGAACCAATGCCCAGTGGTTTCTGAGAACAGATCTCCAAAGCGACGACGGCATCCGTGACGACATCCGTCATGGCGAAGACAGGCGTATGGTGAAAGTTAGCATTATCGCCAGCTCCACCACCGAAGAACTGATATGTCCCTTCGGTGAGGGCGCTCAACTGTTCAATCAGGACATCGGTATGCCCGGCAAGGGCGTCAGCCAACACCAATGCAGTACGAAAGGGAAAGTCGGTCCAGGTATCACCTCGAAAGCCGGCCACAACCTCTTTGGCTGCCCCGAGTGCATTGGCATGGACGCCATGCCCGGCGCTCACGGTAAAACGCATGCTTGTTGAGTAGATCGCCACGGCACACGCTAATCCTTCCCCTTGAACTACAGAGGTAAATTCACCTGCGGATGAGCATCCCATCACACAGCGAGGCTGACACACTTCGGTCAATGCTGCCAGGAGAACTGCATGTTCATAGCGTGGGGAGGCAAAAAGAATGACCACATCAGGAACATGGGTCATCGCGTGCACAATTTGTTGGCCAAGATCCCTGCCCGCTTTAGAACTGGAAGCGACCTGGGTTGACACAATGGCTGTTTCTGTCATATTGTCTCTCCTTTTCTCTTTTTCTGAATACGAGGGGCAAAGCGTTTTTGTGACGAACGCAGCCTGTAGAGGCATGTGCATCTACAAAGGCGGAAAGAATACCGCGCTTGTGGTGCCTTCATCTCTTTCATTTGAAGATGCGAACAACTGACTGCTCCTGGTCTTGTCGGTGCCCCTGGGCGGCCTGTGCAAACTCCAACGCCATAGTACACCGTAACTGTGTCTCTGCCTGCTTATAGCTCAACCCCTGCTGACGCACCATCTCGAGTAAGCGCGGAATATACATTCGTTTCATCTCTTCGCGTTGCCAGTCCAAATCTGGCATGACGCAGAGCTTCAGACGATCGGCAGGAACAAAATCGTGATCGGGGACAGCCAGCGCGAACAACAATGCATACTCATGCAGAGCCTGGCGGGTAGGAAGATGAGAGAAAAAGCCCGGTTGCGTACTGGAAACCAGCAACACCCCGGCAAAGTACTTACCACGCATCACAGGATGCGCGCAGGAACTTTGTGCCAGGACATCCACGTCAAGCGGCCAGCGCTGTTGCCCATCATGCGCATCCCAGAGTTGCACGCGTTGAAATCCAGCTGCTAAGCCACCCAGATGAGTGCTCCCCCAATACAGCAGTTGTTGTGCGGTGGTGGGCCAGGGAGGGGTTCCATACAAGGAGACCTCATGGAGGTAATGAATCCCATCCCCAGCGTCAGACCCTACCTTTGCATAGCAAATGGCAAGTCCCTGGGTGGGCGCATCAAAAAAAAAGAGCATATGCTCAAAAAGAGCCTGGGCAATTCTCCAGTGGCGTGTTTCATCCTCTGTGGTTGCCAACAATTCAAATGCCCGTCGATAGACATCTTTTTGGACCCTCCGCTCTTGAATGACCATAAACCTCTCTCTTTCTGCCAATCGACTGCTGATCCTTTCATCTACCATTGGCATCGTATTATCTCTTCTCTAAAAGCAGAGAGAGATACTTCTATTTTGACAGATACAATACACTTTTTCTATTAAAAAAGCATAAAGAAATATCTATCAAGCTTCCTGCTCACTATTTGGAATTGTCCCAGAAAAATGGAAACGTAAAAGGTGAAAGTCAGGTCATATGCTGTTATCCGCCTTTCCTACCTACCCTTCCACTGCTCTTGACTGTCTCAATGTTTCAATGTGTCATATCTATGACACAATTTAGCAGAGGAGGTGAAGGATGCCAAACTGGCTCGATGTCAATCCTCGCAGCGGCGTGCCGATCTATGTGCAACTGGTGCAGCAAATCACCCACGCGCTAGAGATCGGTATTTTGCGCCCTGGCTACCAATTGCCCACGGTGCGTCAACTGGCAAGCGAGCTGACTATTGCGCCCAATACCATTGTCAAGGCGTATGACGAATTGGCGAAGCTGGGGTTGATTGAGAGTCGCCAGGGAGTGGGAACGCTTGTGACCGCGAATCTGCATGGCACGCTGTATCAGCACCAGCTCGAAGCGATCTTCGAGCATCTATCTGCACTGGTGCGTGACGCTGCAAACCTGGGAATCAGCGAGCAAGAGGTGCGCGACCATTTTGAGAGCGATCTGACTCGCTTCTATCGCGGGCAGCAAGACAGGCAAAGGAAGAAGAGTGATGACGAGCACACAGAAATCATCCCTGGTCAATAGCGGTTCTTGGGAAAGGAGTAACACATCTGTGGAAGCAGTGAATCAGACGGGAGCAGCAAGCAAGGCATCGGCAGCGATTGAGCTGCACAATCTGGAGGTAAAATATGGCGAGCGCTCAGCCGTGAATGATTTGAGCTTGACGGTGCCAGCAGGAGCAATCTTTGGTTTTCTTGGCCCCAATGGCGCAGGCAAGACGACGACGATCAAAACCATGCTGGGATTGCGCAAGCCGGATGGCGGCAGTGTGTGCGTGCTGGGCTATGATGCCGTCATGCAAAGCCTGGAGGTGCGGGCTCGCGTGGGTTATATGAGTGAAGTCAATAGCCTGTACGATTTCCTGACAATCCCGCAGCATTGCGCCTTCTGTCGCTCGGTCAGCCGGCAATGGGATCAAGAGATGGTGGACCGCTATGTGAGCCTGTTCGGACTCCCAACGAACCGCAAGGTTGGCAAATTTTCTAAGGGGATGAAATCGCAATTGGCGCTCAGCCTGCTGATGGGCAGCAATCCTGATCTGCTGATTCTGGACGAGCCAACAGCGGGACTGGACCCGGTGGCACGCCACCAGTTTTTGAACCATCTGGTGGCAGAGATTGCCGCCCAGGGCAAGACGATCTTTTTCTCTTCGCATATTCTCTCCGAGGTAGAAGCGGTAGCCGACTGGGTGGGCATTATCCGCGATGGAAAACTAATTGTGTGCGATGAATTAGACCATTTGAAGCAAACACAGAAGGTTTTGAAGCTGACTTACGTTGAACTCCCACCGGCAGCGGAAGTAACCATGCTGCGCAGCCTGCCGGGCGTGATGAGCCTGGAGCAGGAGGGGCGGAGTGTGAGGTTGCTGACACATGGCGATGTGGAGTCTCTCTCGCAGACGATTCAGGCACGGTCCCACGCGCTGCGCAATGTGGACATCGTTGATCTTGATCTGGAAGATCTCTTCCTGAAATACATGAAAGAGGAAAGCAATGGTCGTTAAGGAGTTCATTGAGGCGCGTTCGCAATTGCAGGGGCAGATTCAACAGCTGACCGGCAGTTATGATGGGTATGTCTGGTCGCAGTGGTTCTCGAAGAATGGGCCAGATATCCTGGCGATTCTGGCGGCTGTGCTGGGGGCTAGCCTGATTGCCAGTGAAGTCAACAAAGGAACGATCTTCTTTCTGTTGAGCAAGCCGGTGAGTCGTGATCGTGTGCTGCTGACGAAATATCTAGTCAGTGTGCTTATTCTGCTAGGGGTGTCGCTACTGAGCGGCGTCGCAATTCTCGTCGCGTCGGCAATGGTGGGTCATCCACAAAATGTGGGCGGAGTGCTGATCTCGACGATTCTGCTCTGGCTGGGGATGCTCTTTGTCCTGGGCCTGGCACTGCTTTTCTCGGTGCTATTTCATGACGTGCTTCGTCCTCTGATTTTTTCACTCTTGTTCACACTGCTGCTGAGTATTCCGGGTCTCATTTCCAATGCCACGCTCAATGCCTGGAATCTGACGTTCTACTGGTCCAGTTTCGCAGCCTATCAAGGAACGATGTTTCCGCTGAAAGCGCTGCTGATTTGCCTGGTTGCGGCACTGGTGCCGGTGCTACTGGCAATTCCACTGTTTCGCAAACAAGCGTATTAGCTGGATTGTGCGTCATTCATGCACACAACAAGAACATTGCGGAGATCCTGGGGCGACAGGGGCGACCTCTGTCTCCCCTTTATTAAGATACAAAAATGAGGTGACACTATGTTCATTTTCTTCTGGCCTGAATTTGCCATCTTGTGTGGCGCGGCGTTGCTGGGCATCATCTGCGTCACGCCCTATGTTCTGGAACTGAGCCGCGATGCGTTCAAAAAGGCGCAGGAGCGCATGCATCGGCCTCTGTGGGTACTCGCGCTACTCCAGGATGCGCAGAGCTTCGTCCTGATGGGAGTAGCAACCGGCCTGGGATTGCTCATTGCGCATCATATCGGCCTGGGCGCGCCGTTGCTTGAGGGTCTGCTCGCAGGCAAGTCGGTGACGACTCAGGCGCAGGCGGCCATCGCGCCAGCGTTGATCTTGGGGACAGTTTTCGCTACGGTCCTGCTGCTCCTGGAGATCACGGTGTTCTGGCCGCGCCTGCCCCAGGTCATGCGTACCACGTTTCCGATCCCGGCCCTGTGGAAACGCTTCCTGGCGTGCTTCTACGGCGGCATCGCTGAGGAGCTTCTGTGCCGCTTGTTTTTGCTCTCTTTGCTGGCCTGGCTCATCGGCCTGGCCTGGCATATGCCTGGTGGCAAACCAGCACTGGGAGCATTGTGGCTCGCTAACATCCTCGCTGCGGTAATCTTTGGCCTGGGTCATCTGCCGACCACTGCCGCACTGGTCAAGCTGACCCCTTTGTTGATCGGGCGTGCCATTCTCTTGAACGGCATCATTGGAGTCGCCGTCGGCTATCTCTTCTGGCAGTATGGCCTCGAAGCGGCGATACTGGCCCACTTCGTCGCTGATCTCGTGTTGCACGTCATTGGAGATTCCATTGCGAAAAAGGTCCGTTCGATGGAGGCCGAAGCTTTGGGGTGAGCCTCTGGGCCCAGGAATGAACCCCAGAGTACTCCGCTCGGAGAGCCGGGAGCAAGGGACTTCTCCCGATTTTTTGAGCGTCAAATAGCATCTCTTCATTGTTCGTTTCCACATACCGTTTTAGAACACATGTGCTCGGAGATAGGGTTTTACAGTATTTCTCATTCTCTCTCTGCATGCGGTGACTCCGTGAAGATAATATGTCATCCAATTATCTTTTTTTTCTATTGACTTTTTGTCACTCAGTGTCACTATAATTTAAGTAGACACATGTGACAGATGGAGACAGTATCCACATTTTGTCGATCTCTTGAAATGACGATTTTTGAGGAATGTGCCCCAGCGGTTTCCTTCGCCTGAAGCACATCCAGAAGATCCAGAGAAGGAATAGAAGATGGGGAATCTAAACAGGATCGTGATTAGTGTTCTGGTCAAGATCACCCTGTCCTCAACCAACACAATGTTTCTGTCGTTCTTTAAGAAGATGCTCAAGAAAATATCCCCATGTGAAAGGAGAGAAAAAGAGCAATGAAAGTAACCGCATTGAGAAATCGATGTATTGCCAGTGGAACCTGTGTCCTGGCGGCGAAAGCGGTGTTTAGCCAGCGCGAGAGTGATGGCGTTGTGGAATTGCTCCAGGAACACCCGTCCCTGGAACAGTTGCAGAAGGTGCGGCAGGCAGTCGCCGCATGTCCTTCCCAGGTCTTTGTCGTGGAGGAGGAAGACAACCTCTCCGAACTCACGCTGAGCACCAATGATGAGGAGATGTGATCGTCACGCCAGCAGAGCAGGCGTGTTCTATTCCATACCCATGGTCATTAAGAAGCGTCCACACGAATAACCACGCTCCCTGCCGAAGGCTGGAAGAGCAGATAGATTGGAGTATACACAGATGAGTCAGGAGCAACAGACACACATCGATAAAACCAACCAGCAAGAGATTCCCTCCTTTCCATTTCCGTTTGCCGATCATAGCTTACAAGTTCCCGATGAGTACGATCGACTGCGGCAACAGTGTCCGGTCGCCAGGGTCCATATGCCCTATGGCGGCGATGCGTTTGTGCCCACCCGGTACCAGGAGATTGGGCAAGCCTTCGCTGATCCCAAATGTGGTGCAATCCGGGCTTCAGATGGAGATGTTCCCCGGCTGGAAGCTGGCAAAGTCACCGGGACAGAGGGTTCCGCGGCATCAGAACTTTTTTCCGTCTCCAATGCCCGTCATAACAAGCTGCGCCGCGTGATCGCTCCGGCCTTTACGGTGTCGGCGGCCAATAAGCTGCGATCACGGGTGGTCGATGTCACCAATGCGCTGGTGGATGCCATGGAGCGGTCCGGTCCGCCTGCAGATCTGTTTGAGGACTATGCGATCCAGGTCCCGATGACGGTGCTCTGTGAAATGCTAGGAATTCCTGGGGAAGATGAACACCTGTACCGCGAATCAGCACACACCATGATCTCGACGACGGCAAGCCTACAAGAAAAACAGGTACAGGCCACGAAGTTGATGCAGTATCTCGCGCCTATTATCAAAGAGGCGCAAACGAATCCGCAAGAGAACATCCTTGGCCTGCTTGTCCGAGCCCAAAAGCAAGGGGACGAGGTGATGACGGAGTCCGAAATGTATGGTTTTGCCATGGCCGTGATCGGGGCGGGTTTTGAAACGGTCAGCACGACCTTCACGAATTCCGCCTTTATTCTCTTGCAACAACCAGAAGTGGTGGCGCAGTTACGGACCCACCTGGAGCAGCCCGATCAGTTAGCTAATGCGATTGAAGAGATCTTGCGCGTCACTCCGATCGGCGTGGGCAGGCCACGCATCACCCGCGAGCCCGTCCAACTGGGTGAGACGACGGTTCCCGCCGGGGAAGTGCTTTTCCTCACGACGCACGGAGCCAACTACGATCCATCCGTCTTTCCCGATGCCCGCGAGATTCGCTTTGATCGAGACATGCAGCCTATCATGAGCTTTGGGCGCGGCATTCACGCCTGCCTGGGCCAGCAGATTGCCCGCATGGAACTGCAAGTGCTCTGGCAGACATTACTCACCCGGCTGCCAAACGTCCGCCTGGCGGTCGCGCCTTCGGAGGTCCCCTGGCGTCCAGACGAGACGCTGACCTTTGGTCCTGAGCATCTGCCCGTGACCTGGTAAGTCTCGCCAACCCGTCCTGCCAGGCAGCAACAGCATACCTGTTCGGGTTGCTGCCTGGCAGGAGGCAAGGGACAGATGCATGTTTTGTGGTGGGCGCGGCGAGAAAGGATCAGATGGTCGCCCGCAGCCTCTTTATGCATACCCTAATGCGCGTAAAACGTCGTTTGTTCTATAAACGCTCCATCTGGATGGATTATTCTCAGTCATCAAGCGCTTATAGTCTCCCTTTTCTCCTAGCAGGGCAGACCACTCATTCGGACTGCCTCCATTCCAGGAAGAATTTCTCAATACCTTGATCGTTTGGGGGAGTTGAGACAACTGTTCTTTATTTGTGTCATGGATATAGCTGAGCATTCGCACGACATCACCCTCATTGACCATCCGTATTCCTATTGGATTCAAATCATGTAATGGCAAAGTGGAACGATAATCCTCGCTACTCTCATTTGTTCGAATTGCACGAATTGTTTCAGATTCCTGGGGATCTGCATCTTCTTGATGAGAGGGGAACTCTATAACGCCCATCAATGGACGATCCGCATATTTCCATGAGTGTAGATAGCTTTGCGAACCCTCACGAATTTTATGATCTGCGGCTTGCCTTCCTTTCGTAAAGGCGTTTCCAGGTGAAGCGGTTGCTCCATTTTCCTCCGTTAGAGCCATAAAAAAATGTTGCTCTTGTGCTTGATCAAATGCTATTTGGCCTGCGACTGCTTCCCTCTGCCTGTTATCACGGCCAAGGATTTTAAGCGCTGCAGTGCCACCCCAAATCTCACCGCTCTCCATAATTTCCCCGATAGCGTCTGTTCCATGAATCCATACACGCTCAAAGGTATTCTCACTACTTGCTGGTAGCGCTCTCATCCTTTGTTCCATTGGTCTGTAAAAATTGTCAATGACGCTTTGAACTACATGCTCCAGTTGTGTTACTGCATCTTCTCTTTCGCTGATATGTTCAGGTTGCTTCGTTTCGCGCCAGTGTTCCAATTGGTCTCTTATATCCAAAGCTGCGTTGAATTTGCTCCTATCATCTCTCCCCTCATATGCCACGGCGAGCGAGGCGACTGTTTTATCGACCCCTTGTAAAGCCTCTGATCTGGGCTTGTCCACTCTAAGAAACTTGACCTTAACGGTCGATGTACTCACCCAGTTTTTTAATAGTTGACTTTCTTCCTGTCTTCTTGAAAGGTCGCTCTCTGGTATTATTGTGGGATGCTCTGTCCGATAGAGACCGCTCTGGAATTGCTCTACCTCTCTGTTGCTTGCCCCATTTGAAGTTTCTCTAACTTGCTCCCTGGATAAATTTTCCGGTGATCCATAATACCTCATCTATTAATAACCTCCCTCTCATGTGATTTGGATAGTGAATGGTCTACGAAAATTGGCATTGGTGCTCATATATATGCTGCATATTCATATATCTTATGAAAATTGTGAGAAAAAGTTTAATGAAGCCTTGTGAGGTTTTCAAGGTCTCGATCTGCTCGAAATGGATGGTTCTTGTGCTGCTATAGATCATTCAACAAGCCCTTGCTCTGGAGTCTGGGCATCTTCCTCAATGGTGATCTTCCCAGTTGCCCCATCAACGGTGATGCGCTGGCCGGTGGTGATACGCTCTGTGGCTTCTGGGACTCCGACGATTGCCGGGATGCCATACTCGCGGGCCACAACAGCGCCGTGAGAGATGGCCCCGCCCATTTCCATGACCAGCCCGCCAGCCGTGAGGAAGAGTGGGGTCCAGCCAGGATCGGTGGAGGGAGCGACCAGGATTTCACCGGGAAGCAGTTGCGCACCCGTCGGATCGAGGATAACGCGCGCCTTCGCAGTCACTGTTCCTGGCGATGCTGGTGTCCCCCGCAGCACGCCTTGAGACGAGTCATCAGCGTCCGTAGAAACAACACCGGGTTCGGTACCGTCGGAGAGTAGCACACGCGGAATATGGCGGCGGCGCATTTCGAAGTCGTAGACTGTGCGGTGATCGAGCACCGTGTTATGCATATCTTCTCCTGCCAGTGCAGTGTGGATCTCTGGCAGGGAGAGGAAGAAGACATCTCCGGCAGTTTCCAGACGACCAGCCTGTTCCAGTTCTTTACCCACTGTCCACCACAAGTCACGCATGCGCGCTATCAGCAAGACGATGGTGAACTTTGGCATCTCACGCAACCCAACAAGATCGTGCGTCCTTCTCAGGAAGAAGTGAACGAGCCGACTCCGCAGCCAGCCCTTGCTCCTTGTCCGCTGGACCAGTTCTGCGAGCATGTTTTCGGCATCCTTAGCGCCCCGTTGGAATTGCACAGGAGGAGCTAAGGATGGATCATTCAAATGCAGGTAGTTTGAAAGCGCACCGAGAATATGCGTCGGGTCTTCTGACCAGCGTGGCAGGCCCAGGTCGATCTCGGCTACTCCACGGTGTCCATAGAGGGCGAGAAATGCAGTCAATCCCTGCTGGAGCAGAGGTGGTAAGGTGCCTGTTCGATACTCCTGCGCCAGTTGCTCGGGTGTGTTTGCGTGGACATGCTCAACGCTGTCGGGATGTGCAGATACACTTTGTGCCAGGTGCCAGAGTTCCAGATCCATCGCTGTCGTTGGATTATGAGGTAGACCACGTAGCACAACTTGTCTCTCCTCTGGCTTTGCAAGGTCGCCCAATAGCTTGCCTGCCAGCGCCTGACTGCCCAGACCAACAAGCAGGACTGGCGCGATACCGCCAATGACATCCAGGAAATTCCCTACAAAATGTTCCATCCCTCTCAGACGCTCTTCGTTCTTGAGGCCAGGTGTGATGAAATTTAGCGCTCGTATACGCTCGGCGGTCTTCTGCACCCGCTTTACCGCCGCCTCCGGCCAGAACAAAGCTTGCAGGATATAGATGGGGGCCCGTGTTTTCTCAAACACTTTCTCGAAAGCGCGCATCAAGGGCCATCGTTTCGTCGAAATGATCGAGAAACGTGGATTGTTGGTAAGTTGCTTGAAGAGTGGCGCCGAGAGGGCCTCCCCTTTGCTCGCCGCACCTATGAGCACGCGGCGTCCCAATTTGTTGCGTAAGGCTGGCGTCACGTCAAAGAAGAGGCGTTGACCAGCCTCGATCAGTGCAGATGGGCCGTTCAAAGGATCAGGCTGCGGATAGCCAAATCCTGCGGCAATCCCTGACCCGATCAAACGAAACGTCGAGCGTCCTGCTGGAGTGAAGGGACGATAGACGCCCTGGAACACGTTGATCGAGAAGTAGACCCGCAGCTCATCGTCGCTCATCGATACGTTAGCTGGCAGAGGATAGAGCGTAGTGATCGGTCGCGATTGTGTGAGCCAGAGCTGGCCTGAGGGATCAATGGCCCACTCTGTATCCTGCGGCTGGCCGTAATACACCTCGACGCTTGCTCCAAGCTCGGCCAGGGAACGGATCTGCTCATCGGAGAGGCTTGCCTCATTACTGTTGTCGCTGATCTCGCTGCGCAGCGTGCCTCCTTCAGGGGTTCCTCTGATGACGACGCGCTTATCTCCAAGCCTGCGCTCGACAATCTCACCTGTTGTGGTATTCACCACAAAGTGATCTGGATTGGTCGCACCGGAGACGACGGCTTCTCCCAGGCCAGGATTCGCGTCGATGACTGCTTGACGCCGCTTGCCTGTTACTGGATTAGCTGTGAAGAGTACGCCAGCCACCGAGGATTGGATCATGCGCTGTACCACAACGGCCAGTTTGACGCTACTCTGATCGAGGCCCAGGTTCTCCCGGTAGCTCACCGCCCGCTCAGTCCACAGCGAGGCCCAGCAGCGCTGTACTGCATCCAATACAGCCTCGATGCCCACGATGTTGAGGTAGGTGTCCTGCTGGCCTGCAAAGCTGGCAAAGGGAAGATCTTCTGCCGTAGCAGAGGAGCGTACAGCCACAGGGATAGGTTTTCCAGAGCCCAAAACGTCATAGGCTTCGATGATAGCATCAGCAATTTCTGTTGGTATGGTTGTTGCCAGAATGCAGTGGCGCGCTGCCTGTGCCATATCTGTGAGCCGTTGAGCATCTCTGCCTTCCCCGGCCTGTGAAGGTGCATGTGTGTCCAGAACGCTTTGCAGGCCAGCATCCTCAGCAACGAGTGCGTAGGCTGTAGTCGTTACGCAGAAACCGGGTGGCACTGGTAGCTTCGCGTTGGTAAGCTCCCCGAGATTGGCTGCCTTGCCACCGACCAGAGCCAGTATGTCACGATGCAGTGCACTAAAAGGGAGCACGAAATTATTCGAATCAGGTTGTGCTTGATCTTTCTGTTCTTGTTGCGGAAGACTCATGGTGTTCTCTCCATTTTCATCCAGCTTTAGCTAGCAAGGCCATGCCTTGCACGACATCTGCTTGCTCATCCGGTGAGAGATATTCCATAATCTCTACCTGGACATCAGCACGCATTATTTGGAGCGTCTCAATGAGTGCCAGCCCTTGCCCTGTGATTGCCACGCGATGGTGTTGTTGCACCTTCATTCGCCATCGGGTCGCTGATGACGCCACAGCAGAGAGTCTAAACAGAGAGGTACCGTAGCTCATGCTTCACCGAAAATCCCATTTTTGCCGGGTGTCTGTCATTTTCTGCAAATCGTATCGGAGGGCACTCTCACCTACAAGTTAGATGCTCTCCAATCATTTGAAGGCGTTAGCGGTGATGGATCTTGCGGGTCTGGCGGATCTCGTCGAGGTGTGCAGTCGTATGCTCGATCTGGATGGTAATCATATCGCTGAGCGTGGCTGTAAGGCCCTCATCCTCCGTAGTAAACTTCCTCACGATGGAGTGATCCCAACTGTCGGGCACATGGAGCAGTAATTGGGTAATATGGTCCTGCACCGTACGGATGAGAGCCAGCGACGTCCCGATGGGTCGATGCTTGTAATCCAGCCCCTCAACCCATTTTTCCTGATCGTAAGGAGGCCGTACAAAGACACTTCCCGGGTTCACCAGGACGGTTTCGATGGACATCAAAGACAACGAGGTGCTCAGAGCAAGATGATGGATGATCTGGCGAATCGACCACTCATTGGGAGCACGCTCCAGATCGAGATCTGCTTCGCTGAGGCCATCAAGTGCTGCTGCAATATCGTCGCTGAGTCCCGCATAGGCAGTTATCATCGCTTCGGGTGAGCGTTTCACCGGGATCACGAAAGCGAAGTGATAGCCGTTGGGATCAGTCACCAGCAGTTTGCGCTCACCACGCTCATCTTCCTCGACGCGCATATCGGTGAGCCCATCCTCGACCAGTCTAGCCTGCTGCGTTTCAAACGTGTCAATAAAGAAGTCAAGGGTGTCACCAGGCTTGAAGACAAGGCGGGGTTCGTCGAGAAGGCCGCGCATATCGGTCTGATGCGGGAGGGCAAGTAGCAGAAGCTCCCCATCGCTCGCCCGTAGAGAGGCTATTCCCATATCGGGCTGAGACTCCACCAATTCGAAGTTCAGCAATGTGGTATAGAAAGCGATGCTTGTTTCCAGATCGAGGACGGTGAGGGCTGCTCGTGCTTTGTTGGGCATCTGTTTTGCCTTTCTTGACAGATAGGGATTGAGAGATAAGAGGAAAATGAGTTTTCTTGCGTAGTTCAGTATATCACAGAGAACGCCATGGTTACACAGGACCGTCTGCAAACACCATCTCCCTCCAATCCACCCTTTCTGGTTGGTTGTTTCACCACTCATTGCGCTCAGTGTTCAACTTTTACGAGACGGGAATTTTCGGCAGGCGGGAATCTTGCATGATTGCCCAAACGATGGTCAGACAACTGGTTTCCGTCGTAAAAGCCTCTATCTGATCGGTACGTGCCTGCGCCCTTTTTCGGCACGGCACACTAAAAAGATATTTGAGCACCGTAGAAAATGCAGATGAGGGATGTTTCTATTGGCCGATTTGGCCCGGTTGGGGAGCGACAAAAATAGAGGAGATCTGGTAAAACGCGGAAGCATGAGCCTCTCCTCCCTACTGGTTTATCGCCGTGCAGAGAGGAGAGGAATAGTTCACTCAATTGCCAGCTGTTTACTGGAGCGATGCGTCATCGACGTAAAAGCTGTCTGTGCCAGAGGCGGTTTCAACATACCACATTGCATTTGATAGTGTCCCACTCCAGGAGACTGTTGTGGTGCCAGATAGTAGCGTCCAACCGGATGAGTTGACCGCCGTGGTAGGGGTCAGGGTGATGTAGGAGGTAGACCCATTGGCGGTCACCGCCATCGTCACCTTCGCGCTGGGTGTTCCGCTTTGCGTCCTGACCCATACGTTCGTGGTATAGCTCTTGCCGTTTGTCAACTGGGAAGTAATATTCTGGCTGATGCCGTTCCACGATGCGGTCCGTCCAGTCAGCAGCAGGGATCTGGTTCCGCTGTGGACGACGCTCGTATTCGACGTCAGAGAGCCGCTGCCAAAGACAGACCAGTCCGTCGTTCCAGCTTCTGCGTCTCCATTGGTCAACAAATTCGAGCTCTGGGTGGATCCACTGCCGTAACCGGTCGCGACGATATTGGCCTGCACTGCGTTTTCGGTCGCGTCCGATGGGTAGCCGGAAGTCATCGCGCCTTCGAAGAAGGAACCGGCTGCACCCTTGCTGTTGTCGCCGCCAATGCCCAGGATAATCGCGCCCTCCTTGTGCATGGGGTTGTAACCCGAGACGTTAGGACGCGGTCCACTGTACATAGTTGTCAGGCCACCGGATTGCGCATTGCCAGCTTTGATCGCCCAGAGATTCGGTCCGCCCTTTACTATCGCGGTGACGTAGTGAGAAGTGATGCTCTGGTCGCCACTGTTGAAACCAGCGTTTACTCCGGAAAAAAGGCCGTTTTCGAGATCCGCCATGACCCAGGGGCCATTGCCAGAACCGTAGCCCCACACTTTGATATTTCCGAAATAGATAGCTTCCATGTGGCCGTTGCCGGTATCGTTGTTGCTCGTCTCAGCGTTCCCGTAGTCGAAGCAGCATCCGCCATTATAGTGCGTGCCGTCGAAGATCGCGTACTCGCCCTCTGAATTGTCGCCGGTCGCGATGCCCGATGTGTGGTCGTTGCGGTAACCGGTGCCAGAAGGTATGTAGACGCCGTAGACGTGGTGACCGCTGACCGTCAATGGCAGTGCGCTCGCGTTCGCGAGGTTATCAGGGCCGCCAGCGGCCCCGCCGCCGGGCGCCTGAGTGAGATCGTTGCCATGCCCGGACTGGTCGTAGATGATGGTGATGACGCAGCTCGTGCCAGCGCAGAACGAATCTTGCGCGGCTGCGTTGGCATAGCCGCCTGTGCTCAGGACGCCGATGTTCAATGTTGCGTTATCCGACGCGCGCTTGACCTGGTACAGGTTCCCATTGTAGGCGCCGAACAGCGCGCGCACCGTGCCATGGGCAGCAACACATGGCGTGCCGCCAGATGCATAAATGTCACAGGGCAGTGAGGTTGCGGCCAATGCAGACTTGTTTGTTGTTCCCGGCAGTCCAACAACGGCAATGCCCACAACAACCATAAACGCCAGGAGGGCTCTCCAACTGTGAGAGCAAAGATCACGATAACCCGAGATAGATTGTTTCACGTCCTTGTGTCCTTTCCACTATCTGGAGATCACAATAAGCAGATCTGACATTGTCACAACAAGCACACATACGGATGTTCGATAACGAAAGAGCCGTATTCATTCCAGATTCCCTTGCTTTCGCACCATTGCAACAAGACGATCCATGGATCTGAAGAACAACGACCGGCAGGATTTGTCATGGACATTCATGGAATAACCACACATTCGTTGTTCTCCACCACTATGGGCAGTTCCTCATCGCCCCTTCAAAAGGAAGGGGTAAGTATAGTATAAAGCGCGATTTGAGCAATGTCAATGCACGAATAACTCATTTCGAGACAAAAAATACCCATATGCGCATCGCAGAAAGAAGGATGTTGAACGTGTTTCCATTTTGGTTGAAGATGAGAGAAACCTCTCAACTGATTTAGATGAGGCAGAAGTAGAGACCTGAGAGTGAAAAGCTGGAAAAGGAGGGATTTAAGCTATTGACCAGACTAGCCAGCGCGAAACCAAGATATTTCCCTGTATTCTGTAGGGCTGGCTGGCTGTATTTTCCTCTCTGGCACCCCGAAGGCGGCTTCCCTTATTATTGAGAAGCCGCTGCTAGTAGTCTGTCAGACATCGTGTGATGAGAGGCGGGGATGCAAAGGGCGGCGGGGGATCGGGGACTGTGCCCCATAGGTGCGAACGTAAGCGGGATTGTTAAGGGTGTAACCCTTGACCTGGGGTCCGGGGCTGTGCCCTGATCTCTCACCCCCCCCTCTCGCCGCCGCGTGCGGCGGCGAAGAAAAGAAGGAAAAGGGGTATTTGGGGAAATCCCCATAGGTACGAACGTAAGCGGGATTGTTAAGGGGGCAACCCTTAACCTGGGGTTCGGGGCTGTGCCCCGATCTCTCACCCCCCTCTCGCCGCCGCGTGCGGCGGCGAAGAAAAGCCTTTCTGAGAACTGTTGAGGTTTTCCACGATGATCGCTTCGAGATCTTCTATTTCACGTTCGGGAGCGTAGGGAGCAGTATGAGTGTTGCCTTTCTCTCACTCGTCAAAAAAAGGAGCTCGTGTAACAGATTCTGTTGCCCACATTTATGATAGGTGCAAGAGAATCACGTTTGTTAGCAGGTGACATGGAATAGCGCAATCACATCTCCTTTGGCATGATTCCACGCCTGGATAGCTTCAGGTGTGGGAAGCAAACTGACCTGGCACTCTTTCTCTTTGAAGTAAGTGGTGGCTTCATCCGAAAGTCGGACATTATCATTTTGACCTGTTCCAACAACCAGGTAGTGTGTGCCTTTCTCATAGACAAATTTTGCTTCATCTTGAGAAAGGATGTGTGATGTTCCATAGAGTGCCTTAGATAATTTCTTCTTGCGTTTTTCCACCTGGCCGTGGCGTCTAATAATGACATCATGCGTAAAGACTGTGCCTTCGATGGTAATTGAGCCAAAGGCGGTTTGATCGATAGTCGGTTTCATGTTTCTCTCCTCCTTCTCTCCTCTCCAGCATCCTGCATGGATTGTAGCAGCCAGGAAACAACGGAGCAAACAGTGCTTTGGCGAGAGAGCTGATCGACGATGTTCTCCAGGTGCTCGACCGAGGCAGCAGCGACCTTGACGACGACCGCATTGCTCCCTACAACACGATAGGCTTGCTTTTTCACATCAGAGCACTCACTTGATCCCAATGCGGACTCGGTAACTAAAATACCAGGGAATGGGTTCGGACCCGATATGTTGGAGTGCGGCCTGTCTGAGGCGATCAAACCCGATCTCTTGTTCGGTGAACTGGAACTGGTGGCTGAGCGCACTGCTCTGCATCATCTCAAGAAACCGTGCAGCGCCTCCCTGCTCGATATGATGAAGCAACACCTCACGGGTGAAGCGGAAGTGAGCGCTCTCGCGCAGGGGGTCGAGAGATTTGTTCTTCGGCCATATCTTGAAGCTCTGAGCCAGCCCGCGCTCCCGGACAAGCTCCATTATGCGCAAACTTCCCTCCTGGGCGAGCTGATCAAGCTCCCAATGGATTGCTGGTGGCGAATCATAGTCATATGCCGCAAAGAGTCCTCCGGGTCGCAGAATCCGAGCAACCTCGGCCAGGGTCGCAGTCGGCTCCATCCAATGGAACGCCTGGGCAGCAGTGACGATATTAGCGCACCCATCAGGCAGACCCGTCTGATGAGCAAGCCCCTCTCGATAGGTGATATGTGCCGCGTAAGGATGGTCCTCGACGTTGTGTATGGCCTCTTTCCGCATGTCGGCATTGGGTTCGATCCCAATCACCCGCTCGGCTCGCTCACCCCAGATCGCGGTTGACAGTCCGGTCCCGCTGCCCACATCCACCACCAGGGCGGGATACGGCATACCAATCAACTGCGTTAGCAGATTGAGTAAAGCCAGTGGCGGGGTCGGACGCACCCGATCGTAGCTGCTGGCTTTGCCAGTCCAAACATCACTGGAATCACGCATATTGTCTTCTCCTTTTTGCAGCAGGTGAATGAAGCGCTAGCCGAGAAGCTCGAAAACCTGGGCGCGTACCTTTCCCAAAACCCCAAACGTATCGAGAATATCAGCTCCGACCCCGCTACCATCGCGCACCATTCCCAGCAAGATATGCTCGGTGCGAACGTAGGCACTTCCCTGCCGCTCTGCTTCGTCCAGCGCCAGTGAGAGCACCTTGCGAGATCGGGGCACGTAGTCGATTTCCTCCTCGACAGGGTGATCTCCACGCCCTATTTTCTTTTCAACAGCAGCACGGACTGGATCAAGTGCGACACTCAATTTTTCCAGCGCCAGGGCTGCGAGACCATCTTGTTCGCGCAACAAACCTAACAATAGGTGCTCGGTCCCGATAAACTGGTGATTGAAGGACAGTGCCTCCTCGCGGGCGAGGGAGAGGACATGCTGAGCATGCCCATTGAAGCGATTGAGATGTTTACTGGGTATCCATGTCGGCTGATAGCTTTGTAACGCTTGAAACAGCAGTTGGTTGAGGACGCTGGTGATTGTGCGATCCTCCGTCTCGGCGATCTGCGCCAGTTGCTCATAGAGATGGACTGGAACTTCGACACGCTGACGATCCTTACTTGATGGCATACCACTGCTCCTTTCTCTGTCCCCTTTTTTTCGGTGAATATGATGGTATTTACGGTGGTATTTTCTCTCTCGAGAGAATACCATGGTAGATACCACGATGTCAAGGTGCATCGAGGATGCTCGGTCTTGTTGTCATTTCCTCCCAAACAGACCAATCTGAATTGGAACTCGATGGATGAAAGCGCCGATACCTTTCGGCGTAGGCAAGCGCCAGGGTGCTCCCCAGGAGCCGCCAAATACCAACCAGCGATCACTGACTATCCCGTCTCTTTCCCTTTCTGGTTGTACTTTTGGGCCAGCACGCCCGTCTGGCTGGACAATGAATCGGTGCGTGTGATATATAAAACCATAAATATATGAGTTACCTCATTGATTGTGATATGAGGAGGCTAAAGGAAACAACCGTTAATGCCAGGCTTACAACAATTTGATACATTAACTTGATACATTTTCGTCTTTGTTTTTGCTGACTCATTCAGGCATAATAGAAGAGAATTTCGGCTATTTGTATTGTCAGTGTGGTTGCGGTTCCAGCTTACGCTCCACATCTGCATTACAATTTGACCTGCATTGAGGCCATCTTGTAGGAAGCATATTGTGTTTACTAAGGATGGTTGATAAACTACTACTGGCTTTGAGACGACCACTGGTCTTTAACTGCCCGATTCGCCTTAATCCCTATTTCAGAAGAACAAGAATGGATGTGTATAGTTATTGGCTGAGACAAACATTTAAGGAGGAATGGTATACCATGACAACACGAGATGAGCAAGAAGATACTAGAATGTATAAAGTGGTGCTCAACCATGAGGAGCAATATTCGATCTGGTTGGCCGATCGTGAGAACCCGTTAGGGTGGTTCGAAGCTAATAAGAGTGGTACGAAGGCCGAATGCCTGGCATATATCAAAGAAGTTTGGACTGATATGCGCCCGTTAAGCCTGCGTAAGAAGATGGCTGAACAAGAGCAGCAAAAGCACGCATAGCGCGACAAGCAACGTAGAATTAGAGCAGTATCAGTGAGCTGATCTAGTTTAAATATTCCTTATGCAGGTATATAAAGGAGCAACGATATGCGTAAATACTGTAAAGCATACCATCTGGAGGATCTGCGTCGCTATCCCCGCTGGCAGGAACATCCTGTCGATACAAACACATCAGCCCTGACAGATGAGACGATTGTATATCTCTGGGATGATTTTACCGTTGTCGAAAGCCCGGTGTTGCAGCAAGGAAACCTTTTTGATACTGTGACCCCTGAGTGGAAAACTTTCTGTACAGAAACGCTGAATTTCGCAATTCCGGAAGACCTACAATACGCCTATCAGGTTGAGTAACCATTACATAGCCTGATAGGCATGTTTTTTGTGTACCTGTCACACGCACAATTATAGGACAAGGAGAATGTCGAAACTATGAACGAACTAGTACAACGTCTCGCAGACGGAGATCACCCCGTCACTGTTGGTGGTCCTCAGCCAACATTGGCAGAACTAAAAAAACGCATTATTGAGATGCACTATGTCTTTATCAAGTTCACTGGTACACGCGGAGGGACTGACCTGGGTGTGCGTGTTGACACCGATGCGACCAATATCAGCCAGGCCAACTTTGAGCAGGGGACAGGCAACGCCCATATCGAGGGTACACTGACATTGAATTACGTCAAAGTTCGCTGTATCGCCGATATTGATCTAGCAACGCTCAAGGGGACAGGACACCTTGTTGCCCTGGAAGAAGTTCATGCTTAAGAGCCTGCGGAGGTCATCCTGAAATGCCACCCTGGCAAAAGGTGTGATGTGATTGTGTCCCACTTTTGTGACTCTTGCATGAAAGTGGGACACAATCACAAAATACGGAGTACGTACTAAAGGGACCTGAAAATGCATCAATACTCCTATGCTGTGCGCCAATCAAGGAAAATATAAGAGAATGTCAAGAGAAGGACAGAAAAGAAGGAGAGAATCAACACATCAAATGCCACCATAAGATTGATCTGATTTGCTAAAATAGCGCGAAAAGCATCGGCCACATAGGTCGTCGGTACAAAGCGTGCAACGATCTGCAAAGGCAATGGCAAGACATCCATCGGAATCATCATTGGCGCAAGAAAGCCGACAAATACGATTAAAAGATTGCCCAATACATTCGCCGTTTGGCCATTAGGTGCATAATGCCCTAGCAACGTTCCTAAACCAGCCATAGGTAAGACACATAATGGAATGAATGGCACTAATAAGAGATGCTGACCCATGAAGGGCAGGCCAAAGAGCAGATTACCAAGAACGTAAACGCCAACAAGGCCCGGCAAAGCAAAAAGAAGAGAAACGGCGATGATCGCAAAAACGAGCGTCAACTTTGACAAAGGAAGAGCCATCCAAAAATCAAACTCCTGGATCTGCTTCGCCCAGCCAATCTTCGTGACGAGGAAATTAGTCGGGCCAAATGCAATTGACGTTGCCATGTTGCCACCGAGCAAAAAGATTGCCTGAGTCGTACTTTTTACATCTCCAACCGATTTCAAAAAAAAGATGATACCCATGGGAAGGATCAGCGCCATAAATATCTGGATAAACCAGCTTGTGCGATATTCCATTAACATGATGCGAGTCACGACGCAATATTGCCAGACAACAGCACGAGCAGAAGCGCGTTGTCGAGGATAGGGAGGAAATGCCATATCTTCTTCAAGGGGCTTGGGTAAGATGGTACTATGAGCCAAAACTGCCTCCTCCTCCAAGTTGCAGATAGACATCTTCCAGCGAAGGTGTCTGGATACGAAAATCGTCCAGTTTATCGATGCCGATTTGCAGCAGAATAAGGTCAATCGCGCTACGCGTGCTATCACGACGACAAAGTATGATTACATGCTGTAGAGTCAAGTTATGGACCTCACCAAGCAAGGCAAATAAATCCCGATATGCTGGTACAGATACATATTCGGCTTTCAGGAGGAGTTCAAGCCTGATCCGTTGATCAACACGTTCCTTTAATTCACCAATACCCCCAATTGCCAGGAGTTGCCCATGGTTAATAATACCCACACGCTGAATAATGCGCTCGGCTTCTAAAACATTATGTGTGACCAGAATAATGGTCTTTCCCTGACGATTCAATTTGAACAGTTTTTCCCAGACCATGAGGCGCACAACTGGATCCAGGTCATTGGTTGGTTCATCAAAGATTTGAATCGGCCGATCACCCACGAATGTTAATGCAAGATGAATAAGGCGACATTGACCACCTGAGAGGTTACGAATAAGTTTTTCGCGAAACTCTCCCAGGCCTAACTCTTCTATGAGGTTTTTGGTCTGCCTACGAGCCTCGGCACGTGAACAACCTCGCAATTGCGCAGTATAGCGTAATGCCTCTTCAGGATAGACATCACGCAACGCAGACATCTGTTGCGTTTGTAGCGCCACATATTCAGGAATGATATGCGGACTCTTCGTAACCTCCATGCCATAAAGATGAATAGAGCCGGATGTAGGACGAGTTAAACCAGCGATTTGGTTAATAAGTGTCGATTTCCCTGCTCCGTTTGGCCCCAAAAGACCAAAGATTTCGCCCTCCTGAATGGTAAACGAGATGTGATCATTGGCCTTTTTCGTGTTTCCTTTATATACTTTTGTCAGCTCTGAAATAGTATAGACGTTACTCATATAATCTTTATCGCAGATGCTTCCTTACATGCTAATAACCTTGATGCCACAAAAACCACGAATGCTTAAAGCATACGATGGGAGATGTACCATAGAACGGTGCATTATAGTGTATACAGACATACAGACGCATGAACACAAATCTTTTGTATCCATAAACAATAAGCAGTTTTTTTATTTTCGTCTGGTTCTGTAGCTTTAGTTTAGCACACATCTTTCCACATATAGAATCTTTTTAATATACTCTGGGTATTTCTTACCAGTTACTATTCACTGTACCTGATGAAATGGCAAAAAGCCTTAACGCGTTGGCTCTGTTCTTCCACTGCCAGGAAAATATACAGAAGCTGAGGCGTTCTTCTATTTGTCATCCAAGGAAACTGAAATGCAATTGTCTCAATCCAAAGCATCATTTTTACGCGGATAAATCGAAAGATTTGATTAGAATGTGTCAGCCTCAGCGGGGATGCAAGGGGCGGCAGCTCCATAGGTGCGAACAGAAGCGGGATTGTTAAGGGTGCAACCCTTAATCTGGGGCCCGGGGCTGTGCCCCGGCCTCTCACCTCCCTCTCGCCGCCACACGCGGCGGCGAAGAAAAGAAGAAAAAGGGGTATTTGGGGACACCCCAAACCCCGGCAAAGAGCTCGCCGCCCTTTGCAATCCCGCATATTTGCTCTATAACCTGTATTATACACTAAAATTAGTCTATTGCCCCTGGCAGAGGATGAGATAATGCGATCTACCATGTGTGTGAGTAAATATCTACACAAGGCGAGGCATAGGTCTATTAAGAACTCTTCCACTTTTCTACCCATCAACGAGAACCAGTTCGTGAGGTAAGAACTGGATTCATCTGAAGCTGTTCGAAGTAAGAAAAAGGAGACAGGAATGTGTCGAAACATCAAGACCTTATTCAATATTGATCCCCCGGCCACCGACGAGGAGATTAAAGAAGCCTCACTCCAATTCGTGAGAAAGCTCTCGGGTTTCAATAAGCCTTCAAAGGCAAATGAAGCGGCATTCTATGCGGCTCTCGAAGAGGTGAGTACAGTTGCTCGGAATTTCCTAGATTCGCTGGTGACGAGTGCCGAGCCGCATGATCGCGAGCTCGAAGCCGAACGTGCTCGCATAAGATCCATGAAAAGGTTTGGAACTGAAAAGAACTCAAATAATTGATGACCATAAACGAAAGGAGAAATCATTAAGGACGGTGGTCGCTACGTTGGTTCTCCCCATCCACCTTTTCATTTTTGTACCATTTTCATTTGTAAAAAATCATTAGGTCAGCGTTGCGGGCTGGCATTGCTGATACCGTTGTGCGAAACAGTCCGAGAAAAAGTTCCCGCGGGAAGGGTCAACGAAATCTTGTCCTACCAGGTCAAAGTAATGCATCAAAGCAGATTGTGCTCTCCTCGTTACACAATGCTTATTTTTTTGCCTTAACAAGATTAGCTATGAGTATCCGTTTCATCAAGGCAACGCTGTAGTTGGGCTGCAAGTATCGCCACATGAGGCTCTGTGAGCATCGAGAAGTGATTTCCAGGGACGACATGCTCATCGATTGGTTGCGTAATAAATGGTGCCCATTGCGTTTGATAATCATCTGAAGTTTGTTCACAATGCAATAAGGTAATCTGACCTTGATATCTTCCTGGTTGGTAATGCTGATAACTTTCGTTATTTGTGATGAGTACTTGCATGAAATGCAAAAACTCATCCATGCTCATTGATTGTGCCAGCAGATTGGCTGCTTTTAATTGTTCTAAGAGCGTCTTTAACTGCTCTTCTGGTTGCAAATCACATAACTGCTCATAAGTTAGAGCAATGGATTGATCCCGGTATCCGCTGAATAAGTTGAGATATTCGATCACAGCGCCAGCATGTATCTTTTTATCCGGCACCGTTAATGAGAGCGGAGTATTTCCGCTGCGAGGATCTTGCCAGGGAACAGAGTCCAACAAAGCAAGAAGCGCGATTTCTGCTCCCCGTGATTGCAATTGCCGTGCCATTTCATAGGCGATCATACCACCGGATGAGTGTCCACCCAGGTAGTAGGGACCCTCTGGTTGGACCGCTAACAGTGCTTCAACATAGCTAGTAGCCATCTCCTCTATCGTTGTATACGGCGTTTGATCACTATAGAAACCATAGGCTTGCAAGCCATAAAATGGTCTATCGTCCCGTAAGAGATGAGCCAGGCGTACGTAGCTATAAACGGTGCCGATGACAGGATGGACACAGAAGAATGGCGCTTTGTGTCCAGTTTGTTGTATTGCTACGAGCGGTGTCCAGGAGCGCCTATGTTGTGTCTGCGATTGTAACAACTCTGCTTGTTGCTCAATTGTTGATGCATTGAACAATGAGACGAAGGAGAGTGACGTTCCCAGGCGTTGGTGCATACGATCAAGCAATTGTACAGCTAATAGCGAATTACCTCCGATATCAAAGAAGTGATCGTGAATCCCAACCTGGGAAGTATGCAAGAGATCGGCCCACATTAATGCTAGTTCCTCCTGTAAAGGCGTTTGTGGAGCCATGTACTGTGTGCGATGACTGAGATGCTGTTCATTGGGGACAGGCAAAGCCTGATAGTTTACTTTGCCATTGAGTGTTAATGGCCATGCTTCCAGGAAGACAATATAGGTTGGGACCATGTATTCAGGAAGATGGATGCGTGTATGGGCCTGGATTTGAGGAATCGTCAGCGTGTCATCTCTATTCTGTGGAATGACATAGGCTACCAGATAGTGGTGTTCATTGTTTTCCGTACGCAATACAACCAGAGCCTCGCGTATCGCAGCAAGTTTCTGAAGAACAGCTGCGATCTCGCCCAGTTCGATCCTGAAGCCACGCAGTTTGACCTGTTGATCATTACGTCCTAGATATTCTAGCTCTCCTGACGCCAGTGCACGTACACGATCTCCTGTACGGTAGAGTCGCTCACCTGGCAGAGCACTAAATGGATGTGGGATAAAGCGCTCTGCTGTGCTATCGGGTCGTTGCCAGTAGCCGCGAGCGAGTCCTTGTCCTCCAACGTATAATTCACCAGGCACACCAATGGGGACAAGTTGTTGATGCTTGTCGAGAACATAGCCATCCAGATCTGGAATGGTGCTCCCGATTACGCTACCTGCATTCTCGCTACTATCTTGCTGTACGATAGGTCGATAGGTCACGTGGACAGTTGTTTCGGTAATGCCATACATGTTAATGAGTTGGGGATGTTGATCGCCATGGCGCGTGATCCAGGGAGCCAGACGAGACACATCTAGCGCTTCACCCCCAAATATAATCGTACGTAATGCTAGCAAGGATGAGGGAGTCTCTCTTGCTTCAACGTGCATCAATTGCTGAAAGGCTGAGGGAGTCTGATTGAGAATAGTTATTCCTTCCTGACACAATAGTTGATAGAACTTGCCAGGCTCACGGCTGAGCCAGTAGGGCACAATGATCATGCGCCCGCCAGTCAGCAGTGAGCCCCAGATTTCCCAGACCGAGAAATCAAACGCATAGGAGTGGAAAAATGTCCAGGTATCCTGCTGTGTAAAGTGAAAATAATCCTGTGTCTGCGTGATAAGGCGCACAACATTGGCGTGCGGAATCATGACTCCTTTGGGTTTGCCTGTGGAGCCGGATGTATAGATCATATACGCGATATGCTGTGGCAAGGTCCATGTGGGTGGATTGCTGGAAGGTTCGCCACTCCAACGTTCCCATACAGTATCCAGACTGAGGCATTGTGTTGTATGAGCCGCTATGTTTGGTTCAATATGTGATTGTGTTAACACAACCAGAGGATCTACCTCTTCTAACATCAGCGCCAATCGCTCGATTGGATACGATGGATCAAGTGGGACATAGGCTCCTCCGGCTTTGAGGATCGCAAGCATGGCAACGATCAGATCAGAACAACGTTCCATGGCTACTCCAACAAAGATATCCGGCCCGACTCCTTGCCCACGCAGATAGTGCGCAAGTTGATTGGCGCGTCGATTTAAAGCGCCGTAAGTCAATGCGATCTCCTCGATGATAATAGCGATGGCGTCTGGAGCCTGCTCAACCTGGTATTCAAAAATTTGCTGGATACTGTCAGCGGAAAACTTTTGGATTGCCGTTCTCCGGGTTTGTGTTAACTGTGCCAGCACCTCAGGAGGAGTCATCAACGGTAGCTGTTCTATCCGCTGTTCAGGATCTTCCACGATCGCTTCCAAAAGCACTTGCCAGTGTGTAAGCATGCGCTGCACGGTACTATCTTCAAACAGATCTGTATTATATTCAAGCGAAACCATGAGCCCATCATTATTTTCACTGGCTTCAATAATCAGATCGAAGCGTGCCTGCTGTATTTCTCGACCCAACAGCTTCCAGGATAACCCCGGCAGTTCCAGTGGTGTATGTGGGTAGTTTTGGAGGGTGAAGAGAACCTGGAAGAGTGCCGAATGGCTTAATGAACGCTCGATGGGCAAGGTATCCAGGAGCTTTTCAAACGGTACATCCTGATGTGCATAAGCATCCAGTGCCACTTTGCGTACCCGATTGAGCAGTTGCTGGAAGCTGGGATTGCCGGTCAGATTTGCACGTAGGACGAGTGTATTCACAAATACGCCGATTAAGTTTTCGAGTTCAGGTCGTGTGCGATTGGCGATAAAAGTGCCTGTTGCGAAATCTTGCTGTCCACTATAGCGCATCAGCAAGATCTGCCATGAAGCCAGTAAGGTCATGAACAGCGTTGCATTCTCACGCCGACTGAGTTGCTTGAGTTTATCTGTCAATGTATTTGGGAGCTGCCGATAGATGCGTCTACCTGCATACGTCTGGAGCGCTGGTCGTGGATGGTCCAGCGGAAGATCCAGGAACTCCGGAATCCCCATAAGCTGCTGTTGCCAGTAGTTCATCTGTTCTTGTAGTACGGCTTCCTTGAACCACTGACGCTGCCAGAGAGCATAATCGGCGTATTGGATAGGTAAGGCAGGCAACAGGGCTGGCTCCCCGGTAATTTCGGAGCGATAGAGCGCAGTCAGATCACGCACCAGCAGCCCTTCAGACCAACCATCCGAGAGAATATGATGGAGTGTAAGCAATAGCACATGATCCTGCTCTGCCAACCTGAGAAGGGTCATATGCAGCAGAGGGCCGTTCACCAGGTCAAATGTCTGATGGACCTCCTGCTGTAATAACTGTTGAAGTAAAGATTCTCGTCTCTCTTCAGATAGCTCACTCAGGTCGATAACGGGAAGCGATGTAACTCCTGCCGAGGCCACAATCTGTACAGGTTGTCCTTGATAGCTAGTAAATGTGGTGCGTAGTATTTCGTGTCGCTGTATCAAGGCCTCAAAGCTATGTTGTAACGCCTCAACCTCAACATGACCATACAGACGCAGGATAGCAGGCATGTAAATACCACTTTTGCGATCAAGCTGCTCTAGCAGCCAGAAACGTTCCTGAGCAAAAGAAAGTGCCAGTGGTTTGCGGCGATCTCCTGGTACAAGTGATGGCATAGACTGAGCAACAGAACCTCTTTGCAGTTGTTCAACTTCTAGCGCCAATCCTCGAATGGTCGGAAATTGGAAGAGGCTACGCACCGGTAGGTCGATCTGGAATGACTGACGCAAACGACCGATAATCTGGGTCGCCAGTAATGAATGGCCTCCCAAATCAAAGAAATTTGCGTCAATACTGATCATTGACCTCTGTAGAACTTCGTGCCAATGGGATGCCACCAATTCTTGTATCGGAGTTTGTGGAGTCATTCGTACTTCATCAACGAATTGCATATCCTGTTCAGGACGTGGTAAAGAACGGCGGTCGATTTTACCACTCGGCGTCAGCGGGAAGACAGGTAAACTGATGATAAAGGTTGGAACCATATACTCAGGGAGCTGTCCCCGTGCAAAGCGATGCACCTCGTTCACATCGAGATCTTGATCTGTTTGTGGAACAACATACGCTGTTAGATGAGACGCTGTTGCGTGTTCTTTGTGTACTATTACAATGCTATCTTTAATCGAGGGGTGAGATGTGAGTACCGCTTCAATTTCGCCTGGCTCAACGCGGAAACCGCGCAATTTGACTTGCTGATCGATACGTCCCAGGAACTCGATATTGCCATCCGATCGGTAGCGTGCCAGATCTCCTGTTTTGTACAGGCGACTTCCTGGTTCCTGCGCAAATGGATGTGCTACAAAGCGTTCAGCGGTCAATTCAGGTCTTGCAAGGTAGCCACGGGCCAGATTATGGCCTCCGATATACAGTTCACCAGCAATACCCACAGGCATCGGTTGCATGTCAGCATCCAATACATAGATCTGCGTGTTATTGATGGGGCGTCCGATGGGTGGAAGTGTGGCCCAGCGCTGCGGATCATCCTGTAACATGTAAGAGGTCACGACATGGCTTTCACTTGGTCCGTAATGATTATAGAGAGAGCTCTCTGGCAGACGCTGCATCCAGGTTGCGATGGATTGTGTGATCTGAAGCTGTTCGCCAGCGGTAATGATACTGTGTAGAGCGAGTGGGACGTTGACCTGCTGTTCTGCTGCCAGAGCCAGTTGTTGTAACGCGACATACGGAACAAAAATGCGCTCGATTTGTTGGCGCGCAAGGAGTTGTAAAACCGCGTCGGGATCACGCCTCAACTCATCATCAGGAAGAACGACAAGCGTGCCACCACCCTGCCAGGTTGTGAACATTTCCTGACAGGAAACATCGAAGCTGAGAGGGGCGAATTGTAAAACACGCGTCCCTCTCTGTAGCGGGAGGTCATGTGCCTGCCAGATGAACAAGTTCAGGAGTGCTTGATGAGGCAGCATGATGCCTTTGGGGCGACCTGTCGAGCCTGATGTGTAGATTACATACGCTAGTTGGTCTCTCGTCATAAACGAAGCAGGATTACTGTCAGGTTGTTGATACAGCTCAGCCGGAGGTTGATCCAGATAGATATATGCTCGCTGCACATCTGGAGTTAATCCCTCAAACGTTGGCAAGAGCGATTTTTGCGTTAAAAGCCAGGTGAGGTGAGCATCCTGTAGCATATAGTTGAGACGTTGCTGCGGATAGGATGGGTCAATTGGCATGTATGTCCCTCCTGCTTTGAGTATGGCTAATACTCCCACGGCTATCTCGCTACAACGCTCCATACTGATCCCCACTACGACTTCAGGGCGTACTCCCTGCTTTTGGAGATAGTGCGCAAGCTGATTGGCCCGTCGATTGAGCTCTCCATAGGTGAGCATTTGCTCCTCAAAGACCAGGGCTACCACGTCAGGATTTTGCAGGGCCTGTCGCTCGAACAGATGATGAATACCCTGTTGCGGATATTCATAGCGTGTAGCATTCCATTGTTCAAGCACTTGAACTTGCTCTGTAGCCGACAGCAATGACACTTCCCCAACAGATACATGTGGATTCTGTACAACCTCTTCCAGCAAATTCTGCCAGTGGCCCAGCATACGTGTGATTGTTTCTGCTTCAAAGAGATCGGTATTATACTGCAAGATACCATGGAGGACTTGTTCTGTTTCTTCTGCGAAGAGGGTTAGATCGAATTTGCTCACCGCATGCTCTACCTCTAAAGGATACATATGTACTCCTGCCAGTGTCTCCTGTTCCCGTGGAGTATTTTGCAAGGCTAACATGACCTGAAAGAGAGGCGAGCGACTCTGATCGCGCTCGGGCGCAATCTCCTCCACAACTTTTTCAAAGGGGAGATCCTGATGAGCATAGGCACCCAGGCAGACCTCGCGTACGCGTTGGAGCACCTGAGCAAAGGTAGGATGTCCAGAGAGATCCGTGCGCAACACAAGGGTATTGACAAAGAAGCCAATCACCCCTTCGATCTCAGCCTGCTGACGGTTGGCAATCGGCGTCCCCACACTGATATCATGTTGGCCATTATAGCGCATCAACAGCACCTGGAAAGAGGCCAGAAGTAACATGAACAGCGTGACATCCTGTTGCCGACTTAGCTCTTGCAATTGAGCAGACAAGGTTGGAGAGAACTGCCATGCCTGGTTACGACCTCGTAACGTTTGTATTGCCGGTCGGGGATGATCTGTAGGCAAGTCGAGCGGTGGGGCTCCAGCCAACTGCTCACGCCAGTAGGCCATCTGAGTCGCGAGGGCCTCGCCCTGGAGCCACTGCCGTTGCCAGAGAGCATAATCTGCGTACTGGATTGGTAAAGGGGGCAATGGAGACGATTGTCCAGCAGCAAACGAGCGGTAGAGGATTGTCAACTCGCGTACCAATATACCATTGGACCAGCCATCGGTGATAATATGGTGGAGTGTCAGCAATAGGACGTGTGTTTGTGGTTCCATGCGCACTACCACCGTCCGTAACAACGGTCCCTGTGTCAGATCACAGGATTGCCGGGCCTCTTGTTCGGCCAGATGTCGTGCTTCTTGCTCGCGTTGCTCAGGATCGAGCTCTTGCAAATCAATCAATGGTAACCATATCTGCCCGGTTGTATGAATAACCTGGACTGGTTTCCCATGCTGTTCAGTAAAGGTCGTGCGTAAACTTTCATGACGCTGCATCAGAGCCTGGAGACTTTTCTCCACTCCTGATATATCAAGTGCTCCTTGTACAAGCAACGCACTGGGAACCAGATAGGCGGCACTGCCTGGTTCTAACTGATCCAGGAACCAGAGACGCTGCTGCGCAAAAGAGAGAGGCAGTTCCTGGGGGCGTGGACCAGCTAGTAATGGTGACATCGGCAACGCTTGAGCCTGGCGTATGTACTGCTCAACCTGTTGAGCCAGACCTGCCACGGTTGGATTTGCAAACACCGCGCGCAACGGTAGCTCAATCTTGAACAGCGTGCGGAGCCGCGTGACAAGTTGAGCCGCCAGCAGTGAATGACCTCCTAAAGCAAAGAAGTTATCGTGGCGTCCCACCTGTTGACGACCCAGGAGTGCGCTCCACACTCCAATCAGTAACTCATCAAGTGGGGTTTGGGCTTCGTCTACGGTCTCCACTTCTCGTACCTCGTCTGGAGCAGGCAATGCACGACGATCTATCTTCCCATTCGGAGTCAGGGGCAAGGCATCGAGAGCAACCCAGGCACTGGGAAGCATGTAGGAGGGGAGGCGCTGTTGCAGGAAGTCACGCAACTCGCTGAAAGACACGCGTAATCCTGGCTGTCCCACTACATAGGACACCAGACGTTTGCCCGTCGGAGGTTCATCTCGGACAACAACCGCTATGTCGCGAATGGTTTCGTGTTGCCGCAAGACCGCCTCAATCTCTCCCAGCTCAATGCGATAGCCCCGCAGTTTTACCTGCTGATCCGCTCGTCCCAGGTATTCCAGACGACCATCAAACTGCCAGCGGGCCAGATCCCCGGTACGATACAAGCGTGCTCCTGGTTCCAGGCTCCAGGGATGAGGGATAAAGCGCTCGGCAGTCTGCCCAGATTGGTGCAGATAGCCCCGTGCTAATCCTGGTCCTCCCAGATAGATCTCTCCAACCAGACCAGTCGGTACAAGCTGTTGATTCTCATCCAGCAGATACAGTTCGGTATTGCTCAGTGGCTCTCCCAGGCTCAACGAGCGTTGGGGGACTGGCACAAGAGAGTAGTCTGCAATGCTGGCACACACGGTTGCTTCGGTAGGGCCATAGGCATTGAAAAAGCCTCGTCCCTGAGCCCAGTGTGTCATTACCTCAACCGGGCATGGTTCTCCAGCGACCACGAGGGTCTGGAGGTCTGGCAGAGGTGTTGAGGGCAGAACTGCCAGAGCCGAAGGTGGCAAGGTTACCACTGTGATCGCCTGTTCACGTAATAACTGCAACAAGTCGGGGCCGGGCATGAGATCAGTTGTTGGAGCCAGATGCAGACAGGCCCCCATGAGTAAGGCCATCAGCAGTTCAGAGATTGAAGCATCGAAGGTCAAGGCTGCAAACTGGAGCACTCGACTGCCTGGAGCCACGGCAAAAGCCTGAGCCTGCGCCTGAGCTAGATTGCCCAGGCCGCGTTGCGTGACCTGCACGCCTTTGGGCACACCGGTTGATCCAGAAGTCGCAATGAGATATGCCAGATGATCCAATGACAGATCCAATTGTGGAGTGTTCGCTGGACCATGGAACACCCTGGACTCAAGATCCTCGACGAGGAGCGTTGGACAGGATGTTTCCGTAAAGAGCGCTTCCAGGTGCTGCTGTGTCAGGAGCAATGCCGGTTGGGCCTGTGTGAGCAGGAGGATCTGACGCTGGGATGGTGCGCCTGGATCGAGGGGAAGGTAGGCTCCTCCTGCTTTGAGCACAGCCAACACGGCCAGCGGCATAGCGAGAGAACGTTCCAGGCAGAGCGCGACCAGAACATCAGGTCTCACTCCCAGTTTCTGCAAATGATGAGCAAACTGATTGGCACGACGGTTGAGTTCCTCATAGGTCAGGCATTGTTCCTGGAAGACCAGAGCCACTGCATCGGGTGTACGTGCAACCTGCTCTTCAAAGAGTACATGGACATATTGTTCCTGGAAGGCGGGACGTACGGTCCCTGTGGAGATAGCGAGCACTTGCGCCTGCTCATCCTCTGTGAGCAGGGAATGCGTTCCGATAGGAGACTCAGGAGTAGCCAGCAAAGCCTGGAGTAGCGTCTGCCAATGGTCAATGAGATGTTGCATGGTCTCAGCTTCAAAGAGATCAGTGTTATACTCAAGGATTCCATGGAGTCCTTGACTGTCCTCAACGACCGAGAGCGTGAGATCATACATACTTACCAGATGCGAAATCTCCAATGGACTCATCTGGATGCCAGCTACCTCATGTTGCTCGTGTGGAGTATTCTGCAAGACGAACAGCACCTGGAAGAGTGGGGAGCGGCTGAGATCTCGTACTGGTTCGAGCGCATCTACGACATACTCAAAAGGCAGATCTTGATGGGCATAGGCGCCCAGGCAGACCTCGCGCACGCGTTGGAGCACCTGGATGAAGGTTGGATGTGCGGAGAGGTCGGTGCGCAGCACGAGTGTGTTGATGAAGAAGCCAATCACTCCTTCGATATCGGCATGTTGACGGTTGGCAATCGGCGTTCCCACACTAATATCATTCTGTCTACTGTAACGCATCAGGAGTATCTGGAAAGAGGCCAGTAGTGTCATAAACAGCGTCACATCCTGCTGTCGACTGAACTCTTGCAGTTCTGTTGATATGGCTGCTGGTAGTTGCCAGGCCAGACTTGCACCTCGATAGCTCTGAACGACTGGACGGGGATGATCTGTGGGCAGATCGAGTGGTGTAATCCCGGCTAACTGCTCACGCCAGTAGGAGACCTGTGTCTCCAATGCTTTCCCCTGGAGCCACTGCCGCTGCCAGAGGGCATAGTCTGCATACTGCAATGGCAATGGAGGCAGTGGTGACGATTGTCCCGCTGCGAATGAACCGTAGAGCATGCTCATTTCACGGATCAGTATATTATTGGACCAGCCATCAGTAATGATGTGGTGCAGCGTTAACAAGAGTACATGGGCTTCTTGCTCCAGGCGTAGTACCGTGGTACGCAGCAGTGGTCCTTTGACAAGATCACACGGTCGCTGCGTCTCTTGTTCAGCCAGGTGGCGCGCCTCCTGCTCGCGTCGCTCAGGATCAAGTCCCTGTAAATCGATCACTGGTAGCCAGACCTGTCCGTTTGCATGAATAATCTGGACAGGTTGTCCATTGTGCTCGGTAAAGGTCGTCCGCAAACTCTCATGCCGCTGAACCAGGACCTGGAGACTCTCCTCCAGCGCTGGCACATCAATTGCTCCATGGATGAGGAGTGTGTTTGGAACCAGATAGGCAGTATTGTCAGGCTCTAACTGATCCAGGAACCAGAGGCGTCGTTGGGCAAAGGAGAGCAGGAGATCCTGGGGCCGTTCGCCTGCACTTAGCGGCGGGAGAGCGACACCAGCGCGGCCAGTTTGTTCAATCCAGCGTGCCATCTCTGCTACCGTCTGGTACTCAAACATCACGCTCAATGGTACCTCGATAGTAAGCATCGCTCGGAGTCGACCAATTACCTGCGTCGCAATCAACGAGTGCCCGCCGAGGGCAAAGAAGTTGCTCTCGCGCCCAATCTGATCAAGGCCAAGCACCTCACACCACACCCCTGCTACCACCTCCTCAAGAGGACTGCGAGGCATGCGTTCATCAGCGTCTGGCGGCGTTTGCAATTCAGTGGTTGGCATAGATACGAGCGGGATCTGTTCTTCTGGAATTAAGGCAGACAGTGTGGCGAGCGTCACATCCGTCGCATCGTTCATCATGGCGGTCAATACAGCCTGGAAATGAGACAGGATCTGCTCAACTATTGGCAGTGTAAAACGAGCTGAATCGTAGATGCACAGGATGGAGTCTCTGCCCACAAGAAAGGTGAGCGCATATTTTGTCTGGGCCCCTTTTGTGAGCGTCTCTCCTACCGTGAAGCCGATCTGATGCTCTGCCCAGGCATCCTCAGTGCTGATGGGATAGTTTTCAACTACCAACAAGCTCTCATACAATAAAGATTTACCAGGTACATCACTCCAGCGATGAATCTGTCCGGCTGGACTATACTCAAACGCATGCATTTCTAACGTATGCGTTTGCAGATCCTCCAGCCAGGACCATAAAGAGCGAGACAGCGGGACCTGGACGCGTAATGGCAAGGTGTTGATGCAGGGTCCAACCATTGTCTCTACGCCTGGCAACTCGGCGGGACGTCCTGAAACCGTGATACCAAACACGATATCCTCAGTATTACTGTAGCGCTGCAAGAGGAGTGCCCAGGCACCTTGCAACAGGGTACTCAACGTGAGTCGATGACTCTGCGTTACCCGTTGTAAGGCGTTACTGAATGATGCTGGTAGCGACAGGTACGCGGACGCAGAACGCTCATCCCCCTGAACGTGGCTCTGTGTTACTGGCTGTACACGTCCCAGCGGTGTCGGTTGCGTAAAACCACGTAACGTTGTCTGCCAGAATACTTCTGCCTGCGAGCGATCTTGTTGCTGCAACCAGGTCAGATACTCCCGATAGGGATGGGCTGGTGATACTGCCAGGGGTTGCTCCTGGCGTAGCGACGCATAACGGGCAACGATTTCACTGAGCAAGACTTGTTGGGACCAACCATCCATGATCAGATGATGGTAGGTCCAGAGAAAACGATAGGTCTGTTCTTCCAGGCAGAAGAGCGTCACATGCATCAGGGGAGGATGAATGAGATCAAAACCCTCCATACGTTGCTGGCGCAGGACGTTTTCCACGAACAGGCTTTGCTCATCTCTCGCAAGGTCGGATAGATCCTGATAATCGAGGGAAAGAGAAACATGAGGTAGCGTGATCTGCAACGGTTCTGATTGTGTATGCCAGATAAAGCCAGTGCGTAGAATGTCGTGTCTTTGAACGCCCCATTGCCAGGCGCGTTCAAAGGTTGCAACATCCAGAGGACCCATGAGGGTCGAGAGAGACTGCTCGATATGGATGCCAGAGCCTGGATTGCGAATGGTTTCATAGAGCATACCCTGTTGTAGAGGTGTGACCAGGTTGATAGCTTCAATCATCCGTGTTTCTGGAGCCATTGTTGCCAGGATCTGTGTAAGGTCCTCCTGACGCAGGGGCACATGCGGAAAGTCAGAAGATGAATAGCTGCCAGCTCCGGGTAAGGTACTCTGCTGAATGATCGCTCGCAAAGCATCCAGGAAGCCGTTAGATAGCTGCTCAATCGTCGCCTGGTGATGGGCTTGCGTGCAATATTCCCAGGATACATGCAACTGATGATCACTGACCTGGCAGATAATGTCCAACAGATAGGCTCGTTTATCCAATGGGCTCTGTGCTGATCCTGACGATAAGGGAGAAGCTCCTGTGATCAGGGAAGACAGGCGTTGCTGATCCAGTTGTCCCAGATAGTTGAATGAGATTTCAGGCTGAGGTTGAGCGGCCAATTGGGCAACGAGTTCTGTATCCATACTCAGATAGCGTAACAAGCCGTAGCCAATTCCATGTTGAGGAATAGAGCGGAGTTGTTCTTTGACGGCAGTAATAGTCTCTGCTATGTCGGATGCTTCTCCAATCTGCAAATGGACTGGAAAACGGGTTGTAAACCAGCCAATGGTGCGGGAGAGATCTATATCCTCAAAGAGCTCTTCACGACCGTGTCCTTCTAGATCTATCAGGATGGTTGATGCCTGTGTCCACTGTCTCAAGGTCAGTGCCAGTGCTGCCAGGAGAATTTCGTTAATCTGGGTGTGATAGATAGAGGGAAGCTCTTCCAACAATGCTCGCGTTTCCTCGCTATCGAGCGCTGCTGAGAAAACCTGCGCTGTAGCGACTGTATTATCTAACGCATCCTGAGAAACTTCACAGGGAAGCGAATAGACCTGCTTTCTAGCCTGGGTGAGCCAATACTGCCGTTCCTGCTGGAGCGTATTTGACTGCGCATATGCCAGGAGACGTTGACTCCATGCCTGGAATGAGCTTGTCCTGCCAGGGAGTTGAATGGCTTGCCTTTGTACTCGTTGCTGGTAAGCAGTCTGTAAATCATCGAGAAGGATACGCCAAGAAACTCCATCGATAACCAGATGATGAATGACGAGCAGTAAGAGTTGCCTCCGGTGCTCGCCCCTGCTAAATAAGACCACATGCATCAAAGGCCCATGATCCAGATCAAGGCTGGCCTGAGTCTGTTCCGCAAGACATGTGATCGTTGCATCCTGTTCTGCCACAGCCAGATCTGTAAGATCCATGTGAGTGAAGGGGATTGCATCAGCAAATTCCGAGAATGCTTGCTGCCATTTCTCATCTGTATGCGTGAAACGGAGGCGGAATGCATCATGCTGCTTGATGCAGGCTCCAATCGCCTCTTCAAGCAGGGATGGTTTCAGATGGGTAGCCGTTTCCAACAAAAGCGCTTGATTCCAATGCCGGGCATGAACAAGTTCAAGGTCAAAAAACCAGTGCTGAATAGGAGTTAGAGGCACGCTGCCTTCAGCCGGATGATGCTCAATTGGCATGAACGTTTCACTGTGAACGACAGTGCTGAGTTGCTCGATGGTCTGATAGTGGAAAAGTTGCTTGAGCGTTAAAGACAATCCTTGTTGTCGGGTGCGTGCAACGAGTTGAATTCCTAGAATGGAATCACCACCCCGTTCAAAAAAGTTGTCACGAATGCCTATCTGCGGGACTTGCAGCACCTCTTCCCAGATTGTCGTCAGCGCTTTTTCAAGCTCGTTGTGCGGAGCCAGGAAATTGTCATCTGCTTGCCTCTGTTCCCATTGTGGCAATGGGAGCGCCCGTTGATCTAGTTTGCCATGAGGTGTCAGCGGTAGTGATGGGAGAAAGACAAACATAGCGGGAATCATATAAGCTGGGAGGCGTTCTTGTGCATAGGAACGCATATCTTTGCTTGTAAGCGTGGCTGCCTGTCGACCTACGACATAGGCAACCAGGCGTTTTTCGCCGGGTATATCTTCGCGCGCTAGCACCACCGTATCCTGTACGTCTGGATGTGATCCAACGATTGCCTCGATCTCTCCCAACTCGATGCGGAAGCCGCGTACTTTTACCTGGAAGTCAATGCGGCCCAGATACTCAATGGTCCCATCTACCCGATGACGGGCGAGATCTCCTGTACGGTAAATCCGTTCACCTTGTGAACCAAATGGGGAAGGGAGAAACCGTTCTGCCGTCAGATCTGGTCGATCGAAGTATCCACGTGCCAGACCTATTCCACCAATATAGAGTTCGCCTGTGACCCCGATCGGTACAGGCCGCATCTGTGTATCGAGCACATACATCTGTGTATTAGCAATGGGGGTGCCAATGGGTACAATTGCTCGCGTATCATTCCGCTGGCAGTGCCAATAGGTGACATCAATGGATGCCTCGGTTGGTCCATAGAGGTTAGAGAGTAGCATATGGTGTGGTGCCAGTGCAAAGAAACGAGCTTGTAATTCAGCAGAAAGAGCTTCCCCACTACACATCACCTGGCGCAAACTTGTACAATCACGCAGGGTTGTCGGTTCAAAGAGGAAGGCTTGCAACATAGATGGCACAAAATGGATGGTGGTAACATGCTGCTGAATGATCAATTGTTTGAGATAGGCAGGATCTTGATGACCACCGGGTTGTGCCACAATGAGTTGAGCCCCAGTGATCAGCGGCCAGAAAAATTCCCAGACGGAGACATCGAAGCTGAAAGGCGTTTTGTGGAGAACGCGATCATGATCCGTTAACTGATAGATTTGTTGCATCCAGGCCAGACGATTCAGAAGGCCATGCTGCGTGTTCATGACACCCTTTGGTTGGCCTGTCGAACCTGATGTATAGATCATATACACCAGATTATCAGGTTGGAGAGCAATATCGAGATTCGTCGTAAACTCAGCTTTTTGCGAGAAATCCTTCGTATCGATACAGAATAATTTTCTCTCCTGAAGGGTCGGATGGTTTTGCAGGTGGGACTGTGTCAGTACGAATGAGATCTGAGCATCTTCAAGCATGTAAGCCAGGCGTTGTTGGGGGAGCGTGGGATCGAGCGGAACATATGCGCTGCCTGTTTTAAGCACAGCTAATATCCCAACGACCATTTCTAGAGAACGCTCCAGGCAGATCGCGACCAGAACTTCAGGACCTGCTCCTTGTTGTTGGAGGTAATGAGCAAGCTGATTGGCCCGTTGATTAAGCTCTCCATAGGTGAGCATTTGTTCCTCAAAGACCAGAGCTACCATGTCAGGAGTTTGCCGGGCCTGTTGTTCGAACAGGTGATGGACAGAGTGCTGTGGATAGTCTTGCTGCGTCTCGTTCCATTGCCGTACTGTTTGATCGTGTTCTTTCTGTGAAAGCAGCGGTAGCGCCCAAACGCGCGTCTGTGGGTCGTGTAGGATGCTCACCAACAATGCCTGCCAGTGATTGAGCAAGCGCGTCACTGTCTCCACTGCAAAAAGATCGGTATTATACGTGAGTGTTCCGCATAAGAGGTGTCCTATCTCGGCGATGGAGAGGGTTAGATCAAACTTACTTACCAGTTGTTCCACTTCCAGGGGACTCATGCTCAATCCTGCCAGTGTGCCCTGGTCCTCGGGAACATTCTGCATGGTCAGCATGACCTGGAAGAGAGGAGAACGGCTGAGGTCTCGCTCTGGCGCAAGCTCTTCCACAACTTTTTCAAAAGGGAGATCCTGGTGGGCATAGGCTCCCAGACAAACCTCACGCACGCGTTGGAGTACCTGGGCAAAGGTCGGATCGCCCGAAAGATCGGTGCGTAGCACGAGCGTATTGACGAAGAAGCCGATCACGCCTTCAATCTCTTCATGCTGACGATTGGCAATCGGCGTCCCCACGCTGATATCACTCTGTCCACTGTAGCGCATCAGTAATACCTGGAATGAAGCCAGGAGTAGCATGAACAGCGTGACATCCTGTTCCCGACTCAGCGCCTGCAAGTCCTCAGAGAGCGTAACAGGCAATTGCCATGTCAGATTTGCGCCTCGATAGCGCTGCATCACGGGACGTGCATGATCAGTGGGTAATTCGAGTGGAGACACGCCTGCTAACTGCTCACGCCAATAGGCTAATTGCGCATCTAAAGCCTCTCCTTGCAGCCACTGCCGCTGCCAGAGGGTGTAATCGGCATACTGGAGAGACAGTGGGGGCAGGGGAGACGATGTTTGTCCAGCGGCAAAAGAACGGTAGAAGGTCAGTAACTCACGGACCAGTACATCATTGGACCAGCCATCGGTGATGATATGGTGCAGCGTAAGCAAGAGGATATGCTCTTCTCGTTCCAGGCGCAGGATGGACGTGCGGAGCAACGGTCCCTGTGTCAAGTCACAGGAGCGTTGTGCTTCTTGCTCGGCCAGGTAGTGTGCCTCCCGCTCTCGTCGCTCTGGATCGAGTCCCTGGAGGTCGATCACGGGTAACTGGACCGGTCTGGTGGCATGAATGACCTGTAGCGGTTGTCCATCGTGCTCGGCGAACGTCGTGCGTAAGCTCTCATGGCGGCTGATCAGTGACTGAAAACTCTCCTCCAGGTATCGTATGTTTGCCTCTCCTTGCACACGTAATGCGCTGGGAACCAGATAGGCGGCATTTCCTGGTTCTAACTGATCCAAAAACCAGAGGCGTTGCTGGGCGAAGGAGAGTGGAAGTTGCAGGGGACGTGTCCCGGCCAGCAGTGGCGGCACCGAGAGCGTGTGCTCCTGCGTGAGACGTTGCTCGATTGTGTGCGCCAGGCCCGCGACGGTTGGGGTTTCAAACACGGTGCGCAGGGGGAGCTCGATGTTGAATATGGTGCGGAGCCGGGTCATCAATTGCGTCGCCAGGAGTGAATGACCACCGAGCGCAAAGAAATTGTCGTGTCGTCCTACCTGTTGCCGGCCCAACACCGCGCTCCACGTTCCCAGGACCAGTTCTTCCAGGGGGGTCTGGGCTCCCTCTCGTGCCTGACCTTCGGCCTCCGGTTGTTCTGCTGGTGCTGGCAGGGCATGTCGATCCACTTTGCCATTCAGGGTCAAAGGTAGCACGTCCAGGCAGACCCAGGCTCCGGGGAGCATATAGGAGGGCAGGCGTCCCTGTAAGAAGGCGTGGATCTTGTCGATGATCAGCGGCTGCTCGGGGTGTCCCACCAGATACGCCACCAGCTGTTTCCCGATGGGGGGATCATCTCGTACCACGACGACCGCCTCGCGAATAGCCGGATACGCCAGCAGGGCGGCTTCAATTTCTCCCAACTCGATGCGGAAGCCGCGCAGTTTGACCTGCTGATCGATCCGCCCCAGGTATTGCAGGGTGCCATCGGCCCGATACCACACCCGGTCGCCCGTCCGATAGAGGCGGGCTCCCGGCTCGGTACTGAAAGGATGAGGAAGGAAGCGTTCCGCCGTCAGGTCGGGATGGGTATAGCCACGAGCCAGCGCGCTACCCCCAATGTAGAGCTCGCCTGGAACGCCAATCGGGACGGGTTGGAACCAGGCATCCAGCACATACAACTGCGTATTCGCAATCGGACGACCGATCGGCACCGCTCCATGATCTGCATCCGAG
>NZ_BIXY01000051.1 GCF_008326305.1 Dictyobacter arantiisoli | reverse complement strand
CGGGCGGTGTGTCGTGTATCAGCCAGCAATGCTGTCCCATAGTTCAGGACGGCCCACTGTTCAGCGGTTTGTATGCGCTCTTGCTCCATTTTTTCTTCTCTCTCTCTCTTTTCTTCATTTTTCCTTTCTTCTATTCTATCATTTCTTCACTCCAAAAATGTGGGTAACAGACAGGCCGCAGCCGAGGTGCGCTTTCTCGTTCACGCATCGATATCTCGCCCGTAGGTTATCGATCCCACAAATGGTATTGAGACAGGAGACAGTGGCGAGATGGGGGTACGATGAAGAGGGATGCGCACCTCGGCTGCGGCCCTGGCACGCACCTACATCGTTGCCCAGCACTCTTTGACGTTCCCTGGCAGGACGGTTGCGGGACGAAGGGGGACGAAGGAGTCTATAGGGATCACTCGATTACGGCGGGTAAAACATACGCTAAGCCAGTCGTACTCGTCAATGCTCCCTATTTGACCACGCTAAGAGCCTGTTTGGGAAATCGAAGAGGAGAGCTCATGTGATAGACTGGAAGGATGAGTACAAGTTATCCGAGCAATCTTTCTGATGCAGAGTGGGAGTGTCTACAAGGGGTGAAATGCGCGAAGCTGTCACCAGGGGCAAAGTAGGGGTCATCACATTTTTGCCTTCCCCGCTAAGCCCAAAAATGAGACTTTTGTGCATGTAAAGTGTGTTTATGCATGCCGAAAAACTTACGTAAACACCCCCTGGTCTCTGAAGTAGCTCGTACTAGATCTCAGTATCTACTACGAGATTTCTAGTACGAGCTATGCTATCAGAAAAGCCAGTGAAGCTAGGATCAAAGAGGGCTGAAGCGGTATCCATCATAATAAAATGACGGCTTTCTCAAATGCTACTTTGCCCCTAGTGACAGCTTCGCGCATTTCACCCCTAGCTCAGAATGCCTAATAATTACAAAATATGTTTTTGGTTACAATAATGGGAAGAAGTGTTAAGAGGAAATGCCATAATAGAGGAAAAAGAGGGCAAATGTATGGGCGCACTTATGGAGATGAATATTTTTCTTCGGAAAACGAATTTTTCATTTCAGCAACTCTTTTCTTTACTCGCTGGAGAAGGATTACAGGTAAGCAGTATCGAGCACATGAGTATATTTGATGATTGGCACTATACCAATGAGGTCCACATTGAGCCAAGTGTTATAGATCTGGATGCTAGTGACATCTTCCTACAAAAATTTACGCTCATGCTTTTTACCATCAACCAAAGGTATAAATGTTCTCTTATTACATCGTTTGAAGACAATTGTCTAGATTTGTCGTTTGGATTACAAATCAATGATCTGGTTCCACCTGATGACTGTGATATCGACGACTATATTCAGACACTTTACGATAAAACGACAGATATTATTAATAAACAGATGGATGAACAGCCATTTCATGATGATTTTATCGCAGCGAGCATGGGCGTTGAGTTTGTTGCTAATTTTCACAACGATCTCAAGGCAATGGTTACTGATGAGAATAGTGGCTCAAGATGGGTCTTGCCTAAACGTACCGGAAAAAATATCGTTCTCGATCGCTTCACCCGAAAGGAAAAAAGCAATAGCATTGTTCTTACTCGCTTACCATACACACGCTGTATATAAGAGCGTATTTTGCAAATGACCACCAAGGGAAAGCTACAACCGAGGAGCCAGCAGGTATGAGTGCTCTCCCACTCTCTTTCATCGCTCATTGGGCCTGTCAGTGTGTTTTTGACGAAAAGATACGACGTACCATATAACTGTCAAAGTGGCTACAGATCATTCTCCTCTTCCGAAAACAAGGAGAGCTGAGTGAGGTCACAAGATTACCGCAGGGAAAACCTACGCGAAGCCCTTGGTAATCTTGTGGCCTCTAAAAAAGAATTCGAAAGGCGCAATGGCCCAGAGGTGTCTCAGGAGTCATAGGCACATATGATCCCCTGCCCCTGATAGCACGTTTGCTCATTTCCTTTCTATTTCACACACAACAGCAGTTTGCCAACGTGTGAACGCGCTTCAATGCGCCGATGCGCCTCTGCTGCCTGTTCCAGAGGAAGGACCTCGGAAATCACAGGCTTGAGCTTGCTTTCGGCGATCAAGCGAATCACCTGTTGAGCCGTCTCGGCGACAACATGGGGAGAGGTCTTCATAAGTGCGCTCACACTATAGCCCACGACAGAACAATTCAACCGCAACAGTTCGCCAGGTGCCAGCGCCTTCTCAGGATTGCCGCTGGCATTGCCAAAGACGACCAGACGTCCAAAACGAGCCAGCAAGGGAAGGTTCCGGCTACGTATCGGCTCACCACTTGCATCCAGCACGATATCAATGCCCTTGCCATGGGTGGCTTCCAGCACCTTCTGCTCAAAATCCGCCACTGGGAAAACTTGGTCGTATCCAAACGAACGCGCCTCGGCAACTTTCTCTGCCTTGCTGACGACACCCAGCACGAGCCGCGCTCCCAGCGCACGTGCAATCTGGCCTGCCACAGTCCCAACTCCACCCGCAGCCGAGTGAATAAGCACGCTTTCCCCCTCGCATATCCTCCCAGCTCGCGTGAGAAGATCATAGGCGGTGATAGCAACCATCGGAAAGGCAGCTGCCTGCTCCATCTCTATAGCGTTGGCAAAGCTGTCCAGGGGAAAGGTCAGAGCAGCCTGGGCTACCGCGAACTCCGCGTACCCACCAAAAATGCTCATCGCAGCGACCCGCTGCCCGATCTGCAAGCCCTCCACTCCTTCACCGAGCGCCTGGATGACTCCCGCAACCTCGTAACCAGGGGTATAAGGCAGCTCACGGGCATACGTTCCACCCCGGCTGCGTCCCATCAAGTCAGAATAATTGACACCTGCGTAGGCGACCTCGATCAAGACCTCACCCGCTTTAGGCTGTGGCACAGGTACTTCACGTACCTCGAGCACTTCTGGTCCGCCAAAGCGGGGAATAACCACGGCTTTCATCATGGTATAAAAACTCTCTTTCTCTATTCTCTGTAACTTCAAACGTTCTTCTATGGAAAATCACACCATACCCCTGGTGGGCCTGCTAGCGATTCACCAGGATCATCGTGGGGAAAAACCAACCAGTTGCACATTTGTATATCCACGCTCTTTTGTCCTTCAAGAGTGTGCGCTCTTTCTCAAGGCGCTCGCGCTGAGCGCAAAGCCCAGGACAAAGGCCACCAGCAACATTTCAATGGCTGCCTGCATGGCTCCAGTTGTGGGCTTGCTGCCGAGTGCTGCCCCCAGGATTGCCACGCCGAGCGCGCTCCCCATCTAGGGTGTAACTATTAGCAATCCATTGCAGACCAGTCATCGTGCCATGTAACTGCGCTTCAATATCCGGCAAAGCCACATTCAAAATCATGGTATCGAGCAACACCATAAAGTAACCAAGGCTGACCGCCACCAGCCCTACCATCTGACGCCGCCGCGTCTCAAGCGACAGGGAAACAGGTGAAATCATTGTACATCTCCACGAACGCATACGATGCCGCACGAAAAAAAGAGGTGCTTCAACGATGGAGCAACCAGCACATCTTCGTTGGAAGTTGCCATTTCAGGGAAAGAGTCTGCCGACCCCCAGACGGGAGTTCGCAATGCATGGATGAGTGGAGAAGCCACGCGATCGGCCTCCGGTACCATTTCTTGGAGCGTTGTCACGAGTGTGATATCCCTTCTCTAACTTTCAAACAGTTAATTGAAATTATCGTTTTTATCACCTGTATCAAGCGGCTGTTTGAATTATACGTATGTATGATATACTATGTCAAGAGGGAACCACTTTTTTTTGAAAGGACCGTGAAACGTCATGAAAGCAACGAGTTGTAAACCCGCGATCCTCGCTGCGGCTGAGCAAACGCTGGCCGAACAGGGTTTTGCCGCGACATCCCTGCGGCAGATCACTGCTGCTGCGGGGGTCAATCTAGCCGCCGTGAATTATCATTTTGGCACGAAGGCCGCCTTGATCTCGCTGGTGCTCCAGCAGATGTTCACCCCACTGGTTGAAGAGCGGCTGCGTAACCTGGAGCAGATCACCGCCGGTGGAAGGGCTCCTTTGCTGGAAGAGTTGCTCAAGGCCTACTATGTCCCGTTTTTTCAGTATCTTGATGATCGAGAGGAAACGGGAAAACGGCGCCGACAAATCTTTAGCAGACTGGCGAGCGAGCCTGACCAGGAGGTGAGGGCGGAGATAGCCCGGATCTTCGGCCCGATAGCTGAAAAATATTTTTCAGCCTTTCGTCAGGCCGTCCCACACCTCTCAGACGAGGAATTTGCCTGGCGTTTCCAGGTGATGCATGGGGTGGTCACCATGCACTTTACCGATGCCCTTTCTCCCATGGTTTCCCCATCTGGCCATGAGCGTGCTTCTGGGGAACAAAGCTTTGCCTGGCTTCTCACGTACTTGTGTGCTGCGTGGCGAGCAGGAGTAACAACTGCGGAGGTGGTCAACCTCTCGATATGATCCCAGGGAAAAGACCAGAGGTACCATATAATGAGCGTTATATGGTACTTAAAGCAGAAATGGAAGAAGCCTATTGGTCGTCAATAGGCTTCAATGGCCGATTTTTCTTCTCTTGTTACTGAGTAAACTCATAGAGAGTTTTCCTAGTTATATGGTACTTGAAAGAATGAGAGAGAAAAACAAACATGTCCGACCAGATTGCTATTCCCACGCTCGACGCTATCGAAACCTTTGTGGCAAGCCTGCGCCAGCGTTCTGTTCCCAGAAACACCATCAAGTCATATGCCCATGATTTGCACTTGTTTCTTCAGGCCGTGCCTGCTGATCTCACAATCGTGACTTCAGAACTTCATACTCCTTTAAGGATGTGACCTTGGAAGGTGATTTTCGCCCGTTACGTGAGTATCACGGTTCACCCACACGTCTGTCCCATCCCACTGAGATAGAAGTGGATGCTGTTTCTGCGCAAGAGGAAGAGGATATAATACCTGCCCAACTCTCATTGCTGGAAGCAGAAGAGAAAGGTGTGTGATTTTTATCAGTTATATGGTACGTCGTATCTTTTCGTCAAAATCACACTGACAGGCGATTGCAGCTAAAGTCGCTTTCTGAGACGCTCTGTCTACGTATGAGGCAGGTGGCTGTAAACTCATGCTCAATAGCGGTCGGTCTTGGCTCTCGCTCTGGGGGTCATTTACAAAACACGCTCTAATACTGCAGTGCCACTTAGCATATGAGATGGCTCTTGGAGCGCCTTCATCCATTTACTGATATGAATCGCCAATCGGCCTCTCAAGCTGTGTTACTTCGCTTTTCTCGTTGTAAGTGGCACTGTAGTACTAAGAGCTCCTCATCGGTGCTGCTTCGTTCGTAGTGGACGCAGTTGCCCAGTGGGTGGAATATGCTTCACATTCCATTGGAAATCGCCCGTCAAGTTGATATGTTCCCAGCCGAGGGGAGACACATGCTGGAGGTACTCTTCCTTGATCGTTACTCCGTCGCGTTTCAATTGCTCCACGGCTTCGGCCAGGTACACCGTATTCCATAAAATAATGGCGGCAATGACAAGATTGAGTCCACTGGCTCGGTATTGCTGATCTTCGTAGGACCGATCACGGATCTCTCCCAGTTGGTAGTGACAGACCGCACGTGCCAATTTATTGCGTGCTTCTCCTTTGTTCAATCCGACTTGCACCCGTCGCCGTAATGGGGGACTTTGCAGCCATTTCAAGGCAAAAATACTGCGCTCAATGCGTCCACATTCTCGCAGTGCCCAGGCCAGGCCATTTTGCCGAGGATACGAAGCCAGTTTTCCCAAAATGAGTGAGGCGGTGACGGTGCCCTTGTGAAGCGAGCTGGTGAGACGCAGGAGATCATCCCAATGGCTCTCAATCTGCTTGACATTGATGGTTCCCCCCAGGAGTGGTCCCAGGGTGGGATAGGATGCCGGTTTGTCAAAATGGAAGATGAGTTTCTCGCCCAGATCTCGTATCCGTGGGGCAAACTCGAAACCGAGCAAACGTGTGATTCCAAAAATCTGATCCGTAAACCCCCACGTATCTGAGTAATGCTCATGAATAGCCAGATCAGTTTCGTGATAAAGCAGACCATCCACCATATGGGAGTCCCGACATTTTTGCCCCCCAAAATCCCCGCTAAGGAGTTTCCGTCGATGGCGAGCCCGTTTCTGAACCGCGAGACCTCCAGCGCATCGTTCAGAAGCACAAAGCCGGAGATAAGATCGTACTCAGTTTTGTACATGGGGGGAAAGCTCGGAAAGTGACCGTTGTTGTGTAGACTACGTATTCTTAGATCGCATATTCTTTTGCAGCGAGCAGAAGCACGAAAAAAAAAGTGCTTCTGCTCGTTTTCCTATTCTTTGATATCCTTTTTCCACGTCAGCAGTAGCGAGACTACCAGAAAGATGATCCCATACGCCAGAATCACCAATAGCGTTTGAGTTCCGCTCATCATGAGCTGTACCAGATTCCCCTGCTCGGGGAGCTGGTTGAGCCCAACTTGCGTTGGCAGGTCATTCAGGATTGGGCCGAGCAGGTAGCCTGGTAGCCTGCTCAAGACGTCGTTGTGAGTGGTGGTGGCAATGTTTTGCAAGGCGAAACCGATCACATTATCGGCGGCGAACCAGGACAGGGCAGCGGTCATACTGAAGGTGAGCGAGCGTCCTACAGCGGCCATAGCCGCCGCCATGAGAATACTTATGATCATATTGATCAAGATGGTGAGCATATATAGGCCCATTTCACGCCAGAACTCGGTGGTAGCAGCTTTGAGCACATCGGCAGATTGGGCGAAGAGGAAACTACTCAGAATATTGATGATGGCCCAGCCAAGGAGGAGCAGCAGCATAATGATCAGGACGGCAGTCAGTTGTGAGAGAAAGAGTTGCACTCGTCCGACGCCACGCGCGAGAATAATGCGAATGGTGCCACGCTGATACTCTCCTCCAATCAGGTAAGCGGTGATGACCATCAAGAAGATGCCGCCGCAGCCGCGCGTGATGATCCAGGGGCCGCTGGCTATGGTATAAAGACGGCTAAGTGCAGGGAGAGGCTTGCCAGTGACGGTAGAAGTGGTAGGCTGTATCACGAGCATGAGCAGGGTGATAGCCAAGCAGATCGCCAGCATAACCCATGTCATCCGCAAGTACCATATTTTACGCAGCGAGCTACGAACCAGGCCGGGAAAGCTGGGGCGAACACCGGTAGTCAAAGCGGAAAGAGAGGATCTTAGTGCAATAGTGTCCATAAATGGTTATTCCTTTGGTTGTATCTATTTGTATCAACTACTTGTATCACTGTGTCTTAGAGCGAAAGAGGAGATGCGTTGTAAAAGGCTATTCGATCAGGCCTCTTCACCTTCAGCTATCGACGTAGCGCCAGAAGAGGGAGGTGGTGAGAAGAATAAGCGCAAGATGAAGCACCCCATCGACGAGAAACGTGATAATATCCATGACATGCAACTTATTATAGAGGAGTGGTTGGAGTCCCATGTGGATAAAGGCATAGATGAGCGCCTGGGCCAGCGTGTAAAGAAAGACACGCCAGAAGAGACGGAGTCGCCCATCAGCATCTGTAAAGAAGCCTGATTTATGCACGGTTGACAAAGTACGCATAGTAGCTATTACAACCTTTCTTGTTATGTTCTAAGCTGACGAATGAGCATGAGACCGGAGTTTTTTCCTCCTGGGTCTCCGCGTTCTCCTCAGTGATTTAATTGCCGGAGTAACCAGAGGTCAGGCGCAAGAAGACCTGTTCGAGATCGAGCTTGGCTTGACTGACCTCCTCTGGGGCAAAGCCATGTTGGTACAGAAACGCGATCAGGTCGCGCCCGACGCCGCCTGGCGCTGCCGTAATCAGACGGCCATGATCGTCCAGACACACATCGGTCCCCCAGGGTTGGGCGCGTATCAGCGTGAGCGCGTCGGTGACATGCTCCATCCGAATGACAAATCTCCCTTCGCCACTCGTCAGTTCGCCGACTGCGGTCTCGATGACTAGTTTGCCGAAATTGATGATGGCGACTCGCGTGCAGATCTGCTGGATCTCTGAGAGCAGGTGGCTGGAGATGAGCACCGTTTTTCCGGTAGCGGAGAGACGGTGCAGGAACTCGCGCATCTCGGCGATGCCAGCAGGATCGAGGCCATTGGTGGGCTCATCGAGGATCAGGAGCGCCGGATCGTGGAGCAAGGCCACGGCGATGCCCAGCCGTTGCTTCATCCCTAGCGAATAGGTCTGGACCTTGTCTCGTTGCCGCTCTTGCAATCCCACCAGCGTCAGCACCTCGTCAAGGCGCGCTGTAGGGACTCCGCCAAGGACATCTGCAAAGACTCGCAGGTTGTTGCGTCCTGAGAGGGAGTGATAGAGGGCTGGCTGCTCGATAAGCGCACCGACGTGAGGCAGCACGACGGCCCTGCGCGCGCGGGCATCCTGACCCAGGATTTCTACCCTCCCAGAGGTTGGGGTGATGAGACCAAGCACCATGCGAATGGTGGTGGTTTTCCCGGCACCGTTGGGACCCAGGAAACCGTATATTTCGCCTCGGCGGATGTCCAGATGAAGAGCATTGACAGCAGTGCGCTGTTTAAATTGTTTGGTCAGGTTGATCGTTCGTAATACGCTCTCTTGCGAACGATACTGGGGATTGGGAAACATAACGTGTTGCTGATGGGGCATCAAAATGTACCGCCCTTCTTTCTTATCGTTGAAACTTTCGGATACTCCTGTTATCCCTTGTGGGACAGCAGGAGCGTATCATAGAAAGGCTGCGGGAGAGATCACACGCGTGGGTGATTGGAGTTCATACTTTAGAGGGAAGTCGAAAGTCGTCAGGAGCATCCAGGTGATTTAGTGTTAATCCTCCTGATTCAGCGTTTCGTCCAGGGGCACCAGGCGTTGCTGCAAAGCATAAATGGCGGCCTGTGTGCGATCGGCCAGGTGTAATTTGGCTAAGATATTCGAGACATGGGTTTTGATGGTCTGTTCACCGAGACAGAGATCGGCGGCGATCTCGCGATTAGAGCGGCCACGGGCAATCCTAGTCAGGACGTCTCGCTCGCGCGCCGTCAGATCCTGGAGCGAGGAACGCTTTGTTTGCCGCATCTCGCGCAAGACACGTTTGGCGATGAGCGGATGCAAGATGCTCTCCCCTTTCGCCGCCGCCCGGACGGCAGCGACCAGATCTTGCGGCCGGGTATCTTTGAGCAGGTACGAGAGCGCGCCTGCTTGAATGGCGCCGAAGAGCAGTTCATCCTCCGAGTACGAGGTAAGCACCAGGATCTGAGTCTGCGGGCTGAGCCGTTTGATCTGGCGGATGACCTCGACACCATGCAATTTGGGCATCAGGAGATCCAGGAGCAAGACATCAGGATGCTGCTCCTCGATCAGCGCAATCGCCTGGAGGCCATCTTCTCCTTCGCTGACCACTTCGATATCGGACTGCTGCTCAAACAGGAAGCGTAGCCCTTCGCGCACGATGGCATGATCATCGACGATGACAACGCGGATCATGTTTTTTACTCCTCTCGTGGAAAAGAAACCAGGATGCATGTTCCCGTCGCAAGCTGGCTCTGGATGCTCATCGTGCCGTTGAGTTCTTGGACTCGTTCCTGCATCAGCTGTAAGCCTAACCCACGTCGGTCATCTCTCGCCTGCGGATCGAAGCCGTGCCCGTTATCGGTGATCGCCAGTTCGATGCGACCGTGGGAAGGAGTGAGGGTGAGAGTGATTTTCGTGGCCTGCGCGTGGCGGATGGCATTGGAGAGCGCCTCTTGCGTGATCCGAAAGAGTGCATGTTCCATCGCAGCAGGCAGGAGAACGACGGTAATTTCTGTGATGATCTCCAGATCAAGCCGGGTGCTGTAGGCTACCGCGATCTCCTCCAGGGCTTCTTTCAGCCCCAGTTCCTCCAATTGGACCGGGCGTAACTCTAAGAGGAGCGCTCGCATTTCGCGCGTCATTGTCTCAGTCGTTTTTTCAAATCGCGCGATTTTTGTCTGGAGCGGGGAATCAGCGGGCAAAGCGGTTTGCATTCCACTCGCCAGCAAGCTCAGCGAGAACAGATTCTGTGAAATGGCATCGTGCAACTCGCGAGCGATGCGCGTCCGCTCGGCCAGACGGACATTCCGGGCCACCAACGCCTGTTCCCGGTGCCGGCTCTCGGCCAAGCGTTGCGCCATCGCGTTAAATTGCTCTTCGAGAAGGCCCACCTCGTCTTTGCGCTGAACAGGGACGCGGAGATGGTAGTCACCATTGGCGATGATGATCGTTGCCTGGACGAGACTGCGTAAGCGCTGTGCCAGTTTGCGAGCAGTGAGCAAGCCAAAGATTGCGCCGAGGGGTGCATAGATCAAAAAGAAGAAGCCAGCCAAGAACATTGCGGAACCCAAAATCCATGACCAGGGCCAGATCTGAGAAGGATTTTCCCAGAGAAAAGCAACGGTTGTAATAGCGATCACGACCAGGAGGAAGAGTACATTGGTCCACATATAAGCACAACCCATGCGGACTTGCAGGCTTGCTAGCCCCAGACGGGGCAACGAGTTGTCACGAGGCGGTTTGTGGTGTCTCTTCTGATGACGGAGCGGGAGAAACGGATGTGACATCAAGCTTCATCTTTCCGGCAATAAGCTCTTCTCTTCTACTGTACGACAAAGTAGCAGCAAGAGCATACCAAACGAAACAACAGAAGAGATCAACCCTGCGGGGGATTTCCGCTCATACTTGAGAGGGAAGCAAGAACCAGGGGTTCCGACATTTTTGCTCACCCCAAAATCCCCACGAAGGATTCTACGAGGCGATTCGGCCTGGTTTTTCCCCGGCTTCGCCTGACTTACACGATTCCATGCTGCTTCATCCAATGACTTAGATTGCGACGCGTGGTCCCATATTTCGTAGCGATCCAGGTCTTGGTCGCCCCATTCTTGAGTAATGCCGTGATTTCCACGTGATACGCGTCCAATTTACTCTTGCCCACGCCTTTAGGGCGACCCAATAACATCCCCTGTTGTTTGCGGGTAGCAAGTGCTTCGGTCGTCCGCTGGGAGATCAGGTCCCGCTCAATTTCTGCGGCCATCGCAAAGGCCATGGCCACAATCTTGCTCTGGATACTATTGTTGAGCTGCCAGTTGCCTTTGACGGCATAGATGCGGATACCTTTTTGCATGGCCAGGGAGAGAATCTCCATGCACTCCAGCATGCTCCGCCCCAAGCGAGACAGTTCACTGACAATGATCGCGTCGCCTTCTTGCGCCTGCTCCAGAATGGTTGCAATCTGGCGTTTGCGCCAGGAGACTTTGCCAGAGATTTTCTCTTCTACGAACTGAACATGCCCCAGGTGCGTCTCATTGGCCAGCTTCAAAATATCGAGTTTGTTCTTTTCCAGATCCTGGTCCAATTTGGACACGCGGAGATAGGCAAACGTCTGTCCTGGCATGCTTGTTCCTCGTTTCATGAGTAGTGGGAATAAAAACCTCATTTGGTAGGGTTATTTTACCCGTTTTTGGATAAAAATGCCAGTGCTTTTCGTGTCCGAAAAGAGGCAAGGAAAACGATCGTTTTCTTTTCCCTGTTTTAGCGGGGAGAAAACAAGCTCGATTTCTCTCAACACATCCTTAGCGAAGATTTCGGGGGGAAATGTTGAGAGCCCTTTTTCTCTAAAGATCTATTAGGCCATGAGCGATCATTGGCAGGTCCAACTTCCTTAGCGTATGTTTTACCCGCCGTAATTTAGTGATCCCTATAGGCGAGATGGTGGTACGATGGATGGGAAAGCGGGACTCACGTGCGTTCGTGCCGCACCTACGTTTTCGTTGATTATTATTGTATGTGAGCGTTTTGCCCGTTTGAGATGATTATCACGGAACTTTTGGGTATGTATGAAAGGGGCCTTCAATGGTTGAGGACAAAGAGTTGTCAGCGCAGCGTAGCGCATGGTTTGTGCAAGATCGATTTGGCTTATTTATCCACTGGGGACTCTATTCAGCGATTGCTCGCTATGGTCGCGGTGGTCTTGCTGAATGGTCCAAGAGCACCGATAAGATCAGCGAAGAGAAATATCAGGATTATTTCGACGCCTTTGATCCTGACCTCTACGATCCCAGGGCGTGGGCGCGTACGGCGAAGCAGGCGGGGATGCGCTATGCGGTGATTACGACCAAGCATCATGATGGCTTCTGCCTCTGGGATTCCGCCTTGACGGACTATAAAGCATCCAATACGCAGGCCGGTCGTGATTTGTTGCGTGAATGGGTCGATGCCTTCCGCGCCGAGGGCTTGAAGATTGGCTTCTATCATTCTTTGATCGACTGGCATCATTCCGAGTTCACAATTGATGGTTTTCATCCTCGACGCGAGGATCTGGAGTTTCGTGAGCGCGAAAAAGGCCGGGACATGCACAAATATGCTGAATATCTTCACGGCCAGGTGCGCGAGCTATTGACCGGCTATGGGCAGATTGACATCATGTGGCTCGATTTCTCGTATACCTTTATGGATTGGGATTGGGCAAAAGGGAAGGGTAAAGACGACTGGCAATCTGAAAAGCTGGTAGCCATGATTCGTGAACTCCAACCAGACATCCTGCTCAATAATCGACTGGAGGTCGAGGGAGATTTCCAGACGCCAGAGCAGTATCAGCCTCGTACCTGGATTAGCGAGCAGGGGAAACGGGTCACGTGGGAGGTATGCCAGACATTGAACGGGAGTTGGGGCTATGATCGAGACAATCAGAACTGGAAATCTCCTGATTTGCTGGTGCGTATGTTGATTGATACCGTCTCCAAAGGAGGGAACCTGATTCTCAATGTTGGCCCCACCGCACGCGGCGAGTTCGATCCCCAGGCCGTAGCTACCTTGCAAGCACTGGGTGAATGGACACATGTGCATGGGCGAGCAGTCTATGGCGCGACGCAGAGCACCTATAGCGCCCCTGAGGATTGTCGTTTCACCCGGCGTGGAAAGCGACTCTATCTGCATATTTTTGCCTGGCCCATGCAACACCTGCACCTGGATGGCCTGGCGGGACGCGTTACCTATGCTCATCTCCTCAATGACGGCTCCGAGATCCGTTTTCAAGAAGGCATTCCAGACGAGGGGGGACACGTCAGCGGTAAGGATGGTATGCGCCCTGATACCCTGACTCTGGAACTACCCATTCAACGTCCCGACGTCCTCGTCCCCGTTATCGAGCTTTTCCTGAAAGACGAAGAGTAGCCTTTCAGCAAGAAGTGTATGTAGCTACATACAGGGGAAGATGGTTATCCGATGAATGGCTCAATTATCTTCGCAAAGAAGGCCCGAACCCTTGCGGTCGGGTCTTCAGGGTCGTACGACTATCCCGCCCGGAGGTCATTCCTCGCCCATTCTCTCTATTCTGGCACCATACCGGGCGTTGGGTGAGGTTGCGGTACGATTCACCGCGCCTCACCGTAAAGGTGCGGCCTTCTTTGTTGAGAGAGGGTTTCTATAAGCTTTGTTTCATTTCCTCACAAATAGTAGCTTGACAAACGGAACAATGCTCCGTATAATGAGTATCGGAGCAGTGCTCCATTTTATCAGTATACTATGGAGGAATACAATCGTGCAATACCGCACTCTGGGCCGCACCGGCATCACGGTCAGCCAGCTATGCCTCGGCGCGATGAGGTTTGGAGCCTTCGGCAATCCCGATCACAACGAGTCAATCCAGATTAACCACATTATTCTACCTTAAAGGAAGAGCTTTCTATGAACCAATCGGACATAGCGATGACGGACGTATCCATCAACGCGCCTATTTCGGTCGTCTCGGTGAAGCCGGTAGTGCTAGCAGCCCCGGGCCGTGGCGAGGATTTGCAGGTACGAGTGTCGGCCCCGGTGACCGGGCGCGAATTACCAATAATTGTATTCTCACACGGCTTTGGCTTGTCGTTAGACAGCTACGCCCCGTTAGTCGACTTCTGGACTGCTCACGGTTTCGTGGTCATGCAACCCACCCATCTCGACTCAAGGACTTTGAACCTTCCTGCTGACGATCCCCGTACGCCACGCATCTGGCGTTTCCGAGTCGAGGACATGAAGCGCATCCTCGACCGGCTTGATCTTCTGGAAGCCTCCGTTCCCGGCCTCAGTGGACGTCTGGATCGAAGCCGCATCGTTGCAGCTGGACACTCCTGGGGTGGTCAGACGGCGAGCATGCTGCTGGGCGCACGCGTCCTCGATCCAGAGGGAGGAGTGGGAGAGGACCTGTGGGTCGAATTGAATCCAGGTGAAGTTCTAACAGATTATTATTTTTGAGTACTGCTTTATCGCTTTCCACTGGAAACGATGGGGCACTTGGAAGAAGAGAAAGAAAGCATCGATGAACAACCAATTACACTTCGGCATTCATGCTCCGCAACAGCATATCAGCTATCAACAACTTCTTGAACTCTGGTTAGAGGCAGACCGTGAACCTCTGATTGACCATATGTGGCTCTTCGACCACTTTATGCCCTTGAGCGAGCCGACAGATGGCCCCTGCTTTGAAAGCTGGACCTTGCTCGCAGCACTTGCCGCACAGACAGAGCGGGTGCGTCTGGGACATCTGGTGACAGGCAATACCTATCGTCATCCCGCCATTTTGGCCAGACAAGCCGTCACGGTGGACCATATCTCCAAAGGGAGACTCAATTTTGGTATAGGTGCTGCCTGGCATGAACAAGAACATCAGGGTTATGGCCTGACCTTTCCGAGTGCCGCTGAACGAGTCAGACGGCTCGATGAATCCTGCCAGGTCATTCGGCAGCTTTGGACAGAGACCACCCCAACCTTTGAGGGCCGCTACTATCAATTACACGAGGCCCATAGCGAACCGAAGCCCCTGCAAAGTCCGTTCCCCCCGATCTTTATTGCCGCAGGAGGCGAGCACATGCTGCGCGTCGTTGCCTCACAGGCGAATGTGTGGTGTTCTACGGCTCATACCGCCGAGGATTTTCGCGAGAAGAACGCTCGTCTGACTCAGTACTGTGAAGCCATCGGGCGTGATCCCAGCACACTTGAACGTTTAGCCTCCTTCTTGATCCATCCAGTTGATATGACGTTTCATCAAGCACGTGAGACAGCACAAAGCTTTATCGAGGCCGGGGCAACTCATATTGTTGTGAATATTGCTGCATTCTACCAGCAGGAAGAGGTTATCCCACGTGTACTTGATCAAATCATCAAACCGCTCAAGCAGAGCAATTGATGGAGATCTGCTTTATAGTCCCCTGGCATCAATGTCAGGGGACTATAAAGGAGCGCTTTAGAAGCCCGCTTGTCGTTTCTCGTTTCTTTGCACCACGCCAACGGCCCTGGTAAAGCCGATACTCTCAAAGTAGGGTATCAATTCAGGATCGCAGATGATATCGACAGCATAGATACCATGCAATTTTTCGAGCAGGCGCTGCACCAGTTGCACGCCGATGCCCTGATTCTGGTGTTCAGGGAGGACTTCCAGGAAGTTAACATACGCCGTTAGCACATGATCCGTGATGGCGGTAATGAAACCGACCACCCTGTTATTTTCGTCAAGTGCCAGGATACAGTAATCGCTTTTGCGCAATACTTCATGATGTTTTTCTGGCGTCGGAGGCTGAGACCAGCCGATAAAAAATCCCTGCAACTGGTGAGGAAGGATTGTGACCGGTGTGTCGAGATAGTGATAGTGCAAAGGGACCATCCTTTTCGATGCTAAGTGGGACACCACACTGAGTGGGACAGGCGAACAGGCTCTGTCACTTCTACTATACCATAGGATAAGTAGATATTTCCTGGCTATGGACATACCTACTTAAGGCAGGAAAGCGATAGGTGAAGCAGCCAATCATTAGGAAGGTAAGCATTCCACCAGTGAAGATGGTGAAGGATGTTCCCATGACGGCTGCTAAGAGTCCTGACTCCACCTCGCCCAGTTGTGGTCCTCCCAGGGCCAGTATCATCTGGACCGCCGTCATGTGTGCGCTTCGGCCTGTTTCACGGTAGTGGAGTAAAGCGACAGCGATCAATACAATCAGGAAGGAGGCGGCCTTTTTGCCTCTTTGGCCATTGAATATCTTTTCTGAAAATCCAGGACGACTCATGCTACTAAAAAAAGGTGTGAGCACTTGCTTGCAAGCGCGTAATAACCTGCTCATGATGGAATTCAGACATTTTGTCACAAAGATTAAAAAGGGTGGATAAAGTGTGCCAGAGTACACTTTATCCACCCTTTTTAATTAATTATGAACGCCAGGGCGGTCGTTGTACCTCTGATGATGGTCTTGGCATATGCTTCCCCTGGAGGAAGAAGAAGAGATAGATGGCGATTTCGTCAATGATTGGCACTTGCGTTGAGAATTGGCGCGGATCGAGTCCACTGACCGTGCTCTGGTTAGTGTTGATACGTTGGAGCATGGTCAGGAGCATTCTCGCGGCATAATTGATTTGCTCATTGGTGACACTGTTGGATTGCTTCAGCTTATAGAATTGCTTGAGCTGTGTATTGATAAAGGTAGCCTGCGGCTGTAGTGGATGTTGAGGTGGCAGTTGGACTGCTCCCTCCTGTCCATTCGCTAACGCTTCGATGGATGTAATGATGCTGCGCACGAACTCTTCGATGAGGACAGTTCGTTCAGCTTCTACTTCCAGGAAGCGTTGCTCAAGGCTGCGCAATTCTTCCGCGCGGTCAGCCCGTCTAATAGCTTGATCCATACCTCTGACCCAGAGAAAAGAAATGATAGCAGCCACAAGTTGGATCGCTACTGGTCGTCCGGCGATGACCGCCATACCGTACTGGTTGATGGCTTGATGCAGATCGGGTGACCAGGGTTGTAGCAAGAGGTCACCATAGATCAGAACGATATTCGCAAAGGCAATCACAAATGCGGCACTACGTGGCAAAATAGAGGCACCAAGAATCACCGCGATAACCAGCAGATCGTAGGCCGGAAGATAAACGAGATGGATCTGCCCATCAGTGGAACCAATGATTACTCCAACGACCGCCAGGCACGTCATGACTACCAGGATCGTTCCGGCGAGCGTGACCAATCCTTTGCGATTCAAGATGATCTCGATGACGAGCGTGATGGTTGCAAAAAGAACCGCAAAGCCAGATGCCCGATCACTCAAGGTTGCAGGCACAAAGGCAATCAGTGCAATAATCTCGGCCAGCAGAATCCACGAGGTAAGTCGACTGCGACGAACCTTTTCGCGTTGTTCGATCGTATTCTGTGGCTGATCCCAGCCAGTACTGGTCAGGCGTAACCAGAAATTCAGTTTGGTGGGAACGGCAGGTGCTGTTGGTTGCTTTTCTCCTTGTGTTGGTGGTTTATTGTTAGAAACTTGCATTCTTCTCACGAATCCTTTCTAAACGGCCATTGCATTGCTATGAATACGTGTGTCTCTGGCGTAGAGAAATCACTCGAGTATTGTTTTCAGCTTTGCAAACATTTCCTGATGAGATGCCAGGGCCTGTGAGTAGACCGTGTTAACCATCAGTCGTGGCGCGGTAATCTCGACGCGTTCTTTTAAACGTGTCCCGTTGTCCTCGGGTACGCACATAGTGGTGTTATGCAGATAAATAGCCGGGAACTGGTGCGCATCATAGACAATCATTCCCTGCGGAGTGATGCTCATCTCAACGCGATAGGAGAACGTCATCATAAAAGGGCCCTGTTTCATGCGGTCGCGAATCACATAATGGTTGATCGGAGTTCCATCAGAAGCCGCGCTGGTTTGTGTATGCCGAATCGCGACGATGAGTGGATGAATCTGGGTATGATTATCCAGAGCTGAGAGAAACGCATGCACTTTTTCCGGTGCGGCATGAATAAAAATATCTTGCTCGAATGCTGTCTGTGACATAGCTGGATCCTTTTGCTTGCGTCGCTGTAACCATGCTCTACAAGCGTATTTTAATGATATTGATAGATATAGTCTATTCCTGATGCCCATCTGCCTGATGGGCATCAGGCTCTAGCGAGACATTGGTGCTGTGGGCAACCAGGAAGGAAAAGAGCTTATCTATCTGCCATTCGCTCTTGCTCCTGGATGGGATTCAAGACAAAACAGGAACGTGATAGTGTTACTATAACAATGTTTATATATATAAGTCAATAAATATATCAAATAGTAGTTATTAATATTTTCGTTTCGACTATATTTGAACCTATTTGCTCTTTGTACATAAATGGGGAAAGCACAAGGAAAGTTGTCCCAAAAAGGCTCCCTTCACCCTCTTTCTTTATGTATAGTAGCCTTTATGATGACCATATATAAGTAGTCTTCATAAAGCTGCCTCTACTTATAGAAAAAGCATCACATGATTGTAGAAATAAGATAGAAAGAGAAGGGAAGAAAGTCATGGCAAAAGCATCTCCAGTTCCATTTGGTGTACGTGTATTCAATGTGCTGACCATCACCCTGTTGCGTGCTGGCTTCAAATTGGGAGCGATGTATCTGCTCACGGTACGCGGGCGCAAAAGTGGGTTGCCGCGTACGACACCGATAGCCATTGTTGAGAAGGATGGGAAACGCTATGTGATTACGCCCTATGGAGTCGTGGATTGGGTACGCAATCTGCGGGCCGCAGGAGAAGCGATCATCACACGTGGACGCCATGCGGAGACGATCCGTGCAATAGAACTCCCTGCCGGTGAGGCGGGCTTGATCCTCAAAACAGTTCTAGAGGGGGGTATCCCTTCTTTTCTGGAAAAGTACTTTGAAGTGACTGCGAACTCTTCACGTGAGGATTTTGAACAGGCGGCAGTACATCATCCGGTGTTTTCTCTGGAGAGAGTTGTGTGACAGGAGTGGCACGAGAGCCGTCTTATCCTTGTGAGCGTTCCCTTTGCTAGAAGGAGTTTTTTTATGAATGTAGTACGTCTTGTACGATAAGAGGAGGAGCATGGAAGACGCGTTTGAGCCCTACCGATCCTACCTCTTTGCCATCGCCTACCGTATGCTCGGTAGTGCGATGGATGCCGAGGATATGGTGCAGGAGACCTATATACGTTATCAGGGTGCAAAGCCGGAGATCATTCACTCGCTCAAAGCGTATCTCACCACCATCCTCACGCGTTTGTGTATAGATCAACTCGAGTTAGCGCGCAGAAAGCGCGAGCTATACGTGGGTCCCTGGTTACCGGAGCCGATCCTCACAGCCACAACTCCAGACGTAGTCGATCCTGAAAAGCACGTCGAGACGGAGGAATCGATCTCGCTGGCATTTCTAGTCTTGTTGGAGCAGCTCCAACCGTTCGAGCGAGCTGTCTTCCTACTGCGCGAAGTCTTCGAGTACGAATTTGCCGAGATAGCATCCATGCTAGGAAAAAGTGAAGCAGCCTGTCGCCGCTCCTTTAGCCGGTCGAAGGTTCATCTCCGTGAGCATCGCCCACGCTTCCCTGCTTCTCACGAAACTCACCGGCAGTTACTCAATGGGTATTTCCAGGCGGTGCAGACGGGTGAGATGGACCCCTTGAAGAATTTGCTCTCAGAAAATGTGATCCTGTGGGCTGATGGAGGTGGGAAAATCAAACAGGCTGCGCTACGCCCGATCCAAGGACGTGAAGCCGTGGCACGCTTTAGTCTGGGAACGAGGCGCTTTTGGCCCGAGAACGCTCGTGTCGAGCTAGAGGAAGTCAACGGTAAAGCTGCCCTGATTGTCCGCGCTGGAGATCAAGTGTTTTCCGTCCTGACCATTGATGTGGAGGAAGGGAAGATTCTGGCGCTTCGGATCATTGCCAACCCGGAAAAACTCGCACGGGTCTGAATCTGAAGAGAACCAAAGCGGAGCAGATATTTCCACTCCCTCTGTTGTTGAAGACGAGCCGTCGCCCTCTGCCACACAAGGTTGTGCGGCAGAGGGCGACGGCTCGTCAGTCAGGAAGCACCGCCAGGCGCAAGTGGAATTTTTGAGATGAACCTGGTCAAATTTGGGCCTTACCACAACTGTCATACCAGGGGCGTCACAGCGCGTTGGGGCGAGATGGTGGTACGTGAACGGGAAAGCGCACCTCGGTTGCGACCTTGGGACGCACCTACGTTTTTCATCATCATTCCTTTTATGTGAACCGTATTGGGGAGCACCCTGAATCAGGAGGTTGGAAGCAATTTCAGGAGAAACATGCCCAATAGCGCATAAAATGAACAAAAACGTAGGTGCGTGCCAAGGCCGCAGCCGAGGTGCGCTTTCCTCATCACGTACGAGAAGCGCACCCGTAGGCTCATCCTTACCACAACTGTCATACCAGGGGCGTCACAGCGTGTTGGGGCGAGATGGTGGTACGTGAACGGGAAAGCGCACCTCGGTTGCGACCTCGGGACACACCTACGTTTTTCATCATCATTCCTTTTATGTGAACCGTATTGGGGTGCTCCCATAGGAGCATGGCTTATTGAAACGGTATTGACCCTAAAGGATGGAGACCCAGTGACAGATGGAAATGCGTTCCGTGGCGCTCATCTCACTCATTTAAGAGTGGGAGTGAGATGGTAAAGCAACTTCCTTGCGTGAGTATGCTCTCGACGCGAATCGTTCCGTTGTGTTGCTCGATGATACTCTTAGCGATAGAGAGCCCCAGCCCCATCCCGGGCTGGGTGCGAGCGTTTTTTGCGCGGTAAAAGCGTTCGAAGAGACTGGCTAGATCATCGGAGGGGATGCCGATCCCGGTGTCTGAGATGCTTATGGCTACCTGTTGCCTTTGTATCGCTGCGATAACCGTCACCTTCCCGTCATCGAGTGTATATTTATAGGCGTTTTCCAGCAGAATCAGAAAGACCTGTTTGAGATAATCAGCATTGCCTGCAACAACGGCATCTTCAATGATCTCAAATCCTTGACACTCAAGCTGGATGGTCCTGCTGGATGGAGAACTCTGACGGCATGCTTCGTTGATAATATCGACAATCAGCAGTGGTTCACGCGCAAATGATGCGCCAGCATCGGTACGAGCGAGCATAAGCAAGCGCGTGACCATACGAGCCATACGTTCCGTTTCGCTATGGATATTTTCCAGTGCGTTGGCCTGGAATTCGGGATCACGCCCTTGTTCTTTTTTCATCAGATCCAGCGAGGAGAGCATGATCGTCAATGGTGTACGTAGTTCGTGTGAGACGTCGGCGAGAAAGCTGCGCTGAAGATCATTGATGTGTTGCATTTGTTGATAGGCATCTTCAAGGGAGTACAGCATGCTATTGATGTTCTGGGCAAGACGATTGATTTCGTCGGGGCGTTTTCCAATGTGCAAGCGTAGGGAGTGATCCCTGGTCATAGCGATCTGCGAGGCCGCGTTCGCCAGATGTTCCAGGGGACGTAGCATAATATGGCGCACCAATAGCCAGACGGAGATAGCGGCTAGCGTGAGTATAATCACGATACCACTGTACTGGAGCGTTAAAAGCAGATCGATGGCGTTGTTGTCGGTGATATTGTATGCAGACAGAATATATCCCTGTACCTTCCCTTTCACCACAACGACATGGCCATACATCATAAAGGAGCTTTTATTAAAAGGGACATCCTGGATAACGCGATTTGCCTGTATGGCTGATTTGAGTTGGGCGAGTGGTAAGATAAGTTTGCCCATATTCTTTGAGCTGGCAATCGGCCTGCCTTGCAGATTCTGATATTGCAAATAGGACTTGGAAGTGCTGAAGGCATCGAGTTGGTTATGAACGAGCGTGAGATTGGTTCCTGGATTCTCCTGCCCGAAAGCATCTGACAAAGAGGTAACATTTTGTTGCAGACGTTCTATCGTCAATCTCACCAGGAGTGAATGCGCGATGAGAAAGGTGATGAGAACCAACAGGAGGAACCCGATTGCGAGAATACCGATGATCCACAGCGTGAGACGAGTACGGATAAGGTTGATTTTGGATGTAAAAGGATGCTGCGCAAGCATGAGGATCATCCTTTCATCACATAGCCGACGCCGCGAATCGTTTTGATCAAGCGCGAACCGCCGTTTGCTTCCAACTTTTGACGCAGGTGTCCCATATGGACCTCCAATACATTTGTCTCCAGCGTTGCATCATAGCCCCAGACCTGCTCCAGGAGTTGGGTACGCGTTAATACTTGCCGAGGATGGCGCATGAGTATGAGTAGCAGATCGTACTCGCGTGTCGTGAGTTCTATCAGCGATCCTTACCGGTGTACCTCGCGGGAGCCCTGGTTTAATTCTAGATCTCGGTACACCAGCAGTTCATGATTCCCGGTATGTCGACGCAGCACCGCTCGCATCCGTGCGACTAATTCATCAAAGGAAAATGGTTTGGGGACATAATCGTCTGCTCCCAGGCCCAAAGCCTGCACTTTATCGGCAACCTCATCACGGGCAGTTAACATAATAATAGCGCTATCAGTGAGCAGGTGCAGGCGATGACAGAGTTCCAAACCATCAATACCGGGCATCGTAATATCCAGGAGTACCAGTTGTGGCTGATATTTTTTGGCCGCCGCCAGACCTGCCTCACCATCCGGAGCCGTATAGATCTCAAAGCCTTCATAGGCCAGACCTCGTTTAAGTAAAGAGATGATTTTCTGATCATCATCCACCAGTAAGACACGTGTCGCCATCAAAAAAATCCTCGCGCCATAGGATAGCGCTCTCCAATCCATTGCTGCTTCTTCTCATTCCATGGATAGAAGCATATCACACTGCTGCTGCTTCTCCATAGGATTTACGGGCTGACTTCGGGGCGCAACGAGGGCCCTTTATGCAATCTTTATCTTCACTTCATATGAGCTTCAGGAAAGACACGTATCCTGAATGTATCGCAACAAACCGCAGTTCTCATAGTTGCGATCTTTGGACACGTTTGTGTGTCCCTGCTGTATCTTCTGAGATGGAGATGGTAAGCGTTGTTTTTTGAGGGACACACGAGAAGATAGAAAATACACAAAAACAAAAAGGATTATTCAGATGGCACAACAGAGCATTGGTGAGACACGTTTGGCACGTAGTTCTACCTCGCACACCCTGTCATTGTACACAGTCGTCAAGGTACGCTTCATTTCAGCTTTAATTATCTCGTTGAGTTCGTTGATCTGTTTTCTGGGAACAAGCTGGGATATTCAATGGCATGCATTTGTCGGACGTGATCGTACACTGATCCCACCACACGAGATGATGTTATCAGGAATTGGGCTGAGCGGCATCGCGGCTCTGCTACTCGTCGTGACCGAGACGATCTGGGCACGACAAAATCGCAGTAGCACCAAACAGGTGACTCCATTTGCAGGACTCTTTTCCGCGCCTTTAGGGGCCTACATTGCTGGCTATGCAGCGCTCAATTCCGCCGTGGCTTTTCCCCTGGATACCTACTGGCATTCGCTCTATGGTATCGATGTGACGCTCTGGGCACCCTTTCACGTCATGATTATCAGCGGGATGGCCTTGACTGGTCTGGGAGCTGCGTATCTGTTCGCATCAGCGGCCAACCTCGCTAGCCGTATTCATGCGCCTGGCTCGAAGCGGACTGCCTATGCGGGCATGGTGGTCGCTTTTGCAACCACGCTCTCCCTCTTCATGCTTCTGGTGTTTAATGGATTGCAGCCTGATTACACGATCAATCTGGGATTTATTTCCCTGAGTCTCTTTCCATGCTTAATTGGTCTGCTTGTAGGTTGTATCCTGATTGCCGCTGCTTCTCTCCTCCCATGGCAGTGGGCTGCCACCAGCGTATTTGGAGTGAGTGCGCTCTTTGTGATCATTGATCAATTAGCGATCCCGCCAGCCTTAACGCTCCTGATGCAACTTGAACAGTTGACCTTTCTGAAGGAGCAGCATGCTACTCCGCCTCAGATATCTATCGTGTCAGTATCATGGCCTCTTTTGACAATTGTTGCTGCTGTATTGATCGACCTTGTCATACAAAGAGCAAAGAAGCAGAACTGGTCAAAGCGGCAACTGCTGACAGGATTGGTTGTGGCAACTTTTCTGTGCACCATTCCCGTCACGGTCAGATCTCCTTTAGCGGTACTCAATCTGATAAGTATCCTGGGTGTCGCAGGGGTTATCCTGTCGTTTGCACTTGGTTTTCTAGGGACATTCATGGGTGTACAGCTTGGGCAGGGCATCGGGAAAACGATGCGCACCCTGGAAGGATAGTGAGTGGAGATGTCAAAATTGCTCTTACAAAGACTCATGCTTGTATTGGGGGTCATTGCCTTGATTGTCGTGCTGATAGATCTTGGAATCTCAATCGCAGCAACAATCCCGAGTACGACACCCGCACGCGTAGAACAGGTGAAGGCTGGTCCTTATCAACTCACAGTCAGTTTGTATCGCTATCCCGCGAGCGCAGGCTACGGCTTACCGTTTGCAGTTGCGCCATCCAGTGCAACCAGTGGTTCACCGACCTATCAGGTGTATTCAGTACCCGGTTCAGGTGTCGATGCCACCCCGGTCCGAGCAACATTTAGTCCTGATCCAAATGTTCATAATGGCATAAAAGGTGCGGCAGAAATCACCGTACAAGGCCCCTGGACACTCCAGATCACCGTGAACGGTTCGCAAGGACAAAGCGTAGCGATTGTGTCATTTCCAGCCACGACACTCCCGGCTATTCCCATCTGGCTTGGCTGGCTGGTCGGATTTCTTCCCTTTTATATACTGGGTGGTTTTTTTCTCATGCAAATGTCGCGCCGTAAGAATGAGGAAGCAAACTTAGATACAGTCTCACCTCATCCAACCATCCAAATGTGAAGATCACTGTCCTGATTCTCGTTTGATCCTGCTAAATATGACGCGCCCCCAGGCAGCGTGGCAGGCTCTCTCTCAGCATATGCAACGTGTGTGATGCTTATGCTGAGAGAGGGTCTTATTTGGGGCAACTGTCAATTTTTTTTGAATAGATGACAAATCTCTTGTGGCTCTGCTCATCTAAAGAAATGAGATGATCTCACTACCGATCAATATGGCAAGAAGTACACACAGGAGAAACAATTGTGGCGGCATTTTCAGAATAGCTCGTGCTATTCCTCCATTCTTCTCAAATTTATATTTGTATCTCTATTACAGACATGCACGTAACCATATGCGCATTTCCCCCGGTTCGCGATGATCCCAGGCATAATAGGGAATTGCCGTCAGCAGATAAGGTTTCGTTGTGGGCGGTGTCGTGTGATAGAGCGTATCAATGCCATCGGTGCGTTCCAGAGCCTGGACCTCACCCTTGAGTAAGGCGATTCCGCCGAGCAGGTCAGGGACAAATTGTTTCTCAAAGGTCGCGCTGTCTGGAATACAGATCTGGTAGAGTGGAAGCGGATTATCGCTGTTTTCCAGGCAGTAGAGCAACGGGCCTGAGCGAAGAGCAATGTTGCCTACATTCTCGCGTATGGCTGGATGAGGATAGATGCGCTCGACAGGCATATCCAGGTGGAGAACCACGCTATCGCCAGATTGCCAGGTACGGGTAACATACGCATATCCTTTGCGCACCTCGAAGGGAATATCCTCGCCAGCCAGTGTCAGGCGAGCGTGCTGGCACCAGCCTGGAATACGCAGGTGTAGCCCAAATTCAGCCGGTTTATCCAACTCTATCTCAAAACTCACCTCACCATCCCAGGGATAGTTGGTTTGTTGATGCAAGATGATCCGATGCGCGCCGACGGAGAGCGTAGCGGTACATTGTGCATACAGATGCACCAGAATATCGTTAGCGGTCACGCTATAGAGATAACTCCCCAGCGAGAGGAGCAGGCGTGCAATATTAGGTGGGCAGCAAGCGCACTTGTACCAGGGTTGACGATGATGCGTTCCATGGCTTTCCAGAGGATTCACATAGAAAAAAGAGGTGCCATCGAGCGAGATTCCGCTCAAGACGCCATTGTAGAGGGCCTGTTCCAGGACATCGGCATAGCGGGAATCGGCATCCAGTTGCAATAAGCGCTGACTCCACATAACCAGACCGATTGCCGCACATGTCTCTGCATATGCCGATGAATTGGGCAGGTCGTAATCGGCAGTAAAGCCCTCATTACCTTCCGAGGAACCCAGTCCACCCGTGATATACAGGCGTTTTGAATTGAGATGATGCCAGATATCCTGGCACGTTTCATAGAGACTTTCATCATTCAGCTCACGCGCAAGATCAGCAACTGCGCTGAACAGATACATAGCACGTACGGCGTGTCCCACAATCTCATGTTGTTCACGCACCGGCACATGTGACTGGTTATATTCATATGTGCTGGCCCAGAAGTCAGCGGGCGGTTCCCCACGCTTCTCAGCCTCCACGTCGAAATAATGAGGAGGACGTTTGCCACGCTCCTCAATAAAATACTGGCTCAGGCGTAGATAACGGCGCTCCTCTGTCGCGTGATACAACTTGATTAATGCAAGTTCGATCTCTTCATGTCCGCAATAGCCATGCTGCTTGCTTTCCTCCGGGCCAAAGGTAGCATCAATATAATCGGCATAGCGACAGACCGCGTCCAGGAGCACACGTTTTCCAGTCGCCTGAAAATGCGCTACAGCAGCCTCAATCAGATGGCCAGCGCAATAAAGTTCATGGTGGTCGCGTAGATTGGCCCAGCGTTGTTCCGGTTCAACCTGTGTAAACCAGAGATTGAGATAGCCATCGGGCTGCTGCAGTGTAAGCAGAAACGCAATGGCCTCATCAATGAGCGTCTCAAGGTGAGCATCTGGATGTGTTGCCAGGCTATAGCTCGCAGCCTCTATCCATTTGGCAATATCAGATTCCCAGAACACATAAGGAATGGGATACATTCCTGCGTGCCATTCCTCACGAAAAGCCGTAAAATGCCCATCCTGTTGCATCTGTTGATAAATTGCAGGCAAGGTCTGCTCACGGAGAGCCTGCAAGCGAGGTCCCCAGAACGCATCTTCAAAGAGTATCGAGGTATGTGCGACGGAAGATGAGCGCAACGGCATCTGTGCATCCCCCTGCGCCAGGGAATATGATGATGAGGTCATGTGTGATCCTTTCATGAAGAACAGATATTTACCTGTCCTGTTCTCATTTAGAGATTGATCAGGTAAGTGTTATAGCTATAATTACGAGCATAGAACAATCGTATGCACGCTTGGCCGCACGTAACTGACAACTGACGCTAGCCTTTTACTGCGCCAGCTGTCAGGCCAGCGGTGATGTAGCGTTGGAATAGGATAAGCAAAATCGCCGCTGGTATGGACGCCAGCACAGCGACAGCCATCGCATTATTCCAGTAATCGCTAAACTGACCAATATAAGAATAGATGCTCAAGGAAATCGGTTGGATTGTATCGTTGGTGGTGAGCGTTAACCCATAGATAAAATCGCCCCAGGCAAACAGAAATGCAAACAATCCCGCCGTAATCACGCCTGGCACGACGAGCGGGAGCACCACCCTGAAAAAGGCTCCCCACTCACCGGTGCCATCTACAAACGCAGCCTGGACCAACTCATAGGGAACAGAGAGAAAGAACGTGCGCAAGATCAACACCGCAAACGGAACCGCGTAAGTGCTATCCGCCAGAATCAGTCCAAATGTGCTATTGAGCAATCCAAACTGATTGAAAATCAAAAACATGGGCGTCGCCAGAGTGACGGTAGGAATCATTTGCGCGAGCAAGAGAAAAAACATGAGCACGATAGTGAAGCGAAAACGGAAATGTGCGAGTGCGTACGCCGCCGGAGTGGCAATCACGATTGCCAGGCATGCGGCCCCGATAGACACGACCAGGCTGGTTATCAGATGCGGAAATTGCGATTGCCAGACCGTGATATATGGGTCAAATGTAAGCTGAGTCGGTACCACCGATACCGGATTGCGAAACATCTCAGCGGTAGTTTCAAACGAATTCGCCACCATCCAGTAGACGGGAAAGAGCATAAGAAAAGTGATGAGGATACCCAAAATAGTAGCTCCCCCCATCGTAATAGCTTTTCTGTTGTGCAACGTCCTGTTTCCAGCTGAGTAGCGTTGAACTGGTTTTTTCAAGAGCATCCCTCCATTAGATCGACCGGGTACTGTAGCGCGACCACCGCAGGTAAAACACGGCCACAACCAGTGAAATCAAGAGGATCATATTGGCCTGTGCGGCGCCTTGTCCGAACAATTGCTGGCCAAACGACAGATTATAGGACCAGGTCGCGAATGTCTGGGTATCATTTGCTGGTCCTCCTTGCGTCAAAACATAGATAATGTCAAAGACTTTTATGGTATAAATGAAGCCCAACATCAGGACGATGCCAATCACGGGCTCCAACATTGGGATGGTAATATAGAGAAACCTTTGCCAGGAGCTCGCTCCATCTATCGATGCCGCCTCATAAAATTCCTGTGGGATAGTTTGCAGTCCACTATACAGGATCACCATGTTGAAAGGGATACCAAGCCAGATGTTAACAAAAATAATAGATGCAAAGGCCCATCCAGGTGTGGTTAGCCAGCTAAAATGAGCTGGAACAAGATGCAGGCCAGATAAAACCAGATCGATCAATCCATTCGCTTCATTAAACAACCACTTCCAGATTGTGCCAGATACGATCAACGGTAACAGCCAGGGTAAAATAAACAGAACGCGCAGAGTCCGGCTCAAGGGAAAGCGGCGTGAGAAAAAAACCGCCAATGCCAGACCAATCAGAAATTGCGGCACAATAGACAGCATAGTGAACAGCAGCGTATGCAAAGCTGCCGTTTTAAAGGTAGGATCGTGAAAATCCGCCATATAATTTGCCAGGCCAGCAAAAGAGGTTACGCCCGTAATTTCGGACTGCAAATCGTATTTTTCTAGACTGATCTGGATACTATAGAATAACGGATAGCCGTAAAAGGTCGCCAGATAGACAACCAGCGGGAGAAGGAATATGAGACGCGCAAACACTATACGCATATACCTGATACGGCGTAGCCGCGTTAATAAAGAGCGTTTTCTTTCTCCCGCACCAGCGCGTACCACGGAAGTTTTTTGGGTAGACAACATTGCATACTCCTCAGTTCAGCTTTTCGCTTATCACTGTCTCACTGTTTGTCGGAGACGATGGTAAGAGGAACATTTCACCAAAATCGGAACAGATGAGATTTCTATCCGGTTCCTTGAAATGTTCCTCGGCATGACACTTCAGATTGTTCAGCTATTGAGGATGGTAGCGATTTGTTGTTGAGCCTGGGTTAAAGCAGCCTGGGATGAGCTACCTCCTGTCAAGGCAGCCTGCTCCGCCGTCCAGATAGCCTGCGATACTTTTGGATACTTTGTTCCCAATTGCGCAGTACGAGCACGGGCGGTATTGAACTCATCCGCAAAAACTTGCAGTTCGGGGTTGTCCTTCAGAACCAGTTGAGCCGTGCTTTTGAGCGCCGGAATATAGCCGAAGCCCTCGTCTAACTGACGCAACTGGTCAGGTTGTTCCAACCAGTTCACCAGATCCCAACTGGCTTTCGTCACTGCGGGATTGCGATTGACCGGAATGGTCCAGGCTTCACCGCCCAGTGGAACGACAGGCGCAGCGCCAGTCTGCGGAACAGGCATCGGCACAACACCGAAGTCTACACCAAATTTCATCTTGTACTGCTGCTCCAGAGCGGGAAGTTCCCAGGGACCATTCTCCATGATGGCGGCGTTGCCCTCGCCAAACTGGGTTGCGACATCCACCTGTCCCCAGTTGAGTGCACCCTTTGAGGCAGAACCTTGCTGAATCATATTCACTAACACCTGCAACGCTGCCACGCTTGTGCTCGAATCGATTTTCGAGAGATCTCCATTATTCGACCACAAGAAGGGTTCAAATTGGAAGGTTGCTTGCTCATTGGCCGGTGCAGAGAAGGCGAAGCCATAGGTATTGCCATGAGTCAATGCTTTCGCATCGGCCTCAAGTTGACTCCAGGTTGTTGGAGGCTGAAGCTTTGCCGCAGTGAAGGCTTTTTTGTTATAGTAAAGTGCCAGGTCATTATTGCCGACCGGGATGGAATAGGTCTTGCTTTGATATTTCATGGTAGTCAAGGGACCAGCATAAAAATCGGAAGCATTGAAGTTTCCTTGCATGTAGGAATCGAGGGGAGTCAATGCGCCGGTCGCTGCGAATTGAGCGACATCAGGATTATCGAGGGCCATAATATCAGGAAGGGTATGAGAAGCTGCTTCCTGATCTGCTTTTGGTAATAAGTTCGCGAAAGGAACAGCATTTCGCTGAATGACAATGTTCGGATGGAGTTTCTGGTATTGTCCAAATAACTTATTGAGCGTTGCGCCTTGCGCCGGGACACTCCAGTAATCCATCTCGGTCAGGGTGATTTTTCCGTTGCTATTACCGGTGGAAGAACCTGGCGTGGAGCCTCCACACGCTGCAACAATGCTCAGGATTAACAACAGCGTACATCCGAATGAAAAAAGCTGGGGAATATGCTTAAAAGAATGAAGGTTGCCTTGTTTGTCCATAAAAAGACGAGGTTGTTGCTGCATTGCTGGACCTCTTTCTGTTCTCTGTTAAAGAACATAGCACGTTTCTCTGGCTCTCAAAAATGAGCGCCTGGATCAAACAGAATCAATCATGGAATATTGTTGATAAATGTAGCCTCTCGATCAGATGGGTATTGGGACAGTAGACTCGCGGACAATCAGCTTGCACGGGAGGCGTACCGTCCCTGATAACAGTTTTCCTGCCAGCAGGTCCAGTAAACATTGTCCAACATAGTGCCCAACCGCTTCGAGATTCATATCAATTGTCGTGAGAGCAGGACGTGTGGCGCACGCGATTGGTTCCCAGTTATCGAATCCGACCACTGCTACATCCTCAGGAATCCGTATACCCATCTCATGAAGTGCATCAACAGCTCCACGTGCCAATTGATCGCTACCACAAAAGAGCGCGTCGATAGAGAGATCTTGCTTGATAAGATATTTCGCGGCAGTATAGCCCCAACTTTCCTGCCAGGGACCAGATAATACACGATTCATAGAAAAAGGGATGTCGTGTTCGGCCAGCACCTGGCTCATGGCACTCTCTCGCAAACGTACCGCTTCGAAATAGCCTGGACCGGTAATATGGGCGAATTGACGCCTGCCGATGCTGATAAGATGTTCAACAGCCAGGCGCGCGCCCTGTGCATCGTCTGGGAGTATGCTGAGCGCATTTGGATCTGTCACCTGAGTATGAGCATAGACGACGGGAAGCTGAACCTGACCCAGATCTATTGGCAAACGTGGATCTTCCCGTCGGGCTGAAACCACAATGCCATCCACGTGTCGTTCTAGTAAGGTCTGAAGATGAGCCTGTTCCTTCCTCTGATCACTCGCCGAGCAGAGAACAGCCGATACAGGGCGCATGTCGAAGGCCTTTTCAATTCCCGAGAGTAGCGGAAGACTGAAGCGCCCATACACATCAGAGGTCAGCACTCCAATCATCATATGCTGATCCACCAGTGTGTCCTGTTCGAGTTTGCGAAAACGAAAACCTAGTCGACGAGCCTCATCACGTACCCGTTCGCGCGTCTCCTGGCTTAGTTTTCCACGCCCATTGATTGCCTTGGATGCTGTGCCGAGTGTTACACCAGCCGCAAGCGCAACATCCTTTAATGTTGCTCCTCTGGTCGATGATGGCGTCTGCGATCTTTGCTCAGCCTCAGCCTCATCGGCGCCCTTTTTTTGCTCTTCATACATATATCAACCATCAAGGAAAACTTTCCTTCGGAAAGGAAACCATCTTTCATTCAAAGATAACATGCTTCCTATTAGAAAGTCAAGTGGAAACAAAAGGAAAGATTTTTCTGCTTGTGAGGAAAAACATGCTGGAGAAGAGTGTACAAAAGAAGCATGAATTTACTGTGCAAGCGTTTACAAATTCTTTTCCATTCACAGCATGGATTTTTGCTTACTGGCAAGGCTTCACAGCCCCTTGCAGCCCTGCTTTTCAAATGAAGGGTAACGCAGTACTAGTACGCTGGCCGCCTTTTTTTCAGTAATCTTTATGATACCTCTTATACAAAAACATCACAAATTCCGCTATAGCGGCTGTAAATTGTTCTACCAGATTGAGAAAGAGCCATTATGTCTCCTCAGCGAGTTTTGGCGTTCAACCCGCTGCCAAAGGTGGTCATGTAGGGAAACCGATTTTGGCCTTTTTATGATTTCTTTGTGCTATGCGGGAAAAGAGCCGCAAAAAGTCTTGACTCAAGCGAGAGTCTATGGTATTAATGGAACAGAGATTGTAAGCGTTTGCAAATTCATTACATATGGCTGTTCTGGGAACTAATCCTTGCCAGAGGCCTATGAGGTGAAATCTAATACCAGACGCCCGCACACCCCACCGGCTTCGAGGCGGCGATGAGCCTCGCCAGCCCGATTGGCAGGAAGAACATCGGCCACGCGCAGCGTCAGAATACCCTGCTCAACCTGCTGGACCAACTGGTTGAACAAGGTCGTGTTCGTTGCGAAGACGGTCGAGGAGATCTTATGCAACGTGATGCGACGTTCGGAGGGCCCGTCCCATCCGCGAATGACGGCCATCGCGCCGCCGTCGGCGATCGCGGGCAACGCTAGATGATTGAGCATGGCCCCATCAGCCAGGCCGGGAACTCCTTGCGGAAGAAGCAGGCGAACACGTTCGGCGAAGGCCTCACCACGATCAAGAGCGTAGTCGGCCCCCAGAGCATGCACCAGCGTCTGATCGGAGCGTGAGGCATCTGCAATAACTGTGAGGCCGTCTGCTTTCGCGAGCTGTACGACATAACCACCGAATGCGCCAGCGGCACCGGTCACCGCCACCGTTTGCCCGGTATTAAGCGCGAGGGCATCGAGAGCAAGTCGCGCGGTCAGACCGTTGAGGAGCAGTGTGGAGGCCGCCGGAAAGTCCACGCCCGCTGGCGCGAGCACCACGCAGGCCGCTGGCACTATGATGAACTCAGCATATGCGCCACCGTGTGGACCGGCAGGGATGACGAAGGCCACAACCCGATCTCCGATCTGAAGGTGGTTGTCCGTGCCAGGACCAAGCTCATCGATGACACCTGCGGCGTCCATACCTGGGATATACGGCCCAGGGCGCCCGCTGAGTCGCGCAGCCTGTGAACCGGCACGAAAGAGCAAGTCAGTCGGATTGACTGATGCCGCGTGGACGCGCATGCGCACCTCACCAGGGCCTGCATGAGGTTCAGGAAGCTCTACGACGTGCAGCACTTCTGGCCCGCCGAACGTCGTCACACCTATTGCTTTCATCGTTGTTTTCTCTCTTTCTCTTACCATATTCATCCCTCCAGGCTGTTTGTTCGCAATCGTCTGCGAGCAAGGTTCTCTGGAGAAATGAGAACATGATGTTGACGTTAACGTCGTATTTTAAAGAAAAAAACTAGAGCTGTTGCTTTGCGGCCAGGAAGCACTCGAAGCGTTCGATGTTGGCCTGCAAATCTGCGCGAAATTGCTGCAAATCGCCAATTTTCCTGCTAGCCTCGGCAAGGTGTTTTCTGGGAACGGCAAAGACTTTTTGTTTTGGCTGAATGCCGCTGGGATCGGTAAAGTAGAGATCAATGACATCGCAGATCTCGTCCAGGCTCAGTCCGAGTTGCTTGAGCTGGTCGATTTTCCGCAAGCGGGCAAGCGTTTCCTCGCTATAGTAGTGGTGACCGTGCCCCTCACGTTCTGCGGGAGGGAGCAGCCCGATACTCTCGTAGTAGCGAACGGTACGTTGGGGTCACTCTGGCCTGCTCTGTCAGATCACCGATCCGCATACGTTGCTTCATCATTTCTCCTCAAAACATGACGTAAACGTTACATTTATAGTATAGAGCGACGCTAGCATTCTGTCAAGACCCTTGAGAATGAACAAACCGGGCTGCAACACGAAGCGTTTCGCATTGTCATCTGGTCCGTTCAATCTCAAGGGCCAACGACAATTCGATTTATCGATCAGCATCGATGCTGTTGAAGAATTCGAGAAGAGCATCTGCCACCTTCTCGGGTGCCTCCAGAGCTGCATAGTGGCCAACGCCATCGAGGGAGACCGACCGGACCTGGCCCGATGCTACCTGGCTCATCGTTGCGAAGGTGAACTCACCGCCTCTGGCTCCGATTGCCAGCACAGGCATGCTCAGTTTGTGAGTGGCGACGAGAGCTGTAATGTCTGCGCCCTCCTGGAGCATCGACTGGTAGAGGCCAATCGCTCCGCGCCAGCCTGCGGGGGCGGGAGTAGGTGCGTACGAACTCGTCGATGTCAGCTTTGGTGATCGCTCCTGGTGTCACGCTCATGGCTGGGAATATGAATTGTCCAAAGAACTCGCGCTCGCGGCCAGTGAGCAGCATCTCGGGAATATGCGGAGCGACAAGAACGCCGATGTACCAGGTGCCCCCGTGTGTGACGTCGGCCAGCCTCTCCGCGCCGAACCCGGGCAGGCCCGTCTCGATCGCGGTAAAGCTGAGCACGTCTTCCGGATGGGTGGCCGCGAGGCGGAAGACGGTCGCCCCACTGATGCCCTGGCCTGTGAGATGTACTGGACCAACGTTGAGCTCTCGTTCAGGTGCTACTCTCACTATGCTTTTAATTGGCGGTTATCGTTCACTGGTGGACGCCGCGCACGTTGAGCTTGCCGCCCGCGGCTACGAGGATGTTCGTCCCGTTCACGACTTCGCAATTCGGGCCATTGCCTCGGGCGTTGACAACGCTTCAGAGCTAAGTCGGCGTCTAGCGGTCTCAAAACAAGCGGCGGCGAAAACCATTGGGGTACTTGAAAAGCGCGGATACGTTGTGCGTGAAGTAGATCCAGTAGACGCTCGCCGCAAACGCCTTTGTGTCACCGCACGCGGATTCGACATGCTGCGAGAAGCTGAAGAGATCTTTGATGAGTTACGCAATACATGGGCTCGGCAGATCGGTACCACCCAGATCGAGGAAATAGAGAAACATCTGGCAGTGCTGGTTGGCACTGATCCCCTTCGCCTCGATACCTCAGGGTGGCTTGCACAAGACCTCGGCGAGTAGATCTCGCATGTTTCAGGGCTCTGTTTTGGGACCTTTTCGATTCACGCAAAGTGAAGGAGAGCCGATGTTCCTCAGAGGCTTTCTTCAAAAGAGGTGGAAGAGTCCAGAAAACGATGGCGCTCACCGGCTTCAAGAGCTGAGCCACCTTCTACAAATATGTGGTCAATACAAAGATGCCAGCAGAAGGCAAGTCATCTAGCCTCTGAGCAGGTGCAATTTCTCCTTCACCTGTGACCGTATTAGCGCCGCCGTTTTGACCAGACCGGAGTTGGCCATAGCGGTGTCAACCGGGTTCAACAACCGCATCAATCGGTTCCCATGGGCGTCATAGAGATCGATAGGGAAGAGATACCAGAAGGCCGTCTCGCGCCGTTGCGGAAAGCCCAGTCTCCGCGGCACCAGAGGCTCAACGGATGACCCATGTTCATGACACACGCTTGCGATAGGCCCTCATTGCAAAGATGTAGGCCACCAGCAGAATGCCGACGCACCAGGCAAGCGCCACCCAGATCTCCTGAGAGACAGGCTGCCCAGCCAGTAACGCACGGATAGTATCCACGATCGCCGTCACGGGCTGGTTTTCGGCAAAGACGCGGACGACCAGCGGCATCGACCTGGTGGGCACAAACGCCGAGCTGATAAAGGGCAGGAAGATCAGCGGATACGAAAAGGCAGATGCACCGTCTATCGATTTTGCGGTCAGTCCGGGAATCACCGCCACCCAGGTTAAGGCTAGCGTAAACAACGCGAGAATGCCAAAGACGGCCAGCCAGGACAGGATGCCCGCCGACGAACGAAAGCCCATGATCAACGCAACGAGAATGATGACTACCACCGAAATCGCGTTGGAGACCAGCGAGGTCAGGACGTGTCCCCACAGCATGGTGGACGGGGCAATCGGCATGGAGCGAAAGCGCTCAATGATCCCCCGTTGCACATCGGTAAATAGACGGAACGCCGTATAGGATATCCCGCTCGCAATCGCAATCAGGAGGATCCCAGGTAATAAGTAATTCACATAATTCGCGGTCCCGGTTTGAATGGCGCCACCGAACACATACACGAACAGCAACATAAATGCAATCGGCATGATCGTGACCGTGATGATGGTGTCCATACTGCGGAAGATATGGCGCATGGAACGACCAAGCATCACGCTCATATCGCTGAAAAAGTGCTTGTGTATCGTTTCCTGTTTCTGTGTCATTCCCATTTACTGTAATACCTCCTTTTTGCCAATGATGGCCAGAAAGATCTCCTCCAAGGTCGGTTGTTTTTCCACATACTCCGTCTTCGCAGGGGGAAACAGCTTTTTGAGTTCTGTGAGCGTGCCGCTGGCAAGAATCCTGCCCTCATGGAGAATGGCAATGTGATCCGCCAGCTGTTCCGCCTCGTCCAGGTACTGCGTGGTCAAGAAGACGGTTCTGCCCCCATCAGCAAGCTCTTTCATCACTTTCCACACCTCGATGCGTCCCTCGGGGTCAAGCCCGGTGGTCGGCTCGTCAAGGAACAGGATCGGCGGTGTTCCCACCAGGCTCATGGCCAGATCAAGCCTGCGGCGCATCCCGCCTGAATAGGTTGACACACGGCGAGTGGCGGCATCGGTTAACCCGAAGCGGGTCAGCAATTCATCGGCCACCTGGCGTGGCTGGTTGAGGTGGCGGAGCCTGGCGATCATGATGAGATTTTCTCGCCCGGTCAATATCTCATCCACAGCAGCAGATTGTCCGGTCAGACTGAGCGACTGCCGCACATGGTCGGGCTTGGATGCCACATCAAAGCCGTTGACGATGGCGGTTCCGCTGTCCTGTTTGAGCAGCGTGGTGAGAATGTTGATAAGCGTGGTCTTGCCCGCGCCGTTGGAGCCAAGCAGGGCAAAAATGCTGCCCTGCTCCACGGTGAAATTCACGCCTTTTAAGACGTTGAGCTTCTTGTAGGATTTTTGTAGATCTTTGACCTGAATCGCGATATTTTGCACAATATTCTCCTTCTGATAGAGCAGTCGCCTCCGAGACATCAGCCGCCATGCCTTGAAGAACTCATACCTATCGGTTATGGCTAGTTTTTCTTGTGTTCTGCCGGGATCAGGTGTACCCCGCCCGACCTTTCGCCGTTCTTTTGCTACCTGTAACTTTCTTGCCATCACTTTTAGCAATATTTGCTAACTAATAAGTGACATATTACTGATCAGAGGGAAACTTGTCAAGCGTTTTGGCATTAAAGACCAAATTCATAGTAAAATTTGCCATATTAATTTGTAATAGCTTGACATATGACCAAATTAAAAGGTATTATTGCCATAGTGATTGGCAGAGAGTGCTAATCACTATGGCGAAATAATCTTGACAGTTCTCAATAAGGAGAAAGGCAGATGACCAAAGAGGAACGCATCAAGATACTTGAGATGGTAGCCGCCGGGAAGCTTTCCGTTGAGCAGGCTGGCGAGTTGATGGATATACTTGCCGAGAAAAGCGTGACGGACGCGGAGCAGCGACCAGAGGAGGGACAACGAGCAGGCGAATACAATCAGGAGGCCATGGGGAGGATCAGAGGTTACGGAAAGACTCTTGATAGGGGCCTGAGAGCAGCAGGGCTAAAGTGGGACAAACCAGATAAGATGTATGGAGCAGGCGCAAGCTACGCCAGAGCATTGCGAGAGACGGGGTTGACGCATCTTACAGCGGAGGAAATAGGCGCTTTGAAGATGTATGGAATAGGCGCAAACTATGTCAAAGCCTTGCGAGAAGCAGGATTAGGCGATCTGACGGTGAAGAAAATCATCTCCTTGTACAACTATGGGATAGATGCGGACTACGTGAGGGCGCTGCTAGAGACTGGATTGGATAATCTGACGATGAAACAAATCATCCACTTGTACAACCATGGGGTGAGCGCCGAGTATGTCAGGGATTTGCTCGAAACAGGCTTTGGCGATCTGTCAGTGGATCAGATCATCTCCTTGTACAACTATGGAATAGATGCAGCGTATATGAGAGGCTTGCTCGAAACGGGATTAAGCGATCTGACGGTGAAGAAAATCATCCACTTGAAGAATCATGGAATAGATCCTCTCTTCGCCGCATCGTACTTGAATAAAGAAGGCGAATGATGAGTTGCCATAGCAACTTCACTGAAAAGATATTGTTTTCATTCTCAAATCTCGAAAGGGAAGGCAGATGGATGCGCTTAATCCACTAATCACGCAAGATCCGGTAAATGGCGACGAGTTGATTGTGACACGTCTGGAAGGCCGACGAAGTGGGATTGTGATCGAAGGAAAGTTTAGCCTTGATTGGATGGGGCGCCTGACTCCGCAACAACTCACATTCGTGGGGCTGCTTGTCAAGCATCGCGGGAATATCCAGCGCCTGGCCGCAGAATTGAATGTTGCGTATAATACCGCGCGCAATCATCTCGATGAAATCGTCGCCGCCCTGGAGTATCCACCTGAGGATGAGGACGATTCTGCGCGTGTGAACGTCCTTGAGCAGCTTTCTGAAGGTGAGATCAGCTTCGAGGATGCTTTAGATTTGTTGAAGAGATAGGGTTTGGAGCGAAAGTTGGATCACATCTGGCGCGCCATGCTGCATCACGAGACAGAGTTGCCCATCACGGAAATGCTGGTCGATACTGCGGAGTTTACGGAACTCATGAGCCTGGCCCGCGATATCGCCTATGGGCAACGCGGAGTGCTCACCGATCGCGATTTTGCCAGTCAACTCAACTGCGCAACCTGCCTGAGTCTCCTGCTCAATATTATTGCCGCCTGGAATACCCGCTACATGCAGGCGGCGCTCGATCACCTGCGAGCCACCGGGTATCCAGCCCAGGATAGTGACCTGGAACATCTGTCGCCAATCACTTCGGTCCATATCAACGTACATGGCTCGCATCATTTGGACTTACTGGCTCCCCAAAAGCGGAAAGGGCAACTGCGCCCCTTGCGGACCACACCTCCACTGTTCTAAAGAAGCTTAGCGTTGGGGAGATCTCTCACTTCTGGGCTTGTTGAGGGCTTAGCGTTGTAAATTTCTCCGGCGGGCCGAATAGATCATCTCTCCCTGGACATTTACCATTACACAATACAAAATTATGCTTTGATCAAGAGAAAGGTGCCGCTGGGCTGAGTAGCACCGCGGGTGTACCAGATGCCGTGCAGGCTCCCATCGGGAAAAATGACGGCATCGTATGTACAGTTCAATAGAACCTGATTGCCCTGTAAGGCTTTAGGATCAGTGAATGACAGGAACGTCCCACTGCCCTTGCCATAAGCATTGATGAGAGCTTGCAGGCGATTCTGTTTGATGATGTTAAAGTGGTTCAGAGGTCCTTCGCTCCCAGACACGCTGACAACGCTATTATAATCGAGTTCAGTGAGAGAGCCTTCAACAGCGCTGTTTGGCTGTGAATTCAGACTCAATACGCCCCGAAATGACCCACCTCCACTGTAAGCGAATTGGCCCTGCCAGTTTCCTACAGTAGCGACAAAAGGAGTCGGCGTCGAAGTAGGCGTAGGTAGTACAGGAGTTGGGGGAGGTGTTGGGGCTTTATAGGTGATTTTATAAATGCTGAAGGAGATGCCTGTGATTACCACTAATGCAGCCACGGCAACAGCTACAATCCACCAGGGAAAGGCTTTTTTGACGGGGTCAGGTACAGTCACCGTGAACTTGACGGTTGGGCCTTCGCTAAAATTATCATCGGGGTTAGCCTGGTCTGCTGCATTTAAGCGAAAGGTATAATCGCCTGCCGGGGAGTTTGTCGGGACCGCGATATGGATGGTATATTGCTGGCTACCCGAAGCTGAAATATCGCGTTCGGCTTCTCCTTGTAAGGTCAGCCAGGATATACAGGCTTCAGGTTGGGCTACGATATGGACACGGCTATGAATGGTCTGTGCTGTGGTATTGGAAACGATGAAGGAAGTTTGCCCTTGCTGATTATTGTCCAGAAGGACTGTGTTGGTTGCAGTTGTGATGGCAAATAGACTCGACATAATTAGTCCTCTTCTCTTCGGCTTATCTCTGGTTCACAGAATTGTTTGAAGGTATCGATAAGGAAAAAATATCCTGGTCGCAGGGGCTTATTTCTTCTCTTGTCCGAAGCGTTATTTTGGTGCCAGTAGGCATGCGGATGCTCCTTCTGGATTGAGGCATTGGATACTGAGCTGACCATATTCCTTGCCTGGATAGATATTCAGGTCGGTATTCGTCTGTGCACCCGTGTCGGGAAGGGTTTGCTGCATTGGAGGTATTCCTTCCTGGTTTGTGAGTATGAGTCTGGCAGATGTGCCCTGGATGAGACGCAATGAGATGACGCGTTGAGTGAAAGATGATTGCTGGATTGCAAAGATACATGTTGTACCAGCAGGCACGACGAGCTTCCCTTGCTGGAGGCAACTCGCAGTGCTCGGTTTAAGATCGGCTAGCTGTAATGGTTGGGGTTTTGCCATAAGATTGCCGAGACTACTGAGCCAATCAGGTTCCTGAAAGGTTTGATCATCTGAGTGTGTGGTTCCGATGGTGATACTAATGATGAACAGTAGGACAAGAAGACATAAGATAAAAATAAGAATTTTTTTGTTGCGCATAAAGGGATGGCCTCCTTTCTAAGAAGAAGCAGTTGTACCTTGTTCCCTCTGTACCTGGAGTTCGTAGGTGACATAGGCAGGTTTCTCTGATTCAATGATGCGTTCAATCAACACGCGGTAGACGCTTGCAGCCGATGGTATACGAACAAGAAGATGAAACGGGTGCGGACGGCTATCAGGTCCTGGTGCATGTTCATCCAGAGTAAAGCCCTGTATGCCGGTGGCCGTTTCCAGGAAGCGCAGCAGTCCTTTTGCTGTCCCACGCCATTGTGTCAGGAATGGAGCGGCCGCGACTAGCTCGCGCAGTCGTCCCATGCCACTTGGAAGGGGCGGAGGAGCTTGATCTTTAAATTCCTCAGGAATCTCCAATAAGAGTCGGTCGAGATCGAGCCAGATTGCCAGGAACGGCACGAACGCATCGGGTGTACGATAAGGGTTAAAGTACATATCGAGATGATCTAAGATAGCTTCGTCTGGCGCAGGTAGTGCTTCCATGACCTCCAGAAGGGCGAATAGCAGCGTGCCTTCTTGCATTGTGCGCTGAAAGACACCAGGAAGGAGTTGTTCAATTTCGGTTCGCTTCATCTTCGCTCTCCACAGTGATATCATGTGCGCCAGAGACAAACAACCAGGTCGGAGGCAGTGTCACTTTATCGAGTTCTTTTTCAGACAACGAAACATATTTTTCCCCGGCATCCATTCTCCGCAAAACCCCGTTGCCTCCGCCAACAAGAAGCAAGCGTGCATCTGGATCAGTGGCCAGAGCCAGGACAGGGAGGAAGCGACCTTGATCCCGCATCGGGAGGCCACTACCAACAGTGGGGGCCTGCCAGGCAGCATCGCGATTATGGAGATCGAGACGAAGCACGCCAGAGCGATGAGAGGCAGCCAGAGCTTGATTCCCAACAAAAGTAATCGCATGGCAGGTCCCCCCGGTCCAGTTTTTCCCGAATCCTTGCCATCCTTCTTGTGGATTTTCCGAGCCAAGTATTTCCCAGGTAAAGCAGCCTTTACCGGGATCATCCCCACCAGCAGATGCCGTACCCGCCCATAGAAACGAACGGGGGCCATCGTTCTCCATCACCAACTCGCGGACCGCCTGACCGCTTAATCCGATCTGTCGATATGTGTTGGTTGAGCCTCCTGTATTAGAAAAGTAGATCCCCCCATTGTTCTGAGCTGCGACTGCTACATTGACATTACCTCGAACATCTGAACCGGCGACCACAGCGTAAAAACCGAGCGTCTGGTTGGTTTTATCAACCAGCACCGGCACCGGACTACTTCCGGATTGTATCGTGAGTTCATAGAGTCCAACATTGGTAGCCAGCAGAAGAAGAGGTTCGCCTCCGTGGAGGAGCCAGGCCAGATCCTGTACCTGAAATGATAATGAGTAGATGGTAGCGTCCCAGGTCTCAGCGCAATTGCGGGAAACATAGACCCGTGATCCTGCATTGTTGGGTAAACGTGTAGCGATGACCACAAAGCCAGCGCGGTCAGGATGGGATTTTACGTCCGTAATCTCCTCATCGGTAAAACGGGCTGCCAGCTCCCAACCATCGCCATCATTAAACGAGCGGAACAGTGTGCTGCCGCTGCCAGCATACCAGGTACGCCGCTGAGTCGCATCAGCAGTAATCACAGAAACATTGTTATTGGGGACCTCATCCACCAACAGACGAACCTGTTCTACCCAAAGCACGCCTGGTTCCGCTAATGCCACATCGTAGATATGAGAGACGCGCAAAGCCTGACTGAAAGGCCAGCCTGTTGAGCTAAATTGAGTTGGAAGTGGATTAATTGTCTGATATAAACGCTCAATAACGCGTTGCCGAACAGCCAGAAGATCTTCTTCTCGTCGTACCGCAATCTTCGCAGCTACGCGCACCGTTTTGTAGTGAGCCCAATTGACCACGCAGGTTGTACCAAGAGGACGGCGCTCATCCAATGTTTGTCGAACGTGTTGCAGTGCTTCATTTGTCTGACGATCCTGGAGAGCTTTTACTGTGACCTGGCCGCCACTTCGCATCTCCTCGGGTATAAAAGGAACAAGCAGAACCTCGACCGTGCCTGGCAGGGCATATGACCACAACGACGCCTGGGTCATCGCCTTCGTGCGTGCCACCACCTGTGAATCATAGAGAGCGACCAGCTCGAAATCGCGGGCAGTCACCGCACGCTGCAATGAGTGCAATTGCTGAGGACCGCGAATCAGAGCATTTTCTAACGTCTCAGCTGCACGGCCACCTACGGCCGGAGCAGGATTTGTGACCTGAAGACCATTTAAGGCATCTTTCAGCCTGGTAAGCGTATTCGCCTCAACATTCCCCTCCGGTCCACCCCCCCGCCGATACCACAGGCGGATCTCGCGTCCCTTAGGGGGAATGGCAGCCAGCGCTTCGGGAGTCGTCGTCAATTGCCCATTCTGCTTCTCAAGCCGGGCCGTAGGAGCAAAGATTATCATCCCTGACATGCGATCGACCAGATAAGCATATTGATCAGCGCCTATAATGGTCGCAGTAAAGTTTTCCACCTGTCGCCACACCCGATACGTTTTACCCGCATACTCGATAGCCGGAATACGTCCTCCTAATTCGTTAGGGTTCGCCTCGACGCCGACGACCAGGTCCAGAGCATCCCCGGTTGAAGCCACAATCGGTGAACGTTGCGCATTGACAACGAGACCTGGCAGACCAGTGCCAACGCCTGCCAGTTCGCCCTCCACCAGATCGCAATGCTGAGCCCGTACCTCCACCTGTGTTGAACCTCCTGTAATCGTTGCATCCTCTGCCGTCGTAAAGACAAGGGCATCGCTGGCACTATCAGGACGAGACAGCGTCACGCGTGTTCCGCGAGGAATCTGAAGAGGCTGCTCTTCTGCTCGTGCGCGAGTGAAGAGCAGAGCTACACTAGCAGCCGACGGAGGTTGTAGCCGGATACCGATCAGGCGCAAAAACTCGATATACATCTTCTCCGGTACACGATTCAGACGATAGATCATTGTCTCCGTGAGATACGCGAAAAGCTCAATCAGCGTCATACCTGGATTGGCAGGTGAAAAATCGGTCCAATCAGGACAAGATTGTTTAATGCGGCTACTGGCTTCATCCAGCAACTGCTGGAAATTACGATCATCCAGATTAGGTGACACAAGTGGCATTAGAGATCTCCTGCTGAAAGATTGAAGGAAAAAGTGGTGGCATCAAGCTGTTGGGTAGCCAGAATGCGATATTCGAGGCCAATGACGAGCTGTTCTGGCGCATCAGCATTGTACTCTGCATCCAGTCGCAATACTTCAATGCGCGGTTCCCAAAGATTCAGGGCCTGGCGTACATAGTGAATGGCTAAGCCAGCCGTTGTTTGATCGTTGGGAGAGAACATTAAGCGATGTAATTGACAGCCGTAGTTTGGTCGCATCACGCGCTCACCAGGCATCGTTGTAAGCAAGAGCAAGATGGCCTGGCGCACTGATGCAAGCTCATCGACCAGAGCAATGCTGCCCTGTGGCGAGAGCGCGAGACCAGCAGGACCTTCCGCCTCATCCATGTCAGGATGGATAAATTTCCAGGTGCGATAGCGTGGTATGTTCATGAAACCTCCGTCACCAGCTCCTGACCAGGAGCATGCACTGTATATTTAACCAGACCTGGAGGTGTGCCATCGGTCAGTCCAGTCACGGTATCCAAACAGATACGCTGACCATCGATGCGCAGGAAATCTGAATAGCCGACCTCAACCTTTTGCGTCAACATGCACGGTTTGATCGTTGCACCACTATTAGGGCAACCCGCGATCGGCTTCAGTTCCGGGTCATGTTCCACCAGAACCTTCACGTGCCCAATCGTCACCAGATCCTGTTGAACAGGAGTGAGCTTAACCACGCCTATTTCATGCTGGCAAAGAATAACAGCAGCCTCAGTAAGCCACTTCATTCTGTCTATCCCCTCTCAAAATCGATATTTTTCCCCCGAATGACCACTCTTTGTCCAGGTGCTTCAATCTCTAGATCAGTGGTGGCATGCACAAGCACCTTCTCGGGGGAAAGTTCATAAAAACTGCCGATGCTATTCTCCAGGCGGATGGTGTGCTGTCCATCATCCAGGCGAATGCGTTGTCCGCCGGGAGTAAGCAAGGTATAGCGACGCACGGCACCGCCGTCAATGCCCGCATCGGGTGGCTGTTTCGCACCATAGAGACCGCCGAGGACGATGCCCTGAGCAGGATCTTCGTGTGCTAAGAGAACCAGCACATGGTCGCCAATATCGGGTAGGACCATCAAGCCCTTGCCAACGCCTGCACCCGCGCTGAGCACGCCCATCCAATCAGTCTCAATATTGTCATAAGTTGAGAGCGAGACACGAACGCGCCCTAGCTTCTCTGGATCATCTATCTGCGTTACCACTCCTGGTGTCGCGATACTCCCACGTGCTCGCGCTACTGGTGTGGGCGGAGTGCTGGAAAGCTCAGAAATGAAGCCATGGCGAGCATCAATAGTATGGATTACCGTCGCAAGCACATAGCGTTCTGCCAGTGCATCGTCTACTCCTGTGATTACTACTGTTGTACCCGGGCGCAAGCGGGGATCGCCTTCCGCCATGCCCCAGATTGTCACCTCACGTGCTACACGCCGATCCAGTTCCGCCTGAGCAAGGCTTGTCGCGTGGTCATCGCTCAACACCCCTTCATTGACGAGCATATGCTTGCCGTCAGTTCCAACGCTAGCTGGCGTAATTCTGGCTGTTTGTGTGTATCCGACACGGGCCTGTGAAATCTGGCCCGCATGCGTCTCGACACGCGAGGTATCCCAGCCGGTCGCCGCGACCGAGTGACATATCGTATCTGTATTCAGTTCGACACGAGCTTCCAGTAGCGTCTCTCCGAGTGCAAGTGGCAGTGGCTCACCAATACCTTGCAGCGTTAACAAGTGCAAGACGTTCCTTCGAACCGTCAGGTACAAGCCGCAACGTGCAGCGATTTCCTGGAGGAGTTCGAGATCCGATTGACGATGCTGGATCAGCCTGGGCCATAATGGTCCAGACTCCGCAGCCTGAACAGTCAGGCCGAGATCGGTCACCAGTTCTTGTGCCAGATCGCGTGTATTCACCTGTACACGAACTCGTACCGATTGGCGTTTGCGTAACTGGTGCAGTAGATCATAGCTACGGACGCGGATCTCGTGACTGCGTGCAGGTCCATAGTAATGTTCGACGGCAGTCACCTGGCCCACGAATAACGGCTCTTGATGTTCTGTGACCCGCACCTTCAACCTGGTTCCTGGCACGAGCTGAGCCACCCTGGTCAGCGGCTCTGGTGGATTAGCAAAGGTCAGCTCACAGAGGGTGGGGAGTGATAAGCATTGTTGGACGCGAACCTCGCGCAATGCTGGCAGATCGGCACTAGCAAGTGGAGTTCCGTCTACTTCCAGCCAAACCTCAGGCAAGGATTGCAGGTGATTCATATCGTTAATCCTCCAGGTGCCGAGAGCGGTGGAATACGCAACAAGAAGCCAGCCGGGATATGAAGCGGGTCCTGAATGTTATTAAACGAGGCGAGCAGTCGCCAAAGAGATGGCATGTCAGCGGTAGGCGTATTTGGATAGTACTGAGCTGAGATGCTGTCGAGGCGTTCACCTTTACTCACGATATGGACCCGGACCCGCTCCGCTGGCACGTCCTCCGGCGGCATGTTCATGTCTTTGGGAGGGAGTGAGCGTGTTGGGAAAGGCCGGCTTTCTGAGGTTGCCTCCTTCAGTGGCTCATTGACGCGCCAGAGTCGCATGCTCAACCAGGAGCGTTGCGGCACCCCGTTCGCAGTAAACTGTTCCAGATATTCCGCAACCGCAGCTACAATACTGGGAATATTCCACGATTTGCCCCAGACAAAACGGATCAGGGGTGGTCTCTGGGAACCGCTGGCACTAAGGGTATTTTCAGCGAGATTCCAGAGAGGCGCAGTGAGATCACGTACATCATCAGTCTGAATCGAAGATCCGGCCAGAGAGACATCGAAGAGTAGATTGAGATCCAATTCCGTCCGACCTCCTCCGGTGTAGAGGAGGGGATCATCTCGTAATCCGGCTCCGGTCAGTGGTCCACCAGACGAGCGGCGAGGAGATACGCCTGCCACGCGACGCATTACCAGACTATCGGGATTCAGCAAGCAGCCAATCCGCTCATTTGTCTCCTCTAATAAAAAAGCTACGCGTTCCATGCGATGCCTCGCTGTTCTTCATTCAATCGTTGCTGTCGTTCCCAGGTCCGCTGCATCATCTCCCAATCCTGTTGCTCAGCTATCTCTTCATCGGGAAGTGACGGCCAGTGCATCTCGGGATACGTTCCCAGAGATTTTCGAGGTAACGCGCTGGGGAACCGCTGTGTCGAAGATAAGCCAAATTCGTATCCATGCTCTCTTTTTTTTGCTGAAAACTGATGGCTTGCCTCTCTTTGATTTTCTGATCCCTGGTGTTCAACGTTCTCTGGACGATGGCTTGCTTCTATAGGCTTACCCGGCTGCAAATGGATGTCCATGGGTCTATCTGTGTGTATCCACTGATTGTCAATCGGGCTGCCGGTTTGCTTGTTGACTGGCTTGAAACTCTCGACGCCGTTTGCCCGGTCACGCTGGTTGTGGGACTTACTCAATTGGGCTGGTGCCTTATATGTATTGCCAGAGGGTTGCGTAGCTACAGGTTGGGCTGACGACGGACGAGAGTTGGATACTACTTGTTGTCGAGGAGTATCGCCCGGTTCCACCAGTTCTGGAGCACCTTGCAGCACGCGCTTCAGCCAGTGAGCGGGAGGCTGAGTAGTAGTGAGCCAGGATGTTGACGCAATATCAGCATTCTGGCTCACTGCTGCACCTTCAGGTGCAGTAGCGGCTACGGGAGGTAAGGGCGTCCTTAGATGAGCGTCATTTGTATCACTTATTGCAGCTAGCCCTGAGGATTCCGGATGCTCATGTGTAATGTACTCATTCTCATCTATTTGAGAGCGCACAAAATCCTCCAGATCCTGGAGTTGATGTACAAACGCACGCAAGATAAAAAACTTGAAACTTTGCTTTTTCATTATTAAGCCCGCTGGAGTGTTTCGTAAACTAATATCAGCGTTTCGATGGCGACCTCGCGGTTCAGTGCATCCAGAGGAGCACCATGCCACTCGGAAGGCCAGGCATTGATGAGATCCCAGCGCATCACTTCGCTTACGCCATCGCTATCGAGAATCAGAATCGAGACATTTTTGCGCTCAACCCTTCCTGAGACGGAGGCCAGCAGCCAATCCCAGATTTCATGCGAAGCGGTCAGCCCATAGCGTAGAGTGACATCCGCATATTCTACGGGGCCAGGAATGCAATGCACGACCTGACTTGTTCCACCCTCACGATATTTGATCACCTGAACTTTGATCCCCAGTCCACTACATGCTGTGAAGTGGCCCTCCGTGACGCCCTGAATCACCAGCTTAAAATTGTAGGCGCGATATGGATCATTGAATACGCTAGGTTGTGAGCCGGATTGTCCAGCGTCAGGGGCTGCGCTACCAGCATCAGCCATTGGAACCTCCTACTGCCTCTGTTTCAATGCCGCTTTCATACTGACTGATACGAAACACGATGAACTCTGCAGGTTTGACTGGGGCAATCCCGATAAGTGTGACGACCGAGCCCGCGTCAATCACCTCTGATGGATTGGTTTCCTCATCGCACTTTACAAAGAATGCCTCCTGTGGAGTGCGACCCATCAAGGCTCCGTCGCGCCAGAGGCGAGTCAAGAAAGCAGAGATGTCACGGCGGATCGATTTCCACAAAGTGCGATCATTGGGCTCAAAGACAATCCAGCGTGTGCTTGTAGCAATTGATTCCTCGATCATATTGAACAGGCGGCGCACGTTCAGGTAGCGCCACTCGCTACTCCCATCACTAATGGTGCGGGCACCCCAGACACGAATTCCCTCACGAGCGAACGAGCGGATACAGTTGACACCACTTTGATTAAGTATTCCTTGCTCGTCGCGTGTAAGCTGATAGGTAAGATTGAGTGCCCCTCGTACTGCTTCATTGGCAGGTGCTTTATGTACACCTCGCGTAGCATCCGTGCGAGCCCAGATGCCAGCAAGATGACCAGAAGGTGGAACATCTACAAGATCATTGAGTGAGAGCGGATCGCGTACCGTAATCCATGGGAAGTAGAGTGCCCCGAAGCCGCTATCCGATTGACGCGGACGTAAGCCAGCAGGAGCAGAGCTATCGGCTTCCTTTGTGTTATCCGTTTTGTCGCTTGTTTTTATTGAGGAGGTTGCGGTCACTGTAGCAACCTGTGTCAACAGGGAAATATTTGTAACATTATGGGGTGTATCCAATAGCGCCACCCGGTCGCGCAGCTTTTCGCAGTGTGTGAGGAGTGCTTCGTAAGATGCCGCATCACTGTAGCCTGGGGCAGCAACGATGGCAATTTCATCAACCTGTTCCAGCACATCCAGGCCAGCGCGAGTCCGTCCACCTCCTGCAATTGCCCCACCTTTGCCAACATTGACCACGAAACAGCGGCTGCCGCCATTTTGGAAGAAACCATAGACCGCCTGTGAGAGTGGCGTGCTTTTACTTCCTTCTGGAACGAAGAAGCGCACAAATTGAGACCAGTTATTGATCGCCACTGCTTCATTCACAAGCCTTGTTGGATCTGATGCTTCGCCGACGAAGCCAGCAGTACTGGTGCCAACTGCCTGAATCGGTCGCGCACCACCCGCAACTTCTTCAATATAGATATCGGGTGTCGAATAGGTCGCCATACTTTCTACCTCGCATCAAATGAATCGAAACATATCTCAAGCGGATTATTATCTGAAATAGGCTCTTCTATAAGTGCGGTTTGTGTACATCCTCGTGCCTTCACCAGGAGCTGGATGCCACGAGGCTCGCTCGGCACAGTAGAGAAGTGAAACCGTCCTCGTGTGTTCGTATGAGCTATAAGTTGGAGAGCAGGTAGTTCCACCCGGGCTCCGGCAACGGGGACTTTGCCAGGGCCCAGGACCGTGCCATGAAGACTAACGGCTGGAGCACCACGAACGACTAACGGTCCCCGTACCAGTGGAGGTGTTGGGGCAGAATGTTCAAAGTAGAGTGGTACACGGAGCATAAAAGCAGGTCGCGGAACTAGCCCAAAAGCAGTCCAGAGAGAAGCTGGCAGATCGGTCAACTCAAGTTCGTATTCGTGCTTCCCCAGCAGTGCCATGATCAAATGACCCAGGAGCCGGTGGGCCTCCTCTTCCTCATCGGCCCAGGTTGTTACCAGATAGCGGAGTGCAATCTGTGTCGCGGATGCCCGATTCATCCAGGCTGTAGAGGGAGGAACCAACGCGAAAAGATACAAGCTTACTCCTTGTTTGCCAATTAGCTGGTGAGGTGGGCCGAGCAGAACATCAACTTCAGAGATCACACTCTTCACCCAATCACGTAGAGCTTTATCTGCTTGATCAATCACGATATATCCTCTCATTATTAAGAATCAAGGTATCTCGGTCTAGATAGAGGTATCCTGATCTACGACAACCCCATACCAATTCTGATCACTATTATCAGAAAGCTATCTTCTATCTCCTTTTGTTGTATAGATATAATTAAGAACGATTGACTGGCTAAATTTTCGTAGATGAATTTTATCAAAAAATCTGCTATAGAGAAGTATAGAGTTGATTACATGTTATTTTAATTGTGCAGTTCAAAGAATCTTCACATGCTTGACCGGACAAAGAATCTTCAGTTATACTGATCAATAGATCGTGTGATATTTCCTGATATTCAGATGAGTAGGAATTTATGGATCGCTTACGTACTCCATTCTTGATTTTAGCTATTGTGTTAGTGGTAGTGCTGATCTTTATTGAGACGGGGACAGCGCTGCCAGGGGTGTTGCGTGGTAATCCAGTTCCCCTACAAAATTTCCATGTGCCAGCGCAAGTCAGTACGGCAACAGCAACGCTGACCAGTGACCAGCAACGTGTAGTGGATCAAGTGAGCAAGCAAGAGCGTCCAGTTGGACAGAGCACACCGAACCTGGCGCTGATCGATATCATCCTGTTTTTTACCGTTGTTCTGATGGGAAGTGCGCAACTCATTCCCGCACGCCTACTGGGTAGAATCCAGGGAATTGCCACCCTCATCTTCTCGATCCTACTGATCGGTGTTGCGCTACGGCAAATATTTATTGCACTCGCTGCACTGATTCTCATGATCTCGCTCCTGCTCGCGCTCCCTTTTGGCACCATTGTCTATCTGATCGTATATGGGGCATTTAATCGTGGTGGAGCGGAGATAGTACTTGGAATTCTCATGCTACTCAAGTTGGGAATAGTGATCAGTCTCTTCCTGGCACAGCAGCGTAACATAGAGAACATAGGGCTCATCTTACTGATCCTCACATCTCTCCTGGGCAATATCATTGTCAGTTTTCTCTTTGGTCTTGTGCCAGGATTTCTCGTAAGCATTACCGATGCCATCGGAGCAATCGTTCTCGGCATCATTGCCATCATCTGGGCCATATTCCTGCTCGTTGGTGCCATCATCTCCATCATCAAAATCCTCCGTCTGAACTACCCAGTCAAAATCTAACCATTCCTGATAGTAACCAGTTGCCTTGTAGTTGAACCAGTCACCTGGCTCAACGAATTGATCGAGCAGCAAATCCGTGCTTTGCTGTTCGATCAATTCGTTGAGTGAAGACTGCTAGCCCACCTGTAGGGATGGTACATCTATTAAAAGAAAAGCCTCACCTCCTTTGAAACTTCATCCAGAGAGATTGCCCATTCTCTGGATGCTTAAGCACTTACATTTTCGATTACACCGTCGTACACGCCTGCCCGTTGAGGGTAAAGGAAGCTGGTGCTGGATTACTGCCATTCCAGGAGCCGTTAAAGCCAACGTTGGCATTGCCTCCCGGGGCAATTGTGCCATTGTAGGAGCTATTGGTCACCGACACAGAGCTGCCCGACTGGGTGTAGCTCGCGTTCCAGAGCTGCGTGATCGTTTGTCCATTGGCAAAGGTCCACCCCAGGGTCCATCCGCTTATAGGAGTGCTCCCGGTATTGTTGATCGTCACACTGGCACCAAAGCCGCCGGTCCACTGGTTGGTGACCACGTATTGCACCGAGCAGGTCGCACCGCTTGTCGGGGTGGGCGTCGGGGTCAGTGTGGAT
>NZ_BIXY01000050.1 GCF_008326305.1 Dictyobacter arantiisoli | reverse complement strand
ATGGATCGTGTCGGCGTGTGCAATGTTGCCCGACAGATGCGCTATTTTGATGCATCGTATGACAAGGCTCTTGATCTCTTGCTCACTGGCTACTGTTCCGTTTTTTAGAATTGGAAAGCCCTGGTGAAAATAGGGTGAATAGACCGGAAGTATACTAGACAAGTAGATTTTTTGTGTATATGCTTAAGAGCAAGGAGAAGAGCCAGTGAGAAAAATAGGTGTGAAGGGTTTTGATAAAACTTTTATGTTACACCATGTATACATTCACACTGCTCCGCTGGCGATTCCACTTCCGCTTTCACCAACAAGAATAGTGTTGCTGTCTGTGTTAGAATACCTACAGAAAATTTAATTTAGAACTTCTGGTCTAATGTGCCTTGACTTTCGAGAATCAAGGCTGTATGCTGAATAAGCAATCAAAGCATTCTAAAGAGAGGTATAAGGGTAGATGTTTCGTTCCCCCAACGCGCTCCCTCCCACGCAAGATGAGTCGGATGCCATGCATGAGCAACTCTCACTCTTTGCCGTGAGGAAAACAGGTGAACCATCTGACAAAATGATTTCAAATAAAGCAGAAGCAAAGCAGGCTCCACGAGCCAAAAAAGGGGCCGACACCTATTCGTCGGCTGACATCCAGGTTCTGGAAGGTATCGCGGCTATCCGCCATCGTCCGGGAATGTATATTGGTTCTACCTCTACCTCAGGCCTGATCCATCTGATCTGGGAGGCGCTGGATAATGCGGTAGACGAGGCCGTGGCTGGCTATGGCAAAAATATTTGGGTACAAATTGATCAAGATGGTTGGGTGACGGTGCGGGATGAAGGGCGTGGTATGCCATTTGATCCGATGCTCTATCAGGGTGAGTATCAGCCTGCCGCGACTGTCATTTTGACTGTTCCTCATTCAGGCGGTAAATTTGCTGAAGGCGCCTATAAGACTGCCGGTGGCCTGCATGGTGTGGGCTCGACCGTGATCAATGCGCTCTCTGAAAAATTGGAATTGACGATCTGGAAAGATGGTCAGCAGTTCACGCAAGCTTTTAGCCGTGGCACAGCGATGCCACATCAGATTACGCCCTGTGATCCCAAACTCCACGGGACGCAGTTGCGCTGGCTGTATGACAGCACTATTTTCGATCCCGATGTCTATTATTCACTGGAGTCCCTTGAGAGTCGTCTGAAGGCTGCAACCTACCTCAACCGTGGCGTGACCTTCCATCTCAATGCCTGGGATGATGCGACCAATGAGCCGGTTGAACTGGTCTTTTATTCTCGCGATGGATTGCCGGACTACGTTCGAGATCTGGCGACCACGACCAGCGCTCCCCTCTTCAAGCAGGTTATCAGTATTGCCAAAGAAAAAGATGAGGTGCGGGTCGAGGTGGCGCTCCAGCCGACATCGGGCTATAAAGTATCCATGTACAGCTATGCGAATGCGGTCCGTACACGCGATGGCGGTGTCCATGAAACTGGCTTCAAGGCCGCGCTGACCAAGGTTGTCAACGACTATGCGCTCAAATGGAACATTATCAAAAATCGTGAGCGCGACGGCTTCCGACCAGAGGTGATTCAGCAGGGTTTGAACATCGTCATCTCGGTCAAATTGACAAATCCTCAATTCCAGGGCCAGACCAAGGATCGCTTGAATAATGCTCCGGTCGAGGGTCTGGTGCGCTCGGTTGCCGATGAGGGCCTGAAAGATTGGTTCGAAAATAATGTCAGCGTTGGTAAAGAGTGGCTGAAGAAGATTCAGCAGATGCAGAAGGCACGCAACGAGGCGCAACTGGTCGAGGAACTGGCACGGGCTGGCACCAAGAAAAATGGTGAGTTAATTGATACCACGCTGTCCCGCAAATTCTTACGCTGTAATACCAATGACCCTTCGCGAGCAGAACTCTTTATCGTGGAAGGTGACTCGGCTGGCGGTAGTGCCGGTCAGGGCCGCTTCTCCGATTTCCAGGCGGTCTTAAAGCTCAAAGGGAAACCACTTAATGTGGCAAAAGCTGATCTCAAAAGTATTGTCGAAAACGATGAGATCCGTACCATCATTAACGTGCTGGGTACCAGCACTCGCGACGCCTTTGATATCAGTCGCCTCAAATTTAATCGTATTATTATTGCTACGGATGCGGATGTGGATGGGCTGCATATTCAATGTTTATTGCTGACACTATTTCATCAAGAGTTTAGCGATTTAATTGATCATGGTCATGTTTATATTGCCTGCCCGCCACTCTATTCAGTGAAATATAAAAATAAAGTGCATTGGCTATTGGATGATGAGGCGCGTTTACAATTTATGCGTTCGCATGCCGATGCGCAAAATCTGGAATATAAGCGCTTTAAAGGTCTGGGTGAGATGAACCCCAAAGAACTGCGCGATACAACCCTCGATCCTGCCCGGCGCATATTGAAGCGTGTCACAATGGAAGATGGCGTGCTGGCTGCGAAACTGGTGGGCGAGCTGATGGAAGATAAAAATGCGGAGCGCAGGCGTTCATTCCTGGCCGAGCATTCCCGTAAAATTAAGGAATTGGACATATAAGAGATGGCTCGTACTATGACAGAAACAGATACTGCAGATGTTGGAATTATCCGTGAGGACTTTTCCGTCATTCTCTCGCAAGCTTTTGCGACCTACGGACTGTCCGTGGTCACGGATCGTGCGCTCCCAGATGCTCGCGATGGTCTCAAACCTGTCCATCGCCGCATCCTGGCAGGCATGCTGAATGCGCGTTACCTTTCGTCGCGTCCGACGGTCAAGAGTGCCGAAGTGGTTGGCCTGATTCTCGGCAACTATCATCCCCACGGGGATGCCTCGGTCTACGATGCCGCGGCGCGTATGTCGCAGCCCTTTACCCTGCGCTATCCTCTGATTGAGGGACAGGGCAATATGGGCAGTGAGGATGGCGACGCGCCAGCTGCCTATCGCTATACCGAGATGCGCCTCTCGCCTATCGCGGAAGCGATGATGGCTGATATGGACCGCGATACGGTCCCACTGCAACCAACTTATAAACAAGATCCCAGGGTGGTCGAGCCAGATTATCTGCCCGGCCATATTCCACCGCTGGTCAATCCCTCAAGCGGTATTGCGGTTGGTATGTCTACCAACATTCCGCCGCATAATCTGAGCGAAACCTTGCGCGCCTGTATCGCTCTGCTGGATAATCCCCATCTGTCAGTTGAGCAGATTATGACCTATATGCAGGGGCCCGATTTTCCGCAGGGCGGACATATTATTGGGAACGAGGGGATCAAAGATTATTTCAGGACCGGCAAAGGACGGATCTTTGTGCGGGCCGATGTGCGCCTGGAAGAGACGCCACGCCGCCGGGCCCTGGTCGTGACACAGACGCCACCGATTGGACGCGATAAACTCAAAGCCTCTATCGTCAAGGCGATCAATGCTCGCAAGCTGGAAGGCTTGATGCCTGAACTGCGCGATGAAAGCGATACCGAAAAGGGAACGCACATTGTGCTTGAGTTGCGTAAGGATGCCGATGCCGCTCAGACCTTGATGCAACTGTACAAAGAGACGGATCTCCAGATTGCGCTTTCGTTCCAGATGGTCTTTCTCTTTGGTGAGTCGATGCAGCCTGGACGGCAGCCGAAGCAGGTCGGTGTTCCCGAACTTTTGAACTACTGGAATAATCATCAGATCGATGTCATGACGCGCCGTTCGCAATACGATCTACGCAAAGCGCAGGAACGCCTGCATGTGGTCGAAGGGCTGATTATCGGTGCCAGCCATGCAGCGGATATCGTCGCGATCTTCCAGCAGGCGGAGGATCGTACTGCGGCCCGTCGAACGCTTGAGCAACGCTATCAGTTGAGCACTATCCAATCGGATGTGATCGCCTCCATGACGTTATCCCAGGTGACGCGTCTGGATGCGGGTAAGTATGACAAAGAGAAGCTTGATCTTCAGGTGCGTATCAGTGAGCTAGAATACATCCTTGGGGATCGTAAAGTTCTGATTACGGCCCTGAAAAAAGAGATGCAGCAGTTGATCAAACAATTTGGCGATGAGCGCCGCACCAGGATTGATCCGGATGGTCAGTTGCTGGCACCCATCGAAAAAATTGAGAGCTTGCATGAGCGTGAGCCTTTACTGGTCGCTTTGACCCGCAACCAGGCCGTGAAGGCACTGCCAGCTGAGAGCTATAAGGCGCGTGGCAAGAACAGTACTGCCGTCTACACAGCCGTACGTGGGGATGAGCAACTGCGTCAGATTATTGCCACCACCACACAGGATTATTTGCTCTGCATCTGCTCGAGCGGCCGTGTCTGCCAGATCGCCACTCACCGTATCCCGGTGGGAACGCGTTCGGGCAAGGGCGAACCACTGCAAGGACTACTTGAACTGTTGCCAGGAGAAGAGGTTGTAACCATCCTGCCGGTTGATGCCTACGATGAAGATCGCTATCTGGTAACCTTTAGCACCTATGGCAAAGTCAAAAAGTCGCCACTCAGCGAATATAAAGGGGCTGATACCGATGGGGTGCAGGACATGAAGCTGGCCGAAGGGGATAGCGTGGTCACGGCGTTGATCTCGTTGGGACGCGGAGAATACATTGTCGCCACCGACAACGCGCAGGTGCTCCGCTTCAGCGATGATCAACTGCGTAGCCAGGGACGTGGTGGACAGGGTGTGGCCGCGATTTCCCTCAACAAAGGTGGCATTGTCATCAGCGCCTCCTCTATCGACAGTGATCCCGAAGTTCCGCGTGAAGTTGGTGTCAGCAACAATCTGGACATCACCAACCTGCTCATCCTGACCGAGGCCGGCCGGGGCAAACAGGTCCCACTCGGCCAATTCGCCCCCAGGAACCGTGCCAGCAGCGGTGTTCCCGGCATTGAACTGGAAGAAGGCGATCACGTTCTTCAGACATTATTGGTGCAGGAGAGCGACACCGTCTTAATCGCCATCACTCATGGCAAAAGCGAGCAATCTGTCGTCTACAAAGTCGCCGACATCAAAACCTTCTTGCGCCCCCATCGGGGAGAGCAACTGGTTGAGAATCGCGTCTTAAGTGTCATCAAACTCTAAACGGATGCCAAAACCCGATCATGGCACTCTTTACCGGCAATACCGCTTAAAGAACGAGAAGCATGATGGAGAAGTGTAGGTGCGTGCCGAGGTCGCAACCGAGGTGCGCTTTCCTCTTACTCGTACCGAAATCTCCCTCCAACGCTCTGTCCGATGCCGAGGTTCCAGTTCTGGGACGTTTGCCCTACGGGGGCAATGATGGTACGATGAACGGGCAAGCGCACCTCGGCTGCGGCCTTGGCACGCACCTACGTTTTCCATCATTTGTGGTTCCCCCCCCACATTCCTCGTATGAAGCGGTATTGCCTGTGGAGTATGTATTGTTCGTTAAGCTGGCAGCGCCTGTCTGATGGTTTCGATTTGCTGTAGATGAGCTTCGCCATGCTCAGCATAGGTCTGGAAGATTTCGTAGATGCTTATTTCACCGCGCTCCGCATGGATGGCGGACAGTTCCCAGGATTTGGCCGGGATTAATTTGAGAAGGTTGGCGTTAGCGGTGCGCAAATCTGTGAAGATGCGCAGGGCCAGTACTTCATCCTGTTGCTCATAGAATAACGACTTGCTCCAGCCATCTTCATCATAGACTGCCAGGATGGAGTTGGGTTCCGCCAGAGTCTTGCGAAGACGCCAGAAGCCAACTGCCTCGCTATCGGCAAGATGGATAATCACAGTATGAATATTCCAATCATCCTCAGTGGGACGATACGCACGCTGTTCCTCGCTTAGTCCTTCTATTGCTGCTGCAATACGCCGGGTAATGGCCTGATAGTTCTCAATCTGCTCGGGTGTTGCTACTGGCATATGCTTACAAATATCCTTTCAAATAAAAGCTGTTTGCCTGCCGTTTATTATATAACAAAACGAGAGCAGCTGGCCTCTGGAAAGAGATCAGGCGCCCTCGTGATTGTTTATTGAGCAGATTGTCTGGAATATTAGAGCTTCTCGCCGCCGTCCAGCTTGATTTCCTCGACGCTATGGGCGGTAGGATCAGCGTTAAATGGCACATCCCTGGCGGCTGTATCGGTGCGGATGACCTCGATCGAGCAATTACTGATCAGTGCGCCCAGGACACCCAATGCCGCCCAGACGGGGGCGAGAGCGATACTGGCAACACCCAGGGACAGCGGGAACTCGATCAGAGAATGACCATCCTGCTTGATAATAATGCGGCGTACATTGCCCTCATGGACGAGCTCTTTCACCTTCGCCAATAGCTGCTCGCCGACAACCTGTAACTCTTCTACGCCATAACCAAATTTCTGTTCGACATTATTTGGATCTGCCTGTGCCATCGTATTTTCTCCTTCGTGTATCTTCATACTGAGTACAAATTTTTTTCGATAGTTATACATGTGTTCTCACACAGATATTCACTGGTCGTATAATAGGTTACCTGCACGTTGCTTTTTTCAGCGACACTCTATATACGTAACTAACTGTATGCTGGTTGAAAAAAATGGGCATCAATCTCAATCTCAATCTCAATCTCCTGTTCCTGTTTCTTGACAACAAGAAAATAGACTGCTATACTGTTACCGTACAGTGTTCGGTAGTGGATTGAGTAAGGAATGCCAGCGTGAAGAGTCCCCGCGAGAAGAGACGCGCCAGGACCAGAGAGACCATCCTGGAAGCGGCGATGCAGATTGTGATGCAGCATGGCGTGGAAGCGTTATCCATGCGTGAGATAGCCGGGCGCATCGATTATAGCCCATCGGGCCTTTATGAGTACTTCTCTAGCAAAGAAGCAATCATTGATGAGCTGGTTGGGGAGGGCTTTGTGCGTCTGGCAGCACGTATGGAACATGTCATTCATACTGGAACGGCCCTTGAGCGTTTAGAGGAGCTGGGAAAAATGTACATGCACTTTGCCTTACAAGAACCACAGCTATACCTGATGATGTTCAATCGTACCACATTATCCCCATTCGCATTAGCTGAAGTTGAGCAGAATACGGCCTACGCTAGACTGGTTCAAACCTTTCAGGATGGTCTTCAGTCGGGCGAGATTCGTTCCGCAAGTGAGGCAGGTTCGCGCGAGTTAGCGTATACCGCCTGGTCCCTGATGCACGGCTTATCAATGTTGCGGCTGACATTAATGCATCAGATTACAGAAGACATCGATGGCATACACGAAAGGGCATTTCGGGCTTTTGTAGAGCAATTGAAGTAGTGTCAAAAAATTTTAGGGTTTACCGTATAGTGTTCGTAAAACGTTTCTTGTTCTGAAGATGGATCAAAAAAAGAGAGGGATACTCCCATGGCAGAGCTGATTAAAGAGCGTATGACAGTTGCAAACGAGCAAGAGCTGGTCGTGTTTTTGATTGGGATGCGGGTAAACAAGGTGTTGAAGGTTCAAAAATGGACGCCAGTCGCAGCTTCAATGACGCGCATGCTAAAAGAATTGAAGCTGCATCCTGAGATGGGTTTTCTGGGTGGAGAAACGACGCTGAACTTTCCTACGACGGTCATGATTCAATACTGGCGTTCATTCGAAGACCTGGCGGTCTATGCAGGGAACAGAGACGCTGTCCATCTGCCAGCCTGGCGCGAATTTAATCGGCAGGTTGGTAGCAATGGCGATGTAGGAATCTGGCACGAAACCTATCGTATTCCAGCGGGACACTATGAGGCTGTTTACAACAACATGCCTGCATTTGGACTGGGAAAGGTTTTCCCCCTCATTCCAGCAACCGGACAGCGAGAGAGTGCTCGCACCCGAATGGCAACCAGACAGAATTGACTTCTCCCCATGCTCCTTTGTGGCTGAAATGATCACCCACAGAGGAGCATGGACCAATACCGTCCTTAAAGAAGGAGATTGTGGAACGCCGAGCTCTTCATTTCTCGTATTGAAGCTAAGGACTGCATCCCATTGTGTGGGATTGGCGTCCGCCGCGCGGTTTGCTATGATGAGAGGAGAAACTTGTTGTTAGGAGTTTGAGTGTGTGATGGCCTATTTTTTAGCCAAGACCGATCCAGAGACCTATTCGATTGAGCAGCTTGCGCGCGATCAGGAGACGCCGTGGGATGGGGTGCGCAATGCGCAGGCGGTTGCCAGTATCAAGTGTATGCGGCCGGGCGATACTGTTCTGATTTATCATAGTATGGGTGTGGCGGCAATTGTGGGTGTGGCCTGTGTGACGTCCGAGCCGCGTCCCGATCCACGGGATGCGAAAAGCTGGATGGTGGATATGGCGTTTGTGAGTCAATTTGCCGAGCCGGTGACCTTGCGCGCGATCAAGGAGTGCCATCAGTTCGATGATTGGAGTCTGGTGCGGCAGAGCCGTCTCTCGACCATGTCGGCTCCTGAATCCTTCATTGCCTGGCTGCGTGAGCACTATCCCACGAATACGCTGGCTTGATATCTGACCGCCTTGTCAGCGTATGCTTTCAAGCGAGCAGTGCAGTATAAAGAGAGGAAGAGAGTCATTTTATGGATCAGACAGCCTGGTGGTATATCAATGGTCGCTGGGTCCATCCGCAGGACGCGACTATTTCTATCAACGATGTAGGACTCTTGCGTGGCTATAGCGTCTTTGAATCTTTGCGTACCTATCATCGGCGGCCTTTTCATCTTGAGGAGCATCTCAAGCGTCTCTACAATTCCGCGCGCCTGATTGAGCTTGAGGTCGCCTATAGCTATGAGTTTCTGGCGCAGATTGTCCTGGAGATTATCCAGCGCAATCCCTATGAACATGCCGCGGTGCGTCTGCTGGTCACGGGTGGTATCAGCGAGGATGGTGTCCTGCCCTCCGCGCAATCTGGTCTGGCGGTCATGATTAATCCGCTCCCTGAGCGTGATATGGAGCGCTTCGCCCGTGGTTGCAAGTTGATCACTACTTCTCTGACAAGGATGACGCCGGAAGCCAAAACCTCGAATTACGTCGCCGCCATTCGAGCGCTAAAGGCCGCATCCCAACAGGGAGCCAGTGACGCACTCTTTGTGAATGAACAGGGACATGTCCTGGAGGGAACGCGCAGCAACTTCTTTGTCTTCCGAGGTGATACTCTGATCACAGCGCGTGCCGAGGTCCTGCTTGGCGTAACCCGCAACACTGTCCTTGATCTGGCACGTGAACGTTTCACCATCCACGAGCGCCCGATCCTGCTGGACGAACTGCATGAGATCGACGAAGCCTTCATCACCTCCTCATCCAAAGAGATCACGCCGGTTCTGTGGATCAATGATAGGACCATTGGCAATGGAAAGCCTGGCCCACGCACGACCGAACTCGAACAGCGCTTCATCGACCTGATCGAACAGGGCATATAGGTTAATATCGCTCAAAGCACTACATTTCTCCATTATAATCCTCGTTCTTTCAAGAACCAACGCTGCGCCGATGGCAGCGTTGGTTCTATACGGTTTAAGCGGCTCCGCCCAGGGAGTGGTTGGTATTTTTGTGAGTGAGAATCTGTTCCGCTGCGGCTTTGAGACGGGCTTCACTGCGGATGCCAAAGCCTGCGAGCTGGCGAATCTGTTTCCGATTGGCGGCCTGCAAGAGCTGCTCAACCGTTTCGATACCCAGTTCTTGATACAGACGGATGGCCGTATAGGGTCCAATATGTTCGACGCTCATCAGGACACGTACGCCCATGGGCAGGGCGTCCATGCAGAAACCATTATTGATAGTCATCGATCCTAGCGTGACCAGTTCGGAGATGCGCTGATTGAGTCGCGTGCCTAAGCCGGGAATAGGGAGTCTTTCGCCACGTTCCAGGATGTTTGCTGCTGGTTCGGTTAAATCGAGGACGCCACGGGCTGCGTTGCGATAGGCTTGAACACGATAGGGATTGCCATTCTGCCCCTCGATCATCTCCGCGATGCCCGCCAGGACCTCGGCGATCTGACGATTGGTAATTTTAGCTGTTTCTGGCTGTGTTGACTCGGGTTCCAGGCCTGGCAACATCGGTTGAGCGGCCTTCTTTTTGGAGCGCACGGGCAATGTTGGCATAAAATGGATTGTTTGTGTGACTTGCATAATACTCATCATAGATTGCCCTCCCCTTGCTATATGGTAGGTTCGTGGTGTGATATGGTGTTTCGGCTGGCTTGCTTATTCATCGAACGTATCTATAGAGATATTCTTTTTGTGGAGCTCAAAAGTGGAGAATCTACGAGGACGGTGACCTGTTTTCAATGCTGTTGTGAAGACAATATTCGAAATCCTGTTCTAATTTTACCACACCCAACGTGCTACGTCAATTCTTCTTTCATAACTCTTCGTGATTTTCGGCTCTATCGTCATATTTTTTACTTTAGCAAGGTGATAACGTCACTATCATTAGTGTGGTTTGGTTGATGAGATTTAAATGATTGAAGAATGTAAGCTTTATAAAGTGATATTTACAGTGTAAATGTGTGTAGTGATACTTTTTTGAATATGGTGTATCAAAAATTTTGTGTAAGCGCTGTTCTCGCATAAAGAAATGAAGAGAGAGGGTTTATCATGAACAGGAATGTCTTTGGAATACGGAGCGTATTACTTGGTATCCTCATTCTCCTGGCTGTGATCACTTTTATTCCAGGCATCGGGGCATGGACGATTGTGGATGCTGGTCATGTTGGTGTTACTACAACCTTTGGTGCGGTCAATCGTGTGGTCGATCCTGGCTTTGTTCTAAAAATCCCTGTCTTTGAAAATGTCTATGCAATGGAAACAAGAACACAAAAAGAACAGGTTGTGGCTTTAGCGGCTTCTAAAGACTTGCAATCAGTCACATCAACTATTGCACTTAACTTCCATTTACGCGGGGAAAAGGCGGTGGATGTCTATCAAAATATTGGTGAAGACTATATTGATAGAATTATTGCTCCCGCAATGCAAGAAGCCTTTAAATCTACCACATCACAATTTACGGCTGCCGACTTGATTGTTCAGCGAGAAAAGGTCAAACAGCTTGCTTTTAATGAATTAGGTACTCGGCTTGCGAAATATGATATTGCCGTTGATGATTTCAATATCGTGAATTTTGCCTTTTCGCAAGCATTTAATGATGCTATCGAACAAAAGACTATAGCGGAGCAAAACAAAGAGAAAGCACAAATTGAAGCAACAACCGCTTTGATTCAGGCAAAAGGCCAGGCCGACTCCCAAAAAATCCTGCAATCTTCAGGAAGTTTGACGGACGCATATCTGCATTTCTTAGCAATACAGAAATGGGATGGCAAATTGCCGAGCTCAACCAATGGGGTCCCCTTCATTCAGATCCCAACGAAATGATAGGCTGCTCGGGTTTGGCAAATGCGCTTTGTGCCAGGAAGGATTGAAAGGGAACTGCATTAGCCCCTGAAGCCAGCTCTTGTGTGGTGGGACGCAATACTGATAGAATGGATTGAGCAATGTTTTCAGATATGTCAGTGCTTTGCGTCCCTTACCCATGCGTTTCCTCTGGATCGCCCTATAGACGATAATGGCGAGATGGAATAGATATTTCGTTTGGGAAGTAGATTGATTGTATATGTGGCTTGATGATCATGAACCTGTGGTGGCTTTTACGCTGGCACAGTATCCACGTCAGCGTCGTCTACAAGAGTTGGCTCATCTGGGATTGGATCGCTGGCCGTTGATGCGAACGCCTGGCTTGCGTTTCTGGCGTCTACTGGGCGTGGGACGGGGGCGCGTCTTTGATCCGCACCCGGATTTGCAGCGCTATGCGCTCTTCACCGTCTGGCGCTCGCTGGCCGATCTGCGCCGCTTTGAGGAGCAATCCCATGTGATGCGGCGTATCCAACTTCACTCCGAGGAAGCCTGGACGGTGCATATGGTGCCCGTGCGCTGGCATGGCAAATGGGGCGGTGCTGATCCTCTCGGGGATTTCACCTCGGCTCCCGTTCCACCAACGGGTCCATGGATTATTTTGACGCGCGCTTCCCTCTATCCGCGTAAGGTGCGGGCCTTTTTGGATGCGGTTCCGGCGGTGGCGGAACAGTTATTGCAGCAGGAGGAATTGTTGAATTCGGTGGGCGTGGGCGAGGCACCATTCTTGTATCAAGCGACCGTGAGTGTATGGAAATCCTTGCCAGCGGTGACCAGTTTTGCTTATCATAACCGAGCGTAAAACCCGTGCCTTCAGGCACGGGGATAGAAGCGAGTCCTTTTGAGGAGGATAGGGAGGCAGAGAATAATTAACTCTTGCACGAACTACTGTTCCATGCGATAATCTTTGCATGAAGGCAGTCGTTAGGAGCAATTCAAATATCACCTCTAACTGCCACTATCACGTGGTCTGGTGTCCCAAATATCGCCGCAAAGTCCTCACATCACCTATTGATGAGCGGCTCAAAGTCCTCATCCATGAATGTGTCGAGAAATGGGGACAGGAGTTCGTGGAGGTAGAGGTCATGCCCGCTCACATTCATCTGCTGGTAGGGTGTGATCCTCAGTTTGGTATTCATCGGTTGGTGAAATTTGTCAAGGGGGCGACTGCTCATCAGTTGCGAGCAGAATTTCCTGAACTCAAAAAGAAGCTTCCAAGCCTGTGGACGAATAGTTACTACATTGGAACCACAGGGGGAGTGACGATTGAAACCGTCAGACGCTACGTGGAAAGCCAGAAAGGCAAGTAACGTGGTCAAAAGGGCATACAAGTACCGCTTTTACCCAACCAACGAACAGGCGCGTAATCTCGCGCAAACGTTCGGCTGTTGCCGCTTCGTGTACAACTCTGCTCTCGCAACCAGGAAACGTGCCTACTTCGATCACCAGCGCAAAATCAAGACCTCAGAATTGAGTGCCTCCGTTACCGCCCTCAAACAAGAGAAAGGGATGGCATGGCTGAGAGATGTGAGCAGTGTCCCCTTGCAACAGGCGTTGCGCCACCTGGACAGCGCCTACAAAAACTTTTTTGAGGGCCGCGCCAAGTATCCCACCTTCAAAAAGAAACACAAAGGACAGAGTGCGACCTATACTGACAACGCCTTTACGTGGCGCGATGGGAGGCTCATCCTTGCCAAGCAAAAGGACCCCCTCGATATCGTATGGTCGCGTCCCCTGCCAGAGAATGCACGCATCTCTAGCGTCACGGTCTCCAAAGACCCTGCAGGGCGCTCCTTCATTTCGCTGCTGGTTGACGAGTGGATTGAACCTCTTCCCATGACAGAGAAGGTCGTCGGAGTGGATTTGGGGCTCACATCTTTGCTCATTACCTCCGACGGGGAGACCATTGCGAATCCCAAACACTTCCATCGCTACGAGAAGAAGTTAGCCCGCGTTCAGCGGAGGCATGCGAAGAAGAAAAAGGGCAGTAAGAACCGCGACAAAGCATGGCGCAAGGTTGCTCGTCTGCATGCCAGGATTGCCGACACAAGGCGCGACTACCAGCACAAAGTCACCACCAGACTGATACGCGAGAACCAAGTGATCTGCCTGGAAGACTTGTACGTCGCTGGCATGCTCAAGAACCACTGCCTTGCGAAGGCGATCAGTGATGTGGGATGGGGCGAAATCCGTCGGCAACTGGAATACAAAGCGGCATGGTATGGGCGTAGCGTCGTCATCATTGATCGCTGGGAAGCCAGCAGCAAGACGTGTAGTGCTTGTGAGTACACGTTAGACAGCCTCACCCTTGACGTGCGAGAGTGGGTCTGTCCAGCGTGCGGCGTCTGCCATGATCGAGACATCAACGCCGCGCATAATATCTTGGCTGCGGGACTCGCAGTCGTAGCTGCCTGTGGAGAGAACGTAAGACCTGCGACCTCGAAAGGGGCGGAGGCAGTTCTCAATGAAGCAGGAAGACTCTCCTCGTGAGGGGGGAGAATCCCCCGCCCTTCAGGCGTGGGGAGTAGGTCAAGGAGCCACGCCACATGTAGAGGTGATTCGACGCACACGTCAGGAGCACTGGTATCGCGAAGAATTTTTTGCGCGTTTTCGTCCCGTAGCATCCCACGGCACCTGGGATGGCGTCGATCCGCTTGTCGCCTTCCTTGAGTAGCTATCTAGTAGGATTATCCGTGGCTGCTTCAATGGTCGGGTACAGTAGACAGTCGCCAGTAGTTCGACTATACTAACGTCAATAAAAGCGAGAACCGGCATTCCTCTGACCGTCGTTCCCGCAATCATTCTGTGTGTGAGGACCGGGCGGCAAGAGCCATGCCTGGGTGCATCAAATCTCCTAAAGAAGGACTTCCATGTCAGACGATTATAATGTGCTCGTAGTGGGTGGTGGACCTGCTGGCCTGGCGGCGGCGGAAGCGGCTGCAAAGCAAGGTGTCCGCACCCTTGTATTAGAGCGTCAAAAAGAGATTGGCTATCCCATTCATACCAGCGGTGGAACCTGGGTGAAAGATATGCAGGCGTTGAAGATTCCCGCGCATCTGTATCATCCTGTGAAAACAGTGTATTTCATCAGTCCACACCGTGAGGCCGCGTTCCACTATACTCCGGAAGTGGTGTGTGTCGTTGATATTCGTGGCCTGTACCAGCATCTGGCGTCGCGGGCAGTGGCGGCGGGTGCTGAAGTGCGCGTCAAGCATACCGTAGAGCAGACATTATTTGAGGATGGACGCATTCTCGGCGTCACGGCCAAAGATCATTTAAGCGAGCGTATCACCGTGCGGGCCGATGTGACGATTGATGCCTCTGGCTTCTCGCGCCATATCGGTGTGCGTACAGACATGGGAGATGCCTTTAAGCGCTATGGCTTTGGTGCGGAATATGATCTCTATGCGCCCAATTATCCCCAGGATGAGATCTTTCTGCTGGTCGGGAGCGAGTGGGCCCCCAACTGCTATGCCTGGATCTTCCCACATGGCGAAGGACGTGTCCGTGTCGGTACTGGTGTGATCCATCCCGATAACGATAAGGATGCCCGTCTGTATCTGGATCGCATCATTCATGATATCCCACGCTTAGAGGGACATTTCAAGGGCGCGAGCCCCTTAGAATTCCACACAGGACTCTTCCCATCCGAGGGTGCGCTACCGCGCTTCTCGCGCGATGGACTGCTCCTGGCTGGCGATTCCGGTGGACATGGCTCAACCCTGGTCGGTGAAGGTATCCGCTTCGCCATCTACTCCGGTCAAATGGCGGGCGAAACCGCCGCCGAAGCCATCAAAGCTGGTGACACTTCGGAAGCCTATCTCGCGCGCTTCGATCAGCGCTGGCGTAGCCGCTTCGGACGCGATATGGATATCGCCTATATGATCAATAAGCACATCGCCGCCTATAGTGACGCCCAATGGGACGGCTCGATTGATCTTCTGAAGCGCCTGACCCCCGCGCAGGCCGCACAAGCCCTGCGAGGCGACTTTAACGCCAGCCTTGTCATGGGAATACTCGCGCGCAATCCCTCCCTTATCGCCACAGGAGGCAAACGCTTCCTCGACAAAATGCTCGAACGCATCAACAAACCTGCCGGCGTCCATGCTTAATCCCAATCCACAGCAGAGCCTGCATTTATCTATACGAATGCAGGCTTTCTTATTATCCCACTACGTTTGTTATCCGACGGATCAACGTCAGCACCACCATTACCCGCAAGGACGGAGAGCCGGTTTGCTGTTGGAATAAGTGGCTGAACATATGTGTTTCAAAGATAGAAAGTGAAATCATTATTTACAATTTGATTCATGAAAAGGAGCGATATATGGCTGATACAACGAACGAGACCTCGCAGGGGGAGCAGAAAATCGTCGTCTACGCGACAAGCTGGTGCCCGGATTGTCACTTTGCGAAGCGCTGGTTAGACTCCCACGGGGTGGCTTATGACTATGTGGATATCGAGCAGAACGACGAAGCTGCCGCTTATGTCGTTAAGCTCAACAATGGGCGACAGTCTGTGCCCACTATTGTCTTCCCGGACAACTCAATCCTGGTAGAACCCGATGCGCGTGCCCTGTCTGCCAAATTTCCCAACCTCGTCAAATAGGCCAGCTCCGCATCCTAAACAAACCACAATCCCTCGGTTATCCACCCGATTCCAGATAGCCGAGGGATATTTTTATGTGCCTCCCCCATTAATCATCATTAATCATTTGTACCAAATCCTGCATGTTTATTTATATCCCAAATGGTCGTTTGGGTGATAGGATTGTGGTTATAATTGAGGTGGGAGTGCTCTGGCGAAATATGGTACTGTTGATAGAGATAGCAGAATGTTGCTCTTGTCAAAGAGAGATGGAAGGGGTTTGCAATGAAAACTCATCCTGGTTTGCGAAATGGTCCGATTTACCTCGATTATAATGCGACGACGCCGGTTGATCCTGCTGTGGTGGATGCTTTGACACCGTATCTGACAACCTACTTTGGCAATCCTTCAAGCACCCACGCGTATGCGCGGCAGACGCATGAGGCGATGGAGACGGCTCGTGCTCAGCTGGCTCATCTCCTTGGTTGTATCCCATCCGAGTTGGTCTTTACCGGTTGTGGTTCTGAGAGCAATGCCCTGGCGATTCGAGGGGCGGCGCTGGCGAATCGCTTCCATGGGAATCATATTATTACGCAGGTTAGCGAACATCCAGCGGTCTTGAATGTTTGTAAGGCGCTGGCCCGCTTCCATGGCTTTCGCGTGACCTATCTACCGGTTGATAAATATGGACTGGTCAATCCATCTGAGGTAGAGGCGGCGCTTGAGGAGCAGACAACGCTAATCTCGATTATGTATGCCAATAATGAGACGGGCACGATCCAGCCGATTGGTGAGCTGGCCCGAATCGCGAAGCGCCATGGTGTGCTCTTGCATACCGATGCCTCGCAGGCGGTAGGCAAGATCCCGGTGGATGTAGGCGCGTTAGGAGTGGATTTCCTGACAGTAGCCGGCCATAAGCTCTATGCCCCCAAAGGGATCGGCGCGCTCTATATCCGCCGTGGCTTGCAGGTTGAGCCGTTGCTCTATGGCGGTGGACAGGAGGGAGGATTGCGGGCTGGTACTGAAAATATTGCCTTTATTGTGGCGCTGGGCACGGCAGCTGTGCTGGCGGAAGAACAACTTCCGAGCACTCAAGCCCGGCTGCAAAAATTGCGGGATCGCCTGCAACAACGTCTCGAAGTTGCCCTGCCACATGCTACCCATCTCAATGGACATCCCACCGACCGCTTGCCGAATACGCTGAATATCAGCATCGATGGTGTCGCTGGCGAAGCGGTTCTGGCCGCCACACCTGGTATTGCCAGTTCCACCGGCTCGGCCTGTCACGCCGGTCAGACCGATCCATCGCCGGTATTAACCGCTATGGGTTGCTCGCGTGAGCGTGCCCTGGGAGCACTGCGTCTCTCGTTGGGACGCTGGTCCAGCGAAGGCGAAGTCGATCAGGCCGCCGATCTACTGGCACAAACCATCCATGATCTTCGGGAGAAGCGCGAAAGCTAGCTTTATGGGAACCCGCGGAGTCTGTGGATCTCTCTCCCTTTGAACACCTTTTCTGTCGGGGAGAGAGATCCTATGGATGGGTCTAGCGTACCATTCGTCAAGAAGATTGTGGAATCCGAAAAAAAAGAGGGTCGATTTTGTCCTCCTTTCAGCGTATACTGAGAACAGAAGAAACAGTTAAGCATGAATGAAGAGGAGAAAACGATGACCATGCAAATGAAACTTGAACTGGCTATCGTACCTGTCACAGATGTTGATCGCGCAAAGGCTTTTTATACCGAGAAGATCGGCTTTCACGCAGACCATGACCACCAGGTCAACGAGAATCTGCGTTTTGTTCAATTGACCCCTCCTGGTTCGGCCTGTTCCATTGCATTCGGTGTGGGTATTACCAAAATGCAGCCTGGATCACTCGAGGGTGGTCTCCTGGTGGTCGAGGATGTGAGAGCTGTCCGAGAAGAACTGGTGAAACGGGGCGTGGATATCAGTGAGATTGATGTGCAGCCCTGGGGAGATTTCGCCCATTTTAGCGATCCAGATGGCAATCGCTGGTCATTTCAGCAACTTCCCAGACGTGCCTAGCTGCCATGCAGACCTTCGTTCAGTGATGTCGAGTGGGTTCCCTGGCAATGAAGAGCGATGAGGAATTTTGAGGGGTTTTTATGGCGGGACCCCTGGCGAAAAAAGCAGCCCGACCGCTTCATCCCTGCTGGAGAAGCGGTCGGGCTGCTTTCGTAGTTGAAATTAAAGATCCCTATCTACTTATGCGTAAACCTGTTTCCGTGTTTGCATATGGCCTGACCTGGCCTGGGAAACAACTAGCGCTCGTGGTGACCACCGAACTCAAAGCGCATGGCAGACAGGATCTTGTTGGCGAACTCTGCCTCATTGCGGGACTCAAAGCGGTCGTAGAGAGCGGCGCTCAGAACGTGGGCTGGAACGCCCTCGTCGATAGCAGCCTTGACGGTCCAGCGACCCTCACCAGAGTCAGCGACACGACCGTTGAAGTTGCTGAGATCTGGGCTCTGCATGAGAGCATGAGCGGACAGATCGAGCAACCAGGAGCTCACAACGCTACCACGGCGCCACAGTTCGGTGATGTCCGCGAGGTTCATGTCGTACTGATAGTGCTCTGGATTCTGGACAGGGGCTGTCTCAGCATCAACCAGGTGTTGTTTTTTACCAATGTTGGCATGGCGCAGAACGTTGAGACCCTCGGCATAAGCAGCCATCAGACCATACTCAATGCCATTGTGGACCATTTTCACGAAGTGACCGGCACCGTGAGGTCCGCAGTGCAGGTAGCCCTGCTCAGCTGTGGTGGGCTCGCCTGTGCGGCCTTCTGTGCGGCCAGCAGCCTCAACACCAGGGGCCAATCTCTTGAAGATAGGATCGAGATAAGCAACGATTTCGTCTTCGCCACCGATCATCTCACAATAGCCGCGCTCCAGGCCCCAGACGCCGCCGCTGGTACCGCAGTCAACGTAGTGGATCTGATGCTTTTTCAGCTCTTCGGCACGACGGATGTCGTCCTGATAGTGAGAGTTACCACCATCGACGATGATGTCATTGGGAGAGAGGTGTGGCAGCAATTGAGCAATGGTGTCATCAACCGAGGCGGCTGGAACCATTAACCAGAGGATGCGGGGCTCGCTCAACTGTTTGACTACGTCTTCCAGTGAAGTTGCGCCGCTTGTGATAGCGCCTTCGTTTACGCGATCCTGTACAGTTTTGGCTGTACGGGCATAACCAACAACTTTATGACCATCACGTACCAGTCTCTGGGCCATATTGGCGCCCATGCGGCCAATACCAATCATTCCAAGTTCCATTATAAAGTGTCCTTTCGTTCTTTCGCATGTTCGTATTTTTACACGCAACCATCTACACGGTCTTAGTAGCATGTTACGAACAGAGCAGAGAAAATATCTTCCTGCGATAGTTGTGAACACAGTTCAGCCGCCGTTCCAGGGTAACGACAGCAGGTTCCCTGATCGCAAACAATATGCTTGATGTATGTCGCATACATTTTCCATCCAATACTATACCACGTTTGGGAATTCTTCGCAGGACTTATTTACAGGCAGTGCTTTGTGGAGGACCACGCACCCCATTTGCACGCTTCACGAGCCCGACCGCAAGGGATCTGGCCCGCTCTATGGGTGGCTCTCTTTGACCTCTTGCGAAATTGTATCGTGTTACGATATAATTGCTGACAGATGAGAACAGACACAAGAGTTGCTCTCAATAAATGAGGAGGAAAAGGCTTGCCCATGGCATCTTCTACCATTGCGCGTCAGCCGCGTACATTCGAAACTGATACTATCGAAGCTATAGACAGAGTCAGGCAACCGGGTGACTTTACGACGACGCCGCGCATGCTTTTTATTGCCCTGCTGGCGATTGTGATCGGTATTGCCAGCACTTTTATCGCGTTTCTTTTATTAAAGCTGATCGGTATTTTTACCAATCTTTTCTTTTTTCAACGCTGGGGAACAGATCTTGTTTCGCCGGCGGCCAATACGTTGGGCGTGTTTGAAGTGATCGTGCCCGTTATCGGTGCTCTGTTGATCGGTTTGATGGCACGGTATGGTTCTGAGCGTATCCGTGGACACGGTATCCCCGAGGCTATTGAGTCTATTTTAATGAATGGCAGCAAGGTAGAGCCGAAGGTGGCGATCTTGAAGCCAATCTCGTCTGCGATCTCGATTGGTTCCGGTGGTCCATTCGGTGCCGAGGGTCCCATCATTATGACCGGTGGTGCTTTTGGCTCTATGATCGCACAGCTCTTTCATCTGACGAGTACGGAGCGCAAGACGCTGCTGGTGGCAGGCGCGGCGGCGGGTATGTCGGCGACCTTCGCGGCACCTGTGGCTTCGGTACTGCTGGCGGTTGAATTATTACTGTTTGAATGGAAGCCGCGCAGTCTGGTCCCGGTCGCGCTTGCCAGTGCCAGTGCCGCGATCCTACGTCATTTTATCCTGGGCGGCGGACCCCTGTTTCCAGTCCCACCCCATAGCGCGTTTATTGGCGTGGCAGGCTTTCTGGGATGTGTCCTGGCAGGTCTGCTGGCGGGTGGCTTATCTTCGCTGCTGACCATGGCGGTCTACTTCTTTGAAGATATATTTCATCGTTTGCCGATCCATTGGATGTGGTGGCCGATGCTGGGAGGATTAGTGATCGGTATTGGTGGGCTGATCTTTCCACCGGCCCTTGGTGTAGGTTATGATACAATCGGTACATTGCTACAGGGTAATGTTTCGTTGCAACTTATCGTGGGCGTACTGGTGGTCAAGTCGATCATCTGGTCTGTGTCTCTGGGCTCTGGAACCTCAGGTGGTGTGCTTGCTCCCTTGCTTATGATGGGATGCGCGCTTGGTGGCATTGAAGGACTGTTTTTGCCAGCCGAGGGAGCAGGCTTCTGGGCCTTGATCAGTATGGCCGCGATGCTGGGTGGCACGATGCGTTCACCCTTCACCGCGATTATCTTTGCCCTGGAATTGACCCACGATATGAACGCCCTGTTGCCATTGCTGATTGCGGTCATTGTCGCTCATGGCTTCACGGTCCTGGTCATGCGTCGCTCGATCCTGACGGAGAAGATCAGTCGTCGTGGTTATCATCTGAGCCGTGAGTATGCCATCGATCCTTTGGAACTGCTCTTTGCGCGTGAGGTGATGCGCACGGATGTCGTGGCGCTGCCGGATACCGTTTCACGTGCGGATGTGGTGACATTGCTGCAAGGTGGTGCTCAGCAGGGTGGGCGCATGCAGCATCTGCATCCTGTTGTGAACGTTGAGCAGCAGTTGCTGGGTGTGGTAACACGCAACGATTTGCAGGCGTTCCTTCAGCAAACTGACGCGAAGGTGGAGAACTGGTCCATCGGGACATTGATCAAACAACGACCTGTAGTGGCGTATGCGAATGAACCATTGCGTGAAGTGATTAACCGTATGGCAGTGAGCGGTTTTACGCGTCTGCCTGTGGTTGAAGATTCCACGACGCCAAAACTATTAGGTATGATCTCGCTCAGCGCGCTCTTGAGGGCCCGCACGCATAATCTAGCCGAGGAGCGGATACGGGAACGTCCTCTTCAATTGCGTTTGCTCCTGCCACGGCGTGGGCAGAGTGGCAAGGAGAGCGTTTTGGAGAAGGAAACCATTGACGTATAATGGATCGAGTGTGAACGAGCATTAGTGAAGAAGATGACAGGGCATGGATACGACTATGTTCGATGAAGAGCTTTCCGATATGGATTATCAGGCACTGAGTGAATTCCGGTATGAGATTCGCCGTTTTATGCGCTTCAGTGAAGAATCGGCCCGGGCGGCTGGCCTTGAGCCACAGCAGCATCAACTATTGTTGGCGCTCAAAGGTCTTTCCATGCAAGGCAACGTCACGATCAGCGCTCTTGCTGAACGCTTGCAACTCCGGCATCATAGTACTGTTGAACTCCTTGACCGTATGGCCGAGCATGGTTTTGTCCAGCGTACTCGTGATACAGCGGATCAGCGCCGGGTGCTGATCACGTTAACCACTGCTGGCGAAACCGTGCTCAGGCACCTCTCCTTGCTCCATAGGACGGAGCTTCGCTCAGCCGGACCCGCGCTTGTCCGTACTCTCGAAGCCCTCACTGATCACCCCACCCCTTAAAAACGCTCAAAATCAACTATGAGTTATAAATATATTTGTCTCAGGCATGGCGGTAGAGTTCTTTGAGGCCATAGCCAGCGACGCCGAGCAGGGCGGCACGGGTGAGCATGATGTGGATGGGGATCTGTTGGAGCATTTCACTCATACGCCCCTTTTCGACGAAGGTTTGCATGAAGCGCCCATCGCCCAGTACTGAGCGCAGATGCATGGCAATACCACCGGAGAGATAGATGCCGCTGGTTGCCAGTTGTTTGAGTGCCAGATTGCCGGTCTCCGCACCCAGAATATTCAGAAAGACTACCAGCGTCTTGCTACAGATGGCATCTGGTTCGTCCGCTTTGAGGGCTTCATCAAAGATCACGCGTGTGCGCTCGGAGCGGGGAATGCCTTCAAAGTTGCTGACTACCTCTGGCTTTTCCTTTAATTGCTGGCTCTCCTTGACGAAGTCGTAGATGTTGGGCACACCAATGCCGGAACAAACTGACTCAACGCTCACATGTTTCATTTGTTTCCAGAGATATTGAAGCAGTTGCACTTCTTGATCATTATGAGGGGCGAATGAGGCGTGTCCGCCTTCGGAGGCGTGAGCGCGATACTCATGCCCATCCCAGGCCAGATAGGCCTGTCCAAGCCCGGTGCCCGGTGCTATGACGGCCTTGGCACCATTGGACTGCGATTTTCCTGTGTTGATGGTCTGGATATCCTGTGGCAGAAGGTGAGGGATGGAGTTGGCGATGGCTTCCAGATCATTCATTAAACGGATCGAGAAGATTCCCGGGGGGCGTTGAAAGCCCTGCTCGCTTAGTTTCCAGGGCAGATTCGTGAGCTTGGCGGTCCCGTTGATAATGGGACCGGCTACGGCAAAATAAGCGTAATGAATAGGCAGATTAACCTCGTTCAGGAATTCGTTGGTGATGGTCTCCAGATTGGGATACTGCGCGCTGACATATTGTCTTTGTACAATAGGCTTGCTGGGACTTGAGTCGTGGGCATAAGCGGCAAGAATCGTTTTGGTTCCACCAATATCACCTGCAATAAGCATCATCTACCTCCATTGGTTTATTGTCTACCTCTACCTGTTGGCATACGGATGATTCACACAGTAGTACTAACAACTCCAGACACTATCACGAATGATATGCATACTATGTTTCTCTCTCGTATTTATTCGACCTGGCTCATCAATTAATGAGATGACTGATGCGCAGGAAGTTTTCTATTAATAGTTGTGAGTGTGTATGATAGAGAGGATAGAGCTGTGGGCGTTCCTGTATGACCTTATTATAGGCTTTGATGCCGCGATCCTCGATAAAATCGTGCCGCGAGGAGGGATCATTCAACCAATGCTCTAACATCTGGGCGGTCAGCTCGACATGATATTGTAAGCCGTAGGCGTGCTGCCCGATGCGAAAGGCGTGATGTTTGCCAGAGTTATGATGGGCGAGGAGGGTTGCGCCAGCAGGATTCTCAAAGATATCTCCGTGCCAGTGAAATGCCTGCTCGAAGTTTGTGAAGCCTTGATAAATAGGATCTTGCTGTCCCTCGGGCGTAAATTGGATCTCTAAAAAGCCAATTTTAGCAGGTGGTTGTGCCTTGACGTTTGCGCCAAAGGCGTGCGCCAGGATCTGGCTACCCAGGCAGATGCCCAGCACAGGGATGCCTATTTCTACCGCAGTGTGGAGCATCTTCTCTTCCTGCTTGATGTAGTGATAGGGCGTTTCTCCCTCTTCATAGACATGCTGTATACCCCCAAAACTCACAATCGCGCTGTACTGAGTGGGATCTGGTAATGCCTCGTTGGCAACCTGCACGATATCATAGGGAATGCGGTGTCGTCGCAATGCCTCCCCGACGAGCCCAGGAGGATTGATCGCGACGTGTTGCAAGGCCAATACTCGTTGCGTGCTTCGTATCGTATTGCTCAAAGCTTGTTTACTCCTTATCTGACAGCACAAGAGCTTTGTATCCTGAATGGTGACAGGCGATGTGTTTTTCTACGCTTGCTTGATTATTCCTAAAAACAGAAAAGCGGTACGAAATCGAATGATAAGAATTATACAACATCTCTTTCCCAGACGCTTGATGAGTTCCTACGCAATTCATCCCTCTACGGTGGAAAGATTCACCACACCAACGTCTCCCTCATTCTTGCAATGAGGGTTATGCTACTGCACCACCGATAAAAAAGAGCATTAAGTGATTACATCATGTGGTGGTGCCGGGACATGCCTGTCGCGTTCAAGATGGCTGGTGCGTTTGCTGTAGGCAAAGTAGACGATTAATCCCAGAATGAGCCAGATGATGAAGCGTCCAATCGTGATGAGGGGCAGGCTGACGACCAGGACCAGAGAGGCAAGCATTGAGAGAATGGGTACGACTGGTACGAAGGGGACGCGGAATTTTCTGCGCAGATCAGGCTGCGTTTTTCTGAGAATCAGGATGGCACCAGATACCAGGACAAAGGCGGCCAGGGTTCCAATATTCGTGAGTTCGGCGACGATATCGATAGGGGTGAAGCCAGCCACAAGTGCTACGACAATTCCGACCAGGATGCTGGATAAGTAGGGGGTGCGGAAGCGTGGATGTATGTGTGAGAAGAAGCCAGGCAGGAGCCCATCGCGGGCCATTGCGAAGAAGATGCGGCTCTGTCCATAGAGCAGGACCAGCAAGACAGTGGTCAGGCCACACAGGGCCCCTACTGAGATGATCGAGCCAGCGATATTAAGTCCTATCAGGATCAAGGCATGGGAGACGGGCGAAGCAACATTCAATTGCGTATAGGATACCATCCCTGTCAGGACGGCGGTGACGGAGATATAAAGGATGGTACAAATTATGAGGCTGGTAATAATACCTAGAGGGAGGTCGCGTGAAGGATTGCGCGCCTCCTCGGCTGAGGTTGAGATCTGATCAAAGCCGATATAGGCGAAGAAGATGATACTGGCCCCTCGGAACACACCGCCCGCGCCATAGGGCAGAAATGGATGCCAGTTGGCTGGATTGATGTGTCCGATACCGATAATAATGAAGAAGAGGATTACCAGGATTTTTATGCTGACAACCACATTATTGAAGGTGCTGCTCTCTGAGGTGCCGCATATCAGCAGGATGGTAATCAGAAGAATGATGATCACGGCTGGTAGATTGATAATCCCGCCCGAAAACGGGGTGGAGGTCAGCGCCACTGGAATATGAATGCCTAATACGCCGCGAAAAAGATCCGTAAAGTAGCCCGCCCAGCCGATACTCACGGCCGCTGCGCCCACAGCATATTCCAGAATCAGATCCCAACCAATGATCCAGGCGACTATCTCGCCCAGAGTCGCATAGGAATAGGTATAAGCACTGCCTGAAATGGGTACTGAACTGGCAAACTCAGCATAACAAATCGCAGCCAGCCCGCTGGCAATACCTGCTACGATGAACGAGAGGATCAAGCCTGGACCGGCATAATTGGCGGCGGCAATGCCGGTCAGCACAAAAATACCCGTACCCACAATTGCCCCCACTCCCATTGCGGTAATGCTGATGGGGCCGAGCGTTCGCTTGAGGGACTTATCAGTCTCATCCCCCTGTTTCAAAATAATGTCAATCGGCTTGATGCGCCAGATACTTTGGTTTCGCGAGCGTGTGGTTGCCATATCTCTCCTTCTCCTTCTCCTGCTGCGTCAGTGGGAACAGCGGTCGCCAGCCGATGAATAATGCCGTGCTTGCTTGATGGCGAACAAGCAGTCTGTCTGATAATGCAAGTCTGCATTGAAAACACGCCAGCGCAACAGAGAATGTTACAGTGTGGTTGGGATAGCGCAGTATGGTTGGGATAGCGCGGTGGGGAGAAGGTGGCCCATGCCAGGATGTTTCTTATAGCTTTTAGAAAGACTCATCTTGTCAACCTCCCCTGTGTGCGCTATCCTGTTAAGAACAGCTCTGCAACTACCATACCGAAGGAACAATTATGCTTTCGACCAGACGCTGGCTCTCGGATGCCATTTTACTGATCATTGCCTGTATCTGGGGCATCACTTTTGTGCTGGTGCAGGACGCTATCGTGCTATTGCCGCCTCTCACCTTCCTGGCCCTGCGTTTTGGTTTTGCTGCCTTGCTCTTGCTGCTGTTCGCACGTCTTACACAAAAGCGTGGGGCCGTCCCGATCAGTTCGCGGCGCGCTCTCTTTGGCAGCGGTATCGTGCTCGGCTGTATCCTTTTTCTCGGCTATGGACTACAAACCTTTAGCCTGCTCTACACCACCTCTGGTAAATCCGGCTTCTTAACAGGATTATCGGTGGCGCTGGTCCCCCTCTGTGCCTGGTTGATTCTGCGCACACGTCCGGGTCTGACCTCCCTGGGTGGTGTTGGTATGGCAACAATTGGCCTCTATCTACTCGCATTTGTCGACCTCAATCACATCAATCCTGGCGACATCCTCGCCTTTTTCTGCTCGATAGCTTTTGCCTTGCAGGTCATCTATACCGAAAAATTTGTGGCGCGCACCGCCATCAACTATCTTGTCGTGATCCAACTGGGCACCGTCGCCTGCCTGAGCGGGATCGCCGCCCTGTTCTTTGAACCGTGGCAGCACATCTTTCAGAGCACCGTCCTCTGGCAACCAGACGTCCTGCTGGCCTTGATTATTGTCCCAACCGGGGGCTGTCCGTCGCTAGACGGGACGGACGGTCAGCGGAGGCTATCTGGCTTCTCTGTTCATTTATTTTTTCGTTCTTATATTTTATGGTCTTGCAGAAAGGGTGCACGTTCATGGCTACAGTGGAAAAAGAACGCTCATCTCGTCAACTGGCTACTATCTGGGGTCTCGATGTCAAAAAGATCGTCTATGCCGCTTTGGGAGCCGCGCTCTATGGTGGCTTGAGTATCGCAACAAATGCGTTGCAACTGCCCGGCGCTGGTAACGTCTCATTCCGGCCCGCGATTGTCATTCCCCTGCTCTTTGCCGCCCTCTTTGGACCCTGGGTTGGCTTCTTCGCTGGCGGCGTCGGCAACCTCCTGGGTGACTGGCTCTCTGGCTCTGGTGTCTGGTGGAACTGGGATCTCGGCAACGGCTTGATCGGCCTGATCACCGGATTGGTGGTCTACTACACATTGGGTCGCTACCTCAAGCGGAAAAACATCATCTTCGCCGAAGTCTTCGCTATCCTTGGTATCGTTGTCGGTATTGGCTTTGCTTCGATCACCGATATCTGGGTCTCCAAACTGAGCTTCTCTGCGGCTGTCATTGGTGATTTCATCCCATCGGCTGCCTCAGATCTGATCAATGGACTGATCCTCCTGCCGATCTTGCTGATTGCCTATACCGCTGCCGTGCGACGCTCTGGCCGCTAGTTTACTGCTTGATTGATTGGATACAGATCTCATCGAACGGTCTGTATCCAACATCTCATCCACATTGTCATTACTATACGGGAAGTAGCGATCTTATGCTCATTAATTTTCCTTATATCGAACGGGACTCGCCGATCCATCGGCTGGACACGCGTGCCAAGTTGCTCTTCTTGCTCGCGCTCGGATTGGCGGTCGCGCAAACCTCCAACTTCTGGTTCATGCTCGTTGCGCTGATCCTGGCGAGCATCTACTATGGCCTGGCCCATCTGAAATGGTCCGAAACTAGAAAAGCCTGGCTGCTTATCTTCTGGATCAACATCGTGATCGTGCTGGGAAACTTCTTCCTGACCGGTGGACACGTGGTACGGGGAGCCGATCTGACTCAGGAACACATCCTCACCTATTTTCCGTTTATCGGTTTTACCGCTCATGCCCCCTTTATTGGACCTGCCATGCTCCCATTGAGTGTCGAGAACATCACCTTCTTGATCACCCAGGCCATGCGCAACTTCTCCATCGCCCTCGTCGCCATCTCATTGCCCTACACCACCAATCCCAGCCACATCTCAAGCGCCATCAAAGGACTCGGCATACCGGATTCTATTGCCTATGCCGTCGATCTCACCTTCCGCTTCCTGCCCACCGTCGGACGTGACTTCAGTACGACTATGGATGCCCAGCGTGCCCGTGGCTTCGAACTCGACAAACTGCGCGGCGGACCCTTTGGCAAAATCGCCCGTATGGCTCCCCTCGTCGTTCCGCTGGTGATCGGCTCAATTATTGGCGCGGAAGACATCATCAACGCCATGGAACTGCGCTGTTTCGGAGTCACCAAACGTACCTGGCTCATCGAACTGCGCGCTCGCTCGTTGGACCGCATCCTTATCGCGCTGATCATTGCCGCTTTTCTCGCCATTACCATCCTCAACATCCTCGGAGGCTACTATCCCGACAGCATCATCCACTTCATGCACATCCAGGGCATCCCAACCTTCCTCACCCGATGACCCTGACGCGCAGCGAAGGCCCATTCCAACCCTTGATAAAGGAGCCGTTAATGCACGATATTGTAGGTGCGGCACGAACGCATGTGAGTCCCGCTTTCCCGTTCATCGTATAATAATCTCGCTTATAAGCCTATTTAGAGAATGTACCCAAATCATGATGGAGAAGTGTAGGTGCGTGCCGAGGCCGCAGCCGAGGTGCGCTTTCCCGTTCATCGTACCGTGATCTCGCCCCAACGCTCGGTGATTTACCCAAACATGGATGGTGGGATACGGATGAGCCTATGGGAGAGATATCGTACGATGAAGGGGAAAGCGCACCTCGGTTGCGACCCCGGCACGCACCTACATCGCTTCCCAACGATCTGTCCCTTGCCCTGACATCAGCCTACATCTCCCCTCATGTGAGTCCCGCTTTCCCGTTCATCGTATAATAATCTCGCTTATAAGCCTATTTAGAGAATGTACCCAAATCATGATGGAGAAGTGTAGAGGCTGTGCGAAAACTCATACGCCAGGATGGCGAAGACCATGGGAATCAAACGCTTTGAGAGGGAAACTCTATGATTGTTGCATACTGGCCGTGATAATCTTCCAGGTGCCATCTGGCTGCTTGCCTACAATATAGTATCCCTGGTAGGTAGTTTGCTGCGCTGTGGTTGAAGTAGCCACAAGCGTGAGCGACACCTGAACAGTCCCATCGCTTTGCTGAAGGACATTGCTAAACTGATAGTCATCGTGTTTTGAATCCGCGAAGCCATTTGCAAAGTTCTGGTAACTATCTGGATAGTTTACCCAGAGATTGTAAGCGGCCTGGTAGTCTTTGTTGTTGATCGCGGTAAAGTAATGCTGAATGGCTGACTGCGCCTGTTGTTCGGGTGTGGCCGTTGGTTGCGGTGTCGGCGTCGGTGTCGGGATTGATGTCGGCGTCGGCGTCGGTGTCTGTGCCTGGATGGTTGACACAACTGATGGGAGTAGCGTGGGTGCCTGGGCACCGGGATTGCTGCTATTTTTTGCCGGAGCACCTGACGATTTTGAGGATAGCTGTTGGCCTCCATGTACTATTTGTAGAATTCGGTTGGGTCCGATAAAAAATACTGCGCCTATCACCACTATCCCGATCAGGCAGAGTATGAGCAGCATTACTGCCGGGGTTGACCGGCTTCTGGTTTTATGTGCTGAAAAAAATAGTACTGGATATTCCTCATTTGATGGCTGCTGATAGGCAGGTGGCGCTGCGCTCTCTGGTACGAAAAAGGGCACCAGGGGAGATGCGGCAACTTCCTGCGCTTGCCAGTCCGGTTGTGGTTGCCCGGCTGGCTGCGTTTCCAGCTCAGTAAGTAACGGGATTGGATCTGGATTGATTGGATACTCCACAGGGATGGTTGGGAGTGATGCCATCGAACTGATTGGGATGGTTTTTTTCGCCGTGTTGTGATATGTCTGTTCCAATGCCCTGACAAATGTCTGGATGGAGTCGAAACGTTGCGCAGGTTCTTTCTCCATTGCCTTATTTAACACATCGTCAAGCGTTGTCTCTTGTGCTTGCAGCGGCGTGGTTTGGTCCTGCAAATGCTGGCTGTTGTTTGCAATAATAGTATCCTGGAGCAGGTGCTCGCTGTTCAACCATGCATAGGCTATGAGCGCGAGGGCATACTGGTCGCTGGCTCGCTGGAGCTTCCCCTCTAATTGTTCGGGGGCTTTATAGGAGAGCGTTCCGGCGTGGGCTTGTGCTGGCCGCGAGCCCATGCTTTGCAAGAGCATTGCAATGCCAAAATCGCTGATCAATAGTTCATTGTTTGGCCCTAACAGGATGTTCTCTGGTTTGAGGTTGCCGTGCATGATGTTCTGATCGTGCGCATACTGGACAATGTCTGCAATTTGTTTGATCAGCGCAATGATAAATACCGGACCCGGATGCGCGTCGGGTGGATAGACCTGCCATAGGGTATCTCCGGGCACATATTCCATCACCAGAAAGAGCTTTTCATCCTGTACTCCATAATCAAGCAGTCGTACAATGTTTGGATGGATCAGACTGGTAAGTGTGCGGGCCTCATCCAGGCATGCCGGCGCGTCTTGTTCAAGCAGGGATGCCTGGACTATTTTTATCGCTGCCAGCGTATTGAGGAACATGTGTATGCCTAGATAGACTGTTGCTGTCTCACCGCCTCCTAAGTGCTGGATGAGTTGATAGTTTCCTATTTGTTGCCCCTGATACTCTACCATGCCGCGCTACTCCTTCTATAAGTCTGTCTGGCTAAAAAGCTTCTCTGATTGTCTGATTGTTGAAACACATCATTCCTATCCTATTCTTGTAGCAGCAGAGCCAGGAAATTATGATCCAGGTGCGCGAAGCGTACAGTGCTCAATCCTTCCAGATAGGCACGTTCAATGTCCAGTCCTGCGCCAATGGCATCGTAGAAGCCACGCGAGAATTCAATGGAGGCTCGATCCTGGATGGGACCGGGCATGGCGATCACATAGGGAATGCCCAGCGCGATGTGTTGTCCCATGCTGAATGTATAGCAGGCATTCAGGAGGACGCAGCGCAATGTCTGACGATAGATGCCGAAATACGCTGCGAGCGCTTGGGGGGAGACCAGATGAGGGCGTCCCTGCTCATCTTCCAGCATAAAACCATCGGAACCGCCATGTCCTGACAGGTGAATAATCTGATAAGGCTTTTCGAGCAGTGCCCGCCGCAGATCATTGGCCGTGGCGGCGTGCAATGTGCGGCTCTGAATCCGGTCGCGTTGTGGACTCAGGCGGAGTGCCTCTTCAATCGCCCGCATCTCTGTGTTGAGGCGCAGGCTATTGCTGCCGCGTGGATTGGAGAGCACAAAGAGGGCATTGGTCGTCTTTACGTGTTGCGTTGTTTCGCTCTGTGGCTGCGGTTGCGGTTGCGCATAGTTATGAATGCTGGCTTTAGGACCTATCGCCAGGCTGCCAGAATTGTTGATCGGGCCATTAAAATTCGTGTTATTCGTATCACTCATGTCATTTTTAGCTTTCTTAACTTATGGCTTTTATGCCGGGGCGGAATTGTTGATCTGTGATCCTGCACCAATGGTCATACTGCCGGAATTGCTGACCTCGCCATTAAAGGTCAGATTGTTGACCGTGTTATCATTCAAGATCGTCTGCTGGCGTTGGATTAATTCGCTGGTGTCGATCTGGTGGGCGTCCAGAAAGTTGGAGATTGTTTCCAGGATCTGTTTCTCAACCATTTTGAGATACATCTGTTCATCGAGTTCCTGGAAGAAGAGATGAGCTCCGTCGTCACTGGCAAACTGGCGTAGGCTGGTGGATGCGCCATAATCGAAAGCGGGATTGTTGGACGCGACACGGGCAAGTTTGCGCTGCTGAGCCGCATAGACGCGACTACGTGCGAGCCGGAAGGGTGCCCCAAGCCATGTTTGAACCGGTTTGTCTAATGAGCGCAGGTAGAGTTGCCAGATTTCTCTGAGTGGTGGTGTGATTTCTCTTCTGTCCACCCAGTAGTAATCGGGATGCATAGGTGGCAGGAGGACGTAATTGATTTCAGTGAATAGATCTTTCCCGCGCTTGACAAAGCGCAGATAGGCCGTGAAAATCATCTCCCCGCGCCAGAAGCTGAAGCGGAGGCATTGATAGTAGCGTACGTCTTCGGTTGGATGTTCTTTATATTGTGCGACCAAATCTGGATTGACGCTCGTCATTGGTCGTTGCGTTTCTGCATTGAAGAAGGGGACTTGTTCTGGCAGATACTCGCCACGTACGTAGAGTTTCCCTTCAATCTCAAGGACATTTTTTACACCCAGGGCCCACACATCCTTCTCAACCTTATCATAGAGGCTGCTGATTGTGAAAGGGCGCACCGGCTGGCGTTGGGATGGTGTGGCAAATTTGGAGGTATCGTAAGCACCTTTACTGGTATCAATCACAAACGACCAACCGCCTTTATACTCGCCAGCTCCTGCAAAGGGCTTATAGCCACTATAAGCGATTACATTGCGTTGTGACGTAACAAAATTCTCCTGAAGCTTTTTTGATAGATTCCTATCCAACGAGACTGGTCCTACCCGTGGATTAAACGTGTCTTTGCGCAATTGTTTCACCGCATTGCCGTAGTAACGCACGAGCAATTCGACCAGGATTATCCCCCAGAGCAACGGGACTATAATGAGTCCCATGAAGCTGAATGGGAGGAGGAGTATGATATAGGTGACAATACCTGGATGGGACTTCGGCCAACGTCGTGTAATCCATTTCTCGATATTGAACGCGATGACGAGAATGATCAGCGCTAACACAATGGTAAACAGGCCTCCAATGATGGTGACAAGCGGGGAAGGGGTAGCGGGACTGGGCGCGCTGTATGAAGAGCCATAGCCATAACCATAGCTAGAAGGGGAGCTACTGGCGGAGGTCAATCTGCTGAGATATCCGACGATCACGTTTATGACCAGGAAGTAGCCAAGGCAGACCAGACCGAGCAGGCCGCTCAGAATCATATCGCGGACATTGATGCGATTAATACCAGCCTTACACCAGCTCACGACAAGCGGCATATTCACACCATAGGACTCGCCCAGCGACTTGCGTTCCTCATAGATCACATTGCGCATCACATAATCCTGGGAATCCTCGTCTAGATGTCCGGCTGCGCACAGGTAGCGCGTAGTATCCAATCCTGTACTATTGACTGTTGCCGTGGGAGCCTGTGCTTGAGGAGGTGTCGTTGCCAACAAGCCCGATTGATATGCGCTGTCAGGTGTGCGCATTCCACCAGTATTCAGTGTCCCTGACATCTGCGTTCCGGTAGTATTTTGCACTGTTGGAGTGGGATTGGTCCAGTTGACTTGCTGGTTCACTCCGGTGGGATTGCGGTTGAGTTGAAGCTTCAATCTGGTTTCGCGATTGCCTAGCGCGATTTCATCCTGATCCCGCAGCGCTTGCTGAGATGCCGGTGAATCATTCACCCAGACAGCCGCGCCACGTTGCATATACTGAAGAAACACCTGCCCGGCCTGCGAGATCACCTGGGCATGCATCGGTAGCACCTGTGGATTGTTCTCAATGCGGATATCGCATCTTGGATCGCTTCCGATAATGATTTGTGGTTTGTCTAAAGGATACTCTCGCCCCTGATACTGTAAAACAAATTGAGTGAATTGCATGGTAGTATCCATCCTTACTTAGGATAACAGTAAATAATCGCTAAACAGAGTGAGCTTTGATTAGAGACATGAAGTTTCGCAGTGGAATTTGAATGTCTGCTTCATTGCTCATAATTGACTTACAATAAAACATAAAAAAATAAGATGAAATGATATGCACGACTTTGCTTTCTGACTCGCTATATCAACGCTAAGATTGGATATTTTTCATACATATATATACACATTATATACAACATTTTGGTGTCTTCATAGTATTCTCATATGTTTTATGATTCACTGTACCCTTGCTTCTTTCTGTTCCATAAAAGTAAGATATACCATTTTTCCCTGTCTGCCGCTATCTTCGTATATGAGTTTGCACACCTTAGATGCTCAAAAAAAATATTCTGTGTTGTATAAATAGCTCGAAAGCCATTTATGCAACACAGAATAAAAAGAGTACTGGCGCGTAGTGCCTGTCTACAGGCGAGCACTAAGGTCTCGAAGCCTTCTGATGTTTATAAGGTGACGTTTGCCATGGCGCTGGTCCAGGGTTCCTGGTCGGTATGGATGGCGTCGGGATTGCTCCCTTTGATTCTGGCGATCTCGGCGACGAGTCTCTGAAGAGGGACAATGGCGACCAGTGGGCGTAGCAATGGATGTACAGCCGGAAACCAGAGGTCTTCGTTGTCCGATCCACAACTGAAGGCGACCGCGCCGAGGGCGTGGAGCTGGGTACGTAAGGATGCTGTGCGCCCTCCATCATCCCTGGCTGGCGTGATGGTGATGGCTCCCAGGCCGGTGCGGAAGGCGGCTGGCGGTCCATGCAGGGCGTTCTCGGTCTCGAAGCCTTCCGCCCATTGGTAGGTGCCTTCTTTGATCTTGAGGGCGGCTTCGGCGGCTGTGATGGCGTCGATGCCAACGCCCGCCAGCAGGATCGGCTCGCGGTTGGCGAGCTGCTCGGCTATCTGGACCGGGGCCGGGTGCTCAAGAATGGCATCGAGGGCCGTGGGGATCTCCTGGAGTGCGTCCAGGAAGGGCTGGCTGGCCTGTTTGCCGATGCAGCCTGCGACCAGTTGGGCCAGGACGGTGAGGGCGCTGGTATAGGAAATGGTATGCGTACTTGAAATTTCGCCGGGACAGGTGTGGAGATGATAATCCGCATCCTGTGCAGGTGCGTCGCTGCTGGTGATGGCGATGGTGGTGGCACCGATCTGCCGGGCCCGCTGTAGGACCTGCCGTGGAAAGGTTTTGCTGCCACGATGGCTGACGACGATGACCTGATCCTGCTTGCTTAATGGTGCGTTGAGAGCCAGATCATGGGAGTTATAGACCAGGGGACGAATCTGACCATGACTCAATGCGATGAGCCAGTAGGCCGCGACCCGGCAGGCATGCCAGGAGGTCCCAATGCCCGCTAAAATAAGAGGCCGCTCAGCATCCAATCGTGGCAGGTCATGCTGTGTCAGCAGTCTGTGAATGCTCGCCGCCTGCGCTGCAATCTGAGTATCAAGTTTAAATTCTGGCATCACACACATCTCCTTATAGAATGGGAAAATTGAATAGTAGTTGATGGCGCTATACTAACAGAGAAGTGGTCTTGCGTACAGGGCCATTTTCCTTTATACTGTGCATACCATTCTCTTATCCGCTGGAGATCTAAATGCAGAAGACTGGAAGCAGCATATTATTGACATTGATGTTGGATCATCATGCCTCGACCCCGCTCTATCAACAAATCTATTCCGCGATGCGGCAGGCAATCTTATCAGGCTCATTGCCTGCTGGCACCAGGCTGCCATCGACGCGCACCTTCGCCAGCACGCTGGGCGTTTCGCGTACTACGGTGATCGTGGCCTTCGAGCAATTACTCTATGAGGGCTATTTGCGTGGTCAGGTGGGAAACGGCACTTATGTCGAGGAGAGCCTGCCGGATGAGCTGCTGCGCCTGCCTCAGTCGTCTCAGCAGGGTCCGTCAAAGGATGCTGATCGGGTGGCGCATCCTCATACGCCGGGACTATCGGCGCGGGGACGGCTGATCGCGGCTGCTCCGGTTGCTCCGATCCAGAGTTGGGAGCAGGTGATCCTACGTCAGACATTTCGGCATGGTATCCCTGCGCTCCATGAGTTTCCCTTCAAGCTCTGGGCGCGGCTGGCGCATAAACGCTGGCAAAAGATCAATCCAGATTACTTTGGCTATAGCGATCCGGCGGGCTATCGACCATTGCGCCAGGAGATCGCGGCCTATCTGCAAACGGCGCGTGGGGTGCGCTGTAGCGAGGAGCAGATCATCATCGTCGCAGGCTCGCAGCAGGCGATCAATTTAGCGGCCCAGTTGTTGATTGATCCCGGTGATGATGTCTGGATCGAGGACCCTGGCTATCTGGGTGCGCGTGGGGCGCTCTTGAGTAGTGGCGCGCATCTGGTCCCCGTGCCAGTGGATGCCGAGGGCATAGAGCTTGAGGCCGGCATACGGATGAGCCCTCGGGCACGTTTGATCTACACCACACCCTCACATCAGTTCCCGACCGGCGTCACCATGAGCCTGGCTCGCCGTCTGGCGCTCTTACGCCATGCTACCCGCACTGGAGCCTGGATTCTTGAGGATGACTATGATGGAGAATATCGCTACACGGGCCATCCTCTGGCATCCTTGCAGGGATTAGATCAGGCGGGCCGTGTGATCTATATCGGGACCTTTAGCAAGGTGATGTTCCCGGGCTTGCGGCTCGGCTATCTGGTCGCCCCGCCCGACCTGATTGATGCTTTTAGTGCCGCCCATGCCGCCGCCGACCGCAATTCACACATGCTTGATCAAATGGTCCTCGCCGACTTCATGGTTGAAGAGCATTTTTCCCGCCATGTCCGTCGCATGCGTGCCCTCTACGCCAGTCGCCAAGAAATCATGCTGGACGCGCTCCAGAAGGAGGATGCTACTGGTCTGCTTACCGTCCAACCCGACGAAGCTGGCATGCATCTCTGTGCGCACCTGCCCGCCGCTTATCCCGATGTGCTTGTCTCAAAGCGAGCCGCCGAACAAGACCTCATCCTCACCGCCATCTCAAGATACGCCTACCAGCATTCCACACGCAACGGCCTCATCCTTGGCTACACATCCTTTGACGAACAGGAGATTCGCACCGGTATCCGCCATCTCCAGCAACTACTCAGCCAGCAGGATTGGTTAAGTGGATTATAACGAGCTACTGGTGCTGCCAGCAAGTTTGTATCATAGGTAGAACAGCATCAATTTCTAATCCTGTTCTACCTCGACCTCAAAGCCCTTCGTCTTCAGGGCGGCGGCCAGACCAAACAAACGAGCATCGCCGCGCACCGTCCACAGCAGCTCATCCTGCTTCAAACGATCATTCGTCTTCTGCCAACCACACTCATAGATCCCCTGCCACTGGCGATGCTGTACTCGCCCCTGATACTGCCAGGGATTCGCCATTGGTCGACGATTATTAAAGCCATAACCCGAGCTATCCACGCTCGCAAAATCCTTACTCTTAAACACAACCTTCATTTATTCACCAACTCCTACCTGGAAATATCGAAAAACTCACCCCCTATTATACACCTGGCTCGCACAATACCGTTTAAAGAAGAGGAATGAAGGCCAGAGGAGCCACCCGTAGCAGCCACCCTCTCGTTCTTTGAATGGTTCAGGATTGTGATGTTCGATGTTGTGTGCGACAATGGTCAATGGTTATGCTTTTGTTCTCGCCAGCGATTGGCGGGTGGATGATAGATGTAATTTCATATGATAAGGAAGAAGTTAGATGGATACTATCCCATCTCGGCAGGTGGTGCTTGAGCGGCAATTGGCGCGAGTGCAACGTCGGCTGGCAAAGGTACAGGCACTGGATCAGCAGAATAAGATGCGAACCCTCATCATCCTGGCGCTCTGTATCTTTGTGACGGTGACATTTCTGTCGCTGGTCCATTGGATTGGTTTTATCTGTATTCTGCTCTCGTGCGTGATCTTCTGGCTGAGAGCGCGTCTACAGCCTGCGTTTGGCAAGAGCGCTCTGCGCTATGAGTCCTGGGTGCGGATGCTGAATACACAGATTGCACGCCTGAACCTGGATTGGGATGCCCTGCCACCTGTCCCTCCGCGTGAGGAGCAGGAGATGGGCGAGATGCATCCTTTTGAGCTCGATCTGGATATCAGCGGAGAGCGTTCACTGCATCGTTTACTCAATACGGGCGTCTCTTTAGAGGGAACTCTGCTCTTGCGCGATTGGTTGCTGGAACTGAATCCTGATCTGGAGGTCATACGGGCGCGCCGCAGTCTGGTGCGCGAACTCATCCCCATGACCGGATTCCGCAATAAGTTCCTGCTCAATTCTCTCTTTGCCACGCGCTTCTCCACCAGTCCCATCGATAGTGAAGCCCTGACGGCCTGGGTCCAGGAACAAGCAAACTTCAAACAGCCTCTCTCATCCCTGGTTGTCGCGCTCCTGCTGGCATGTCTGTTCTATGCCTCAATTCTGGCTTTCCTCTTTGTGCATACCTCTGTACTATTCTGCGTTGCGGCGTTGCTTTGTAGCCTGTTCTGGTATCTACGCACCAAAAAAGAGCAGGGACAGCTTTCGCAAAGCAGCAATCGGCAGCGTATCGCCTTTGGACAATTGCAACTGATCTTTGAATTTCTGGAAAAGAACCGCTATGCCAAAAAATCGCGGCTACGTCAGCTCTGTGAACCCTTCTTCTTGCATGCCGACCGTCGTCCATCCATCCTCCTCAAGCGCATCGAACGCATCTTGAACCGCGCCACCTTATCCACCAGCTCCGAAGGCTGGGCGTTGGTAAATGTCCTCTTCCCCATTGGAGCCATCCTGGCCCATCAACTTATCCAGTGTACCACCCTGCTCGCGGAATATCTGCCAGTCTGGCTGGATGTTTGGTATGAGTTAGAGGCCGCCAACTCACTGGCAAACTTCGCGCATTTGCATCCAGAGTACACCTTCCCTGAGCTTGAAGTGCGCAAGCGATCGGGCGATCCCATCTTCTTCGATGCGCAAGCATTGGGACATCCTCTGATCAAGCCTGAGCACAAGGTCGTCAATGACTTCACGATGGACCCGGCGGGCGAGATCCTGTTGATCACCGGCTCCAATATGGCGGGTAAAAGCACCTTCTTACGCACCATCGGCATCAATCTGGTGCTGGCCTATGCCGGAAGCGTCGTCAACGCCGCCTCGTTTAAAACCACCATTTTCGATCTTTACGCCTGTATTCGCGTCACCGACTCGCTGGCCGACGGTTACTCCTACTTCTATGCCGAAGTGCGCCGTCTCAAAGGGTTGCTGGATCTACTCGATGAAGGCACTGATCATCCTGTCTTCTTCTTGATCGATGAAATCTTTCGGGGCACCAACAACTATGAGCGAGCCATCGGCAGCGAAGCCTATATTCGGGCGCTGGTCGACAAAAAGTGCGTAGGAGCCATCTCGACCCATGATCTTGAACTTGTCCAGTTGGCTGAGGGGAATCCCATGATTAAAAACTATCACTTCCGTGAAAACATCATCGACGGCAAGATGGTCTTTGAATATCTGCTGCATGATGGCCCCAGCCCCACGCGCAACGCCCTGCGCATCATGCAAATGGAAGGTCTACCCGTACATTGGGATGCCACGCCGGCATAATCTTCGATCATCTTCCCTCATTTCCCCGAAACGCGAACCCTTACGGTCAATACCGCTTAAATAAAATGATTTGTGGTATTGCCCTTCATGGGTGGTTGTTATGTCCGTGCCAGAGCACAAAGAAAGAGGGAGGTGTTGTGCACAATGGCACAACACCTCCCTCTTTCTTTGTGCTCTGGTTTAGAGTCCCAGAGGCCCGGTATGGGTATCGCTTTGCTTGCTCCGTACATACTCCGAACATGTTCGATAGGTCTCTTCGTTAATGAGTCCTCGTGACATGTAGTGCATGAGCATAACGTCTAGCTTTAAGATACTGATCAGATTGTAGCCATGACTGCGTAGGCGTTCTACCGCACCATGTTCGCGATCAATCAGCACAATCACATCTTTTACCTTCAGATCATTTTCTTCCAGCAGTGAAGCTGTTTCGAGGATGCTACTTCCTCGTGTGATCAGGTCGTCGATAATAATCGCCGTATCACCCTGGGTGAAATGTCCCTCAATGCCGCGTTTGCCGGTCCCTTCCGGTCGGCTGCGGGCATAAATCAAAGGAATATTTGTTTCCAGTGAATAGGCGCTGGCCAGTAATAGTCCACCCACGGGCACCCCGGCCACGACCGAAAAAGGGTGTACGCGTGGACGGCGCAATGATTGGGCCAGATCAATTTCTTGTTGCATTAATTTGCTCGCAACACGAAGCGCGGTTGGGTTACTGATCAATACTTTAGGATTCACAAAAACGGGAGAACTGACGGCAGATTCACTGACCGTGAAGTTGCCGAATTTCACGCCGCCCAGATCATAAAGTGTTTGGGCCAACCACAAATTATCCAGAGACTGCTCTTTCGCCACCTCAGCATCCTTTCTCTCAACAGAAGGATTAGTTTCTTCAGTATATCATAAATTGCATAAGTTCAGCCAACCTCATCCCGGTTGCCCTGAATTCTGCCTGCTGGTACCTGACCTCTTCCATTATGCAATGGTACCGATCGTAATGCAAATTTTGGCCGCCTATCCCTTGAGCGTATGGCTACAAACGGAGAGGTATTTATATCTAAACAACGGTGCCAGGGCAGGGAACAGAGCGTCGGGCCGCGATGTAGGTGCGTGCCGAGGTCGCAACCGAGGTGCGCTTTGCTGTTCATCGTACTATATGGCCTACGGGAGAGATGATTGCACGTCAACGGGAAAGCGCACCTCGGCTGCGGCCTTGGCACGCACCTACATCGCTCCATCGGGATTACTGCTCTTTTAACGGTATTGCCCGTGATGGGTGGTTGTTACAGATGGTTTTCGTTCTATGAGAGTGACCTGTGATCTCCGCCGCTAGTATAACTCTTGCGTCAAGCGGATGACTATGGTACGCTAACTCAAACATATCCACTCTCTTTCTGCTTGTTTTGATTTCTTGGGTGAAAAATAAATGCCAGTTGTAAATATCAATAATTTGGGAAAATCCTTTGGTGCCGAGCGCATCTTTTCGGGAATCAGTTTTCAGGTTGAGCCGCAGGATCGTATTGGTCTGGTGGGACCAAATGGGGCAGGGAAGTCAACGTTGTTGAATATCCTGGCGAAACGCGAGGAGCCCGATGAGGGGTCTATCGCGCTGGCCCGCAATACACGCCTGGGCTATCTGACGCAGGTGACGGATTTCCATGCGGAAAATACGTTACGCGCCGAGTTGTTGTCGGTATTTGCGCAAGCACGTGCCTGGGAACGCGAACTCGGTGAGTTGGCGATTGAAATAGCTTCAGTCCAGGATGATCCAGTGCGCTATGAGAAGTTGCTCCGCCGCTACGATCAGCTCCAGTTGATGCATGAGCATGCTGGCGGCTATACCTATGAGAATCGGGTTGAGCAGGTGATGGATGGTCTGGAGTTTACGCGTGAGCAGCAGGAATCACCTGTGATGCAACTCAGCGGCGGTCAGCAGACGCGTGCAGCTCTGGGCAAACTGCTCTTGCAAGAACCTGAGGTGCTGCTCCTCGACGAGCCGACTAACCATCTGGATCTGGCGACCCTCGAGTGGCTGGAGGGCTACCTGACCGCCTGGCATGGCGCGATGGTGATTGTGGCCCATGATCGCTATTTCCTGGATAAAGTGGTGACACGCACGATTGAACTGGCCTTTGGGCGCATCGAAGAATATCCCGGCAATTATACGAAGTATCTCTCCTTGCGCGAAGAGCGTATGGAGCAGCGCCGCCGTGAATATGAGGCTCAGCAGGCGTATATCGCGCATACTGAAGAGTTTATTCGCAAGTATAAAGCGGGGCAGCGGAGCCGTGAGGCGCGTGGTCGCCAGACTTTGCTGAATCGTATGGATCGTGTCGAGCGCCCGCAGGATATGCCTGAAATGCACTTTGAGTTCACGCCGGTCAATGACAGTGGGACGATTGTGATCGAGACCCATAAACTGACGGTGGGCTATCGTGCGAAAGGCGAGCATTCAACGGCAGAGATGCCAGAGGATAAAGTGCTGGTTCAGGTTCCTGAACTGGAACTGCTACGCGGTGATCGTGTCGGCCTGCTGGGTCCCAATGGCGCTGGCAAAACGACACTCCTGCGTACCCTGATCGGTGAATTGCCGCCGCTCAATGGACATGTCAATATTGGCCGCAGCGTGCGCGTGGGCTATTATTCCCAGACCCACTCGGGACTGGATATGGAGCGCACAATTGTCGATGAGATTCGGCAGGTGAGCGCCTTGAGTGAAGAGGGCGCTCGGAGCTTGCTGGGCCGCTTCCTCTTCAGTGGGGATGATGTGTTCAAGCCGATTGGCAAGCTCAGTGGTGGTGAACGTAGCCGTGTCGCGCTTGCTAAACTCACGCTTCAGGGTCCCAATCTGATGATCCTCGATGAGCCGACCAACCATCTGGATCTGCAATCACGCCAGTTCCTGGAAGAGATTTTGAGCGAATTCGAAGGCTCTTTGCTCTTCGTCTCGCACGACCGTTATTTTATTGACAGTCTGGCTACCCGCATCTGGGCCATTGAAGATGGTGTACTCAATGCTTACCAGGGCAATTACACGGAATATCGCCAGCGTCGCCAGCAAAGCGCGCTCAATGCCGCAAGTGCCAGTACGCCTGCGAAGACCGTAGTAGCGAAAAGCCAGCCAGCCAAAGCTGTCCCCGCCAATAAAGGCAACAAAAAAGGGAGCAAAGAAAAGGTTCGCACCCTGGAAGCGGTTGAGCGCGACGTTGAGAAAGCCGAAGCCCAGGTCAAAAGCCTGGAAGACGCGCTCTCGCAGGCCGCGCTGGAAGGCAACGCCGAGCAACTCACGCAACTCTCGGCCGAATATGAAGAGGCCAAAGCTCGCCTCGATGTGCTGCTCGCCGAATGGGAGCAACTCGCCGACATGGCTAGCTAGAGATCATCAGTTGAGCAGCAAGCATCCGTGGTCTCCACGGTTTCTGTGCATGCGTTTTCGCACTGTAGGTACTCAAACATCTTTTTCTCCACCACACTAAAAAAGGGCGCAGGCGCGCAAGCGCCTGCCAGCAAGCTCCCGATGGTAGTGGGAGTTTGACAATTTCATTGTGTATATCAGCACAAATCTCGCTGAAGAGAGGCATGTATCCCCTTCTCCAGCGAGATTTTGTGTTGAGAGAGGTTCTGGTCGTATACTGGCAAGGGTTGCGATACGTGTTTCTTAATGGAACCGTTACGCAATCGTCCCATGCCTGATCAGACCATAGCATTAAATATAAAGAGAGATAACATACCATGGCAACACTTGTATTTTGGATCGATGTTGATAACACATTATTGGACAACGATACCATCAAAGAAAGACAGAATGAGGCGCTCCACGCCGAGGTCGGACCCCAACTCGCTCAGCGCTATTGGGATATCTATGAAGAGGTTCGCAATGAACGGAAGGTTGTGGATATTCCTCTCGCTCTGGAGCGCTTTCGCGAACATATAGCGCTCTCCGAGATGGATGATTTGACCTATCAACATGTTCATTCCATCTTCACCAATTTCCCTTTCGCGGATGAACTCTATCCCCACGTCATGGAAACCCTGGATTATCTGAACCGCATCGGCCAGCCCGTTATTGTCTCGGATGGTGACTTACACTATCAGGCCGAGAAGATTGTCAATAGTAGTATCGCCTCCGCCGTGGATGGTCGTGTATTGCTCTTTGTCCATAAGCAGCACCATCTTGCTGAAATCAGCGCCTGCTATCCCGCTGATCGCTATGTGGTCATCGACGACAAGCCGCAGATCCTGGTGGATATCAAGAAGATCAAAGGGGATACTGTCACCACCCTGTTTGTGAAGCAAGGCAAATACGCCGATGCAGGCTTCACCGACGGCTTTGTCCCTGACCTGACCGTCGAACAGATCGGCGATACCCGTTTTATCACTCCCGAACAATTCCTGCATCCCCAGGCCAGCGCACGCTAACATGCTATCGTTCTGGCACTGGCTGAGAGATAGGTACCCTTTGGTTGTCAAAGGGTACTTTTTTTACTCGTTTATCTAAATGTCAATTCCTAAAATGGACAAACAAATACTATTTTGTCCGCTTTTGCCATTCCCAGTAGTTATCATTCTATAAGCCAATCTGATATAAGTTTTCTTCTTCTTGTATGAGAAGGAATAAGAGTGGAAATGGATATACATAGATGTCACTGGATACTCATGAACTAAATTTAATACGGCAAACTCTGGCTGGTGATCAAGAGGCATTTGGCGCTCTCGTATTGGTTTATGAACGCCCCTTATTGACCTACATTTATTCCATTCTTCGTGATTGGGAATGTACGCGCGATGTGGTTCAAGAGACTTTGACCGCCGCTTATTACGCACTCCCTCGCTGGAAACCTCCCGAACTGAATATAGCAGAACTAACCCAAACAACCTCAGTAGATGAAAAGTGTCACATCCAAATTCATCCATTATCTTCTTGGCTTTATCGAATCGCAACGAATAAAGCACTAGATTTTCTTAAGAAGCAGAAACGGCTAGAACATATATCTAACCGCCTATCAGTAAATATGCAAATAAGCGATATCTTACCAGAAGAAGGATATCTCGTAAAAGAATTATTGGTGGAAGCATTGCATTTATTATCAGAAGAAGATGCACTTTGTCTCGTTCTTCGTTTTTGTTGTGATGAGTCATACGGCGAGATTGCACAAAAAATCAATTCAACCACAGAAGCCGTTCGCAAACGTATTGCTCGTGGATTAATTACATTGCGTTCTGCCTACGTTACATTAAAAGATGAGGAAGGGCTATTATGAAAAAGGATCAATCAACGACCCAGGCGTTTGATTCTAATGACCATAAAGCAGTCATAGTGCTTCTCGACAGCTATTCAACTGATGAGCTTACCTATCTGGAAAAAGCGCTCGTAGAGCATCATCTTGTTTCATGCCAGGAGTGTCAATATATGTTGACTGACATCTCACATCTTCATACACTCCTCAAATTACCAGAGAATGATCTTCGATCACCAATGCTTCATGAATATAGTCTTACGCCCACCTATAGACGAAACGTATCGCTACTGGCAGATAGTATACTTGACCGTATTACACTGATGGGTGGAGAACATACGCCAGCAACATTAAGCTCATCAATCGTAGCGCAACAGCCAGTTCGTTTTGTCTCATTACGAGAGAAGGCAAGGTACAAGAACCGTTTACGGTGGGTTGTTGGACTAGCTGCTGCGGTTATGTGTATCGCTCTATTAAACGTCTTGTTTTTTTCGGCTATCAGCCAATTTATATCAAAGAATAAAACTGGAGTTAGCGTAGATTCAACCTCACAACCACCGATATGGATGTTCCAACAAGATCAGGTCGCAACGACAATACGGCAAGGGCAAAACATATTTGCAGTAGAGTTTATTCCTATTGTGAATAACAGCGAATTTGGTATCATTTATGCGTATCGTTCATCGCACCCAGGAACGTTACCACACATTGAGGTTGATTCTATATTGCCATATCATCAAGGAAGCAGTATTACTATTCCTGATCATATCCAATCACTGGGAACAATAGGAGAGTTTGAAATAGGCATAATTTATATGCATGTACAAAACAGGGTAAAACAATCGATAGTATTACAAGGAACATTTCCAGAGCAGCCAAATCTCTGGCATCTGACCCTATGTACGCAAATGACCACATTACCTACAGGAGATTCTAGCTCTGGTGGAGAATATGGAGCATTTATAGTCGATCAAAAAAATTTACCAGAGCTTATAATGCGTATACCAGATGTAACTGATAAGAAGGCATACGTTGCTACTCATACGGCTAACCTGCTATCGCTTACACTATCATCTATTCAAAAAGCCCCAACCACCAATCAATCGTTGTACATACGTCTGGATTATCTCTTAAGCAAGACACCAGTACAAGCGACAGTTATTTCTCAAGCAGATTTTATACATTTAGCAGGGCCTCAACCAACACATACAAATTGCGGAACGTGCCATCCTGTGAATCAAGATCAATTGCGAAAAATGTTTAATGCAACCGAAACTGCGACAGTAAAGAAATAAGTTGATTATAGGTTACATTCGCTGGCAAATTAGAACAACCTCATTTTAGTTGAGGTTGTTTTGCCAAATGAAATCTCGCCAATGTCGTATCATGTATACAAAAAATTAATTTCCGTATATAGGAATACTCCAAATCAGCATGTTACCAGTTTCTGCATCGAAAACTTCTATGCCATATGGAACTTGAGAGATTGCTTTTGCTCCTGGAGCAAAGGGCATCATGGTTGTTTTAAAAGGTCCTTGAACTTTTACTAAATACACAGGAGCAGTATCTGGTAATCCTAAAGATTCACCACTTAATCTTGCTGATGCATCTTTACTGGAAAGTAAATCAATAGAAACCACCTTGAGAATTGCACCTGCTACGAGTGGACCACAGGGAAACTCATGACTGAGTAGATACGTTTTTACATTATCACTTTTAACACGAATGGAAACTTCTACATTTGAATGTACAGTGTTAATTTCAGTTGCACTGCTAACAGGATCAATTGCCGGATGCCCTGGATGATCTGGCAAACTGCTAGCTTTCATTTGAGAAAGATTTAAAGGTTTTGGTATGATAATATCTGTCTTTTCTGCCTGTACATTTGGTTGTACTAATATAAATAATCCAAAGAACACGGCGCCAACAATACAGCTAACTGAGAATAAGCGAGTTCTCATCTCATATATCCTTTCATGAGTGTCAAACTTTCCCTATAAAACCTGAAGAGGAAATGAATGTAAAACATCCTCCTGATGGTTAACAGCCAGCACCACGAATACAGGTTCGCCAATCCCCACCTATGCCATCAGAAGATGCAGTTGACTGCCAATAGCCCTCCCAGGGACCATTAACAAATCCATCGGTATCTCCTTGAAGATTCCAACTTCCACCACCATTTGAGTTATACCATTCATTGTAGCTATATCCATTTACTGGCGCTGAAGCTGTAGTTGCCCCATATAATTCACCGCCTGTATGTATATAATCGTCAGACATCGTATTATTAGTGGACGTACCAAATAGGCTTGCACTAGGAAGATTCGAAATATATACCCCATACGCAGTAGATGACGTTTTCTGTATTTCAACAAATGCGGTCTTCCCAAAATCACTACTAGCTAAATTAGGACCGGGATGAAAATAAAATTTACCACTGTTATTAACATCTCCCCAGAACAAAAATTCAGCTGTGCTACCATGGTTATATGATCCAGAACCTTGTGTCAGACTTACATCGGAAGATATAAGCCCCGCTTCGACCCATCGAGTATTACCAGATCCTATCCACATTTCATTTGTTACAAATCCTCCACCAGAATAAAGTTGATTAGTAAAAATCTCTGTAAATGCTCCTGAAGCTCCATTCCATTCCGCCATAGAGTAGCAGTGACCAGAGGTTGAATCTGGAGTATTAATGCAATTATACGTGATTTTGGGTGTATTACCAGCAGCATAAGTTTGATTGAGCTGGAAAGCAAGAGAAAATAAAATCGCTAGACTTATAAGTCCAACACGCAATTCAAAATGCTGCCTTGTATTCAAAATACGAGGGGATTTTTTTGGACAAAAGTTCATAGTCAATCCTTTTCTACATCTAGATTATGTCGTTTGAATCACACAAGGAAAAAGTTGTTTCATGATTTAAATCTAACCACTAGAAGATTCTAATTTGATAACACCTTCCTCTTTAGCTTTACTTTAAGCTGGTACACATTATCAGAAAATTTGTAAAAATTATATGTTGTATCTTATCTTTCGCTTAAATTTTTGGGTAGAAACAGAGATGTGTTCCCACTTACTAATAATATTTGAGATTAAAATCAAACCTCATCACCAAGGCAAGGTTTAATTATAGTTACATGATCAAATGTTGGATGCCTGAGAGGACGATTCTCAAAATACATCTAAGATTTAAGCAAATGGTAAGTTATATATAATCTTGTATCAATGTATAACATAAAAGTCAATATTAATCAATTTAGTAATATTAATTTTTTATTAAATATAGTCATATGTAAAGCGTAAATTCGTATTCATAAATATTATGGGTTATAGATGCACCACTGTTTATGAAAATCTTATATTCAAAACGGAAGTCGCTCCCCTGTTCTAGCAGCACCATCTTGATGAAATCAGCGCCCGCTATCCCGCTGATCACTATGTGGTCATCGACGACAAGCCGCAGATCCTGATGGATATCAAGAAGATCAAAGGGGATACTGTCACCACCCTGTTTGTGAAGCAAGGCAAATACGCCGACGCTGGCTTTAGTGACGGATTTGTCCCTGACCTGACCGTCGAACAGATCGGCGATACCCGTTTTATCACCCCCGAACAATTCCTGCATCCCCAGGCCAGCGCACGCTAACATGCCGCCAATCATCAAACAAGCATGCGTATATGCGTCACTTTGACGCGTATACGCATGCTTTGCTCTAGATATCCGGTTTGTAGAAGTCTTCTTTTTCCTATCACGCGTTTTCTACAAACCCTTTATTGGCATTTAGAATATGCTCTGTTTTAGGGAAATACTATTAATGGTTTCAGTTAGGGATTTAAGTGACTGTATATTGTTAAGTACGTGGTACCCTGTAGCAAAATATCATGTTCACTATAAACCTTGTAGTTATGACCAAGTTGATCACATTCTAAATAGTTTCCAACTCCTGTAACAGTAACGTAGTTAGCGCTGGCGTAACTACCTTGTTGATTGAATTCAGAAACCCAGGAACCATTGCTGCCGCACTGATCAATGCCAGAAGATAAGGATGCAATAGTTGCCCATTGGCTTGATCTTGTTTCAACAATAGCTCCCCAAGTTGTACTAGTCGGATACTCCATACATACACCCCCCCAAATTCTAATACCACTAAATGTGTATTGCGGATCAGCATAGTTATTCTGCCCCTGATCACATTGCAACGAGACTGCATGAGCAATGTTTCCTTGATAAAAGAATACGTCTGCGCTTAGCAAGGCTAAAACTGTTATTAAGCTAAGAAAGAATCGTTTCATCGTGTGCATCCTTCTGTTAGAATCTGTTGTGGGTTAGAAAGTACAGAGAGAGAAACATCGTGAGTGTTATAGATACTAATGGTACCGTAGGAATATGTGGAACTACTGATGATTGTCCCATTCATGTCTTTACGGGCGGTACTATGGAATACTAATCGATTCTGTTGATCAATTTCGAAATGATCGAAGCGTTGTGCATTGACTTCAGCAAGCTGCGTTGTATTTTCCCAGATATGAACTGGGGCGTTGGTAACATACTGTTTCACTGGTAGTGCCTTCGTTGTCACCAGGATAGTTGGCACGTTTTGGGATTTAGTATGTGCATTTACTTTTAAAACATACCCCTGTTTTTGTAGATCGCTTAGATTAACAAAAGAAGGTAATGCCATATCTCTGATTTGTACTGTATTTGCCGGACTTTGTACAAGGCAAGTTGTATTTGAGGATGCGGTTGGGTTCTTAATAGACGGGTGATTACTATCATTTTTTCCGAAGACAACTATATTGGTAGTGCCATCTTCATAGATTTCCTGGTGAAATACCTTCTCATCCAGTGATGTATAGATGGTATGAGCAACTTGCACATGGCCTTGAGCATCAACTTCGAGCCAGACATTACCCAGTAATGTGCTTGTATAGTTTTGGCCTGTATCGTGTTTTACGAATAGTGTCTCCACTTGTGTATAGTGGATGATTTGGTTTCTAAGCGTGGTATTGTGCGTTAACCAGGAACCTTGCTTCGTGGAAAGAGGAGAGGGAACATTACTTGATACATGTGCTTCCGTATAAATGGATGGCATGAAAAGCACGATCAACACGAGAGCAATTGAGACAGGAAGAAAAATCAAGCAAGTCTTCTTCCATGAATTTGTAGTATTGGTCATAAGAGTCCTTTCTTTACACTGTTTAACTCAAGCTGTTCCATGATTTGGAATGGTGGTGAAAATGGCATTCATCGTTTAAATGTTAATAACGACAAGTTTATTATTACAGTTATTAATTTAGTTACATGTATTTAAATACTATATTTTTAAGGAAAAGTCAATAAGTATTATGTGATTTGGTTAGTGTTATTAATCATAGCAATATATACGTGTTTGAAATATTGAATAAAATATTTTTATGATTTATAGTATATTACAGAGTATCTTTAAGCTATTAATGTTTTTTCAAAAGAAATGGTGCATACGAATATGAGGATATCCACACTTTGCAAAAGCATACTTTTCACTGCTGGGGGATTTGTTATTTTGTGGGGACTTTATCAAGCATATGGTGTTTTTTCGAGCCAGGTAGTTGATACAAACTATGGAGTAGGTGGACATTATTTTACAAGAATTGGATACCTTCCATTTATGAGTTTGGTAGGGTTTAGTTTGCTGTTTGGCGCTCTTGAATATATTGGTATTGGTTTGTTCCTGTTGTGTTTCGGAACGTTACAAGCAAAAATTGCTTGGTGGGGCATCTTAATATTCTTATGGATGATTATTATTGCGCAGTGGTATTATTGGGCCTTTATCTCTGGTGGCGGGATTTACGATAATTTATGGCCTTTTAATACACCTCTCACAAGTATTTTACCCTGGCTTGGGGCGGCTTTGATTGTTTCTTTTCTGCTAACCGGGTTTGGTCCTCTTCTTCAGCGTTTTTTAAGTTGGCTATTTCTGAGCATAGAAGCGCGTTCATACAAACATGATTAAAAATAGCGTATGGTAAGATAGCAAGATGAAAACATACTAACAAGTTTTTAGAGAATGTGTGTTGTGAGCATCGAATCAGAAAAGAGTCCATTTGTTCGATTTCAAATTTTCTTCCATTTTCCATTGACAAAAAACCGTTGGGTGGCGCATAAGAGCTACCCAACGGTTTTTTGTAAGTAATATTGAACGATTCAGCCTTTTTGCCTTACTTGATCTAACCGGTTATAATCCTTCTGCAATACTAATTTCTGGCTTTTCTAGCACGCTTCTATCCCAGATGCAAGGAATCCGTTTCCCTTGTTATTTGAGACTTTCCACTTCTTTATTAGCTTTTTCAGTAAATGTCCATCAAAATGGGAAATATTTCATTTCAAAGATCAAATGAGGTTACTTATTCTCTTTGTTCATGTTGCAGCATTTTGTGATAAACCACGATAATTATCCATATACGAGAATAATGTTCTTGGAAGTAATTTCTGTTCCATAATTTGGATCATATCCACTTTAGGGAAAATTGCTTGGTTGCTACGCTCCTACATTGAGAAATCCAAGTTCAGCAAGTGCGCAGTAAGCCCCAAGAGTGGTCATGAACAATTTATGCTTCGAAAGACCTGTGAATTGACTCAAACGACACAGACCCAAGAATTTCGACAAACGATAACTATTTCCATACATTTTTCTCAAAGAATCTATTGCATCTTGTATAAAAATCTGTTATGATACTTCCATCACTCTTTTGTTTATATAAAGTATATAATATTAAGTAAGGCTTGAAGGGAATCAAAACTTCGTCGATTTTACTCCGTGCTTCAAAACATCTTTAACTTTAAACACGTCTCATTAAGCATTTATTTCTTTACATTAATAGTGATTTTTCTCTCGCCTATTGCTGATGCATCACCTCTAGTGCCTCCTCATAATGCAAAGAGAGGAGAAGCAACAATATCTAAATACCAAGATAAACCTTCATTGGTTACTCCATTCTCAATTACTTCTAACGAAAGTGTCGTTGCTGTTCATGGACTGAATGCGGGAGATGGTTCAGCAGGAACTGCATCATATGGAAGTAGCCAAATGCCCGGATGCGATACCTATTGGAGCGATGCACGTAGCTTTTTAAGTAGTCGCTGGCAGGGTGACTTTCGACAACTAACTTACTACGCTAATGAAATCAAGCCAAATGGCTCAGGATGTGCGGACAACGGAAATGAACACACCTACTCAGCTAATCTCCAAACGCAAACATACCGAAATCAATGTGGAAATGTTGGTGGCGGAAATTCAAATGCAGGAACAAATAACGAGAACATGGATCATATAAGTTGTTTACTGGCATGGTACCTCTACTACAACTTTGGCCAACATGGTTGGGCTGAAACCCTCGTTGGTCATAGTATGGGGGGACTCATTGTACGAAGAACATTGCAACTGGTCAGAGATCATGCGGCTGGTTTCCCAACCAATATTGGGAATGTAACAGATGCTATCATATTTAATACCCCTAATATTGGTGAAGCGTTAGCAACTTGGGGATGTGCTGGTTGTTACCAAGGTCATCAAATGACCACAAATTCTGCTTTCATAAATGACATGATTACACATGGGCAAGCCCCGAGTGTATCAGGATATACGACCGATTGGACAGTCGTTACAAGCAGTTGTGATCTTTTAGTTGCTGATGATCCGCTCTACACCGCAGCAAATCATAAAGTGCTCTATGGTAGCAGTTACAGCCAAGACTTTTGCTATGGTCATGGTGGTGCCATTCATGATACTTCAACTATTGAAGATGCCATAGTCCAGTATTGTGACACTCTAAATCCTCTAAGAACTTATCCGAAAACCTACAAGGAGGAAACGCGATCACATTGTTGAAAGCAAATGAGCGCACAAGCCAAGCACAACAAGGTCTGATAGGAACGCGGGCGCTTCTCCCAGCGGATCAGCAGAC
>NZ_BIXY01000049.1 GCF_008326305.1 Dictyobacter arantiisoli | reverse complement strand
GATAGACCATCACGACGGCATTGAGCTTGCGTTCACGTGAAAACCAGCGCTGGTGCTGGCTCAGGAGATCACAAACCAACGCACGAGGATAGAGACGTTCAAGCATCGGCAAGGAAATGTGATGGCAAAGCTTGTCATCATCAGGAAGATACGTTATTCTAAAAGGCATAAGGAATTTTCTTTCTGGATCTATGTAACGTTTTTTTTATTATGCCAGAAAGAAACTTCCTTTTCTCGTTATTTAAGCGGTATTGCCCTTCACGGGTGGAGGGCCACGATCCTCTCGCACTGGCTCTCCTTCCTGCCTGCTCTGGTGCGGCTTTGGGGCGCAATGGCAATGCCCCTCCACCCGTGAAGGGTGGCTCCTACGGATGCATCGGCGTTCCCCATGCTCCCTCTTTCCATTCATTTGTTGGAGTAGGTGAGTCATTCTGCCACATGGTCGCTAAAGTACGCGATTGCTTATGAGCAGTTTCCTGCTTGAAAGCCTTATCCTGGTTAGTCACTTCTCTTGTCACAACATGAACTTCTCGCGAAAGGTCATACAAACAAACAAAGACACAAAGTAAGAGAGGTCGTATGAGGCATTTTTACAAACTCTCTTACTCCACCAATCAAGCACGGCTTTTTTCAACCAGTCCAGCTCCACTTTTAACTGACCAATCTGCTGATACAAGGTGGCCGTGAGATCCTCCTCACTTTTTTCCTGGCTAGAACTCCGTGTTGAGAACAGCGTGAGGAATCTGTCTAAGGCTTGTTTTTTCCATTGCCAATAAGGTGACCATGGTTTCCATTCCACGTGACTCCTGGGTTTCGGTGCCGGATGGCATAGGCATGCATAAAATCGATCAAGCATTCTCGCTTGGGGTCCAACAAACAAATAAATTCGATGATGGGGTACGTGTTGCCCGCGATACCATCGAACAGGATTATAGCATCACCATTGATCGCTATGCCTGGGTGGGCCTGGATGGCTTCTCCAAAATCATTGATACATTAGGCGGTGTCGATATTGATGTTGAGCATTCTGTTGTCGATGATGCCTATCCCAATGATGCAGGCAAGGGCAGCAACTCCGGGGATACCTATGCCTATAAACGCCTCCATCTAACGCCTGGACCGCAACATCTTACCGGTCAGCAAGCCCTGGAATATGTGCGCTCCCGCCATTCTGATCTGGTGGGAGATATTGGACGTACCCAACGTCAACAACAGGTGCTGGAAGCGCTCAAATTGAAAATCAATGCCTCTACAATCATTGAAAATTTCACCCAGCTTCTTAATGATGTATCTGGAAGCATCTATACAGATCTCAATGAGACTGAAATGCTCGCCTTCGCCAATTATGGGCGCACACTCCTCAACCAACCCATTGACCATCTCATCTTAGGCGTTGGGACTGGTAATCAAAATTATGGCGCTCTCGCCACCATTTATGATCCCTCAGCCGGCGCGGATCAGGATATCGTCATTTCAAATTGTGACAATATCCAGCCTGTCATCAACCGCATTTTCAACCTTGGCAACACGCAGAGCTGTAAAGTCAACGGCTCTTGATACCATCAAGACGCCCTAAATGGCCATGTATTCAACTAGCAGGGCTGGAGCCTGCTAGTTCTTTTTGGGTAGCAGATCTGTCACAGAAAAGCCATTGGAACAGCTATGATGGTACAATAAAGGTAGCGTTTTTAGCCAAACGGATTGGGATTGTAACAAAGGAGCCGCTTTGATCGAGCAACACTACGAGAACGTCCATTATCTGCAATTTAGCCACTACCAGGCCTTTCCAGAACTTACCCATGGAGTATTTACCCGCCATGGCGGCGTGAGCAAAGCTCCCTATGCCAGCCTGAATACCTCTGCACCTCCACGTGGAGGAGGAGATAGCTTTACCAACGCCATCCAGAACCGCCAGTTAGCACTCCAGGCATTGGATCTGTCGACTCTTCCCAGCGTCACCTTATGGCAAATTCACGGTGCTGATGTGGTTACCCTTGATCGACACGCGGGATGGCGCACCGACTGGGCCAATATGTCCTATTATGAGCAGCCCTGGACGGCTGAGACGATCCATCAGGGAGATGCCTTGCTGAGCCAGGAACAGGATATCGCCATGGCGCTCTCCTTCGCTGACTGCACCCCGATCACCGTCTATGATCCCGTCAAACGCGTCTTTGGCATCGCCCATGGAGGATGGCGTGGAACCGCACGCGGGATTGTGCTGGCGACCATTGAAGAGATGCAAACACGCTTTGGTTGCCGACCAGAGGATATTTATGCCGGTATCGCGCCTGCCATCGGACCTTGCTGCTATGAGGTTTCCCAGGAGGTCGAGGATATCTTTCTAGGCCGACAAGACTTTCCAACCCAGCCGACCCTGCCCGAATACCGTCCATTAGTCCAGGCATCCGCCGTCTTTTCGCGTGTGGCCCTGGCCAACGGCAACAGCTTGCGACTTGACCTGCAGGCCACAAATCACAAACAACTACTACAAGCTGGAGTATTGCCAGAACATATCGAAACAATGGATATCTGTACCGGCTGCCATACCGATCAATTCTTCTCACATCGCAAAGAACAGGGCAAAACCGGACGCTTCGTAGTCATCATGGCCCTCACACCAGAGCAAGCATAAGACACCACAAGCAAAGAATGCCTCATTTTTCACACAATACTGCTCAAATACCGAGAATCAGGATGGAGAAGTGTAGGTGCGTGCCGAGGTCGCAACCGAGGTGCGCTCTCCCGCTCCTCTATTTCCCCTATTCCTCCCTCAATATCGGTGCTGGGGACATTCGAGATGCGTTGGGGTGAGATAATCGTACGAGCAAGGGAGCATTGGCCTACACTGCGCTCCGTGCAATGCCTACAACACAATAACCTCTGTTTGATAGCGGGCCATCAGCTCGACCATTTGCCTGGGATCAGCGGGTGTAGATTCCTGCATCAGCTTGCTCAATTCCTCAAAGTAGTCAATATAAAGTGGAGGTGTAAATGTGTTCAGGAAACGAGCAGGCTTGTTAGTTAGATTGTCGAACGTATGGATGGCTCCAATGGGGACCATAATGAAATCCCCCTGGCTGGCCCGCAGCTTTTCTGTCCCAACCATAAATTCCAACTCGCCTTCAAGGATATTAAAAACCTCTTCGTGCGCATGATGCACGTGGAGAGGTGGGGTTGGAGCATGAGGAGGGATAGTAAATTCGGCTATGCCCAATGTTCTCCGCGTATGCGTCCCGTCCTCCTGCACGATCATCTAAATAGGACCAAGTGGAATAATACGTCCTTCTCCCGCCTTTAGTACCACAACATCCATAAAAATTCCCTTTCTCCAAATCATCGATGCTTATTGCTTATTCGAGCAAGCAATAAGACTTATAAAAAAAGTATCTACTCTCCAGCATGTGAAAGTAAACTGTGCAACATGCGTGCGAGCAATTGATAGGAGGCATCGAGATCGAAGGTAGGGTCCATGATCTTTTGCAACGCCAGCCCATCAAAGAGAGGGAGCAGCAGAGACGCCAGGGTATTGGGATCGATAGCTGAACCCTTTGTATCAGACTCCAATACTTTCGCCATCACAGAGCCAATCTCCTCGCGCCGCTGTGCCAGCCGTTCCCGCACCTTCGGCTCGATGAGTGGATTATGTAAGCCAAGCGAGAACGATTCGTAGCGCAGGCGATACACATTTGGTTCCTGACCAACACGCTCATACAGTTTTGTCAGAAAAGCATCTAGCGCCTGGTCGGCGGGCACCTCCTGGACGAGCAGTTTCATCGTCTGGTTGAAACGCTGACCAGCTTCTTGCAACACCTCAACCAGCAACTGATCCTTACCACCGAAGTAGTAATGCACCAGTCCGGGCGCAGCTTGGGCCTCACGCGAGATCTCACGCAGGGTTGTCGCATCATATCCTTTTTCGGCCAACACCTTAGAGGTAGCGGCAATAATGCGCTCCCTGGTCATTTGCAGTTCTTCTGATTGGTCAGTTTTGTTTTGTTGCTTGCTCATGCAATTAACATACCATAACTTTGATAGCAATTGCAAGTGGCTTCTCTATGATTTATGCTGCCATAGCAGCAAAAAAAGTGCTAGCAAGATTGTGACCTCTTGCTAGCATTACGCAATGGGCATTAAGGGCACGCGTGGTTTCAATTACAGCATAGCCAGGCGACCAAATGTATAGCTTCATCTCACGCCTGCTATTACAGTGGAATGTTGCCGTGCTTCTTAGGAGGATTGGTGTCCCGCTTGTTCTTGAGCATCTCCAGCGCGCTGATTAATTTGATGCGTGTATAGGCAGGCTCAATAACCTCATCGATATAGCCTCGGCTGGCGGAGATATAGGGATTGGCAAATTTGACATTGTATTCGGTAATCAACTCTTTACGTCGCAATTCAGGATCAGCCGCCCGTTCTATCTCATCCTTAAAAAGGATATTGACCGCGCCTTCCGCACCCATCACGGCTATCTCAGCGGTAGGCCAGGCATAATTGATATCGCCGCGAATGTGTTTGCTACTCATGACATCATAGGCACCGCCGTAGGCTTTGCGGGTAATCACCGTAATCTTGGGCACCGTGGCCTCACAGTAGGCATAGAGTAGCTTCGCGCCGTGGCGGATAATGCCCGCGTGTTCCTGTCCTACACCAGGTAAGAAGCCGGGGACATCCTCTAGCGTGATCAATGGGATATTGAAGCAATCGCAGAAGCGTACAAAGCGTGCGGCCTTATCCGAGGCATTGATATCCAGGACGCCCGCCAGGGAGCGCGGCTGCTGCGCGATGATACCCACCGAGCGACCATTCAGCCGTGCGAAGCCAACAATGATATTGGGAGCAAAGCGTTCCTGAACCTCAAAGAAGACGCCATCATCCACAATCTGTTGAATCACTTCCTGCATATCGTATGGCTTGCCAGGATGGTCAGGAATAATTTGATTGAGCGAGGATGCGATCCGATCAGGCACATCGGTCGGCGTGATGCGGGGAGGATCATCGAGATTATTAGACGGTAGATAACTGAGGAGCTGGCGGATCATACGCATGCAAGCAGGTTCGTCGGGACAGGCAAAATGGGCCACCCCACTGACACCATTATGCACCTGAGCGCCGCCCAGATCCTCGAAACTGACATCCTCATGGGTGACTGATTTCAGAACATTTGGGCCGGTCACAAACATATAGCTAGTCTCTTCAACCATAAAAATAAAGTCGGTGATTGCTGGTGAATAGACCGCGCCACCCGCGCAGGGTCCCATAATCGCTGAGATCTGTGGCACCACTCCCGAGGCAAGTGTATTGCGTAAGAAAATATCAGCATACGCACCCAGACTAACTACACCCTCCTGAATACGTGCGCCGCCAGAATCGTTTAAGCCCAGCACAGGTGCCCCGTTGCGCATCGCCAGATCCATCACCTTGCAAATCTTTTCCGCGTGCGCCTCCGAGAGTGATCCCCCAAAGACCGTAAAGTCCTGCGAAAAGACATAGACCAGACGGCCATCGATCTTCCCATAACCTGTCACCACACCATCGCCGGGAATACGTTGTGCATCCAGACCAAAATCGCTGGCACGATGCGTCACAAACATATCCAGTTCATTAAAGCTCCCTGGATCAAGTAAGAGATCCAGACGCTCACGGGCCGTCAATTTTCCCTTTTTATGTTGAGTGGCAATGCGCTTCTCGCCGCCACCGCGTAACGCTTCCGTACGCAAGGCATGCAATTCAGCAATCTTCTCCTGCGTACTCTTCACATCAGACATTTCCTGTGGGCTTCGTTCATCCGTAGTCATCTTAGGCTCATCTGCTTTCTAAAATGTGTTAAAACATACTTAGTTGTTGCACTTGAACCGGACAGGAAGCCTCTTTGACTTCTACGCTGTTTTGATCCGCCTGCAATACACCGCACTCCACAATAGGAGTGTGTGGCGGGAGCCCCGCAAGGAACCTCGTAAGGATGTTCACGGCAGAATTGTCGTCTCGATCCATGACGAGTCCACATTCCACGCAACAATACGTCCGTTTCCACAGCGGCATAGCTTGAAGGTGCTCACACCCGCTGCACATTTTCGAAGTGTTGCGCTCATCTATAAAGTGAAGCTCTTTCCCGTACAATGAACATTTGTATTTCAGCATCTCAATAAAGGTGGAGAGCCCCCAATCGTTGAAAACTGCTCGATTGAGATACTTCTTGCGCTCGACATGCTGTTTCATGACCATTTGTCTCTGGGAAAGATTACCCACGACGACGGTTCTCTCAACCATTCGTCGTGCAACGAGGTGGGATGCCTTATGGAGGCTATCCCTCTGTTTATCGCGCTTCTTTTGCGAAACGCGCTTATACACCTTACTCAGATGCTTGTAGCGTCTCGACTTCTTTTTACATTTGTCGCGCTTGGAGCGGATCTTATCGAGTTGACGGTTATACCACTGTCCCCCCTTGAAGCCGCCAACGTGATAAAACGTACCATCGGTATTGACGCCTGTTGCCAGCGTCTTGATGCCCAAATCAAAGGCAACAACACCATCTGTGTTGCAGGTCTCTTCTGGCTGTTCAGCTACAAAGGAGGCAGAGTAGTTTCCTCTGGCATCTCGACTAATAGCAACCTCTTTAAAATTTGGAGGCGGTTCCTCGGTAAATCGAGCTTGAACGTTGGGGTAGTGTTTCTTCTTGCCTTTTCCTCCCGTAGGCAGAATTATCACCTTCCCCTCAATTTTGATATACATGGCTGGATAACACAGGGTAAAGAAACTATGCCGCGGTCGCACTCTGGGAAACCCCGGCGTTTCACCTGCCTTGACGCGACGGAAAAAGGCTTGCATCGCTCCGTCAAGACGAAAATACACTTCGTGCAAGAGCTTGCCGTACACCTGTCGTAACTCAGGATCGTGCTGTTTGCTCTCTTGGAGGCTCTTTTTGGCTTCGTAGAGATTCCACTTTTCACCATCGCGCAACCGCATGACCCACCAATTGTAAAGACCACGGCATTTTCCTTGCATAAATTCAAGCGTTGCAGCATCTTGATCGGAGACTTCAAGCCTAATCTTTGTGCAAAGCAGCATCTTTAATCCCTCGCTTATAGGATCGAAGCCCATGAAGCCTTGCAGAGAATACAGTGGTTATAGCGATCAAGTCCTGAACCATTTCCTGCTCAGGTGAAAATGTATCGCCATTGATTATCACAATCTCACAATTGTGCCGTCCACAAAATGCCTCAAAGTAGCTATACCCAAAACGCACTAAACGATCACGATGTGCAATCACCATCCGCCTGACATTGCCTAGTTCAACCTGTTCCATCAGGTAATTAAAGTTCTTGCGCTTGTAGTTAAGTCCACTGCCGATATCCTGTAACCACTCATCAACTTTGAGATGATGCGCCAGGCAATACCTTTTCAATGCCTCAACCTGATTGAGCAAATCAGGCTTTTGTGCAACCCCTGATACTCTGGCATACACGATGGTCTGTCCTTTGTCAGCCGCTTTCAATCCTCGATACTCAAGGTATTGATCGTGTGTGTAGTAGCGTCGATTAGATTGTGGAGACCGATGAGCAACCAGCTTCCCCTCACGATCCCACTTCTGTAATGTTTTGGTAGACTTACCGATAAGTTTCCCAAACGATTGTATATTATATGTGTTTAACATGCACACAAATTAACATAATTGGGTGCATAAGTCAATGCTGTTTTTATTTCTCCATTGACATCACATACAGATCCAAAAATAGACAGGGCCACATGAGATGACATCAGAGAAATCATCCTGCATGCGGCCTAACAGATTATATACACAGAGCTCAGACCAGGCGCCGTAGCTTGCATAAGAATTTTTTTACAGATGTTGGCAACGCAGTGAAATTATACCAGGGGCAAAATGATTCGCCTTTTGCAAATACTCTTGCTCGTTGGCCTCAATCATCAACTTATGCAGAACCACTACATCGCCATCAGGAAGTGGCTCAGCGGGCTGTAAGCATAGCTCCATTACTGCGCAGCCGCGTTCGTACACCTTTACCAGACCACCTCCACCTGGAATGCGATAGACGCGACTATCGATTGTCGGACTCGGTACTTCAAGGTATCCGAACTTGATCAGTTGCTGATATTGATTCTCGGAGAGCATCTCGCGCATAAGGGCCTTGGCTCGACTCTCAGCTGAGAGGTGCTCACTCACCGATTCACGTAAACGTCCAACACTGCCATCTGGAGATTGTGACAGGTAGTAAATCGCGAGCAAGAGAAACAACAGCCAGATACCGAGGAATAAACTCAGCGTTTCCAACATAGGTTGCCTCTACTCCTCACCCACCGACAACGCGAGGGACGAGGACAATTTGCTCGGCGGTACGATCAAACTTGTCGATACGCTCTACAGTTTTTCCTGGCTCTACTTTGAAGGCGGTGGCCCCTTTTTTGCGCTCGTCCATAAAGATGCGCTCAGCCTCGTGAATAGCCGCCATCGCTTCTGGATCGTGTGTCTCCACTTTCTGGGCATCCCAGGTGATCCGATCATCGCCACGGCGGGACATGACTCGTAGCATACCCACAGTCTGTCTCCTTCTCCTGTACAAAAGCTTCAATCGAAGCTTCCTTACCGAGCCCGATTTCCTGGCTTCTCAACAGCAAGGAACGTATTGGAACAATTTGAGCATAGCACGCAAACATAAGCGCGTCAAGGGCAATGTATTAAGCAGCCATAAATATATCGGAAAAACTGTTCTGGTTATTGAACAGGGAGGTGAATTTAAGAGTAGATTCGCGAGGTTACATCTAACTTAACAGGCACGGCAAAAGACAGGTAAAGGTGCTTCCCTGTCCAACAACACTTTCAACAGAAATAGTTCCACCATGTAATTCCACTATCATTTTGATAATTGCCAGCCCTAAGCCCTGTCCGCCAGCATGCCCTACACGCTCATTGGGAGCTTGAAAGAAGCGCTCAAAGATCTGCTGCTGAAATTCCGGGGCAATTCCACAACCGGTATCCTGTACCTGCAATCTGACCATACGCTCCATGCTATCGTCATCATCCTCGACATCCTCAGCAGCAAAATCAGATCTGGATGATGAGGACAGAGCATGTCCTGTCTCGATAACAGAGGCGGTAATTGTTACCTCGCCACCAACGGAGGTAAATTGGAGGCCATTGTTGATAAGGTTGCGCAAGACCTGCTGTAAACGAACCGCATCAGCATACAGATGAGGAAAGTCTGGCTCAATAGCCACATGGATTTGAATACCATTATCTGCTGCCGTTAACTCTAGCTCTTCAACCGCGTTCTCAATAATCTCTGGTAGCCGGATTATTTCGCGATTAAGGCGCATCTGGCCTGCATCGGCGCGCGAAATCAGCAACAGATCTTCCAGCAGGGCATACAGATTCTCGCTACTGGCACGCGCACGCTGCACAAAGTCCCGTTGCTGCTCATTTAAATCGCCGCCAACACCGGAGAGAGTCAATTCCAAATAACCATTGATCGCATTCAGAGGGGAACGCAATTCATGCGTCAGCATCGATAAAAAATTCGCCCTGGAACGTGTCGCCATATGCTGTGCATTCGCCTGTTGCACACTCCAAATGGTCAAAGATGCTTGATCTGCCAGCACAGTCAACAACTGGCGAGCAGCAGCATCAAAGGCGATCCTGTCAGAGTACGTAATAGTCAGAGTACCAATACAGATCTGCTCATATAACAAAGGAACAGCAAATAAAGAGGTCGTCACGCAACCATCCAACACGGTGGCATCATCGGTAGCCAGTGGCTCCGCATGCTGGACCACCCAACCGGCAACACCCTCGCCATAGCGAAAAGGCACCTCTAGCCAACCATCAGAGACGGTCTGAGTAGAAGAGAAGGACAGTAACGAGGTACCGGACTGCACCAGCAGAGCAATAGTACAGCAGGCAGAAGGAAATAAAGCGCTCACATTCCGCACAATTTTCTGTACTGCCTGCAGTAGGGGCAATGAATCATTGGAAAACTCAGGAACCTTTTCCAGGAACCTACAATCATGTACAAATGCACTATGCGAATTCATCCGCTTCTCTTCACTTCTCTACTAAAAATATAGCTTTCTTTTCCTTATCGACAAAACATGTGTATCTATTGAACGTCATGAGTTATAGTATATCATTGATGTATAATGTGGTCGAGAGAACAGCTCCGATAGGCTATGCAATTACGACAAACGCATTTGACTCTGCAGCAATGGTTGGGGAGGTTGCGTATCATCTACCGTCTGCAATGGCAGGATAAAAGAGATACACGCACCCATACCCGGTCGGCTTTCGGCCCAGACCTTCCCGCCATGCACTTCAACAATCGCCTGCACAATCGCCAGTCCCAGACCACTCCCGCCGATATGGGATTGACGAGCATGATCGACGCGATAAAAGCGCTCAAAAACACGCGGCAATGCATCCTCTGGTATACCTTCGCCTGTATCCATCACAGAGACAACTAACAAGCTATCGCGCTGCTGCGCATCGATGATCACCTTACCACCTGCTGGCGTATAGTGGAAAGAATTATTGCAGAGATTCGAGAAGACGCGGGTTAGCATATCCGGATCAGCCTCGATCAGGGGTAAACTATAAGAAACGCTATTTACAGGTTCTATCTGGCGGCGCTCAAACTCGGTTGCCAGCGTCGCAAATGTCTCATCTATCAGAGCTGCCAGACGGAGCGGCTTCAATTTGGGTTGTAATGCTCTGGCCTCTACTTTCGCCATCACATGCAGATCCTGGACCAGGCGGCGCAACCGCAATGTCTCACGAACGATAATGCGACCCGTCGCCTCATAATCCTCATGGCTCTGATCAATACCATCTACCAGTGCCTCACCCAGTCCTGCAATCGCGGTCAGTGGAGTCGCCAGATCATGTGTGATATTCATAATCAGTTCACGCCGCCAGGCTTCCTGCTTATGCAGTTCATCGACATCGCTTTTCAACTGGGTCGCCATCTCATTAAAACTATGGGCCAGTTCACCCAGTTCGCCCGGCGCATCCACGCTGACCTGCGTGTCATAGTCGCCAGCGGCCAGAACACGCGATGCCTGCGTGAGCCTTGCCAGAGGCCGGGTAATCGTCTGAGAATAGGCAATGGCGGCAGCGGCAACCAACAAAGCAATAATAGGGGTTGCAATCAGCACCGCGACACCGGCAGTACTCACAAAACCTGGTATGGCAGTGGAAAAGGGTGTGGCAATCACAGCCCCGATGGGTGCACTCGAACCATCATTCCTTCCACCTCCAAAAATTGGAGCCACGGCAAATGGTAACGAGGTATTCACCGGTGTTTGCCGACCCAGGCTCCCATCAGCGGACGTTCCCTTTAATGCACTTTTGATCGCATTCTGTAACCGGGCTTGATCCGCACTGAGATGGGTTAAATCCGAAGGATAAAAGAAGGCGCGCAGAGCTGTGAATGCACTGTTGCGGGTAATACCAAGTGGATAAATGAGCCTCCCCTGATCATTCAAAAAGAGATAAAGATGCTCAGGATCATGGCTGATTTTATCTGTGTTTGCATTCATCACGCCATTGGCCGAGCGCTTGAGATTTTCTAACGTAGTGCGCTCAGGATGCGTCAGGTGATTATGTTCATAGAGGATACCGACGCTTTGCGCTTTATCCTGCACCAGTGAGCCCAGATGTGATTGCAAATCAACGCTATAATAATACTCAATCACGAGGATGGTCGTCAGGGCTAACAGGCCAGTTGATACCAACGCAATCAGCGCCGAGCCCAGCGCCAGACGCCAACGAATATTTTTCCACCAGCGAATACGCATCGTTACTTCCCCTGTGAAGCTGTATGTATGGGCAGCTTAAATTCAAAACGATAGCCTACACTCCAAACGGTTTTAATATACCGTTGTCCTGGATCAACATCGACCTTCTTACGCAACGCGCTCATATGCACATCAATGGTATGCCCATCCCCCAGATAATCATATCCCCATACCTTATTCATCAGAACCTCACGGGTAAAGACTCGATTGGGCGATTGGGCCAGGAGAGCCAGGAGATCAAACTCGGTGGGGGTCAGCGCAACTTCACGCCCTTTGACTTCGACGCGCCGCGCCAGCATATCAATCGTCAGCCCCGGAAAAATTAACATGCCCTCGCTGACACGTTCACGCTCCTCAGTAGAGGACTTAGGCTGCGCCTCCTCGGTTCCTTGATTCCCCGTACGGCGCAGGATGGCACGTATACGGCTCACCAGTTCACGGGGACTAAAAGGCTTGACCAGATAATCATCCGCCCCGATCTCCAGACCAGCGATCCGATCATCTTCATCCCCACGCGCAGTGAGCATCAGAATAGGTGTTTGTGACCAGGCTCGAATACGCCGGCACACCTCAAAACCATCGATGGCTGGCAACATAATATCCAGCACCACCAGATCAGGCTTCTCACGCGCATGGAGCGCCAAACCATCCGCTCCGTCCTTCGCGATCACAACTGTATAGCCCGCATTTTTAAGATAGAGATTGATGAGATGAATAATACCTTCTTCATCCTCAATAACCAGAATTTTTTGCGACATAAACTGCACTCCTGGGGAATCATGATCATTCAAAATTTATAGTAGCATACCCTTACGAGAAAAAGCATAGTCTTTTGCAGTCCTATAGCAATCTTGAGGAATTCTTGAAATTTACAAGAGGGCATCTTCACTTTTAAGATATAAGATAGCAATGTACGGCGGATCACAAAAATAGAAACAATCAATGAAAGTTCAGGAGATAAAAATGAAAAATTTCTTCCAACGTCGAAAAATGTTATTGGTCAGTCTTGGTGGTGCATGTGCTATGCTCATCATTCTCGCAGGCGTTCTTTTTGTTGCTCCGCTGATAGCCTCAGCCGCTAGTGGAAACAACGCAAGCACACCAGCCACAACCAGGAATACCTATTGCGCTCAATATAATCAGAATCTGGCAAAAAGCTTGAATGTGCCGGTAAGCACTCTGACACAGGATCGTAAAGCGGCCATTACCAATGTCATCAACCAGATGGTGAAAGATGGCAAGTTAAAACAGGCCCGCGCTACCGCTATTGAGAAACGCATTGCCAATAGCAAGGGAACCGCCTGTCCTAAAGTTATCACGGCAGCCCACAAGCATGCTTACGCATGGCTGAATAAATATCAGACCAATATCACCAGTTCGCTGGCACAGGGTCTCCATCTTACCTCTGCTCAACTGCTGGCGCAATTTAAGGCTGGTAAGAATCTCGAGCAGATCGCTAAGGCTCAGAATGTTTCAACCAGCGCGCTCACAACCCTGGTACAAAATACCGCCAATAGCGTTGTCAAGCAGGCCGTTAGCGCTGGCACATTGACACAAAAACGTGCCACAGCTATCACGACCTTCATCCAGAAACATCCCGCACAGATTCAGCATCTGGAAGCGGCTGTCGTCAAAAAAGCCAGCAAAAAATAGAACATCGTGCATGCAGCAATAGAAAGAGCCAGCGGCGCTCCTTGTTTGCCAGTCCAGTGGCAAACAAGGAGCGCCGCTGGCTCTTTTTGCTCAAGAACGTCAAAGCAGAGAACAGCGCATAGGATCAGAACATTGTATACTACTAGTGGGTCTCCGCCAGGTTGGTTACTGCTAAATAGAAGATGGGAATTGGAATCCTGAATTGGTCATACGTTTACATGTATCAAGGACTGTGAGCAGAAAGGGTAATCATTCGTGGATGTCAGTTCAATCGTTGGTTTGATCGCTGTCTTTGCATTGGTGGGGGCGAATGGCTTTTTTGTAGCCGGAGAGTTCGCGCTGGTGAAGGTACGTGCTACCCGTGTAGAGCAACTGGTGACAGAAGGCAATAAGACGGCTCAGGTTGTGCGCGCGCAGGTACAACATCTAGATACCTTTATCGCTGCGACACAACTGGGCATTACGTTAGCCAGTCTGGCCCTGGGTTGGATCGGTGAGCCTTCGCTGGCACATTTGATCGAGCCGCTATTCCTCTGGCTGGGTGGTGTCGCTGCTGAAGCCATCACCCATACGATTGCAGTTATTATCAGCTTTCTTTTGATCACGATTTTTCATATTGTGCTGGGTGAACTGGTTCCCAAATCGATTGCACTCCAAAGGGCCGAAGGGACAGCTCTCTTTGTAGCGCGTCCACTTTATATCTTCTCGCGACTCTTTAGACCTTGTATTATGATGATGAATGGTGTGGGCAATTTTGTGGTGCGTTCCCTGGGTCTGGAAGTGACCAGCGAGCATGCGGCTGTGCATTCGGTAGAGGAATTAGAGATGCTGGTGGCGCAAAGTCGTGAGGCAGGGATACTCCAACAGCAGGAAGAGGTCTTGCTACGCCATGTTTTTGACTTTAGCGATAAGACGGCTCAGCAAATCATGGTACCTCGTAGCGAAGTGGTCGCAGTCCCCATCACCATCACACGCGAGACATTGATTCAGACCTTTTCGCGTGAGGGCTATACACGCCTGCCAGTCTACGAGGACTCATTGGACAATATTATCGGGCTGGCGCACATCAAGGATATTTTTCAATCCCATAGTACGCAGCAGGCCCAGAACTTCTCGCTGCGTACTATGTTGCGTCCAGTTCTCTACGTTACAGAGACATCGGCACTGGATATTATTTTGGGGCAGATACGCAACAAACGTATTCATATGGCGGTCGTCATCGACGAATACGGCACGACCGCTGGCATTATTACACTCGAAGATATTATCGAAGAACTGGTCGGCGAGGTTCACGATGAATTTGATACCAGCGAACAGGGTGTACGCCATGAAATAGAGTACCTCCCTGATGGCTCAATCTCAGTGGATGGTTTAATGGCGCTCTCCAGCTTTGCCGATCAATTTGGTAAAAATACCGATAATATCGAGAAGATCCATGCGAACACGCTCGCTGGCTATATCTTTGAAAAGCTGGATCGCTTGCCCTCGCTTGGCGATAGCGTTCTCTTTGATAATTATCGGTTGCGCGTTGAAGAGATGGATGGACGCCGCATCGCACGTGTAAAAGTTACACGTGCACAACCAGAAGACAATAAAGAACCACTACTTGTGGTAAAAACCAGGAAACGCCGTACATCGACAGGAAAGCCAGCCAGAAGCTAGCTTTCCTGTGGACGCTGATGAACGCGGATCTTCTTTACCAGGTGAGATGGGCTACTTCTGTCTGCTGTAAACTATCCAAAGCCAGGCCCATTGCCTCGGTAGTAAAAAAGTTTTCGTAGCCGATACCGGTCCCTGGACTACTCGTGTAAATCTTGAATGTAGGCGTCATGCGATAAAAGTATCCATGATAGGTAGGCTGGTAGAAACGTGTCGCTAAGAGTTTGATAAGTTGCTGCTCTTCCGCCATAAAGCGTACGGGTTGACCCAGCGCCTGCAAGGCTTGATTATAGTGCAATAGTCCAATCAGCACATGGATCTGGGCGCGCGTCTCTTTATAACTGGCCTGGAGCATTCCCGTGCTCAGATCTTTCGCGAAGAACAAGCCACCATTCTGATGATCAAAAAGATTGCTTTGAAACAGACTATGCAACACCGCACCAGCTGTATCCAGGTATTGCTGCTTATGATCGACGCTATACGCCCTGAGCAGCGCCTCTACAATGGCTCCTTCCGTAGCTGGCTTGGCCTGGGTATTCATCGGCTGCTGCTGGCTGGCTGAAAAAACCGTCATATTGTTATAGAACAGATGCGCACTACGATTAAAAGCGTTGGATAGCACCTGCTTCATGGTTGACTCACCGGCCTGCACCCAGGCGGATTGCTGCCAGCGTGTACCTGCATCGATCAGCGCAGCCCCGGCCGTCATAGAATGTTCGCTTGCATAGACTCCTGGCGTATGGGCGCGGTTATACACCATTCCGATGGTAGGATCATACCAGCGCGTATAGTAGTTGCTGGCAACCGCCCGGGCATCTTGAATCAGCTCATCATTATGCAGCAACTTCCCATCCCGCAACAGATAAAAGTAGATCCAACCTTTGGGTAAACTATAACGCGCAAACTCTTGCTGAATCAGATGTAAGGCTTTCTGTGTCTCAGCAACAAACGTATGGTCATTTGGATGCAAAGTTTGATATTCAGCCAGCGCATTCAGATAGAACAGATCAACCTGTGGATCGTGGCTGCCACTGGTCGCATCATCCATTCCCTGACGCAAGGCGTTGGTATGCCTGGGATCATCCATTTTCCAGTTAATAAAGAGTCCTCCAGTCACGATCCCTTTCGTCTGCGCCTGTGGATTCCAGCCGTGCGCCCGTATATTGGCTAATACCTGACGCGCCAGCGTATCGATTTCAGGTGAATCCTGACCAATAGTATCCTGCCACTGACGCTGTCCCGCCAATTGTCCAGCAGGAGGAACGGAAGCCGCTCTACTCGCGATGGTTTTATGCGCCTGATGATGAACAACAGGTGCTCTATCACTACAGGCCAGCATAAAAAGCACTAACCAGCACAGATAAAATGTGCACAAAAGCCTCGGTTTGAGAAAACGCAACATCATTCACCATCCATTTTTTATAATATCAACTTGCCCATTCAGACACCCGTTCCCAGAGAAATCTCCATCTGCTCGTGTTTTAAGCCAGAAGTAAGATAAAGGACACCACCAACCATTCCGAATAATAAGACCTGCGCATCCATCAAAAGAATCAGCAACATTGCCGTAGGCACTGGCACATGAACGGTTGAGAATAGGAGTACGAAAGCTCCCTCTCGCACGCCAAAGCCATTGATGGAGAAGGGGAAAAATGCGATGATCGAGACAAGAGGAATCGCGATCATATAGAAAGGGAGCGGCACGCTGATATGTAAGAGCAAACCATAAATGTAAAAGTTTACGATGTAGCCGATGTGGTAAAGCAAACCAAAGAGTGTCGCTATACCAAGGGTGCGAGGGCGTCTGAAACTGGCTCGTAAAGCCTGTCCCAATTGCAACAAAGAAGGGATTAAACAGCTGGGGAGCCAGCGCAATCGAGAAAAGCGAGGCAAAAACTCAACCAGCAGGTATGCCAATCCCAATACGGTCAACATAGCCATACACGCCAGGATGTAGCCAATTTTTATTTGTCGCGCTATCAACATATGCCAGAACAGAAAGGCTGGTAAAGAGGCAAGTATCATCGCAAAAAAGCCAGTCATACGACTCATCAAGACAGCGCTGGCTGAGCCAGCCATATTCCTGCCCTCTTTCGCCACATAATAGGTCTTAACAACATCTCCGCCCATACCCGTCGGTAGAAAATGGTTGAATGCGATGCCTATCGTGTAAAGATTGACCAGACGGCGCAGATCAAGAACTATGTGCTCTGCATCGAGCAAGGACTGCCATTGATAGGAACTGACAACGATACCGTAGAAACCAAGTGCAATACCAATCAATAGCATACCCGGATCTAAATGAGCGGCCTGCCTCAACAGATCAACCCAGGAAACTGATCGCAATAAGAACGCGAGCAGAACAAGGGTACATCCCAACCGTAGCAGGAGGCTTCGATACTTTCTGAAAAAGCTCTGTGGCTTCTTTTCTGGCACCACAGGAAGAGATTGATTATCATCGGGGGGGATGGCCCCAGAAGAGGTGGGAATACTCATCGCGTGTCTCCTCTTTCTGCTGCTAGCATTTGTCACAGGTGCCTATAATACAACACACAGACGAAATGCATTGAAGGTCATTAATAGAAATATTGCTCTTACAGCCATGCTGTTACATTCCCCCTTCAGAAACTATCATCGACCAGAACCATCTCAAACAAAAGGTTTATTACCACTATTTCTGCTTATGTTCTGTAGCATCTTATTTTGTGATCTTTACATAGGAGTTTTCCCCTCCGCGCCTGGCCTTACAGGTAGAGGTTTTCAGGCAACCGCCCAACTTTCCCAGGCAAAGAAGGCCCGGGAGAACTGGTGGGTCACCAAGAAACCTCTACCCGTGTACCCACACCTGCCTGTAAGCAAGCATAAAGATAGTTTAGGGTAAGACAGAAGCACTATAGCATTGTCACAGGCTACAGCTTGTGATAGGATAGAAAAGATTCCTTTTGCGCAAAGGGATAGCGCGATTTTTCATTAGCAAATACATATATGGGAATGGATATGTCGAGGAGGGGCCACCATGTCTTATCAACAGCCTTTTGTTGAAATAACGCGTAAAGCGCGCATCAAACCAGATATACCAGATGAAGCCATCACGTTACCGACGCCACCAGTCTTACCAATCCCACCACAAACCACTACCTTCACCATCATCTTTTTCAGTCTGGCCGGTATGGCTGTGTATGGCTATGTGTTTACCCATCTCAATACAGGTCAGAGCAGTGTCTACATCTGGCCGTTCATTGCTATCAGCGGATTTATGGCCCTGAGCACATTGGTCACATTTGCGGGACAATACATACAGGTATACCGCCGCAGTAGCTATCTACTCACACGCTATCAGGAACAGTTGCAAGAGACGGAGGCCCAACTGAGATTGCTCCACTGGCGCGAAGGGCAAGCCCATATGGAACTCAATCCACCCCTGGGACAATATGATTTTAAGTCACCGTTCTATGCGCAACTCGACATTAAGCCGCTATTACAGCATAATTTTGATGAATATAATATGGGATTGTGGGCACGGAAACCAGAGGACCAGGATTTTCTGCATATCCGCATCGGCATCGAGAGGCGTCCCAGTACGTACCGTGTACATAAGAGTGAGAGTAATGAGATACGTATTGAACAATCCAGTCGTATAGACGCCTATCATGACTATGCTAGAAGGATGGTGACCACCTATACTCAACTCTACACGCCATTGTTGATCCCAATTCAACAACAAAATCCTATTGCCATTGTAGGACCGGGGATGAAATTGCCAGCAGCGCGTGGATTACTGCATGCGATGGTCAGCCAGATTGTCTATCATCATTCACCTGCCGATGTACGCATCATCGTGCTGGCCCCACGTTCACAGGAAACAGCCTGGCAATGGGCCACAATCCTACCTCATACCATTCTCTATGATCCTCGTCAGACAAACGAACAATTGGATGAGGCAAATACTATCCATGCCTGCGCTATCGGCACCGGGGCGATTATGGAATTGCTACCCATACTTTCTCGCGAATTGGGACGGCGTGAATTACTGCTGGAAGATGACCGACAAACCTCCCAAACAACGATTCTGCCCCAATTAGTGATTGTTGTGGATGAATTTGATGCTCCCGGTGATCTTGATCAGCCCATGCAGGCCAGTATAGCAGCGGGTATTCCGTCCTCCAATCCCAACATGCGCCTCTCCATCTCTCCGCTTAAACGTCCAGAAATGGCTCTGGCAATCAGTCGTGGTGCGGCAATAGGAGTATCAGTGCTCTGCACATCTACCAATCCCACTACTATTCCACCCAGCACCCGGTTATTGATTGACCTGACCGAGGAACACCCTCCCAGGCCAATAATAGAAGAAGGAACTCCACTATTAGATTTAAAGAAACGGAAACATTCCAGAGCGGAAACTATCCCGGCAGAGGATCAAGCGTCAACACCATTTATACAACAGGCCCTCGTTCGTAATCTGACTGATAAAGTACAGCCATCGATCCAATGCCTGCAAATAGACAGTGCTACACGTGACGATCTGCGCGCACTGGCCTTACGGATGCAATCATTGCGTGCCGCCAGCAGCAAACGTCTGGAGATGAGAACACAGATCGATCTGCGTATGCTCTTCGAATTCCCCATTGATATGGCAAACTACGATCCCTTCAAACGCTGGAACAATCCACTTTTTCGGACCCCTTATCCCTTGCTACGGATACCAATTGGATTAAAAATTGGCGATGAAATGCAATATTTAGATCTGATCAACGATGGACCACATGGATTATTGATCGGACAGACAGGTTCAGGAAAAAGTGAGCTCATACAAACACTTCTGCTTTCTCTCACATTCACCTATCGACCGACTGAAGTGAACTTCTTATTGATCGATTATAAAACAGGGCTGGCATTGGCACCATTTAAGCGCCTTCCACATACCATTGGCTTTCTTCCTAATACGTCATCCCCCGCCCTGATCCAACGCTTTATGACTATGTTACAGGCTGAAATAAGCAGGCGAGAAAAATTGCAGCAAGAAGGAAAGAGGCCGCCCCATCTTATTATCATCATTGAAGGCTTCACTGAGATGGCGAAGCGCATTGGCACTTTCATCGAGGAATTATTTACCATCACAGAGAGAGGAAATGATCCTGATATACATCTGCTGCTGGTCGCACAACGTCCTGAGGGCATGATTGGTACCAGGGCACGCGACTATGTACAGTATCGTCTATGTCTGCGTTGCGCGTCACCCGAGCATAGCCGCGAAATACTTCGCCGACCAGATGCTGCCTCTCTACCAGCCAGTATTCCTGGACGCGGCTACCTGTTACATGGTGACAACCAGTTGGATCTCTTTCAATGCGCACGAGTTACTACACCAGTGCCCGTCACCATAGCGCAAGAGACGAGCCTGGATGGTCAGGCTCAACTCAATGCACTACTCTCATTACCATTTAAAGGAAAGTAATCATGATGTCATTGCTACATTCGGGACACTCAACCCGGCCCCTGTTTGAGGTTGCCATTGAACAGATCAGAGCCGCTTATAGCCAGGAAACTGCCAGACAAGAAGGCATTCATTACTGGCCTGATCCCCTCCCTACTCCCTCGCATCTCTTGCCCGATCCACTGATCCTCTTTCATCCCGGAGAATTTGATCGACCGGCAACGGAAAGTGTACATCAGCATCCCTATCTGGCAGTCATTCCGATGACACGCCGCGAGGTGCTTGAACGCCGGAATCGAGAAAATATCAAGCCCTCCATGCAAATTCCACTCGGCCTGATTGATAATCCCGAACATCAAAAACAAGAAACCTTGTTGGTAGATCTGCATGGTGCGAAGGACGAACAGGCCGGAGGCCCTTTATTGATTGTGGGGGCACAACAGAGCGGCAAAGCTACCGCCCTTCAAACGATGATATTCTGGTTAGTCTCACGTTTCTTTCCTGAACAACTACATTGCGCAATCATTGATCCATTCAGCGAACTCAATCATTTACAAGCCCTATCTCATATGTATAACAGGCAGTATGAACATTGCTGGACTACAGGTAGTTCAGATGAGCAGATCAACCGCTTCGCCAAACTGATCAATACCGAAATACAACAACGTCGAGATGCCTTTCCCGCCCAGCGTTGGAACACACAAACCCTCTCACAACTCTGGACCCAGGGACACACGATACCGCAACTTCTCATTATTATAAGCAACTTTCAGACTTTCTCGGACCGGCACAGCGCGACGATAGTCCTAAAAAGGCTCACCCAGAGCGTGATCGAGGCGCGCGCGATGGGTGTTTACCTCATCGTTACCACAACCGAAACCAATACCCGCTATCTACCAGCCGAAATCATGAATAAATGCAGTACCCGCATTGGACTGCGCCTCAACGAGCAACAACGCCATGAACTCTTTGGCAGAATACCATTTGTACCTGAACCAGTACCGGGACGTGGACTCATCCAGACCCCGGATCGCAAGCTTCATCATATACAAATCGCACTTCCCCTCGCCGGCAAGGATGAGAACGTACGTGAGCACCATTTGAAAACAGAACTCATAGACGATTTCCATGCCTGAAACCTGACTCATACTGTCACCAGCCTCCACAAGAATAGCTACTTATTTGTATAAATAATCAGTAGCTATTTTATAATGGGAGCCGTAGGCATCGCACGGAGTGCCTACATAATCCAGCATAGCAATATAAGATGTATTTATGTTTTTTTGAATAATAGGATGTGAATTGTGATGTTTCGTTGCGATGTCAGTCTGCACATATGTTTTATAACATTTGCTGGGTACACATTCGCAATGAGAGTGCTACAATCTTAGAGTAAAGGGAACAGAAACATAGATAAAAGAAGGAGGGGACATATGAAGTTGTATGTGCATATGAGTCCGGCGGATGTGGCAGCTATCCAACCGCCGATTGAGGATGTTTATATTGTGATTGATGTTGTGCGCGCCACTACCGCGATGACGACGATGTTCGATCGTGGCGCTCGGCGCGTGCTAGCGGCGGATACGGTTGAGCAAGCCAGACAATCCGCACAACGAACTCCAGGAAGATTGCTGTGTGGAGAGCGCCATGCGCTACCTCTGCCAGGATTTGATTATGGCAATTCGCCCGCCGAGTTTGCACAGCTAGATCTGCGCCAACGCGAATTGATCCTGACTACCACCAATGGTTCGCGCGCCTTCTTTGCCTGTCCCACACAGAGTATCCGTCTGGCAGGTTGCTTCTATAATGCAGCAGCTGTTACCGCTGCTGCTATCCAACAGGCTGAGCGACAAAAAAGCAATATCCAGATTGTCTGCGCCGCCGAAAATGGCTATTTCGCACTCGATGATACCGTCTGCGCTGGCTATCTGGTTCGTGAAATCCAGCGACAATTGCCTGCGCTCCAGTGTCATGAAAGCGCCTCTACCGCCAGCGAACTCTATCAGCTCTATCCACCTGCCAGATTGGCGGCGTGCAGCCATTCTATCCAGCAAGTGGTAGAGGCAGGATTGAGCAGGGATATTGAAATATGCCTGCAGCAGAGTGGCAGTAACAGTATTGGACAGGTTATCAGACAGGAGCCTGAAACGGGTCTACTAATCCTTGAACCATTCACAGATAAAGTCTGATTTCATCATACACAGGAGGGAAAGATCCATAACACAAGCAGTGCTGAAATCCACCTGCCAGTTCCATCCTTCGGGGGAAGTTTCGTTTTTATGCTTTGTGCTATGCTCTCCCCGAAGCGATATGTGAAAGAGGTGCCCAAATGAAGCACAGGAGTCTCAACAATGGAAATACAGGACCCAGAACGATTTCAACAATGTGCGGCGGCAAGTGCCGCGTCGGCTCGCACACTGGCAACTGCTGGCGTCCTGTGCATATATGCAGGGGCTGAAAACACTGGATCTGGCGTTAATCTGCTCCTCAATTCAACTGTGTTAGCCCAGATCGCACAGGCATATACCAATCTGGCCAATAATCCTTCACAGGAGGATATGTACAATATTGCAATTACCGAGCCGATCCAAATTTCCTTACCAGTGACCGAGATAGAATTTGAAATTGTCCTGGAGGATCTCACAAAACATCTCCTCTATTTATACTCCGCCCTCCACAATCTCCATCTCAGCTATGCACGCTTCCAAAGTGCTAAGGTCGCTCTTAATCAAAACCAACAGGATCAATACAGTAGCATCTATCAGGATGCGCGCCTCTTTGCGGTTCTACAACGCCAGACTATCTGGCGACATCTGATGCTCTGCCTGCATCTGCATACCGATGTATTGATGGATGCTTCGCGTGTTAATCTGTTATGGCACAAATTTAAACAAGGCCTCCCCAATCAAAGTATCTTTTCCAGTCACGAAATCAGGGAGGTGATCACAGATACCTGGAAAGAACAGGCTAAAGCCATCGCCAGCTATAATCTGATGGCCTTCGGAATTGAAACACCACCAGCAATCCTGCAATTGTTGCAACAGCAAGAAACCATCGCCCGACCTGTACTCCTGCTTGATAACCAGTGGCACAAAAATATAGCCCAGCTTGAACAAACATATTACGAAACGATCAATACTTTTTACGACCAGGAAAACACATAAATTTTCTCACATGCTCTGCAATATCCCGAGAGCATATTCACATTTTTTATGCAGGCAGGCGCCGACGATTTCCCTCCCCAGCGAGAAATACGTCGACGCCTGCCTGCATAGCATAGTACAGGCAAAATATACATAATGAATCTACATGTTTTGTGATAAAATAGAAGCATATAATTTATTGTATTTGACAAATAGGATTTTAAATGCTATAAGATATTCATTACCAGATGTAAATTGCGATAATCTATAATAACGATTTCCATAGAAAATCGCAAAATCATCATGTCTATGTAATGGTCAAATAGTCCCTTTTCCGTGAGGGGGGATGCTCTGCAATGAACAAGGATAGCTGTTTGTCTACTCATCAACTCCTGGATGTCAACAAAATACCAAACAGATGGGCGCAGGGCAATAAGGAAATGTGGGGAGTCTGAAAGGAGACTAACAATGACCTTCCGCCCATATCATGCGCAGCAAGATGCAACTAAACGTAGTTCATCCACATCTCGTCGGAAGCATGTTGACAAGGCCAATCTATTACAGGATATCGCTCGTCATGCAATCGTAGAAAATGAAAATATCGCTCCATTACCTGGCAACATTGGAATTGATGCAACGGGCACGGTCAGCGTCAGAGGGAATGGGAATAACGATCATAAAATGGCCGCTACGCAATATCAGCAATGCCTCATTCGGCTCTCAACAGAAAAAGCCTATCAACGTATTGTGGAGGCCGCCCAACGGAAAATAGATCTGTTCGAGCGGCTCTACGATGAGAGTAGAAGCGATGCGTATCGCTGGTTCAAGCATAGCTTTCGCATCGCCATTATCGAAGCCTTTGTCATCACCTTATCCATTATGATGCCCCTCTTAGTGCGCCTCTTTCACCAGGAAGCACAACTCCTCTTCGTTTTTATGGGAGTTGTAACCATTAATATAATCAATGCAGTGATCACTATTTTGATCCTGCGACATGCGATACAAATGAACCAACAAGTTGATCTCTATCTGCATAGCCTGACAGACATTCGTAGTTTCTCGAACATTGCCAGCTTTATTTCCCAGCTACAAATCGATGATACCCACAAACATCTGCTTCAAAAAACCCTGGTCTCGACATCGCTCGGCATTTCGGAACAGTCGCCAACCAGGGGAGCGGAATATCATCAAAGCAAACCAGGATTAGAAAACCAGCTTGCTGCCCGGACAACTGTACAGTAATGATGATAGCTGATATTCAGGATGTGTCAGGAGGGGTATGGGTGCAACATGCAAAAAAGAAGCCAGACAAAAACATCTTCCCAACGTAAATTCCAAAGTAAAGAGGTGGAAGCAAGTCTTGTAGAGGATGGCATGGCTCTCGTACAGATGTATCAACAAAGTCGTTTTGAAGCTCAGTGCTGGTTCTACACCAGCCTCATCGTCACCATTATTGGTACTGTGTTCATCTTAGGTACAATACTACTCTTCCTCTTCTTCAATGAGTCCATCCTGGTAGCGAGAAGTGGAAAATTCGCGCTGACCATCGCAAACATTGTGACAGGAGTCACGCAGCACCTGATCATCGCACAGACCAGAGCAGCCAATAAACGCGCTGACCACTATGCCACAGAATTGCGCAGAGAAGCCAATGAACTCAATATTTATGAAATATTACGTGTCATCTCAACTGCCTTGCCCGAAGGAGAGGAACGCAATAATCTCATCGTGCATACTATCACCAAAACATTAATCAATCCAAACCCTGAAGTTCTGCTTCCTTATTCAATCCCAGGCTTCCCCCAGGGAAAGTTCGTGTCTAAATAGTCAAATATGCAAAGACCTGAAATCCCCATTCTCTGGAAAAACCACAAAAGGCAGACCGATCTCTGCTCAAGTAGAAGCTTGTGAGATCGGTCTGAAATGGATTAATCGATCTGCAAGATCAATTTGCCAAAATTGCGGTTTTCCGCCATCACGGTATGGGCCTTAGCAATCTCAGCTAGCGGAAACACCTCTTCCACAATCGGCATCACGGCAGAACTTGCCAGCAACGGGACCACCTGGGTAGCAAAGAGGCGTGTCACCGTCAACTTCTCTTCAAGTGTCCGTGAACGCAGCGTACAACCAAAAATTTGCAAGCGTTTCGCCATGACCAGTCCCAGGTTCACCTGTGCATCAGCGCCACCCAGTGTTGCCAGAAATACTAAGCGTCCCCAGGCAGTCAGAGCCTCAAGATTCTGTGCCATATACCCGGCTCCCACAAAATCGAGCACCACGTGAACACCTTCGCCATTGGTCAACTGCTTCACATCGGCAGCGAAATTCTGATCCGATAATCCTACTTCCAACCCCAGCGTTTTGGCGCGTTCAAGCTTGCTGCTTGTGCGTGAGGTACCATAGACAGTCACACCTGCCGCCTTCGCCAGTTGAATGGCAGCAGTACCCACACCGCTCCCCGCCGCATGCACCAGCAAGCGTTCCCCCATCTTTAATTTAGCCTGCGTAAACAAAGCATCGTGCGCCGTCATAAAAACTTCTGGTATCGCCGCCGCCTGAATATAATCCAGATTCTCTGGAATTTCAACCAGCATCCCCTCATGGATCAGGACATACTCAGCCTGAGCGCCACCGCCGACAATACCCATAACGCGTTGCCCAGGTTGCCAGCGCTGCACCAGTGAACCGACAGCATCCACTTCACCCGCGAACTCCATACCAGGAATATTGGAAGGCACACCTGCCGGGGCAGGATAAAATCCAGCTCGCTGCGCCAGATCCGCCCGATTCAAACCGGCCGCATGCACCCGCACACGCACCCATTCTCCAAATGGTTCAGGCTGCGCAACATCCTGTATTTCTAATACTTCCGTCCCACCGGGGCGGGTAATTACCACAGCACGCATAACAACACACTCCTTTATCTATCAGTATACAAAAGATTTTTAGTGTAACCCTATCGTATGCATGATAAAGCCTTCAACGCAAGGACACAGACACATTGACCAGAGGCCAACAACCAAAACAATGGTCGGTCGTCTCTTGCTTGAAACAAGAGACGACCGACCATTGTTTTGGGAAAGGAATACCTGATTATTGCTGTGTGGCTTCGAATTCCAGGTTGAGTTTTACTTCGTCACCAATGACAGCACCGCCGGTCTCAAGCAGACCATTCCAGACCAGGCCAAATTCTTTGCGGCTGATCTTTGTGGTGGCAGTGAAGCCCGTGCGCTGCAGACCATAGGGATCTTTGATGATACCAGAATATTCGACATCAAATGTGACAGATTTTGTCACGTCGCGGATCGTCAAATCACCGGTGACTTTATAGTCACTGCCAGCTTTTGTGACATTGGTGCTCTTGAATGTAATTTTTGGGTACTTCTCGGCATCGAAGAAATCTGCTGAGCGCAGGTGCCCGTCACGATTAGCATCATGCGTATCGATGCTAGCTACATCGGCCTCTGCCTGAACCCAGGAGTTAGCAGGCGTTGCCTCGTCGATGTTTAATGTGCCACTCACAGCAGTGAAATGACCACGAGTTGTGCTAACCACCATATGGCGAATAGCGAAACCAATATTTGAATGCGTAGCATCAATTGTCCAAGCCATGAAAGAATCCTCCAAATAATTTAACCCGTAAAAAGTTAGTCGCTTTACTAACGTAAGCATAGCATAAACACTTCTATTTGTCAAGGTGCTTATTTAAAATTAGCAAACAAACTAATGTGTGTGGTTGCAATGAGCTGGATAAAAAGGGAAGAGGAAACAAAAAACAAAGAGCACATCCAATAGCCGATGCTATCGGATGTGCTCCTCATTGACGTTGAATCAAGTTAACTGCTGGAATCTACGCGTACAGAAACTAGAAACGGGACCGACGCTGTTTACGTCGGGCGGCCTCTGCCTTCCGTTTGCGGCGAGACTGTGGACTCTCGTAATAGCGACGACGACGAGCTTCGGCAAGAATACCCGCGTTTTGTACTTTACGATTGAATCGTTTCAGCGCAAGTTCAAACGATTCACCGGTTTGGATAGTAATTTCACTCATTGGAAATTACCAGCGGGATGACCGGCGATCACCACCACCATTGCCACCGCGGCTGGCGGTGCGAGGCTGGTAGCAATCACTGCAATAAACCGGGCGATCTTCGCGGGGTTGGAATGGAACCTGAGCTTCATTACCACAACTTGCGCAGATCGCGGTATACATCTGACGTGGCTCACGATAGCCGCCGTCGTTGCCGCCACGTGATGAACGTGAGCGATCACCCATGTTCGCCTTGCGGGCGGCACGGCATGATGGGCAACGTGACGGGTTGTTTGTTAGTCCACGGCTAGCATAAAATTCCTGTTCGCCGGCGGTAAAACTAAATTCCTGATTGCAGTCTCGGCAAATCAACGTCTGGTCTGTGAATGACATAAATGCTTCTCAATTCTTGGGTCTAAATTTTTCCCATATAGCTTGTCTTCTGCTCTGGTACTACTTCCACGGATCAGCCGTTGGGAGCACCTGAGTACCTAGCAGTATCTTGAGATTATACCATATCTTTTTTATAAATGCTATGGTTTTTTAACCAATTTCAAAACAATGGCAAAATTCATTTTACAGCAATAGTTACTATGCAGCGTGAAGAAGACGAGAATAGGTAACCATGATATAATCAGCACAAAGTACAGTAGAATTTGCAAAGGATACAACTGCATGTTCACCCTCAATGATATACTGCAAGGTACTGCTGGAAAGGCTCGCGTGCTCAGCCACTCCACACCCGATCCACAACTCGTCTTTCGCTCAGCCCATCATGATAATCGTCAAATTGAGCCCGGGGATCTTTTTGTCGCGCTCAAAGGGGCCAAAGTTGATGGACACCGCTTTATCGCAGCAGCAGCTCAGGCCGGAGCAATTGGCGCACTCTGTACGCAAGAAGTGACCGACGACATACCGGCTGATTTTATCCAGATTATCGTGCCTGATGTGGTTGAGGCCCTCCATGCCACAGCCCGGACACGAGCACAACGTCAGCCAGAAACAACCTATATAGGTATCACTGGCAGTAATGGCAAGACCAGTACCAAGGAGGCAGTAGCAACAGTACTTGGTAATCTGGCCCCTACCTTAAAGACATTGGCTTCTTATAATACTGAAATCGGTTATCCCTTAACCCTGCTCCGCCTGGAACCCCGGCATCGTTATGCGGTCCTGGAGATGGGGGCACAGTGGGTTGGCGAATTGGCCTGGCTATGTACCATTAAAGCGCCGGATTGGTCGTTGATTACTAATGTTGGAGCTTCACACCTTGAATATTTTGGAAGCCAGGAACGAGTGGCGCAGGCCAAAAGCGAATTAGTGCAGGCTCTCGCACCTGAAGGTATCGCCATCTTGAACTATGACGATCCCAATGTCCGTGCGATGCATACAAAAACACAGGCCCAGATTCTTTCCTATGGTACCTCGGAAGATGCGCGAGTACGCGCCAGTGAAATCGGTGGCGATGCGCTCCGTGGACGAAGCTTTACACTCCATTATCAAGGAGAGCAGATTCCAGTCCAACTGCATATTCCAGGAGAGCATGGCATCACGATTGCCCTGGCAGCCGCAGCCGTGGGACTGGCCGCAGGTCTGTCTTTAACCGATATCAAAGGAGCCCTGGAGGATTTAACCGCCTTTAAACGCCGTGGCGAGATTAAGACAGGTCCCAATGGCAGTACCTTGATTGATGATAGCTATAATGCCAACCGGCAATCAATTCTGGCTATTGCACATACCATGCATGAGGCGCACATTGATGCCAATGGTAAACGCTGGGCCGTCCTGGGTGATATTTTAGAACTGGGCAGTTATGCCGAAGAAGAACATTATCAGACAGGCGTGGCCCTGGCAGGTCTGGTGGATTACATCGTCGCGATTGGCGAGCATGCTCGTCAGTATGTGGCAGGAGCGGTTGAGGCAGGTATGCCTGAAAAGTCCACTTATTATTTCGCCGCCAGCTTAGAAAATCGCGTCGAACTCGAAGCAGCAAAACAGGCTGCCGCCGAACTCTTAAAACAACAGGTAACAAGCAATGACCTGGTGCTGCTGAAGGCATCACTGGGTCTGGCTATGGATACGTTACTCACCATGGTGCAAGCATAACAATCCAACACACGAGAAAGGTAAACGAATGACAACCAAAAAGATCCGCGTAGGCGTTGTTTTTGGTGGCAGGTCTGGCGAACATGAAGTTTCCCTGGCTTCAGCCAAAGCAGTAATGGAAAACCTTGATCCAGAGAAATATGCAGTCGTACCTATTGGGATCACGAAAGCAGGGCAATGGTTACTGGGCACCGAGCCCGCAACCTTGTTGGCAGCAGAACAACCAAACGGTGGGATAGCTGATACGTTTCGCAGTGTTACCTTTACTGGTGATCCTACAGTTAAACATCTGATCCCACTCGAAGGTGGCTCCGCTCTAGGTGAACAGGGCGCGCTGGATGTCATCATTCCAGTCCTGCATGGCACGTATGGAGAAGATGGAACCTTACAGGGATTACTGGAGATGGCGAATGTGCCTTATGTCGGTTGTGGCGTGCTGGGTGCGGCTGTCGGCATGGATAAAGAGAAGATGAAGATGATCTTCGATAGCGCTGGCTTGCCTAACGTCAACTATCTGGTCTATCGCCGCAACCAATGGGCGCGCTCACCGGAAGCAATTTTAGATGCCATAGAAACTCAACTAGGCTATCCAAACTTCGTTAAACCTGTCAATCTGGGCTCTAGCGTTGGGATCAACAAGGCTCACAATCGCACCGAGTTGGAACATGCCATCAATGTCGCCGCCGAATATGATCGCAAAATTATTATTGAGCAAGGCATTAACTGCCGCGAGTTCGAGTGTGCGGTCCTGGGCAATGACGAACCCATTGTTTCGGTGGTCGGCGAAATAATTGCTAGCAATGAATTCTATGATTACAACGCCAAATATATCGATAACCAATCCCAGGCCGTCATTCCAGCGAACATTCCCCAGCAAACCACCGAAGAAATTCGCCGCTATGCAATTGCAGCATTTCAAGCTCTGGATCTTAGCGGACTCTCTCGCATTGACTTCTTTCTGGATAAAGATAGCGGCAAGATCTATATCAATGAGGTCAATACCCTGCCAGGCTTTACCGAGATCAGCATGTATCCTAAATTATGGGCGGCCAGCGGTATCCCGTATTCAGAACTCTTAGAGCGGCTCATCGAACTGGCACAAGAACGCTATGAGGATCGTCAACACAATCGTACAAATCTTTAAAGCCCTGGTATTGATGAACCTGAAGATAGCATCCAACAAATAGCGACAACTATGCGTGCACGAGACGCAGAGAAGCAAAGGTGTGGATATGGTCAAAACTACCATTCGTTCAATCACCGTTGAACCGCTCAATATTCCGCTACGCGAGCCATTTGCTATCGCGACGGGAAGCGTAATGGAAGCGCGGAACGTGCTCATCAAGCTCACACTTCAAGATGGAAGTGTGGGCTATGGTGAGTGTGCGCCCTTTCCACCCAGTACAGGTGAATCGCAGTCCACAGCTCTGGCAGCGGCTACAGGATGTATAGACCTCCTGATAGGACGAGATGCAGCCCAGTGGCGTATTCTCTCTAAATTGATACGTAGTCTTTATTTTTCACAAATGACGGTCTGCGCGGGCCTCGAAATGGCAATCCTGGATGCACTCACCCACTCCTATGGTATTCCACTCTATATATTTTTTGGTGGCGCGAGTACATTCATTGAAACAGATATGAGCATTCCTCTGGTCACACCTGAGCACGGCTATGAACTGGCAGAAGAGATTATGGCCCGCGGGATGAAGACGATCAAGGTCAAAGTCGGCGGCGATTTACGAGAGGATGTGAACCGAGTGGAAGCGATACGCAGTGGTGCACCCCATCTTGGTATCACCTTGGATGCCAATCAAGGCTATACACCCCATGAAGCCTTGCTCTGCCTTGAAGCTCTCGATGATCGTGATATTCGGCCACTTCTGCTCGAACAGCCAGGACCCAAAGATGATCTTACCGGCATGCGCTATGTGACACAACATACCACCGTTCCTGTCGCAGCGGATGAAAGCGCTTGTAGTGCGGCCGCAGTCGCACAGATCATCGCCAATCAATCCGCTACGGTGATTAACATCAAGTTAATGAAAACAGGCATTGTGGAAGCACTGGACATTGCGGCCCTCTGTCGAGCTTCACATACCCAGCTAATGATTGGAGCCATGATCGAATCCCGTCTCGCAATCAGTGCTGCCTCCCATTTTGCCGCTGGCCTGGGCGGCTTCACCTTTATCGACCTCGATACTCCCATGCTCCTCACAGAAGATCCCTTCACGGGCGGCTATGAACAAAAAGGGGGGATCTATCAGCTCTCTGAAACCGCGAGTGGTTTGGGTGTAACACCAAAATAAACATGGGTCTTTTCCCTGCTTATTTTGGTGTTATTTGCAACTAAGATGTAAGAGAGGATTACTAAGGATGCAACTCCTTAGTAATCCTCTCTTAGCGCCGCCTGATGATTTTTACCTTTTTATGCTGGTAGACGGTCAGCGAAAAGGGCTGGCTGCCCTTTACAATCCCGCTTGCTATGCTATCGATAGGCTTCGGCCTGGAGGTTGAAGAGTTCGGCATAACGACCATCCAGGGCAATAAGCTCTTGATGGGAACCTATTTCAAGCATCCGGCCATGCTCAATGACAATAATCCGATCCGCCAGGCGTACGGTGCTGAAACGATGGCTGATGAAAATGGCGGTTTTGCCAGTTGTGAGCTGCCGAAATCGGGTGAAGACGTCGTATTCAGATTGAGGATCAAGCGCGCTGGTTGGCTCATCCAGAATCAGGATACGAGCATCGCGCATAAATGCCCGAGCCAATGCGACCTTCTGCCACTCACCTCCACTCAACTGAGCACCTTCTTTAAACCAGCGTCCCAGCATCGTATCATATCCATTGTCCAACTTTTCGATCACGGCATCCGCGCCGCTCTTTTGAGCAGACTGTTCGATGAAGTCTCGGTTTTCTATTTCCGCCAGTCGCCCGATTCCAATATTCTCGCTAGCAGTAAGATGATAGCGTACAAAATCCTGAAAAATTACGCCCACATGCTGACGCAAATCCTCGAGATTATAATCACGAATAGAATGTCCTCCAATGAGAATTTCTCCTTCATCGGGATCATACAGGCGCGTCAGTAGCTTGACTAATGTTGTCTTGCCCGCCCCATTGCGTCCTACCAGCGCGACGGATTCGCCTGCCTTCACGACAAAATTGATATGACTCAGGGCAGCTTCCGTCTTGCCTGGATAAGTAAAACTGACATCGCGAAACTCAATATCCAATCCCTGTACATCTACCGGGAAGGTCAATGTAGCAGGTTGCGGTGGGGAAACAATTATGGGTTGGTATTCCATAAACTCAAAGAGTGTATTGACATACAAGGTATTTTCGTAGATGGTTGAAATGCCATCCAGGACACTTTGGAAGCTCGTACCGGCCTGAATGGATGCCTGTGTATACTTGACCAGCCCGCCCAACTTAATACGACCCAGCACGGCCTGGAGCGCTACATAGAGATAGATAGAAGAGTTGGCAATCACCGTAATGGCTGACCAGGCAAAATTACTCAGATTGCGGGGAATGATGAGCTTCTTATTCTCATCGTAGAAGGTCTCCATCAACGAGACATAGCGTGCGATAAAAAAATCACCCAGATTGAAGAGTTTAACTTCTTTATTATAATCATCCACCGTCAACACATGAGTCAGATACCACATCTTCCGCCGTTCCGGCGCTTCAGCACGCATCCTGCGGTAGCGCCGCCAGCCATAGCGACTACTGGCAATAAAAGATGGTATCGGAATAATAAAAGCAACCAGCATAAGCCACCAGGCCAGTTGAAGTAACAAAATTAACATCGAGACCAGCGTGATTAGTGTACGTGCTGTATCGAAAATCTCTGAGACGAGAATAACTGGCTTATAATTCGTCTCTTCCCGGGCATGACGTAATTTGTCATAAAATTCGGTGTTCTCAAAGAAGGAGAGATCTAATGTATTGGCCTTGTGCAGAATGCTGAGTTGAATATGATTGGCAACCTGATCCTGTAATAAGGACTGTGAAATAGTATTCAAATAGTCCATGCTCCTGCGGAGCACCCGGAACCATGAAAAGGAGGTAAAATAGGAGGTGAACCAGCGCCAAGATTCACAGATCGAGATTTTATCTAGTGGAACAAACCTGGGTTCAAATATGATCGGGATACCTGTAGGCACCCAGAACTGTGGCTCCCAGACGAGGGAAGCACGAAGGAGAATTTCTTTATGGGACGGTATCCTCTTGGCGAAACTGGTTGCATGAGCGTGAAGAAAGCAGCCCCTTTGCCAGGAGGAAAGCATGGAGAAAGATCTCATCAGTGTGGTCTTTGAACGCTGTTGTGGATTGGACATTCACAAAAAGATGATCGTGGCATGTTTGCTTCTTCGAGGAGCCAATGGGCATCTCAAAAAAGAGACGCGAACATTTAGTACGATGACGACAGGATTACTGGAGTTGTTGGATTGGCTCAAAGGAGCGAGATGCACTCATGTGGCTATGGAGAGCACAGGGGTGTTCTGGAAACCGATCTACAATGTGCTGGAAGGGGAGATGGAGGTGCTGCTGGTCAACGCGCAGCATATCAAAGCGGTTCCGGGGCGCAAAACGGATGTGAAGGATGCCGAATGGATTGCCAGTTTACTTCAACATGGCTTACTCACCGCCAGCTTTATCCCTCCTCGTCCCCAACGGGAATTACGGGAATTAACGCGCACGCGCAAAACCCTGATTGAGGAACGAGCTCGCATCGTGAACCGGATCCAGAAGGTGCTTGAAGACGCCAATATCAAACTCTCTTCGGTGGTCACTGATATCACCGGCAAAACCGCTCGGCAGATCTTGCATGCGATGCTGCAAGGAGAGCAGGACCTGGAAACCCTGGCAGGGATGGCACGTGGGAAACTGCGGAGCAAGCAGCTGCAATTGGCGCAGGCTGTTCAAGGAACGCTGCGAGCGCATCATCGCTTTGTGCTCTCGCAGCATCTGGCTCACCTGGACTTTTTAAGCCAACAGATTGAGGCGTTTGATCAGCAAATTGCCGAGCAGTTAGGCCTGGGCAACGGACCGGAAGACCCCGATCCTTCACCCTCCTCAAAGCAAGCCGCCAAAGAGGCTTTACAAGATGCTCAGTCAGAGGAAATCGTCGAGGAAGAAGAAGGCCAAACGCGGCGTCTGGGTGAGCATCGACAGGATCTTCGACGAGCCATTGAGCGCCTGGATGCGATTACGGGGATCAGTCTGCGCACCGCCGAGGTCGTGGTCGCCGAGATCGGCATCCAGATGGATCGTTTTCCGACCCAGGAGCAATTAGCATCCTGGGTCGGACTCTGTCCAGGCAACAAGGTGAGTGCAGGCAAACGGTTAAGCGGCAAAACGACCAAAGGAAATCGATGGTTGCGCACGGCCCTCATTGAAGCCGCACAAGGAGCAGCCAGCAGTAAAGGAACGTTCCTGGGAGCGTATTATCGACGCTTGTGTCAACGCATGGGCCGAAAAAAGGCCATCGTGGCAGTAGCTCATCGGATTCTGCTGACCATTTACCATGTGCTCAAAGAGGATGAGCCTTTTCGGGAATTGGGAGAGCAGTATGCCAGCGAAAAAGAGCGAGAGACCACCAAACGTCGAGCGCTTCGCCGTCTTGAGCAATTAGGGTACCAGGTCCAATTACAGCAGGCAGAGACGGCATGATCTCTGCTGCCTGCTTTTGTGGAGCGGCTATTTTCAGGAGAATTCGTCAAACAACGATCTACCAGACTCACTACCAGTTGGAGAATAACCGGCAGCCAGATGGGTGCAATTGAATGGATGAGTATACCACGTACAACGCTATCAATTACCAGTTGAGAAATAGTTACCGAGACCACAGGCGTCAGGCCACGCAAGATGCTGATAACCGCCATGGCAACCGTTAGCGGAGCATTGGCAGACCAGACCAGTTGCAGGATACGTGGCAAACTAGAGAAGGCTGCAAAGACGCGCGAGAGCTTAAAGGTTTCTTCCGAATCTTCCGTTGCGGCGGTTACACGTGTAGCAGGCATACTTCACTCCCCGGGATACTGCATAAAATAAGAAGTGCTAACAGAATAGATACATAACAAAGTATACACATTTATATTTATATATATCAGCTTCAAAACATTACAATATCTTCATAAAATGGCTCCTTCTTACAAAGAATGACTCTTGAAAAGACTCCTGGATAGGAATTACATAGAAAAAGACAAAACCTGTACAATTTTCCCTTGACATCCCCTATGTCCAGCTTCTATACTACAGTAGAAGTTTTGAATGTTGATCCACTAAGTCAACAATTGGTGAATACTAAGGAGGACAGACACATGTCTGAGTATGCACATCCAGAGGCACTCGTCGATTCAAGCTGGGTCGCGGACCATCTCAATGATGCAAATGTACGTTTGATTGAAGCCGATGAAGACGTACTGTTATACGAAGTTGGGCATATCCCTGGAGCTGTTAAACTCGACTGGCATGTCGATGTACAGGATCCACTGAGCCGCGACTTTCTTTCTAAAGAAGGGCTTGAGAAACTTTTTGCCAAATGGGGCATCAGCAACGATACGACGATTGTCCTGTATGGTGATCGCAACAACTGGTATGCTGCTTATTCATACTGGCTGTTCACCCAATATGGTCATAAAAATCTGGTGCTCTTAAACGGTGGTCGCGCCAAGTGGGAGGCCGAGGGCCGTCCTTACACAAAAGAGGTTCCTCACTTCGAAGAGACAACCTATCATGCCGAGCCTGCTGACGAGAGCATCCGCGCCTTCCGCGATCAGGTATTCGCTGGCTTGAAAGATGAGAATCTGCGCCTCGTCGATGTTCGCTCACCACAGGAATACAGCGGCGAACTGCTGCATATGGTCAACTATCCTCAGGAGGGCGCACAGCGCGCCGGACATATTCCCGGAGCCAAGAATATCCCCTGGGCTGTGACTGCCAATGCCGATGGCACCTTCAAAACAGTTGCTGAACTGCGTGATATCTATGCAGCCAAAGATGTCACACCTGATAAAAATGTCATCTCTTACTGCCGTATCGGCGAGCGTTCCGCGCATACATGGTTTGTGCTGACCCGCCTGCTGGGCTACGAGAATGTACGCAACTATGACGGCTCCTGGACCGAGTGGGGCAGCCTGGTACGTTCACCAATCGAGCGCTAATCATTCGCTAAATAACACAATTATAAAAAAGGACCCTGTCAGGAATATTCTTCCCACAGGGTCCTTTTTTATGGCCACTGCCTTGTTTTAACTTTTCGCGTAAGATTACGTATGTAATAGAAGAATAAAAGAATTGTGCAGCAATGGCGCTCGACTTACAAAGATAAACCAGTTATAATTTTCCTGCTCAAGTAATTAGATATAGTACAGGTATTTTTTGATTTTTCACTGTACATATATTCATAGCATGGAAAGACGTAATCAGCTACATGCGTCTTAAAAGGCAGGCAAAAAGATGAAATGTCCTTACTGTGGAGCAGAACTCCGCAATAATGTCCGCTTTTGTGGGAATTGCGGTAATAATGTGAGTGCTGCTTCGACAGCTACGCCTTCAAATAGCGGGATCACGCTACCAAATTCACTGAGTACAGCTACTCACTTACAAGGGGATCGCTATGCTATCAAAAAGATTCTCGGTCAGGGAGGCATGGGGACAGCATTGCTTGCCACGGATAGTCGCTTAGATGGTAAGCTTGTTGTGATCAAGGAACTGATCTCAGACAATGTTGATCAACAGCGCCGCCTGGAAGATGTGCGCAATTTTAAGCGTGAAGTCGCAACGCTGGCCCATATTGATCATCCTCTGGTACCCAATGTGACCGACCACTTTCAGGAAGGTACACGCTACTTCATGGTGCAGGAATATATCGAGGGAGAGAACCTTGAGGAGCGTCTGGAACGGACCCAAAAGCCTTTCAGCGAGCGAGAAGCATTGATCTGCGCGTCTGAGATTCTCGATATTCTGGAATATCTGGCCCAGCAGGTACCACCAATCATGCATCGCGATATCAAACCGGCCAACGTTATTATTGGGGCCAAAGATCGCCGGGCCCATCTGGTCGATTTTGGCATTGCTCGTACTGATGAGGTGCGTAATGCGCAACACAAACAAACCTCAGCACTGGGTACGCCAGGCTACGCACCACCTGAACAATATCAGGGCAACGCGGATGCGCGCTCAGATCTCTATGCATTGGCCGCCACATTGCATCATATTCTGACCAATCGCGATCCACGAGGTGAAACGCCCTTCCAATATCCTTTAGTGCGCACGCTCAACCCCGCCCTCTCACCTGAAATTGAACAGGTATTGGCGAAAACATTACAGGTCGATATGAAACAACGCTACCAGAGCGCCACCGCCATGAAGTTTGAGATCGATACCATTCTACGTCAGCGTTTTGGTGTCTCTGGCAATATCGATAGCTATACGCTGGGAAATTCTGGACAGATACCAAAAATCACAAACTCGACCGTATCCTCACCGGATCCAGCGCAGGCCGTGACTCAGCAGGGAACAATTCCAACCACATTACAGACACCACAACAACTGGGCCAAGGCTCCTGGGCGCAAACAACACCTGTTCCTCCGACGCTGTTACCATCAGTAGCACCGGTAGCATCTGGGAATACATCATCGCCCACATATCCTGTCTATCCCCAGATTCAGGCAGGTCAACAGCCCCAACCATCTCAACAGCCCCAACCACAGTGGCAACCAGCACGCAAACGCCGCCATACAGGACTGATTATTGTCCTCACAGTATTGCTGGTCTTACTATTGGCGGGGGGCTCATTGTTGATATACGCTAACCTGGGGAAAAAGACAACATCCACGCTGAGCGTTACGATGGTCAATGGTGAACCTATCGGCATTAGCGATGGCACAACCGCCATCGATACCACGCTTGAAGATGGTGCACTCAAGATACAGGCGGCGCAGGCCTTTAAACAGGCAAATGGCAATTATAATGCGACGATCTCGCTCCTCAATCAGGCACTTGGCAAGAATGAGAACGATGCGGAAGCACTGATCTATCAAGAGAATATTCATGTGCTCACTTCTGGCTCGCCATATGTGACACTGGTAATCGCGACAATGCTCAGCGGTGATCAAATACAGGTGGGACGTGATAATCTTCAAGGTGCCTATGTGGCACAAAAAGAATATAACGATGGATCGAAACTCCATGGTGGGATTCTGGTGCGTTTATTGATCGCCAACACAGGCAGCCCACATGATCCCAGCCTCAATTATAATGTCCCCAGGGTGGTGCAACAAATTGTCCAATTGCAGCAATCCGATCCCACGGTAATCGGCGTAATGGGCTGGCCTTTTAGTGGACGAACACAGGCCGCTATCAGTACGCTGAGCAACGCACACATTCCATTGGTATCCCAGACATCCTCCAGTGATATGCTTACCAATGCCTCTCCTTACTTTTTCAGGATCGTTCCCTCCAACCAGATACAGGGAATACAGGGAGCAAAATACGCTGAGCAAAACCTGCATGCGAAAAAGGTCGCGCTTTTCTATGACGATCAGGATAGTTATAGCCAGAGTCTGGCACAGGATTTTCGCCAGCAATTTGTGAATCAGGATAAAAATCAGGTTGTTGAGGAAAAATATACCATCGGAAAAGCAGATACCATTTCCAGCGCTGTCCAGCAAACACTAAGACAAAATATCGACTTGATCTACTTCTCTGGCTATGCCAGTGATGTAAGCACACTGCTCTCTAATCTCCCAGCCGGTAACTTACCCGTCATGGGGGGAGATGCGCTCTATGAATTAGGTGGCTATCAAAGCAGTGCCCGTGCCAAATTCAACCGCTTACGCTTCACTGCCTTTGCCTATCCCGATGAATGGGATGTCTTAAACCATAGCGCGCAAAAGCCAGATTTTTTCATGGAATATACCGCAGCATTTACTGCTTATGGGCCACATACTGGAGGTTCATATGGCTTTACGCGTGCGGATAATGATGTTATTCTCTCCTATGATGCAACCATTGCCTTGCTAACTGCGTACAATAATGCATTGAACACAGGAAAGCAACATCCAACCGTTGAGGACGAGCGTCAGGCTTTACATACGCTCAACGGTACCAATGCCATCCAGGGAGTAAGTGGGCAAATTGCTTTTGGCGCGAATGGAGATCCCACTGATAAAGCGATTGTGGTGCTCTATGTCGATCCAATGGGACGTATCCATATGGAACCTACACTTCTGGGACGCTTTTTAAAGTAGGGGTTGTGTGGCGATAATGCCAGCATACATAATCACTACACACAAGATAACTACGAGATTGGAATAACAGGCACAACTATGAAATGTCCTTTTTGCGGCACGGTAAATCCGGCCGGTGAAACCTTTTGTGCCAATTGTGGTGGTTACCTGGACTCATCTGTGAATGAGCAAACCGTTGTTGGGCAAGTGAGTCCAACGACAAATAATCCTGTAACCAGCCCGGGCCAGGTGGGGAATAGTAGTAGTAGTGGTGGAATTGGTACAACAACTAATGGAGGCGGTAGAGGTACTTCCAGTACCCTGACTCCCAATGCACAGTTACAAAATGGCCGCTATGTGGTCGAAAAAGTTTTGGGTCAGGGTGGTATGGGCGCAGCGGTATTAGCACGTGATACTCGCGTCTCCAACAAACGCGTCGTGATTAAAGAGTTAATCTCAGATGAGAGCGATGCGCAACAACGTCAGGAGGATGTCCATAATTTCGAGCGTGAGGTAGATACGCTGGCAGATCTGGATCATCCTCTGATTCCAACGGTGACCGATAGTTTTCAAGAAGCGTCGCGCTACTATATGGTGCAAGAATATGCTCCAGGCGAAAATCTGGAAGATCATATGGAGCGCACCCAAAAATCGATGCCTGAACTTGAAGCACTTACCTATATTTCACAGGTATTGGATATTCTCGAATATCTGGGAACGAAAAAGCCTCCTATTGTACATCGTGATATTAAACCAGCGAACATTATTATTAGCGCGCGCGATAAACGCGCCCGCCTGGTAGACTTCGGCATTGCACGCGCGGATGAGGCAAAACACGCCAAACGCAAACAAACGACCGCGCTGGGCACCCCAGGCTACGCGCCGCCCGAACAATATCAGGGTAACGCAGATGCGCGTTCGGATCTCTATGCGCTGGCCGCCACGCTCCACCATCTGGTCACTAATCGCGATCCGCGTAATTATCCACCGTTTAATTATCCACCCGCTCGCAGTATCAATCCTCAGGTTTCTCCTGAGCTTGAACGCATTCTTGAACGCGCATTGACCATTGATGTCACCAAACGCTATCAAAACGCAGCGGAAATGAAAGGTGCGATCGACGCACTATTGCAAAATCGTTTCCATACCACAAGCGAGAACAGCAGTTATCTCCTCAATTCAGCACCATTGCGGACGGTGCCAGCCCCTCCCACCCCCCCGACACCGCCCACCAAACCTGCCTATAATCAAGGCTATGGCCCGGTCAGAAGCACACCTGCACCTCCTGCCAATCCCTATCCCATCAATAACCAGGCTCAACGACCAGGAGGACGCTGGGGGAATCAACAGCAAATCCAGCAGTTTCCGCCACGCCAACAGAAAAAAGAAGTCAACTATATGCTATGGAGCCTGCTGCTCCTGATTATTGTCATCGTCATCATCGCATTCCTCTTTTTCAGCTTACATGCAGGACCAACCATCCCACCTGGAGGCGGAGCCCATCCCATTGGCAATACCAGCCAGATAACTCAGAAAAATCCATCCGCCAACAACAACTCAACCAGTAGTAATTCTATCAGCGTCACGATGATCAATGGCGAGCCCATCGGCTTAAGTGATGGTCACTTCGTCTTTGATACCTCGCGCAGAAACGCACAATATAAAAAAGAAGCCGTTGCGGCAATGCAACACAACAATGATAGTCAGGCAGCAACCTACTGGACGGACGCCGTGAATGGCAAATCAAGCAACGGGGATTCTGGTGATGCTGAGGCACATATTTATCAAGAAGATCTACGCGTCCTTAACTCCAATAGCCCCTATCTCACCTATGTCATAGGCACCGTCCTCAGCGGAAACAATACGGGAACCGGAGCAGATAATCTCCAGGGAGCCTATGTTGCTCAGCACGAATGGAATAGTCAGCATACCCTGGGACAACTTCAAATCCGTCTGATTATCGCTAATACCGGCAGCAATGAGGCCAACGCTACCACCGTTGCCAATCAAATTGTGCAAGCAGCAGCTAAAGATCATAGTATTGTGGGAGTCATGGGCTGGTCATTCAGCGCACACGCAGAGAACGCATCCACAATCCTGACAAGAGCAAAAATTCCCATGGTCTCGGCTACCGCTTCTAGTGATGCCCTTACGAATAGCTCGACATATTTCTTCCGCGTTGCCCCATCTAATAATACCGAGGCCAGCGTGGCAGCGACCTACGCCGAAAATCAACTGCGCGCGAAAAAAGCCGTCATCTTTATGGATGACTCAGACTCCTATAGTCAGAGCCTGGGCAATGACTTCCAGTCCTCTTTTACGGCCAGCACTATTGGTGGTCAAATTACGCAAGTCATCCCCTACCAGCGCAATAACAAACAGTCTATCCTTATGGGTCTGCAGAAACTGACCGCTGATCCGGGACTGATCTATTTCGCGGGCTACGCCAACGATGTCGATACGCTCTTGACAGGGCTACCCAATCAGCCACAACTGGCAAACACGCAAATTTTAGGAGGTGATGCTCTCTACGAACTTGGAGGCTACACCCAGCAAGCGCGTCCTAATCTCTATCGTCTACATTTCACCGCCTTTGCCTATCCTGATGAATGGGATGTACTTGGTCATAGCAAGCAGAAGCCAGCCTTCTTCCAGAATTACATAGCGGACTTTAGTGGGGCAAATACAACGACAGTGTATGGCTATGTACGGCCAACTAACAATGCAATACTTTCCTACGATGCCATGGTTGCCCTGCTCACAGCAAGTAAGCAAGCAATCAGAGGAGGAACCTCTCTGACCGCTACTGATCTTCAAGCAGCGTTAACTCAGATCAAAAACCTGCAAGGCGTGAGTGGACAGATTACTTTCGGTGCCGATGGAAATCCTGTCAATAAAGCAGTTGTAATCTTATCTTTTGACAAAGGTCAGCGTATTCACATGGAAAATAACCTTGGAAGTGGAACATTCCTGGCACATTAGGACAGGACAGGAAAACAGAACGAGAACGAGAACGAGGGATGTCATCTGGCATCCCTCGTTCTCGTTCTCGTTCTGTTTATTGTAGTAAACGCTTCAGTTCCTCGGAGGTCAGTTGTTCAATGGCGACGGTTTTGTGACGGCTGGTCGCCCCACGAACAATGGTAATAGAGCGTTTGGGAAGCGCGAGTTGCTGGGCAAGTAGAGCTATCAACGCCTCATTGGCTGCGCCATCTACAGGAGGAGCAGTCAGACGGGCCTTGATTTTAGTACCGTCCCACTCTAATTTGTTCCGGCCACTGCGCGGGATGACACGAACTGACAGCAGCATCTGCCTACCAGCCCAGGGGTCTGACAGCTTGTAACAACAAAATTTGCACAGTTTGCAACATAAACCAGGCCACGAAAAAGGAGAGGTCCAGCACCCACATCTGACCTATCACACGCCGGATCGGCACGATAAAAGGATCGGTCAGGCGGGCCAGAAAACGGATAAAAACATTGCGCTCGTCAATGCGAAACCAGGATGCGATAGCCCGGACCAACATTGCCAGGATCAAAAAGCTGATACCATAGTTGATCAGATAGGTGAAGATGGGTACAGGCAACGGCGGTGGCGTATACATAATTACTCCTGAACAGTACGAACTTCGATAAAGGTAAACCCAAAGAGCTTACGACGAGTGATATCGGTGACGCGAACACCAGTAACGTCGGGCAAGGTCGTAAAGTGCTTCTGAACATATTCCCCAACAGGACGGGCCGCCATCCAGCCTGCGACCGAAGAAGCCGCAGTCGATGCCACACGCGTACGATTATTGCTGGAAGCCATACCCAGTAATGTCCCAATCGTTACCATTGAGACACCCACGGCCAGATTCGTTCCACAATTGGGGTGAATCGCCAGTTCAGCTTCACCCGCCAGGAGACGCCGTAAAGCCTCATCCAGGGCTCGCCGTAACAGGCCCAGATCGACATCCCCAAAGATAATAAAACCATCGTTATTTGAACGGGCGCTGACACTTAAAGATGGATCCATAGTCGCCATGATTGTAAATGTAGCATGCTCTAGTGCATGATTTTGCCTGGTACGTCGGCTAAACAACAAATCATCGAACTTCATAAAGGATCTCCTTTCACACAGCCAGCCTGCAACCGTAGTTGTCAGATAGCCTGGACCCGCAGCCGCTCAACAAGCGAGAGGTTGTTTGACCTGAATTCGTTCGCCAAAAATCGCACGCCCTACCCGTACAATCGTCGCACCCTCTTCAATGGCAACGGGATAATCATCAGTCATCCCCATCGAAAGATGTTCCCAGTTTACAGCAGGGAATTGTTGGCGTAGCTCATCTCGCAATTCACGCAAGGCGCGAAAGACTGGACGAACCTGCTCGGCATCCTCAACCAATGGCGCGACCGTCATTAATCCACACACCTCCAGTTGGGGAAGGGAAAGAATTTGACGCACAATACCAGGAGCATCCGCTGCTGACATACCTTCCTTGCTGGCTTCACCGGAAATGTTTACCTGTAAGAAAACTGCTTGTCGTAATGATTCTCCTGTGGCCTGGCTCTTTTTTTCCACGGCACGCTGTAAGGCTTCAGCCGCATGAAAACTATCAATGCTATGAATATACGCAAAAGAAGCCGCCGCTTTATTGGCTTTGTTTGTCTGCACATGCCCGATCATATGCCAGCGGAGATCGGCTGGACAAAAGGCAGCCTGCTTTTCCAGGGCTTCCTGGATACGGTTTTCGCCAAAATCTCTCATTCCTAAATTATACGCTATCTTTATGAATTCGAGTGGCTTTGTTTTGGAGACTGCTACCAGTGTAATTTCCTCTGGTGAGCGTCCAGCACGTCGCGCCGCCTCAGCAATCGTAGTGCGTACATGGGCAATATTCTCAGCAATTAACGCTTCCTGGCTGATAGGGGGCTGGTTTATCACGGTTCTCTCTCTACTGATCACAACAGAACAATTTCATTTTATTATATCAATATTGTACACCAGATGTGATGGTCAGAATGCAAAACCAACCGTCAAACGATCAGGCTCAAGGCCATCAATGTTCATCTTTCTGCAACATTTCCAGGAGCACCCCATTGGTGCCTTTGGGATGCAGAAAGATGGCGCGTCCCTCGGCAGCTATTCTTGGCTGCTGGTCAAGAACGACGACACCTTTCGCCTTCAACTCCTGCAGGGTCGCATCGATATCATCAACTTCCAGACAGATATGATGCATACCCTCACCGCGCTTCTCCAGGAAGCGCATCAGACTTGAATCGGGAGTCATCGGCTCGATCAATTCAATCTTGCTAGCCAGCGGACCACCTGGAGACAAGAAGGCAATACGTATCTGTTCCGTAGGCACCTCTCTGATCTCATCTGGCTCAATTCCCAGGGTATCTCGATAAAAAGCGACCGCTTGTTCCAGTTCGCGCACAAGAATCGCTACATGGTCAATACGTCTGGACATCTTCACACTGCCTTTTTCATTCAGATAGCAGGCCAGCGCGTGTGCTAGCTTGCCACCACGGTATGGAGATTGGTCAGATCTAAACGATGCGGCACTACCGCAAACAGGCCGGTACTGCTGCTACGCTGGATCAAACTGGTGACGGTTTGTAACGCCATCAAGGCACTGACCCGTGTAGTTTCATCATACTCTAATACTGCAGACATATGCTCAAATTCAGCCTGGGTCAGCACTTCATAATTTAAATCAGGCTCAAACAGAATGCTTAAATCCAGATCCACATAGGAGAGTTGATTCAATACAATGTGGGCAGGCTGTATAATATTGGCATATGTGTGAATCAAGACATCTTGATTATAGAAGGCACTGAGCATAAACCAGCGTCCCGGCCAATAAAATTGCACACAATTATTGCGCAGATCGCGTGTCCCTGAGGCCCAATTCATAGGGGTACCGGCAGGAAGCCATAAACGCACACAATCATCGGTCACTGCGGACGATAATTCTGTTCCCAGTTGAACCTGCGGCTGTATACTATACGCTCTCCACGAGCCCCGCAACAACTTGTCATAACTATGGCACTCCACTCTAAAATCACGTTGCATACATTACTCCCTTCTCGCTATTTATAGTAAGGAATATAGGCAAAATCGTCAAGTAAAAACTGCGTATTCCGCGACTCTTATAAACGAAACCTCAGAAACTGTTCCATATTATATCTCTATCATAACAAAACAACTCCGTGAATCCATCCAATACAGCCCACCGGCAGGATAGCCAGGCTCTCATGTACGGTTATGCTATCTCGTTACAGAGTAGCTCTTCTTCTAAAGCTATTCAATATCATAGGTGTGTTGTACAATAAAGAACGATTGCAGAGAAGAATTTCATCATCCCATACAGTAGAAAAATGGATTTGTATGCGTTGCCTGAATTGCCAGACAGTAAACCCACCGAATGCGAAATTTTGCCTTGAATGTGGAAAGAATCTGACTGCCTGTCCTCATTGCGGTACCATTAATCCCACCGGAGCAAAGTTTTGCATCGAATGCGGAAATTCATTGCTACCCAAACAGTATGCAGATAAAGCATCTACGGTAGCTTATGAGCCAGTCGTTGAGAGTGAAGCACTCCATACATTATCAGCCAGACAACCTGTAATAGTTGAAGCGCCAGCGGCAGTGCCACCCACAGTTGTACATACAGCAGAAGAGGAGCGACGGGTGGTGACGGTTATGTTTGCTGATATCACGGGCTCGACCCCATTGGCGGATCGACTCGATCCAGAGGATATGCGTGCCATCCTGGCAGGTTATTTTAATTTGATGACCGCACAGATCCGTAAACACGATGGGACCGTGGAAAAATATATTGGCGATGCGGTCATGGCAGTGTTCGGTTCACCCATCACGCATGAAGATGATCCTGGCCGCGCGATACGGGCCGCGCTGGATATGCAGGCCGCCCTGACACTCTTCAATGAACAGCGCCTGGTGCGTGATCCTGAGGCGACTCGACTCCAGATGCGCATCGGCATCAATACGGGTGAGGTAGCGACTCCGGGGATCACTGCGACACGCTATCAGGATTTCCTGATCACGGGCGATGCGGTGAATATGGCTGCTCGCTTGCAGCAAACGGCAATGCCCGATACGATCCTGGTGGGAGAGCGGACCTATCTATCCAGCCGCGCAGTGTTTGATTTTCAAGCCGTGGCCCCCTTACACGTCAAGGGAAAAACCGAGCCACTCACAGCCTATGTGGTACTCAAGCTATGTGAACCCACCGGCATTATTGAGCAGCATCCGCGTGGGTTGATCAGCCGTGCTAGCAGACTGGTGGGACGGGGTCTCGAATTGACCTTACTCCATGCCAGTTACGCACGTGTCCAGACTGAACGACATCCACATCTCATCACCATTCTGGGTACGCCCGGTATTGGTAAAACACGCCTGGTACGTGAATTCATCACACGTGAACAAGAATTAGTCAAAAGTACCTCACCCATTGGAGAGCTGGTACCGCCGCTGATCCTTAAAGGACGTTGCCCTCCCTATGGCGAAGGTATTACCTACTGGCCCTTAATCGAAATTCTACGCTCGATGCTCCATGTCCAGGAGGATGATACCGATGAGAGTATTCAGTTGCGCTTCATCGATTTCTTGCGTACCACATTTACAGCGGCGCAACGCTCTGAAGTACCCGAGGAGATCGCGGAGACGTTGCTACGCCACATCGGACAGGGCTTGATTGGGAAGAAGCGCCGGGAAGATGAGTCAGGCTACGAAAGACCTGGTAAGGTAGCGACACAGACACCTACAAAGGGAACACAATCAAAACAAAATTGTGCCCCGATCGCGCTCTTGCGGGCCTGGCGCATACTCTTAGAGGCTCTGGCAGAACGCCAACCGCTGATCATTATCATTGATGACCTGCAATGGGCGGACGAAGCTTTACTGGATCTCTTTGAATATCTTACAGATCGCGTGACTGCGGTCCCCATCCTCATTCTCTGTCCCGCCCGACCGGATTTCCTGGAACACCGCCGCGATTGGGGCAGCGGTCAGAGAAACTTTACCATGATTGAGCTGGATGCTCTGACCAGTGAAGAGAGTAATGATCTTATCGATGCCTTGCTCAATACCAATGAATTGCCAGAAAACTTACGCTATACGATTATGGCCCGTTCAGAGGGTAACCCCTTCTTTGTGGAAGAGATTGTGCGAATGTTTATCGATCAGAAAATTCTGATACGTGGAGAAAGCTCCGAGCGGGGACAAGATTGTTGGATGGTCAATTATCCCAAATATACTTATCCAGGAGAATTTAGCCAGCCGCTCCAATTGGTAAACGATGAGTTGCATTCGGAAGAGCCGCTCAATTCTCCCTATTTGCTTCCATTACCCTACGTTCCCGACACCATTCAGGGCGTACTGGCGGCACGCGTGGATCTGCTGAATCCTACTGATAAATTGATATTGCAGCACTGCGCTATTATCGGCCGCACATTCTGGCTTTCAGCCCTGTTAGAGTTGGGAGCCAGCACGAATGCGGATACCATTATTAATGCGCTGGTATCGCTGATGCACCATGATTTTATCACCGAGATTACGACCAAAATGGTCAGCCCTATCACGTCAGATCGCACTTTTATCTTCAAGCATATCCTGACACGCGATGTCGTCTATAACAATATCCCACGTCAACGGCGGTCACGCGAACATACTCAGATGGCGCTCTGGCTCGAAGATCATACCACCACCAAGCAAGCAAGCTTTGTCGAGTTGATTGCCCATCATTTTCAGCGCGCACTCACCACCTGGTCGCCTAATGCAACCATTGATACACTTGAAATCATTAAACAGAAATATCCGACAACGCAATCCATACGGCTCACACGCGCCGATTTGCGGGCGCAAGCTATCAATTACTTAACGATTACCGGGGATCAGGCAATGGACTGCTATTACGCGCTAAGAGCCTTACAGGCCTATACTGATGCCATGGAGTTTCTCGATGAGAGTCAGGCTGATGCCTATACACGCAGCCAGATGCTCTATAAAATTGGGGAAGCTCACGCACAGCGCGGGAACCTTGATAGCGCCTGGCTTCAATTCCGCCGTGCCCTCCAACTCGTCTTGCCAGCAACACCACAAACAGATAAGTTCTATTTGCTCAAGATCTATAATCAGCTTTCATTATTAGCAACGCGCTCATTGGCGCTCTTTGACAGTCCACCAGATCCACAAGAGATACAGTCCTACGTCAATGCTGGCCTGGCCTTGCTTGAAGATATGCCAGCGAGCCGTGAACATGTGTCCTTTCTTACCTATCTGGTTTTCTGGTTTATTACTCAATTAGATGAAGCGCCGGTCGAGCAAAAAAACATGCTGGCAGAACAAGGATTGCAGAAAGGTGAGCAGGCACTACGTATGGCCGAAGAGCTTGGAGATCCCATCATACTCTCCCTCACGTTGGACGCCATGGGCTTTATCTATGCGCAATACTATCGCCGCTATCGCAAGGCACGCGAGATCCTGAACCGTCGCCTGCAACTGGAACATCTGATTACGAATCGAGAAGAACTGTATGATCTCTATATAACATTAGGAGGCACTTATCAGACCATTGCCGAGTATGCAACCGCTTTAACCTATTATGGGAAGGCCTGGAGTAATGCACTCGCGATGGAGAGCCCTCCCATGGTCTTGTCGAGTATGGTTGGACGCATGAATACATGGTATCGCTGGAACCGCTGGGATGAGGCACAGCAGGTGGCACACGAGATCCTGCAATTCATTGAGAAGTATCAACAGGATGAAAAACGCCAGCTCTGGGCACTGGAAACTCTGGCAACTATCGCCTATCATCGTGGTCAACAAGAGGAAGGCGATAAATATACGCGGCAATATAAACGGCTGACTGATCAGAATAGCGAACGGATATCGAATGACAATCTCCCATGTATGGGAACGAAAATACATGCCATCCATTTAGCCCAGGAGGATTGGCCGCGAGCTCTGGAGGATTATCGCTATAAAGTACAGAAAAGCGAACCATTTCCCGATCCGGCAATTCTGGTGACGCTAGTCGAGTTGCTGATAATAAATGAGGAAACGGAACAGCAAGAGGATTTGTTTGATCGTGCCGTCACGCTTTGTGAAAATGCTGGTTCGAACAAGAGTCTCGCGGTAGCGTTGCGCGCACGCGGACGCCTGGCCCTGCAAAAACAGCAATGGGAACAGGCAGAAGCTGATTTACGACGTTCCAATCACTATTGTGAAAAACTTGATCTGCCCTGGGAACGGGCTCATACACTGCATTATCTGGGTCTATTCTACAAATGCCGTGCGGATACACGGGATACAGATGAGGCCCGAGAGCTGCGGAAAAGCGACCTGGATCTGACATGCTACTATCTGGAACAAGCGCTGGGCTTTTATGAGTCGCTCTCTGCAACCCCATCAGCACAACGTGTACGCAAAGAACTGGCCGCTGTGAATGCGTTGGACAAAAAAAACATCATTGGCTAAAGCCATAAGCGTGTGGAATCCCAGATGGCCCCCATGGTGGGCGGTAAGGCGACAATCTGGATATAGGAGAGATTGACATGAGCGGCTAACAAGGAGAGACGCATATTTTCCAGTGCCAACTGAGGTGTATTATTGGTACGGCTTAAATGGGCAAGCCAGAGCCAGCGCATCCCGCCTTCGCGCCAGATACGCAGCACAGCTTCGGCTGCCTGATCGTTGGCAAGATGGCCTGTAGGACTGAGAATACGGCGCTTGAGCATCCAGGGATAGGGGCCACGCCGCAAGCGCTCCCGGTCATGGTTAGATTCCAGAATCAGGAGATCAGCATGTTGCATCTGTTCAAGCATTGCCAGGGTAACTTCCCCGCTATCCGTCACCAAACAGACACGACATCCACCCGCCTCTAATAGATAACCACAAGGGGCAGTGGCATCATGCGAGATAGCAAATGAGGTGATTGTGATATCACCAACAATGCGCCGGGTACCGCTGGGAAAGACCAATGCCGAAAATAAATATTGAGAAGCTGGCGATGTTGAAAACGCACCATCCGCTACCGCTACGCCTATCTGCCCGGGTTGGCTCTCCAATAACGCAGCATTAGCTGTATCTGCTCCATTTTTTGTCAGCAGGACTTCAGGTTGTGTGTCAGTATCAGACTTTTGATAGGCTGGCACCAGTTTACCTGAGTCAGTGCTCCAGACGCCAGTGACAATGCCCTCTTGAATAGCTTTCAATGTGTGGGTATTGGCAATGACAGGCAAAGAATGATTTTTCACCAGCACAGGAATGCCTCGTACATGATCACTATGCTCATGCGTAACCAGAATACCCTGTAGCTGCAATGGCGATACTCCAACCGAGGCCAGACGTGTTGTTAACATGCGTGCGCTTAAACCCGCATCCAGCAAAAGCCTGGTCCTGCCTTGAGGACCAGCCTCCACGAGATAAGCATTACCACTACTACCACTTCCGAGAGAGACAACACGCATGATCAAGATACCTCATTGCAATACTAAAAGAAGTAGAAATACTAGAATGATATACCATGGCTGCTAGTTAGGAACAGGAGGTCAATTTCTTTGATCGTGAAGGCCTAATAGGTGTTGAGCGTTGCCTCCCAGGATCATTGCCAGCGACTGTGTATCTATGCCGGTCTGTTGAATATGAGCTATCACACGTTTTTGACGTAGCAATCCAAAATCACTGGCGAAAAGAATGCGCTCCGCGCCAACCAATTGGGCCACCGACTTAAAAATATCTGATCGGTAGAGATAAGGGGACGCAGCAGTATCATACCACACGTGCGAGGCGAGGCGCTGGATTTCTGGCATCAGCGTATAGAATGGCAGCCCGCCTCCCCAATGAGCGGCAATAAAGCGGATATCGGGAAAGGCAGTGAGAAAAGTAACAATATCCTGCACCGAAACATCACCTTTGCCAGGATAGAGATGCCCAACCGGTTCGCTACAATGGGAGAGTACTAACAACTGATAATGGCGTACAATCTCCATCAAAGGAGTAAGGAGAGGGATATCACTGAGACGATAGCCCTGGCCGTGTGGCATTAATTCTCCCAGACCAATCATACCGGCCTGAGCGCAACGTTCTAATTCATGTTGCGCCCGTACTCCTGCCGTAGGTTGGATAACCGCCATACCATAAATGCGACCAGGATAGCGTCGCATGGCATCAATCACATAGCTATTGGTAGCCTCGATTAATGCAGGATCGGTCCAGCCAAAGGAAAAAGTAACGGAAGCGTCCACACCAGAAATAGCCATTTCAGTCACAAGATCTTCCGCGCTGGCCATACGAGATTTGGGATTAGAATAGAGGGCAGCGAACCAGGGATCACGCTCACAATAACGAGCGCGGTGCTTGCATATTTCTGGTGGAAATATATGGGTATGAAAGTCAATGAGCATATCCCTGCTCCTCTTCAACACAAAAAAGGACTTGCCAAAAGCAAATCCTACTTGTATGGGTCTGAACCACTGAAAAGTGCATTTCCTCAATTTTGCCGAGCGCTTTCCTGTCAGCTTTGTTGAAGCAGACGACGCGCCATCCATTGTAGAGCCACGATGAAGATACAAATGTGTGAAACAAGCCGTACGATCATTAGGGCGGCTTCGCTGCACCTGTTACCAGGCTTGCACGTGCCGTCTATCAACCAGGTGTTCTGCCTGGGATCTTGATCTCACGAAGAGATGGGAAAACTTATCTTGGGTGCGGCTTCGCGCTTAGATGCCTTCAGCGCTTATCCCTTCTCGACATAGCTATCCAGCTCTGGCCCGGGCGGGCCAACT
>NZ_BIXY01000048.1 GCF_008326305.1 Dictyobacter arantiisoli | reverse complement strand
CATCACCCTCCTTTTCGTGGTAGTATATCGCAGAAAGACAGGCTCCTTCTCACCCACCTCTGCAGATACGATGAGGGAAAACAGGGCCGGGTCTCGATGACGGAAAACCATACAGGCAGGGAGCTCTTGCTTCACCCCCATTTGTTGGAGTAGGTGGCCAGGGTCGCAACCGAGGTGCGCTTTCCCGTTCACGTCCCACCATCTCGCCCCAACGCGCTGGCATGATGGGATCGGATGGGATCATACGGGTGAGTGTATTGTACGAGGAAGAGGAAAGCGCACCTCGACAACTATAGATTCACATTCCATGCTGCTGTTTGGGGATCTGCTGCATTAAGGTTGGTCGTTGTTTCCCACATCAACAACTCGTGATGGTCGCTCTGGAGAATAGCACAGTTGTACTATTCTCCTCTTTATGCTTACTTGAAGATACTCGTGATGGTATCGCCGATTATAGCGTTAGCTTCCACTCGGCGTTGCCGGGATTATCTGCGAACTCGTTGAAGGTCGGATTCCACTTGAATGTCTGCTGGTGATCATTTTGGGGAACTTCAAACACCAGATCTCCCTCAACCGATTTACCATCCCCCAGATTTCCAAAGGAGAGCTGTGTATCGTATTCCTGCGGCACAATATATGAATGGCTCAAGGTCTTGCCTTGTGATGTTGTAATTGTGAAATCCAATGGATTATAGTGTTGGCTCGCACCACTATGATTGGTTATCTTCACATGGAGCACAATGAATTGGTTTCCTGCTTTGGGCGAGGCGTAATCATCGCCGGCGATCTTTTTTAATGAGCTGACTGTACAATCCACGTTTTGTAAGGTTTGCGTTTGCCCACCCGCTGTGTTTGTGGTATTTGTTCCCGAAGTAGTGCCTCCTGTGTTAGTGCTAGTGCTTTCTGTGTTAGTGCTAGTCGCTGAAATATTGTCCTGTTTCGCAACGGCGGTCGCGGTCGCATTCGAATTACTGATATTCGATTGTGCGTTGTTGATGATGAGACTTGAGGCCACGATACAGCCCACAATACTCAACACTATGATGCCGCCTACGATGCCAAGTGCAATCCATAATCCCCTGTTCTTTTTCTTGGGCGGCGTTGGATAACCAGAGCCGGGATAACCAGTACCAGGATAGGGAGCTGCCCCTGCGGGTAATGGTGGTGGATATGCTCCTGACTGTGCATATTGGTTTTGTGCATAAGGATCATATGGTGCAGGCGCTTGCTCACTATAGGGATTATTGATGTTACTCGGGTTATTTTGCGCATTGGCTGGTGGCGGAGCATAATAGGGCTGCTGGTTGCTTGCTGGTGACGGTGCAGGATAGTTGTTTTGATTGCCCGTAGTTCCTGGCCCATATGGTGCGGGGGGGATATTATTATTGGGTTGGGATGGTGGTACTATCTGGCCTGGGCCACCAGGATTGCTGGGTGTGGCTGGTATGGTTGGTTCGTACGCTCTCTCATTTTCTGGCTGCTGATTGTAGGGGGGATAATTAGAATTGTTGCTCATTAAAATGAAAATCCTCCTGATAATAGCGAAGCTGGCGTTTAAACAGACAGGAATTGTCAGTTATGATATTTGTCATGGTTAGTAAATAGGGATAGTTGGAGTTTCAACTGACCATGCTGCTGTTTTATGACGCACTATTTTTATCCGGGTCTAACGTATGATACATGACTATGTTTCAATTAAGGTGTAGTATAACTGAATGCATACTAGAAAACAAGCGTTTACTTCTCAATTGTCCAGGATGCTTCTCCACCGTTTTCTGATTTTTTAGTCTACTCGCTATTGATGCCATGTTTGATTGTGGTTCAGGGGGTGGCGCACTGCTTCGTGGTATATAATGGGGATGACAAAATATCTCGAGGTGAATCTATTGATTTCCGACAAGCTCTGGTGGCAGACGTTGATGACCGTCCTGAACCGCTTAGCCACCATCCCGATTGACACTACTCTCATCGGCTCCACTTCCCTCTTCGTGCAGGGGGTGACAACAACTATTCCTGATACCCTGGAAATTTCACTACAATGGGATTTGATGGCGCGGGCCTGTGCGCTCTTTGAGGCACATGAAGGCATCCAGCAGCGGGCTGGCTGCTATGAATATTGTGTGTTCACGCTCAATGGTATCGCTGTCCACCTCTATGGCTATCTCAACACTGTTGTCGTGACTGATCCTGATCGATTGGCCTATCAACATGCCGGGCAGCCATTCTGGGTGAAGGCGCTCGATTTCTATCTCCGTACCTTACCGGCAGGAGATGTGGATCTACAGGCTATCCGAGCCTATCTGCGTCGGCTGCAACAAGAAAATAGCCAACTCAACCAGGCAGCCTGGAATCAGGATGCCTATGAAGCCTGGATTCATCGTCATGGAACCCCTCAGAGCCTGGGTGAGCGGCTACGGAAAGATCCCAGGCAGCGCCTCTCGATGCTCAGTCAGTATCTGGTACCACTGGCGGGATGTAAGGTCATCAATCTCTTAGGCTCACACGGAGCCAAGGCTATTGCCATGAGCTTGCTGGGCGCTGACGTCACGATTGTGGATATCTCGCAGGAGAATGCACATTATGCGCGGGAGGTTGCGGCGGCTGCTCAGACGCAGATCCGCTATCTTGTCGCTGATGTGTTGGCCCTGGCACCAGCCGAACTCAATGCCAGCTATCAGCTTGTCTTCATGGAACTCGGCATCCTGCATTATTTTATCGATCTCGCGCCGCTGGCCCGGATTGTCCAGCAGCTCCTTTCTCCAGGCGGTCGCTTGATCCTACAGGATTTCCATCCTATCTCCACCAAGCTGATCACCTCAAAAGGCAAAAAGCATCGTGTCACTGGCAATTATTTCGACAAAACGATCATCGTCAAAAAGGTCGCCTTTAGCAAGCATCTGCCCGGACAAGAGCAGAAAGACGCGCCCGTCGTCTATCTGCGGCAATGGACCCTGGGCGAGATTGTTACCGCTTTTGCAGCCGCAGGCCTGCTGATTCGCCGCCTGGATGAAGAACCGAATAGCAAAATTGACGATATTGGTCTCCCTAAAACCTTTACCCTCGTCGCTGAAAAGCCAACAGCCTGATTCTCTTCACCGGCCCTGGAGCAGACGCATAATCTCACAGCTTCATAAGGACCAATATATTGATATATATAAATTCTTGACTTGCATTTTTCGCTGCTTTACAATAACGATGCCAAGTTGTACCAAAAGCGAAAGGAAAAACCTTGTGGGCAATCCTGTACAAATCCTATTTCTGGCGGCTTCCCCAAAACAGACAATGAAGGTAGAATCAGATAGAGAGATTCGCACAATAAAAGAGAGAATTAATGTTAGTAAATATAGAAATGCCTTTAGCATTAAAAATGAATGGGCCGTGACTGATGATGGTCTTTCTCAGTATTTATATACTTATCAGCCCAATATCGTTCATTTCAGTGGTCATGGCACACAAACAGGTGAACTCCTTTTTGAAGATGAGCAAAGAAAAATCAGGCCCATTACAGGCGATAGTCTTCAAGCATTGTTACACGCTTTTAAAAACCGTATCCATTTAGTTGTGTTAAATGCTTGCCATACACATAATCAAGCCAGAATGATTGCTAAAGATATTGATTGTGTTATTGGTATGAGTGATATTATTAGTGATCAGGCTTCGATTGCATTTGTATTTGGATTTTATCAGGCTTTGGGATTTGGTGAGTCGGTGCAAAGTGCTTTTGATCAGGGCCTCACGCAGATACAGATCAAGAATATTCCGCAGCATCACATTCCACAGTTGTTTACGCGGCCGGGTGTGGATGCCAATCGTGTGACTTTGAAGGAGTTGGCGCAGGTGCAGCCTACCCAATCAGGCTTATCTTCTCGGGTAATAGATAGACCAATATCGATCTTTATCTCGTATGCTCCTGAGGATAAGCGGTTCTGTGATACGCTGGAAAAGCAGTTCAGTGTATTGAAACGCAGGCATGAAGTTGTGATCCGGCGTGCGGAAAATACCCTGGCTGGCTCGGTGAGTGCGGCGGTATTGGCCGATTATCTCAATGAGGCTGATATCGTGTTGTTGCTGGTGAGCCCTGCTTTTATGGCTTCTGATAGTATTTATGAGCATGAATTGAAACCTGCTTTCCAGCGCCGTGAACAGGGACTGACCCACGTTATTCCTATCATCGTCAAAGAAACATATGAGTGGTGGAAGGATGAGCTGTTTGGTGAACTCTGGTCGCTCCCTCAGGAGAAGCAGCCCGTTGCTGCCTGGGATGATAAAGATAGTGCTGCTTATGCTATCCTCAAAGATGTACGTCGTGTCATCGATGAACTCAAATGATGTAGCTTAGCTTATCCTGAAGAGTGAGGATTGGGTCCTATCCCCAAAGATTGGATAGGACTCCTACGCGATTAATGCTGGGATGATTGCCTGGCATGGATGGCGAACCAGATTTTCTCTGGCAATAAGGGCATGTCAAGATCGGTGATGCCAAGGGGCGCGAGAGCATCGAGCGTGGCGTTGACGATGGTTGGAGGCGCGCCAATCGTGCCTGCCTCTCCAATGCCTTTAGCTCCCAATGGATTGAGCGGTGAGGGGGTCTCGACCAGTTCTAATGTGAAATCGGGAACCTGATCCGGGGCCGGAAGCGCATATTCCATAAAGGTCGTCGTCAGATTTCGTCCCGCTTCATCATAGAATACGCCTTCAAAGAGTGCCTGCCCGATTCCTTGCGTCAGTGCGCCGTGCATCTGGGCCTCGGCTAACTCATGATTGACGATGTGGCCGCCATCATCAACGGCGATATAGCGTAGAATTTGTATATCGCCGGTCTCGCTATCTACTTCGACGATGGCGATATGCGTGCCCGATGCGATGGCAGCCGATTGTGGCGTGAACGAGCGCCACGCGGCCAATCCTTCGATAGGGATACCATTGGCGGGATTAGGTGCTTCATGCTCGATCAGCTCCGGTTGCTGCTCGACGGCCCGTGCCAGCGCTCCCAGTTCCACAAAATGTGAGGGGGAGCCCTGAACCATAATCTTGCCGCTGGTCACGATCAGATCCTGTGTGGCGACTTCAAGCTGTTGAGAGGCCAGTTTCAGTGCCTTCTCGCGTACAGCATTCGCCGCCAGATGGATCGCCGAGCCCGCTGTCTGCGTGATGCGACTGGCATTGGTACCAGTGCTATAACCGGGCAGGCTGGTATCATTCATCTGCACCTCAACCTGGGAGCCGGGAATATCAAAGAGTTGAGCCACGAGCTGCGCAAAGATTGTAAAGTGTCCCTGCCCATTATGGGCAACGCCGCACTGCACTCTCAGCCTGCCATCGGGCAAAATACGCACCGTTGCAGCCTCATGCAATCCATTCTGAGACATAGTGCCGCCGGTCGTTTCAATAAAGGTCGAGACACCGATGCCCAGATACTTTGAGGTTGGCCGGGCCCGGCGCTGGCGCTGCTTCTCCCGCCAGCCAGCATAATCCGCCAGGGCCAGAGCTTTATCCAGCGCCAACTGATAATTGCCGCTATCGTAGGTCAGCCCGGTCGGGGTCCGATAGGGAAAGGCCGTAGCTGGGATCAGATTGCGCCGCCGCACCTCAACGGGATCAAGCTGCAAGGCCCGTGCGATCTCCTCAATCGTACGTTCGACAATATATGCGGCCTCCGGGCGTCCCGCGCCGCGATACGCGCTGATGGGCACCTTATTCGTCAGCACCGAAAGCACCGTACACTCGATCGCCTGAATTTGATAGGCCCCGCTCAACATGGTAGAGGTAAAGATCGGCATCATCGCCCCGATTCCATAGATAAACGCGCCGGTATCGCCAATGATGCGTACTTTGAGCCCCAGCAAGCGTCCAGTATCGGTATAGGCGGCCTCAATCTCATTCACCTGACCGCGTCCATGGACATGCGCCAGTAGATTCTCGCTGCGATCCTCGACCCATTTTACCGGTCTGGCATGGCGTACCGCCAGCAAGGCCGCAATAATCTCCTCGCCCAGGAAGATCGTTTTCGCGCCAAACGCCCCACCCACATCGGCATTATGGACATGAATGCGCTCCGGCTCCATTTTCAGGAAGCGCGCCAGCGTATTGCGGGCCTGAAAGACTGATTGAGAAGAGATCCAGGCATTCAGCTCGCCGCTGCTGGCATCATAATCAAACAGGCAGCCACGCGGCTCCATTGAACTCGGAGCCAGGCGTTGATTTTCCAGCCGAAGTTGCAGAGTATGCGTGGACTGCGCGAAGGCAGCGGATAGATCGCCGCCCTGCGTAACCGTCTGCTGAATCAGATTCCTACCCATTTCCTCATAGAGCAGGGGGGCATCCGGCTCCAGTGCACGTACAGGATCAATGACTGCTGGTAATGGTTCATAGTCAACGTGTACCTGATCACGTCCATCTCTGGCTGCGTAAGCCGTCTCAGCCAGCACCACCGCGACAGGATCGCCCGCATAGCGCACCTTATCCACGGCGAGCGGACGGCGTTCTGGTAGTTTTACATCCTTCGCATCTGAATGGATCAATGGAACCAGCGCTGGCAGATCTCGTACCAGTTCCGCGCCTGTATACGCCGCCACCACCCCGGTCACTGTACGAGCAGCCTCAAGATCAATGGTACCAATACGAGCATGTGCATGAGGACTACGCACAACCGCCATTTGTACTATTGCTGGTCGCTCGGGTGCAAGACGGATATCATCCACATAAGCACCTCGACCCGTAATCAGAGGATAATCTTCAGAGCGTCGCTCTAAACCGGCAGGTACGCGTTGTCTGATCATCGTGCAAAAAACCTTTCATTGATCGATACACATATCTCGATCACTACACAAAAAACTGATCACTGATCGAAAGCCGCTCTCTACTCGTTTCTCATCAACCACCACCATCTCTCATCCCTTAAATTATAAACACGCCAGCCACAGATATCTTGGCATCTGCCTCGGCAGCCAGCTGTTAGCCGATGCGCCAGGTGTCCAGCCAGGGCAGCATACACTCACTGAGATTGGCTTCACCACTGTTCAATTTATGCATGAGGGAAAGCATGATCTGCTCTTTATGCTCGCGCTTGAATAGTAGAGTACAAGAAACGCCGGTTATCTGAACAGCGCAAAACTTGAACAAAAATGTGCTATGAGCTATTTTTACACGTATCCTGGGGTTTCCTCCATTACTCCCCTCAGCAATCCTCTCACAAGGATTGCTGATTCTTTGGGTAGGTGAGAGCATATCGTGTTCAGATAGCGGGTACAGTTTCAGCCATCTTTATCGCTGGCGCCTCAATCTCCTTGCCGGGCCAGAATATCAACACGATTGCGGCAAATAACCACCAGTTTCCCTGGACGATTGACATAATATTGACGACATTCTGATCAGGCGTAAAAAGGCCGATCATGCCTAAGATAGAAAATGCAGCGCCAATCGCAAAACCAATGCAGGCTACAATAGCGCCAATAACCTTGCGTAACACAGGTGAGCTCAGAAACACCAGGCTTAGCGGAAAGAAAAGAATCGGCGCGGCCACGATTGAATAGAGATGCTGGACAGCTGCGATGAGATCGAGACTTATTAAACTTGTCGTTGCCGGATTGCCATTGATTGCGCTGAGGTAAAATGTGACTTCTACAAGGCTCACCATCACGAGGATGACACCTCCAAAGAATGTCATCCAGCCCACCAAATGGTTTTGTTTGCCTGCAAGGCGTACAACTGAGAATGCGAACAACACGATAAGCACGGGACTTACAGCCTGAAGCCAGCAGCCAATGACAAAGGGTATGTCATACTGGTTTTTATACGCAACCAATTGTGCGACAGTCGGGTGGGCAGGTGGGTTCGGAATAATTATGAAAGATGTAATGAGCAAGAGGACCCCAATGATACCACAAATTGCAGCCAGAACACGGAATAACCTGGTTGACATCAACATCTCCTTAAATAAGTTAAACGCAATAATATATTACAATGTATGCACGTGGAACTCGCCTATATCTGCGTTAGTCTATCTAGCAAGTATACTATAATGCTTGAAAAATATCTATACGTTTTTTGATCTTAGTACTACAGTGACACTTAGTTGTGAAAAGTGGTAGATTGCTTCAGGAGGGTGAAGCAGATGGCCATAACCAAGCAAAATGAAGGGCTGTGTTGCAAAAAAACTGCTGAATGGCAAGTATAATGCCCCCCAACAGAAGCACAACCAAAAGCCTGGCAATGATCATCCTGTTCCCGCTCTTTGGCCTGGGACTCACCACCTCCAGCTATAGCACCATCTATAGCTGGACTGCGGTTGCCCTGGTCTGTGGTAGCCTGGGAACCTATCTCCTGGTACGCCTGCGTGCTCGCTGGTTGAAAAGACATTATTTCTAAAACTTGCTCACGATGAGTGACTCCGAATAGAGACAAAAAACGTTCTTAGAGTGTCTGTGTTCTGAATCATAGCTCATGTTCTTGCATTGTCGCAGTTAACAGATCTGTCTTTGTCAATATGAGTACCCGGGAAAAGTGAGAGGTTTCGAGATCATGTCAGAGCAAGAAAATACTCCTCCAGCAGATAACGCTGAGGTACAAAGTCCTGAACAACTTCAAGCTGCACGTGAAGTGGCGCAGCAGAAGATTGACCAGGTTATTGATCAGTTCGCGGGAAAGCTTCCCGGGGGTGAACAATTTGCCGATCAAGCCAAGGGAGCCGCTTCAGGTGTTCTGAACAATCTGCAAAATCAGGTTGGTCACCTTGTCAGCAATGCAGGCGGCATTCTGGGGGGATTATTAGGAAAGCATTCATCTAATAATCCTCAAGATTCCCCCCCACCTCAATAAGCAGCTATCCTGGCAGGATATATACTTACCATATCCTCATCAATGTGTAGACCGCACCGAAAAGGCGAGGTCTACACATTGGCTTATGCGTTTGTGAGGGTCAGGAGAAGTTGGCGGGTAGCTTCAGCGTCTTCCAGTGCTCGTCCGCTTCCCGTGGGTATTTTAAGGGCTGCGCATGCCTCTGGCAAGGTATGTAATTTATAGTCGCGTTCGGTCGCCTTGACGCCTGCATACATAGCATATTTCACCATCAGGCAATGGGATACAATCGCTGAGAGTCCCAGTTGATAAAAGGCCGCCGCCTGTCTCAAAATACGTATTTTATAGGCTGCGCTAAAAATAATGAGTTCATTTTGAATCAATAATGGATACAGTTGAGGCCAGATCTCAGGTAGGATGGGAGCCTGTAAAAGCATATTCGTGGGAATACCATGCATATCGCTGTTGGTCGCCTCAATTGCCTGATCGGGCTTGATCAGCGAATGGAAGATGATACGACCAGCCAGATCTACCAGCGACACCTCAATGATTTCATCATTCAAGCCTGGCTGAATCGTCTCGAGATCAAAAATAAGTGGACGCCGCCTGATAATTTGCTGCGCCCAGCTGACAATCGCGGGTCGATCATTTAAATGGAGTTGCACTGGTGGCGCTTTTTGGAGTGCTGGTGCTGGTGCTGGTGCCGGGGAAGTGGTAGCCGTTTGTGGTGGTGTTGACGCCTTTGCCTGCCGTACAGGTCTGGACTTCGCGGGTGTCGGCGCCGATGCGGCGGATACTGATGTCGCGGAAGCCGCCACATTCTTCTGAATCATACTCATCGCTTTTTCTGGCGTTATCGTCCTGCCCTGTGGATCTTTCAAGATCCACTGACCGTTCTCTTTGACCCAACGATAGCCATGGCGTTTGAGCGCTGCATTTAATTGTTCACGCTCATTATTTTCAAGCGCCATATCTTCAGTGTCTCCTCTCAAGCAATCGATCACCTTGAGGAAATATATCATATTCTGCTTTTCGCGGCAATAAAAAGGAGAGAGAAGAGAGAAGGTGCAGGGCGTTCTCATGCATCTTGCTCTCTCCTTTCGCCCGCGTAGCGAGCAACCTGCTCCGCTGAAGATGAGTCGATGACTAGGATAAATGGTTCATTTTCTTGCCCCGGAGTCGAAAAATGCAGAGTAGCGGGCTGCCGTGTGCTATTTTACAAGGAAAAGGGCTTATTCATCTTTTCTCTGCTCATCTTAAATAGGTATAATGTGCTCATTTCTAGAAAGGTATTATGTTGATGAAGTCGATCAAATTAATGTTGTTGGGATTAGTGCTGATGCTGTTAGCGGTTGGCCTGGCACAGAATATCGCGCCTGCCATTTTTGCCGTTTCCGGCAGTAATCCACCGGCCATTCTGAAGTTATTTCCGGGCTTCGAGGTGTTTTTACTGGTGATGGGTTTGGCCGCCGCGATTGTTGGATTTTTTCAGAAAGAAATCAAAGAGCGTTAATTTCATCTTCTACCAGAGAAAAAAAGGAGTATCCCGCTTCGGGATACTCCTTTTTTTCTCTGACCTTTCAGCTAATCAGTGAGTTTACACGGGAGGATTAGCACAGCTTGGATTTAAGACTGCCTGGACTTTGCTATCGTTGAGGTTTGCTTTCGTGACAAAGGTGACACCGGTATCTTCACTACTGACTGCTTTGCCGCGTACAGCATTGACGGCGGCATTCAGGCCATCGTAGCCCATGCGGAATGGATTCTGTACGACGAGGGCGCTGATCGTGCCATTCTGGACACCTTTGACTTCGTCGGGAGCGGCATCCCAGCCAATGATCGTGATTTTTCCATCCTTGCCTGCCTTATGGACAGCCTGGGCGGCCCCGATAACGCCTGGCTCGTTAGCAGCAAAGATGCCCGTGATATCAGGATGGGCACTGAGAATATTCTCAGTGACGCGCAGGGCGGTATTTGGATCGCTCTGGCTATACTGTTCCGCGACCAGTTGCAGTTCTGGATGCTTGGCTAAGCCCTGTTTAAAGCCCGCGGCCCGTTGGTCGCTGGTGGATGATCCTGCCTGGAAAGGAATGAAGGCAACTTTGCCTTTGCCATTGAGCGCCTGTGACAGGAGGTCAGCGGCCTTGACGGCGGATGCTGTATTGTCTGTAGCGAACAGCGGCACATTGGCGGGTTGAGGGTTCGTGCCCGAGTCGATATTGATGACCTTAATATTTGCGTTGACCGCCTTTGTGCTGGTTTCGGTGAGTGCCCTGGCATCCGTTGCGGCATAGACAATTCCATTTACCCCCTGCGTAATGTAGTTGGTAAGCAGATTAATCTGTCCCGTGACATCGGTTTCAGCCGAGACACCATCCCATTGCATTGTCACGTTCTGTAGTTTTGATTGGGCGCACTGCGCGCCTTTTTGTACCTGTTCCCAATAGTTTGAACCGACTGCTTTTGGTACCACTACAATCTTGATCGGTCCATTCGTAGGCGTACTCTTACCGCCGCTGTTACCTGTTGGGTTTGATGATTGAACTTGTACTCCGCCACAGGCAACCGTTTGCAAGGCAACGATGGCTAAGACCACCGTTGTGAGAATCCGTGCAATGCTTCGCTTCATTGCGTACTCCTTTGCGGGTTCATCGTGTAACTATGTCCTTAATGGGCATAGGTCCCCGTATGGGGATGTTTACAGGAACGAAAGAAAATGGCAGCAATGGATGGATTTATCGTGATGCTACTGCGAACTTCCGGCGTCGGAATTGATCCCAGAAGACCGCAAGCCAGATCACTACACCGATGATGACATTCTGATAGTAAATGTTGACGTTCAAAAGGACCGCGCCATTGCGGATAATTGAGATCAGAAAGGCCCCGATCAGGGTACCAAGAATGGTTCCCTGCCCTCCAAACAGACTGGCGCCACCGATCACGGCCGCGGCAATAACATCAAGTTCAAGGCCAATGCCAAAGTTCGGTTGTCCTGAATTGACACGTGAGGACGCGATCATGCCCGCGAAACCCGCCAGCAGCCCCTGGATAACATAGATAAGGGTCAAATAGCGTTTGATGGGAATACCCGAGAGACGTGCGGCCTCGCCATTGGAGCCAATCGCATAGGTATAGCGACCGAGCCGCGTGCGATTGAGGATAAGATGGGCGAGCAGGGCCAGCAGCACCACGACCAGCAGAGGAATAGGGATGCCATAGATGGTTCCCTGCCCCAGCAATTGGAAGTCATCTGGTGTACCATATACGCCCACCGAGTTGGTGAAGATCGAGACCAATCCGCGTGCCACGCCCATCATACCCAGGGTGGTGATAAAGGGACTCAGGCGGGCAGCGTTGATGAGTAAGCCATTGACCAGTCCGATGATGCCACCAATGATGGTTCCTCCCAGGATCGCCAGCGGCCAGGGAACACCAGAGTTGACGATCAGCATCACGCCCAGCACCCCGGATAGCGCGGCGTTAGAGCCAACCGAAAGATCAATGCCGGAGGTGATGATGACAAAGGTCATGCCAATAGCGATGACAGCGGTGACCGCTGTTTGTGAGACAATATTGAAAAGATTATTCAGGGTTAAAAAGACTGGCGAGGCGAATGTGAGATAAATAAAGACGATAATCAGCGCTCCACCGGCGGCGAGCTGGGCTACTACATCGACTAACCTTTCGCGCAAGCGTTGCGTGAAGGATGCGCCTACCTCTTCAATGGGTGGCTGATCTGCGACCTCGGATGATGAATTGATGATATTTTTCATTGTGCTTCGATCTCCCTGGCACCCGTAGCCAACGCAATAATTCTCTCTTCAGAAAATTGTTCCCGCTCAACTGCTCCTGCAATCTGTCCTTCGCGTATAACGAGAATGCGATCACACATATTGAGTAGTTCAGGCAAATAGGAAGAGATAAGGATAATCGCTCGTCCCTGCTGAGCCAATTTACCGATCAGATCAAAGATCTCAGCTTTGGCCCCGACATCAATGCCGCGTGTCGGCTCGTCGAAGAAAAGGACTTTGGCCTGCGTTTCTAGCCAGCGAGCGACGATGACTTTTTGTTGCGTTCCTCCCGATAGCACCTCCACTTTGCGGCGTATCGAGGGCGTGCGTATGCGTAGCTGGTCGCGTGCTTGCAGGGCTGTTCGCCGCTCCTGACCCAGATTCAGGATGCCAGCGACAACGGGCAAATGCGCCATGGTGATGTTCTGATCGATGCCGAGATTCATCGCCAGCCCATCGCGTTTGCGATCCTCAGTCAGGTAGCCAATACCAGCCTGAATAGCCGCTTCAGGCGACTTGATGCGTACCTTTTTTCCCTCGACTTCAATCGTGCCAGCATCGATACGGTCGGCTCCGAAAATTGCCCGCGCCAGTTCCGTGCGCCCCGCCCCAACCAGACCAGCGAAGCCCAGAATTTCGCCCGCGTGAAGTTCAAATGAGCAATTTCGCAGTACGTGAGCACGGGTGATGCCTGTTACGCGCAGGACGACCTCGCCAATTGTTGTGCTCGGTTTGGGATACAGATTGGCAATTTCGCGTCCTACCATCAGGCGGATCAACTTTTTCTCATCAATCTCGGCGCGCGGCAGGGTCGCTACGACCTGACCATCGCGCATCACTGTCACGCGGTGCGCAATACGAAAAATCTCATCCAGACGATGCGAAATATAGAGAATAGCGATGCCCCGTTCGGTCATGTTATGAATGACGTTGAAGAGCTCATGGATTTCTTGTTCGGTGAGAGTCGCAGTCGGCTCATCCATGATTACGACCTTCGCATCCAGAGAAAGCGCTTTCGCGATCTCGACTAATTGTTGCTCAGCCACGGAGAGCCCGGAAACCAATCGGCGTGGATCGATGTTTAGACCAACCTGTTTCAGTAACGTGCGTGAACGTTGTATCTCGGTGGAGCGATCAATCAAGCCCAGGCGCAGCGGCTCCTGTCCCAAAAACATGTTTTGCGCGATAGTGAGATGGGGGGCGAGGGCGAACTCCTGATAGATCATGGCAATACCCAGGGATTGGGCATGCTGAGGACCGTGGAAGCGGATCGGCTCATGATTGAGTAAGATCGTCCCACTACTTGGTTTTTCAACCTGAGACAACAGTTTCATCAGCGTAGATTTCCCGGCCCCATTTTCGCCTGCCACTACATGCACCTCACCCGGATATACATCCAGGCTGACATCATTGACGGCGAAGACGCCAGGGAATTGCTTTGAAATATGTTGTAACCGAAGGACAGGTTCATCTTTGGATAACGACATGTTTACCTTCCTTGCAACAATGCCTTGAGAAGCAAGAGAACACGTTTCCTGTGATATTCGGTTGTGCAGATGAGAAGCAGGGTACCCGCCTCCGAAGGCGGCCAACATTGCACATGAAGAGAAATTGAATGCCAGTATGTGTTCAACACATTTGTGTCAAAGACAAATAGAAAAGTGCTTAATCCCCTCTGCTTGCTTTAGACGTTTGGAACCATATGAGGGTTATAACATTACAGAGAAATACTTGTCAAGATGCAGATTGTGGTGGGTCTACATCCTTCAGGGTGAAAGCGGGGTGCAGGGGCGGCAGGTATGCCAGGGGCATGACAGTCCTCGCACCTTCCCTCTTCCACCACCCGGAAGGACAGAGAGCCATTGTGGTTTTGTATAAGTGTTGTGGTACCTTGAAAAAGAAGGAAATTATAGGTATACTCTCAGCAGAGTTGCTCATACTTGAGTATGATACATTTTGATCCTCGCATGCAAAATCTGTATGTTACTTCCCAGCGACGGGGAAAAATTGTCGTGGAGTAGTACCAGGTGTTGTACTATTGCACGTTATAGGTGAGCCTGTGAAGCATCATGACCATACATCTTCTGCAGAGATAAATGTCCCTGCGTATCGGCCACAATATGAGATTGTGGCCGAAAAAATCGTTGCTTTTATCACATCTACGAATATGAAGCCCGGGGATCGTCTGCCAACCGAGCAGCGGCTGGGTGAACAGTTTGGGGTGAGCCGCAGCATCGTACGCGAAGCGATTAAATATCTGACCGCAACTGGATTGGTGGCGGCGCGCAAAGGAGTAGGTATCTATGTGGCGCAGGGGACACAACTTGTAGCCCGACCAGCCTTCAAATTCTCTATGGTTGTTGACCCTGAGCACATTCAGGCGCTCTTTGAGTTCCGCTGTATGCAAGAGATGATTACTGCTCGCCTGGCTACGGAACAGATTACGCTGGTCGAACTGCGTGAGCTAGAACAGATTGTGCAGGCCAATCGTGCGCAAGCCGAAGCCGCCCAGCAAGAGCGTTTTATGGAGAGTGACGACCGTTTTCATCTTGCGATTGCTCATGCCACTCATAATCCTTTTCTTGTCGAAACCGTTGCCAGCATTCTCCATCTCCAACGCTGGGCTGTCAAAGTCATGACCGGAGGATCGCCCGGCTCCTCACTTGCCTCGGTAGAGCATCATGAGGCCATCTTTGAAGCTATCAAAGGAGGGAATCCTGACACAGCCGCGCAGGCCGCCCAACATCATGTTGAAACCGTTCTCGGCTGGTATCGTCAGGAAGTGCGCCGTCGCCTGTTAGGTAACAGCGACGGCACGACTCTACTTCCCTGACGTGCGACATCTGTGGATAGCTTTGCATTTACAATGAAATGGTGGAAAATTCAGTTTGCTGGAGCGCATCTAGCGCAAGTCCCATGGCTTCGGTTGTAAAGTAAATTTCGGGCTGTGGAGTGCCATCGGGACCGTTTGAGATCACGTTCCCAAAGGTTGGTGTGACACGATAGAAATAGCCATGGTAGATTGGCTGGTAGAAATTAGTACTTAAAAGGTTGATCAGTTGTTGCTGTTTATCTAGAAATTGCTGTGATTGTCCCAGCTGGCGCATGATTTGATTATAGCGGTAGAGGCCGATCAAGATATGAGCCTGAGCGCGTGTCTCTTTATACTTTTGTTCTAACGTCCTGCTATTCAAGTCATACGCGAAGAACAGACCACCATTTCTCTGATCCCATAATCCACTGGTAGTGAACAGGCTCTGCAAAACTGCGGTACTGATGGTGAGATATTGTGGATTGTGGGTGATCTCATAGGCAGCCAGCAGTGCTTCAACCGCGCTCCCCTGGGTGCTGGCCTTTCCCTGTTCATTCATTACCATCTCTGATCCATCAGCATTTACCGTCATATTATTGTAAAAGAGTTGGGCCTGGATATTATAAGAGGCGGGTAGCACCGTATTGATTGTTGCTTTGCCCGCCTGTACCCACTCTGGATGACCCATCCGTGTGCCTGCATCAATCAAGGCGGCTCCAGCGGTAAGCGAATGTTCAACACTATAGACACCAGGCGTGTGGGATTTATTATAGAGCAGCCCTAATCTCTGATCATACCAATTATTGTAATAGTTGGTAGCCGCCATCTGTGCTTCCTGAGTTAAAACTGGATCATTGAGCAGATAGCCATCGCGCAAAAGATAAAAATAAACCCAGCCTTTAGGTAGATTATAATTGAAGAACTCGTTATGGACGATGGGGGTAATGCGGGCAATATCCTGATCATGGCTACTCTCCTGTCCATGCAGATATTTATATTCGGCTAGCGCATTGAGATAAAAGAGGTCTGTCTGGATATCGTGGCTGCTGGGGGGATCATCGTTGCTATTGGGATTTACATTATTGGTGATGCCTGGATTGTCCATCCGCCAGTTGACGTACAGGCCACCGGTAACCATGCCTTTCGTCTTTGCGATAGGATTAAAGCCGTTGGTACGTATATTCCAGAGTACCTCTTGCGCTACCTGATCGATGGTTGGATCAACCTTGCCTGTCTGCATCTTGCTACTTGCCGCCTGTGCTTGCATACTGCCCTTGAGGCTACTCGCGATCAGTAGCAACACCAGCACTATTGCTACAGCTAAGCATGTGTGCTTTTTTAATGTATTGTACATATCATCTCCCTTTTTCATACTAACCTACTTGATGCTATTGTAACCAGATACTCAAAAGACAGGCTGAAAGCGGGATGTAGTGGCGGCAGCCCCAGGCGGAGCGCGAGCTGTCCTCGCAACTTTCCTCTTCCACCATCACCCGCAAGGACGGAGAGCTCGATATTTATAAAATCATGGTAACTATTCAGCAAGGGGGTCGAGGGGGCCTGCAAGGCCCCTTCGCGGGGAGCGGGGAGTCCCCGCCCAACCCCCTCCTTCCCCGCCGCAAGGCGGCTTGAGAGGTACAGGGTACCTGAATAGTTACAAATCATGTAGAAAATATTCAATTTATTGCGGAATACGTAATGTAAATGAGATCGGTTGTCGATGAATAGTGATAACAAATATCTATCTTTGATAGTTTTTCAAACCATATAGAGTCAATGACGAAGAGTAAATGAATGTCTTGAAGAGATTGTGTCAGAACGAAAAAAAGGATTATGCCGATGATTCATCCTCAACCACAGCGTTCCGCGCCACCTGGACCATCCCTGGCACCTGTACAACCATCACCGATTGAGCCGGTATTGTTTGAGGTGAAGCGCTTGATCGTTGGTCAAGATCATCTCCTGGAACGTCTACTGGTGGCTTTGCTGGCCCGTGGACATGTCTTGTTGGAAGGAGTGCCAGGGCTGGCGAAGACGGCAACGATCAAGGCCCTGGCTCAGGTAATCGGTGGCAAATTCGGACGCGTGCAGTTTACGCCTGATCTGGTTCCAGCAGATTTGATTGGGACGCGCATCTATAATGCAAAAAACGCTGAATTTATGGTTGAATTGGGGCCCATCTTTGTGAACCTCTTACTGGCGGATGAGATTAATCGTGCTCCGGCTAAAGTGCAATCTGCCCTTTTAGAAGTGATGCAAGAGCATCAGGTGACGATTGGCAAAGAGACGCATCGTATCCCTGATCCTTTCCTCGTTCTGGCGACGCAGAATCCTATCGAATCTGATGGAACCTATCCTCTCCCCGAAGCGCAACTGGATCGCTTTATGTTCAAAGTGCTGGTCGATTATCCGTCGTATGAGGATGAGGTGGTGATTGTTGAGCGCATGACCGGTGTCCATGTGACGTTGCGGACCCTCCTGTCGTCGGATCAACTCCGCGAGTTTCAGCAGCGGGTGGATCAGATCTATGTAGATCCACATGTTGTGTTTTATGCGGCGACGCTGGTGCATGCGACGCGTGAGCCGGAGCGCCATGGCCTGGGACATTTGAAGCAGGCGTTGCTCTATGGTGGTAGTCCGCGTGCCTCGATCAATCTGGTTGCGGGTGCGCGTGCGCTGGCCTTTCTGCGTGGACGCCACTATGTCCTGCCACGCGATGTGGCTGATCTGGCGCTCGATGTGTTGCGTCATCGCATGGTCTTTAGCTATGAAGCTGCGGCTGATGGAGTGACGGCGGATACGATTGTCGCGGACCTGCTGCAACGTTTTCCACCACCACAGATTGATCTGGGGGATAACTATGTGGCGTGATTGGCCTGTTATAAAATCCCTGAAAACTTTCTCGCCGTCCCCTGCCGTTGTGGATGAAGCAGTCTCCATCTCTCACAAGCAGGTGAGCAGGCAGCGTCTGTTGAGCCGCCTGAACTGGAGAATACTTCGGCCTCTCGCCAGCTATCTGGGCGGTAGCGAGCATTCGTACTTTCTGGGACCCGGCGTCGAGTTCTCTGAGATTCGTGCCTATCAGCCGGGCGATGACATTCGTTTTATTGATTGGAACATTTCTGCGCGTATGGAGCAGCCGATGATCCGCGAATCGCGTGTGGAACGTGCTCTGGATGTCTGGTTTCTCCTGGATACAAGCGCCTCGACGAATTGGGGCACGGCGAATTGCCTGAAGCGCGAGCAAGCGTTGGAGTTTGTCGCGCTGGCGGGTCAGTTGCTCAGTCGAGCGGGCAACCGCCTGGGTGCTTTACTGTTTGCCGAATATCCGGGTCTGTTGATTCCACCCGCTTGTGGACATGTCCACCTGACCCGCCTCCTTACACAACTGCATCAGCAGGTTGCCGATCCACATGGTGGACCAACCGATCTAACAGCTGTCCTGAAGCGTGCCCATACAGTCATCCGGCGTCGCTCATTAATCGTGCTGATCTCTGACTTTCTGGTCACAGATGGCTGGCAGAGCACGCTGGCAAAATTAGCGCAACGCCATGAAATCATCGCTGTCCGCATCACCGATCCACGTGAAGGCGAACTGCCTGATGTCGGGTTGGTCACCTTTGAAGATCCAGAGACGGGCCAACAACTTCTGGTGGATACAAGCAATGCCCGGCTACGAGCCCGTTTTCAGCAATCTGCCCATCAGCAGACGCAGCGGCTCCAGGCTGATCTTATCAGGTGTGGCAGCGAGTTACTCTCTCTCAGCACCGATGCAGAGCTCCTGGCGACCCTGATCTCTTTTCTACAGAAACGCCAAACACGCCGGTTGCGCCATACAAGTACACTTCCGCGTGTTGGACATGTATCCGATGTGGAGATAGCTGGCAGGAAAGGAGAAGCGCAATGACCTTCCAATGGCCTTTTTGCCTCTTCTTACTCCTACTCATCCCGCTACTCATCTGGCTTTATCTATTGGCCCAGAAGAAGCGCAGCGTATATGCGGTACGTTTCACTAATCTCGCCCTGCTGGGCAGCGTTGTTGGTCGTGGTCCAGGCATGCGGAGGCACGTACCGGCGATCATCTTTGGCTGTGCGTTGGCAATCCTGATTCTCAGTCTGGCTCGCCCGACCGCTATCCTGGCTGTGCCACAGGAGCGAGCCAATGTCATGCTGGTCTTCGACGTATCCGGCTCAATGGGTTCACAGGACATGCATCCAAGTAGAATCATGGCCGCACGTCAGGCTGCCCATACATTCATCAATGCGTTACCAGGCAATGTCCAGATCGGTGTGGTTAGCTTTAACAACGTGGCCTCACTACGTACGCCATTAACATTGGATCGCGGTCTCGTACAGCGTGCTATTGATAGTCTCACGCCCGGCGGCGGTACCGCCATTGGGGATGGCCTTAATACTGCTCTGGATCAATTTCAGCAATTGCCGCGCGCCGCCAATGGAGATCCTGGAACTGGAACCGTTGTCCTGCTCTCAGATGGAGCCAACAACATGGGGACAGATCCTGCGCTGGCGGCCTTACGAGCCCGTAATGCCCATATTAAAGTGAATACGATTGGCATTGGTGCGCGCGGCAATACATCTGGTCCTGAAGGCCAACCAGGCACAGGACTGGACGAGGCGGCGCTTCAAGCCATTGCCCATCAAACCAACGGCCACTACTTTTATGCCGGAGAGAGCAAAGCGTTACAGCAAATCTATGCTGACCTGAGCAGCCAGATTAGCTGGGTCAAAGAGTCCACTGAAATTACTGCTATACTCAGCATGCTTGGTGCCTTTCTCTTCCTGACTGCCAGTATGCTTAGCCTGCACTGGTTTCAACGCTTCCCATAATCGCTCCTCCTGATAGTATCAAGCAGTGCTGGCTTGCTTTTCTGATGAATATATTCCACGATGAAACGGAACATCTTCGCCTGTTCGCTCGTTTAAATAATGGACACACTGCAGGCTGCGAGCCAGTTTGCGTGCCGTCTCGGTAAATAATAGAAAAGGGCCTTCCAATTCTCAGGCAGGGAACGGCAGTTCTCCTGCCGGGGTGTGGGGTGTGTGTGTTTCCCACTCCTTCCCTCCCCACCGCCGAAGACGACAATAAAGAGAATGGGAAAGTTCTGAATAGTGAGAAGGATATATGGAAAAAATCCCTACAAATGTATCGGCAAACGATATTGAGCAATATGTAGAGCATGGTTATGCAGATAATAATGGTGTCAAGATACACTATGCCGCGCTGGGCAGCGGTCCGTTGGTGGTAATGGTACACGGCTATCCAGATTTCTGGTATACCTGGCGCAATCAGATGCTGGCGCTTGCTCCCCATTATCGTGTTGTTGCCTACGATCAACGCGGCTATAATCTGAGCAATCAGCCTGCAGAGGGCGAGCAGTATGCTATGAAGTATCTGGTCGGCGATATGAAAGCAGTTATTGAAGCTCAGGGCCAGCAACAGGCTATCGTGGTTGGCCATGACTGGGGTGGAGCGGTTTCTTGGCAATTCGCAACCGACTTCCCACAAATGACCGAACGCTTGATTATTTTAAATCTGCCGCATCCACGGGCTCTGAGACGCGAACTGGCGCACAATCCCGAGCAGCAAAAGAACAGCCAGTATGCGCGCAATTATCAGCAAGAAGGCGCGCATCTGAACTCAACGCCGGAAAAATTGAGTGCCTGGGTCACTGATCCAGTCGCGCATAGCCGTTATATTGAAGCCTTTAAGCGCACCAGCATGGAAGGCGTCCTGCAGTATTATAAACAGAATTACGACCGCCCGCCCTATGCCGAAGACACTTCTCCCATCATAAAGATCCAGGCTTCCGTTTTGCAGATTCATGGTCTGGATGACCAGTATCTCCTGCCGGGTGCTTTAAACGATACCTGGAAGTATCTGGAGCGTGACTGGACCTTACTCACTATCCCACATGCCAGCCATTTCGTACAACATGATGCCGCCGATCTCGTCAGTCGCACTATACTTAGCTGGCTGGCTCGCTAAGCCCACAAAGACAAACAAGGTGTTAGCCTCTCATGCCCTCCACCATCTCTGTGCATGAGTTTTCGCACCTGCGGTGCTCAAACATCTTTTTAGTGTGTGGTGTCGGAAAAGTTCGAAGAACTTTTCCGACACCACACACTAAAAAGGGCGCAGGCGCGCCTGCGCCTGCCAGCAGGTCAAACAGTAAGATCCCGATGGTACTGGGAGTCCGACACATTCAAAGTGTTTGCCTGGGCCTCTGTCTTTTAGGAAGAAAATGGGGTACTTTTTACCCACTTTTCTTATAGCATAGAAGAGAAAACCTTTCTGGCATGGTAAAATAGCTTTGCTCGTGCAATATAGAAAATTGCCTCCGTATTTTCGATGGCGTTTCTGTCTGTATTTCAACACCTTGCCGGGTCAGAAGGGACATGCATTTCGATGACCTATGATGAAGGGAAGCAATTAGGCAACTACCAGCTCCTCAAGCTGCTGGGACAGGGCGGATTTGCCGATGTTTACCTGGGAGAACATATTTATTTAAAGACATCGGCTGCGATCAAAGTGTTACGCATGCAGTTGAGCGCGGAATCTTTCGCTCCCTTTCTCGCGGAAGCGCGTACAATTGCTCGTTTGCGCCATCCCCATATTGTGATGGTCCATGATTTTGGTATCGAGCAGGAGATCCCTTTTCTGGTGATGAGCTATGCGCCCTATGGCTCCCTGCGCCGCTTGCATCCTATCGGCAGCAGTGTTCCTCTGGATCTGGTTACACTCTATGTCAAGCAGATGGCCCAGGCCCTCCACTATGCCCATGAGCAGATGATTATCCATCGCGATGTCAAGCCTGAGAATATGTTGGTGGATGAGCAGAAGGCGTTGGTATTGAGCGATTTTGGTATCGCTGTGACCTTACAGGGAATGCCCAGCAATCCAGGCGTAGCGACGGCCCATCTTTCAGAAACTGTGGGCACTACGACCTATATGGCCCCTGAATTATTTACCAGCGAGGCGAGTTTTGCTTGCGATCAATATTCACTGGCAATTGCAGCCTATGAATGGCTGTCCGGCACGCCGCCTTTTGTTGGCTCAGACATGGAAATCGCTCTTCAGCATGTCCATATCTCGCCACCTTCATTGTGTGATAAAGTGCTGGAGGTGCCGCTGGAACTGGAAGCAGTCATCATGCGTGCCCTGAGCAAGAATCCGCAAGATCGCTACTCTTCAATGCAGGATTTTGCTGTGGCCTTTGAGCATGCCGCGCAGCGTGATCGCGTGCACATCGATAGCACGCCGGTCCCGCCTCACCTGTCGGCTCTGGCTCTGAGTTCCTTGCCTCCCGCATCCACATCCGATAAGACAGAGGTTGTTGTATCTCCTGTACAGAGCATGTCGGTACAAGATCTCTCCCTCTCAGGGAAGCAACCACAATTATTGCGTTTTGGTAAGCCCGGCCTCACCCCACAGGCCAATAGCAGTAAGCTGCTGACATCGCAGCCCTCAGATACTGTGAGCAGACATCTGGAAGTGTCGCTGCCTCCAAACTCCTTGAAATTGCCCGCCGCACAATCCAATAGCGGCACCCGGCGTTTCCTGGATTACGCCTCTTCGCCTGGACTTCAGCCTCTCTCGGATGCCGTCGTTAAGGATGATCAGACGGCAGGGACACCGGCTCTGACTGCAAAGGCTACGGTTGTCTTGACCGATTTGAAGCAGAAGTGGACAGAGCATGGCGTTCCCGCTGTGAAACATCTCTGGATGAACAAGGCTGTACCAGCGGTAAAAAAGGTCTTTTCGATTCCTTTGCTCTCGCCCAACCAGCAGGAACTTCTGCCTCCGCTGTTGCCATCCAGCAGTCAGCGCCTGGCAATGCGCCCATTGCCTCCGTCGCGTAACCTGTTGCTCGCAACACAATCTGTACGAGCTGCCCCGCCGCCTATACAAGCGCCCAATACTTTGCTTGCGCGTCGACGTATTGTAATTGGAGGATTAGCGAGCGTGCTGGTAGCTGGCGTGGTGGGAGGAAGCGCTATTGCGGCTATTGAAGGGAAATTTCAGCCCGTGCCAGCTGTTCCTACACCTATCCCTGTCCGGCCGCATCACAAAAGCGCGCCACCGACCGCGACAGTCGTCCCGTCAACTCCTACCCCGGTGTCGCAGAATCCTACGGTACTGAATGCGACCCGCCCCTCTGTTGTCTCCGGGCTTGCTGGTCAATTGGATATCTTTGTGCGGGGCACGGATGGTGGACTCTGGCAGCGTCACTATGATGGAACCTGGCATGCCTGGACGTTAGCGCTCAATGGATTAGCATTCGATCCGGTCGTGACAAGCTGGGGCGCGGGCCGCCTGGATGCTTTTGCGCGTGGAGCGGATAATACGCTTCAGCATGCCTGGTATGATGGTTCGTGGCATGCCTGGGAATCGCTGGGGGGCACATTGACTACTGATCCCTCAGTTGTGGCCTGGGGGCCTGGCCGTTTGGATGTCTTTGCGCGCAGTACTGATAATGCCTTATGGCATAAAGCCTTTGATGGCTCATGGCACGATTGGGATCGTCTGGATGGTGTGTTGCTGTCAAGCCCATCCGCGGCGAGCTGGGGCGTGAACCGGCTGGATGTCTTTGTGCGTGGTACCGATAGCGCCTTATGGCATCGAGGTTATGATGGTTCGTGGCACAACTGGGAATCGCTCGGCGGTTCCTTTGAATCCGATCCAGCAGCTGTCTCTGTCGGCCTCAATCATCTGGATGTCTTTGTGCGCGGCGTCGGCAACGTCCTTCAGCGTATCAATTATGATGGAACCTGGCACGCCTGGGAGACCCTGGGAGGTGTCATGACCTCAAGCCCTGCTGCCACCGTCTGGGAACCTGGTCGTATTGATGTCTTCTCGCGTACCATCAATAATCTTCTTCAACAAACCTACTATCAAGCTGGAAGCTGGCAAGCCTGGGCTCCGCTAAACTGACATTTTAGTTATGAACAAACAAACCTGTTTATCTGTGAGTCGGACATCCTGGTCTGCGTTACAGTTCATTTGCTTTTCAAGCGGGATTGCAAAGGGCGGCGAGCCCTTTGCCGGGGTTTGGGGTGTCCCCAAATACCCCGATCAAGCCACTGCTTCTTCCTCGTTTGGTTGTGCCAGAGCACTGACCCACTGGTAGTTCCCTTCAATCTCCTTACCATTGGCAAGTGTGACGGCCAGATAGAGCCAGTTGGTGGCGTTACCAATAGTCAGGTAATCCCGATTGACTAATCCTGTGGCGGCGTTACTCATGCTCTCATACAGAATCTCGTCGGTCATCAGATCATAGAGATGTTTGGCAACCTGGGTTGTCTCCCCAACCGGGACCAGGAAACCGTTCGCATTATCCTGGATCTGTAGTGGAATACCCCCGGTACGATACGCGACCACGGGCTTACCCTTCAGTAGTGCCTCGGTCACTTTAATCTCAAAGCCCTCTTTAATGGAAAGCTGGAGCACTACCCGACTCTTGCGTAACAGGGTATCCAGAATTTGATCTCGATGTGGCAGGCGGACAACCTTAATATCATCCGCGAAGGCAGCGTATGGCTTGGTTTGCAGCATACGTTTGATCAGACTAAAGATTGGCACGCCATCGGGATCATCGATAGAACTATTGCCAGCTATCACCAGTTGTGGCATTGGCTGTTGCTTCTCCGCCAGTATCTCGCGCAACTGACGATAGGCATCGAGCACATCTGGAATACCCTTGGAAGGATCAAAGCGCGCGATTTGCGCGATATATGGTCGCCTAGCGTCCAGCGGCTTCTGTCCATCCTCGATCAGGAGTTGATCAAGCAACTTCAGATATGTCTCCATTTGCTGCTCCGTCAGCGGCTTATTCAAGCCGTCCAGCGCATCAGTCGTGGCGGGCATATAGAGTATCTTATTGGTTGGTATGTTATTTGGAACAAACATCTTCATCGGATGACTGATAAAGAGGTCCGCCTGCTGGATGAAATCCCACAGGAAGTTCCAGGTAGTGGCCTGTGGTGTGCCCTCACACGTCGCCAGTTCCGCCTCAATTTGAATATGTGAACGATAAAGCACGCTGGCTGCTGGATTGATCTGTCGAATATGCGGAATCAAGCCTGCGGGCTGTGGATCATCGACCACGATTACATCCGCTTGCTGGAATACTGGCGCCAGCACGTTTGCATTCTCCTGCGTCCACTCTCGATAGAGTTGTTTATCTTCCTCATTTAATTCAACAGAAGGGGCGGCCACATTTTGCAGGACATTATGGATCTTGGATTTGGTGACATCGAAGACCTCTTTGCATGGGAGCAGAATGTGCCAGTGGGCGTCCACGCCTAGCAGCCGTAGCAGGCGGATCAATGCATGACGCATTAGAGCGACACCACCGCCCTGGGGGGTTGCGTTGATAAAGACCAGCCGCTTGCCAGAGAACTTCTGGGCAAACTGCTCCAGTAACTCAAATTGATCAGGCATGACCGTCGCGCGATAATCTTCCAGCGATACCAACTCGCTGACGACCACCTCGCGCTCAGGCGTGAGGGGCACATTGACCAGATTATCTTGATCAAAGCGTCTCTGGATCGTTTTGACCCGTTCCTCTGGGGAAACATAGTCGCCTGTATTTTTCGGGGTCCAGTAGGGGACAATATCTCCCAATAACCAGAGTTTGGAAGGCAACTCTGGCGTAAAATCTCCCTCGCGCAAGGAAGCGGCGATAAACTGTAAATTATGTTCGTTCGTCGCCTGTTTTAGCCAGGTGATAACCGCCTCATCGGGAGCAGTATCGTGCAATGCTTTATGATAAGTAACCACGGTATTGTCCACTGACTCTGCTATCTGTAAATTGCCATCCTGTATTTGCACACTTACATAAGTGGGGCGTGGAAGCGCCAATTGTGTAATGAGATTATTTTGTTGGGTTTTTTCTTGTATCATATCCGTATTTTCTGCCGTATTTTCTAAAGTAACACTGACAGGCAGGCTTTCACAAGGATTTCCCCATGTAGCAAAATGTGTCAATGTAACATACTCCTCTGTGCAGCCAATGCCCTGGTCAGGCACTTTGTGTGAATATTTTGTTTCATCCAACCGGGCATGCTATGGAAAACCTGCATCTATCAGAATAATTATTAGACACCTGTTATAACAATGTATGCCCACTATATTATTTCAATATTTGAAGGTAACACTGCCCACCTTCAAATCAATGGTACGTGTGGCATGTTCCATACGCCTGGGAGTGATGTTGCTGGTCTGGTTCAAATGGTTTACTTTTCACTTCACATTTGAATGTAGCCAGTGTAAATAGTATGCCCCTATTATACCTGTGATTAAATAATAATTCTGCTAATAATCTCACAGGAAAATCACATCCATGTATATGGGCTTAGCTACTTTGCTCTCCGTAAGATGCTATTGAGTTTTTTGTAAATAAGAGAAGAGCAATAATTTATAAAAGTATCTATATATACGAGTGATCTATCCTCTCTATCGGGTATGGGTCGTTAACCTATTCTGGCAGATGTTTTGCCAGGGGCCGCCAGGGGAAGGCGGCCCGACGCGCTGGATAAGCCTACGCTTTTCTAATTTTGAAGTTTTTATGGAGGATGATACGCTGTTCGGAGATGAAGATGCCGAGAATAATCAACAGGACTCCAAACCATTGGCTGTAGGCGATAGGTTCTCTCAGGATCAGCGCGGAACTGGTAATCACGATTGGCAACTCAATGGAGCCTAGAATTGAAGCCATAGCTGGCCCCACGGTTGGAATACCTCGGGCATAGAGGTAGGGCGGAATGATGATGCCAAAGAGGGCCAGTGGGATGGTATAGAGCCAGAGTTCGTGGCTGAGTGAGCCGTTACTGATGAATTGCGGCGGGAATACCAGCAGGGTGATGATGGTTCCTCCTGTGATGAGCAGGGTACTGCGCAGGATCGGTGAGACGGTTGGTTCAATACGTCCATTGACGGTCAGGTTGGCGGTATAGCTGGCCGCAGCCAGTAAACCCAGTATGATTCCTGGCAGGCTGAGATGCCGGGTGCTCAGGGCCTCATTGCCAGCCGCTAGAACGGTACCAAGCAATACAACGACGATGGCTATCCATTGGTTGCGCGTTGGTCGATGGCGATAGAGTATCCAATCCAGCAAAAAGCCCATCCAGACGAATTGGAAGAGCAGCACAACACCGAGCGACGCGGAGACGCTTTGGAGTGCGAGATAATAAAAGATACCTGTGGTGCCGGTAAAGATGCCACAGAGAAGCAAGGTACCGATGCGGCGGGCGGATAAACTGCGTAGTTCTTTGAATGAACGGCTACTCAGGAGCCATAAACAGAGACAGCCAAACAGGATCTGGCTACCAGTGATGTCTGCGGTTGAAAAGCCGTGGCTATAGCTGAGTTTGACGATGGTGGATAAGATGCCGAATGAGGCTGCACCCAGTAGCACCTGGATGCTGGCTGTTAGCTTCTTCAATGGAGTTTCCTCTTGTAACTTCTTCTGACTACCCGTACATAATACGTGCCTTCGGTGCTGCGAAGGACAGGCCTGGCTCTGCTCATAACAAAAAAATACTCCTGTTTCAGCGAGCGCTGAAATGGTGTCTGTTAGCATGAGCCGATACTGCCGGTTCCACAAAACCCGTATTTGTTACACGAAGCAAGTGTAGAAGTATGAAGAGCGTGGTATGTCTGCTTCTTTGCTCAGTAATTGAAACGCTTTCTTCTTGATCAGCATGATCAGTGTGGTGACATGTAACACCGCTGACCATATGACCGCGAGCAAGCCAGGAAGTCTCGAAAGCGTTGCGTTGTTATTTGTAGAATAGTGATCCAGCCAGAGTAAATGTCTCTATTCCGCTCGATAGCTGGATCGCCATCTCAAGGCTATCCGGTCGATGATTATACCATCAGCCATTACCCCCGTCAACATTTGGATCACGCCATGCAGGGCTATTTAATTCTCATGTGCAGAGCAGGACGCGAGGTCCAATGTATGTGGGAGAGCGCGAAGAGCCAACGTAGCGGCTCCCATAGATGATTTTTTACAAATGAAAATGGGACAAATCAGCAGTCTGAAAAAAGATAGCATGATCGCTTATTTTAAGGTTCTAACTGTTTCCTTTGCTTAGCTGGTATGCAGGCGTACCACCAGTAATGGTAGATGCGTGACACCCAGGAGATGCTCGGAAACGTGCTGCCCGAACCAGTAGGAGAGCCCATGATCTTTGTGCGTGACGACCGCAATGGCATGATAGGCCGCTTGCTCTGCTTCCATATTTACTTGCTTCTCTTCAGCCGTCTTCACGATAGCGGCCGCAATATTGTCATCAACAATGACTGATGATGTGATGTCCAATGGTATGGAAAGCGCCAGCTTGTGCTGAATGTCTTCTTTTACTCGCCCAAGATAGGCTTGAGCCTCCCTGACAGCTTGCTCCGTCGCTGCGCTCTCATTTTGTCCTTGCTGCCTCTGCTTGAGCTTGCTGGGACGGACGATATGTAGCAAGTGGAGCTTGCCGGGATTAGGGGCTGAGAGGGCCGCGCTCAATTGTGCAGCCGGGAGTAGGGCTGATTCAGAACTACTCGATCCATCCAATGCTGCCAGCATGCTGAATGGATGGTGTTGATCTACCTGCTTGAGAATCTCAACCGAGTAGTCATTGCGCAGGACCAGGACTGGTGAGGCGCTATGGCGAATGAGATTTTGTCCCAGGCCGCCTTTGAGAAAGCGCCATAGGCCGGTATCTGCCTGACTACTGAGCACGATCAGGCTGTCCTGTTGTAGTTTTGCGAAGTCGAGTAGCGCCTGATTTAAGGGTCCATTGAGAATATGGGTCGTGACCTTGAGTCCCTTGAGGATAGCTGCATGCGCTATCGTATGCATGTAATTCTCGGCATCCTGCAATTCAATGGTATACGACTCATTCATCGCCATCGCAGCGGCTGAGGTGGCAATGCCGTAATCGGTGAGTGGAAGTAGGATATGCACCAGCGACACTTCTGCTTGATTGATATGTGCGATACGTGCCGCAATCGGTAGCGCTTGCTCAGCATTGGATGACTCGTCTAATGGTACAAGTATATATTTGAACATGACTGTTGTCCTTTCTGCCTCATTTTATTCTAATTGTTCTGATGAGAGCATACGTTTTTGTGCTCTCATCCCCATCACTGGAACTCATAGACGCATCACAACTCGATCACAAATAACCGTTTCAGGCATGGACCGTACCACTACTCTAGGACATGTGATCAACGAGAGAAGAGGAGGAGCTGGCAGAGGAAGAGAATGGCAAAGATATACACCAGGGGATGAACCTCTCTCCAGTGGCCCGTGACAAGCTTGGGGATAGGATAAAAGATGAAGCCGAGCGCGATGCCGTCGGCGATGCTTGAGGATAGCGGCATGATCAGGATTGTGATAAAGGCTGGAAATGCTTCGTCAAAATGCTCCCAATGAATATGCTGGATTTGTCCGATCATCAGGGAACCGACGATAATCAGGGCCGGACCTGTGATCGCGGCGACGGCTGAAAGCGCACTGATCAGCGGGCTGAAGAAGGCTGTCAGGATAAAGAGAATGGCGACTACCAGTGCTGTGATCCCTGTGCGTCCGCCTACTGCTACACCTGCTGCCGATTCAACATACGCGGAAGTGGGGCTGGTCCCAAAGATCGAGCCAACCAATGTGGCGATCGAATCAGCCAGGAAGGCCCGCTCGGCGCGTGGCAGCTTGCCATCGACCATCAAGCCCGCCTGCCGAGATACTCCCAGGACCGTGCCTGTCGTGTCAAAAATCGTTACCAGTACAAACGAAAAAATGGCCCCATATAAGCCATAATGAAGCGTATCGGCAATAGCCGTGACAGGATTATAGGCTAGCAAACCTTCGGGCAAACGCGGTAATGCCGCAATACCAGTGAACGTTAACTGTCCCGTAATTAAAGTGATCAGGGTAATAAAGACAATCCCGATGAAGATCGCTCCCGGCACCTGAAGTGACATCAGGATGACTGTAAAGATCAATCCAGCCAGCGCCAGTAATACCTGCGGCGCATGGAGATTCCCCAGCGCCACCAGATTCGTGGGATCGGCCCTGACAATTCCTGTCATGCGCAGGCCGATAAATGCGATAAAAAGACCAATACCCGCTGTAATCGCATATTTTAAATTCTCAGGGATGGCATTGATCAGATGTGTGCGTAGGGGTGTCAGCGAGAGCAGGACAAAAATGATGGCTGCCAGAAATACAGCCGAAAACGCCACGTGATAATTGATCCCATGATGGCTGCTTGCCACCGAATAGGCAAAGTAGGCATTCAGGCCCATGCCCGGCGCGATAGCGATTGGATAATTCGCATAGAGGGCCATCAAGAGCGTGCCCACTACCGTCGCGATAATCGTCGCCGTAAATGCCTGCTGAAATGGCACTCCTGCACCCCCCAGCACCACAGGATTTACCACCGAGATATATGCCATCGTCACAAAGGTCGTCAGGCCAGCCAGCACCTCGCGCCGTAGCGAGATCGTCACCAATTTATCATGGAGCATACAAGCAATCCTTATCCGATCCGCGCATCCCTACCTGATCATTGGTCCACACAGCCCCCATAATCCATACAACCGGGCAGCCTGATTGTATGTCAGGCTTTCGCGCCGATGCAAGGACAAGTATTTTGACTCCAGCTACTTCAGATCATGCCTCCAGACTACTCAAAAGCTCCTCTAGCGCCCACCTTCGCCTCAATCCCCACATAGTCAATACCAAACAACAAGAATAGATGGGGAAAAACGAGGTGTATTCGTACCCCCGCAACGGCGCCAGGGGGCGGGAAAGAGCGTTGGGAAGCGATGTAGGTGCGTGCCGAGGTCGCAACCGAGGTGCGCTTTCCCGTCCATCGTACGACATGCTCACCCGTAGGCTCATCCGCCATGTCTGCGGGCATCACAGAGCGTTGGGGCGGAGATGGTGGGTATCTCCTGACGATTGATGCCGTCTGTAGCAACGCTTCAGGGCAGGACCGCTGAGATAAAGCCGTGCACGTAGCAGGGATCCTGGGTGAGGATGAAGGAGATGCGGCCATTGGTTGGCGTGTAGGTTTTGGTATTTCCGGTCATGGTAGTGACGGTCACGGGCCAGGGTGTCACGAAGGTTACCTGTCGCGCAGCGAGGGGTGTCCACATGACATGCAGGTCATTGTTGAATAGTTCATCATAGATATCCGGCGGGTTGGAATGATTGGTGGTGAAGATATGTCCATTTAATTGTTGAGCCAGTACTGCATAGGCCACATAGGCGGGCTTAGGCGTATAGTAGTTACTGCTGTCAGGCAGGTTCAGCAGGCCAAAGTTGCTCTCGGTATCGGTTGTACTACTGCCATCATTGACCAGATCATACCAGAAAAATTTACGCACTCCTGCACTACGTGCTAAGAGCACGCTGCGTACCAGATAGTCGGCCTGCTGGCGCTCAGTAACATGTTTACAGCAGGTCGGCCAGCCCAATTCACTGAGCCAGATCGGTTTAGGCTGCCCATGATTGTAGCGCTTGATCAGCGTCTCCAGGCTTGCCATCTGCTGATCGAGCGGGCCTGACTCGGGTGGACTGGTTTGTTGTTGCGTATAAGGATGATCTGAGATCACGTCGGCATAGCGCAATGCGCCGTTCTGAAACAAGCGCTCAAACCAGTCCAGGGCGCTTTCAGAGGCCGCGCCAGCTACAATCGTGACATCCGGGCGTACAGACTTGACCGCTTGATAGGTATATTGCAGCAGTTGCACATAGCAGGCAGGATTTTTTGCACAGGGCCCATTTGAAAAGTGATCGTTATATTCATTATAGACTTCCAGCGCTTTGATTGCCGATCCATAGTGTTGTAGTACAGCTCTGGCGTAATTGGCGAACGCTTTATAGCCGCTCGTATCGTAGGGGGTCATACCATTGTCGTACAGTGAATTCGTATAGTCTAGAGTGATCAGAGGCGTAATCCCATTTTGTTGCATGCTAGCTATCCAGGGATCATAGAGACTAAAAGTATAGTGCCCCTGCATGCTCGGTTCGACAATAGACCAGCGAATATCTCCACGCACAGCACGCATGCCACCAGCAAGGATTAAGGGTGCTAGATGGCTATCATTATATTCGAGATGACTTTCGACACCGAAAGGGGATTGAGTGTTGCCGCTGACAGGCGGGACGATACCAAAGGGGATGTGTTGATTGGCAATATTCAGTATGTAATAGCCATCGCTTTGTAGAGGAAGTACCAATTGAATAGTTCCATTGATACTGTGGGTTACTCCCGTCAATACAGTCGTATCATCTAAATTGGTAATGATAAAGTTCAACGTACCAGAGGCGGGAGCCTGAAGCGTAAAGGTGGGAAGGTTTGTATCCTGGAAGATGGTACTGGGAATAGTGGAGAGTCCAGTCGCGTGAATGTGAGCTTGCCAGGGTGAGATACAGATATTTGTCAGTACGAGTAGTGGACAGCAGATAAATATATGGAGCAATAGCAAGCTCGGTTTGTTATACATAATGTTTATCCTTTCATAGTATGGTTTTGAGACAATTTGTTGTTTCTGTCCAGTTTGCTATATCTTAAAACAAAAATGTTGAAATACTGAAATAGAAGTACTTTTGTGAGCAGCTGCTGGAAGGAACGCATTCTTTGTGGTATGCATACTGCGTATTTTCCTCTTCTATGAAGAAGGTGCTGTGCCAGTAAATGTGATATGGTGATACTGTATTTCCACTTTGTATATGTGAGATAGCCTGGAGGGAGAATTTTGTGTGATGCGTGATGTGATTGTTGAGACGAGTTCTGGCGCACTGAGGGGCAAGCAGCAGCGGGGAGTATCCTGCTGGAAAGGGATACCGTTTGCGCAGCCTCCGCTGGGAGCACTGCGCTGGCGTGCTCCGCAGAGACTTCAACCGTGGACAGGGATACGGGATGCGACCAGATTTGGTTCTGCTTCAGCCCAGCCAGATAGCATAGTGGATCTATTTAACAGCCCATCATCTACGCCGTTAGCTGGTGAGGATTGTCTCTATCTCAATATCTGGTCACCTGCTGCTGATCAGGCGCGGCGGCCTGTCCTGGTCTGGTTGCACGGTGGTGCCTTTGTCTCTGGCTCTGGCGCTGAACCATGGACTGATGGTAGTTCGTTTGCTCGCAATGGGGATATCGTGGTCGTGACACTCAATTATCGCCTGGGTGCCCTCGGCTTCTTATATCTTGATGGGCTGACAGCTTCTCTGGATGAAGCTGTTAGTAATCGCGGCCTGCTCGATCAGATTGCCGCCCTGGAATGGATTCAGGAGAATATTGCGGCTTTCGGGGGAGATCCTGAATGTATCACGCTGGCGGGCGAGTCGGCTGGCGCGATGAGTATCGGTAGCTTGCTGGCGGTGCCGCGTGCTCATGGATTATTTCATCGTGCGATTTTAGAGAGTGGTGCCTGTCGTAATGTACTTACCAGACACGCTGCCATGCGTATCGCCCAGACCTTTCTCGCTCAGCTCGGATTGGATGCGGCCCGGTTTGCGTCCCTCGAAACCATCGAAATTGCGCGCATACTCGCCGCCCAGCAGCAATGCGGGAGCGGTATCCACAATTTCAGCCCCGTCATTGATGGCACCCTGCTGACCGCTCCCCCGCTTGAACTGATTGCCACTGGCTCGGCTTCAGACATCCCTCTTCTCATTGGCACCAACCGTGATGAGGCCAGGATGTTCACATTGACCAGTCAGGACCATGTTGTGGTTAACCAGAAGGCTCTACAACAGTTATTTGGCGCGCAAGCCTCACAGGTCCTGGAAATCTATCGTCAGGCACGAGCAGATGGCTCCGCCCCGCAGGCCTGGATCGATATCCTCACCGACCGCGCCTTCCGTATTCCCGCCATCCGTCTCGCCGAACAGCAGCTCAAGCATAATCCTCATGTCTGGATGTATCGTTTTGACTGGCCGACCCCCGCCTTTGGTGGGCGTTTGGGAGCCTGCCACGCCCTTGAAATCCCTTTTGCCTGGAACACCCTTGACAGTGATCTCGCCCAACTCTTTACCGACGAAGCCCCCAACCGCCAGGAGCTGGGAGATATCATGCATGCTGCCTGGATTTCCTTCATCCGCACTGGCAATCCCAACCTTGATCCCAGGCGTGCCGGACTGCCAGACTGGCCCTGTTATAACCTCGAGCAGCGCCCCACCATGCTCTTCAATCAAGCCAGCCAACTCGCGCACGATCCCCAATCAGCCGAGCGCCAGTGCTGGCCTGCTATTTCCTGATGCATCTTTTGTTCATCATTGGCCCTGACGGCACAGGATCGCAATGTATTTATATGTATCAATTAGCGCTGACTCTCTGTTGGGCGCTCTGCCAGAGTTTGATGACGAGGTAGGCACCACAGATGCCGATGAGGTCGCTGAGCAGATCCGTCTGGTTGATAGGTAGGGGAAGGCGTACTTTGTGGATGAGCTCTTCTCCCAGGATCATGCAGAGCATGCTGGCGCTGTAGCTCAAGGGACGGTTGCGGAGCGATGGAAATGACTGGAAGATCAGCAGGCCGAGGATGCAGAAGAGGGCGGCATGGCCGATTTTGTGCTCGGTGGTGGTGGCAAAGATACTGTAGAAGAGGTTGCCGAAATTGGACCAGACGGCACTGAGCCAGTAAAAAGGGATCAGAATCAGGGTCAAGGCGAGCAGGCACGGCCACCAGGGACGGGATTGCTGCCCCTGTTCGATCAGCATCCCGGTCAGCGCTTCACTAAATAGCGAGGGCCATAGCGCAAGTACACCGCGTATCCCACTATTTTGATAAGCATCCCGACAGCATTCTTCAAATACTTGTAGCGTCTGTTCGCCATATTCGCTTCTGAATTCTTCCGGTCCCAGTGCAAGCAGCCAGCGATAGCAGTGGCATGAAAGGATGATAATCCACGGTGAGCGCATCCTGAAGCTCCTTCAAGCGTTGGTGATATCAAGCGACAGGCCATGGAACAGGGATTTTGTGCGGACTACTGAGAGCGTGGCGGAGAGGCGCGCGGCCTCGGCGCGAGCCACTTGTTGTCCAAACGCAGTGAGACGATAATAGCGCCTTCGCTCATCATCCTCTCTGGGATCGGGACGCTCTTCGGATTCGGTGATCAAGCCGTCGGCGAGCATATGTTTAATTGAACGATAGAGTGTTGTGGGCCCAATGCGTAGCTTGCCCTGGCTTTGCTGCTTAATCTCTTGCATAATGCTATAGCCATGCTGCTCACTATCCGCCAGTGCCAGCAAGATATGAAATACTGCCGGTGTCAGGGGCAGCAGGGCATCCGGGTTCCGTTCGTCTGTCGCCATGCATCACGACCTTTCTTCTGTGCTCGCTTCCTCGATCTGAGGAGGTGTTTTATGCTGTTGCGTTATTGATGAAGCGGTTTCGGGGCATGCTTCATCTGGTGTTTACTCGTTTGCTGAATGGTTTTTTGTTGTCCAGTTGCGCCTGGTTGCCTGGTAATCACCATAGCTGTCACTGCTGGTTGCTTTGTAACCGCTGTGGCGGTCACATGGGGCTTGATGGGTAGTTCCTGACCAGTTTTATGGGTAAGCGTGCTGATCAGAAAGATAAGGAGAACGAGCACCAGGACCGTTACTCCGATGATCCAGAGGGATTTCGGAATGTTGCGTAGCTGTGACATTCCCAGACTGGTCGATTTTCTCTGGCTGACAGGCATGATCTGGACCGATGGTTGCTGGCTGGTCGTAAGATTGAGTAAGTTGGGAATTGGCACAGGCGGAGCGTCGACGCGGTACGCATGATAAAAAGCGTTTGAGAGCGCACGTGCCGTATGAAAGCGCCGCATGGGATCTTTTTCAATCGTCTGAAGGATGACTCGTTCCACATCGGGTACAATATCTTTGTTGAAGTTAGTTGGTCGGGGCGGCGCATCCCGCAGATGCTTCATCACGATGTTCACCGGATTTGTGCCTTTAAACGGCACAGTTCCCGTGACCATCTGATAGAGCAAAATTCCCAGCGCATAGATATCGCTAGCGGGTGTAGCGGCGTTTTCCACCAACTCTGGAGCCATATACTCAGGTGTACCAATTAAAAATCCTGAGCGCGTCAGGCTATATTCATCCTCAATACTTTTGACCAGGCCAAAGTCGGTTAGATAGGCGTAATGCCCATCGCGTAGCAGGACATTGGAGGCTTTGATATCCCGATGCAGTATGCCGTGTTCATGGGCGAATTGCAGGGCACCTGCTATCTGTTCCAGAACATGCCCCGCCTCCTCCATCGGCATCGGGCCTTCCTGGATGCGGCGTGTTAATGTGCCATATTCGATATAAGGCATTACCAGATACGACCATTGATCATAATCTCCGAAGTCAAGCGATGGCAGAATATGAGGATGGTGCAGATTGCCCATTGCCCGTGCCTCACGACGGAAGCGTTCATAATATTCACCCGCGCTTCTGCGTACCACTTTCATCGCCACAATCTGGCCGTTGTGCTGGTCACGGGCCAGATAGACCTCAGACATTCCTCCCCTGGCGAGACCTCGTTCAATATAGTAATGATCGACTGTCATATGTATGAGCTCTTGCATGAGCATAATTTACTCCTCGTGTTCCGCGTGAACGTGTTTAAGGTAGAGAATAGGTATAAAGAGTATACGTATATTGCGGAATTCTGGTATCTGAACAATGGCTGTCAAGCTTTTTTTCTATCGCCGTTTGGGTTTTGTTTAGATATGTCTGTATTGCGAATACATGTATAGATTAGATCCAGCCTGTTTCAATGGAGATCAACGCTGGTGTAAACAAGTACCTCTATCATAAACCGTAGGGAACTTGAACTGCAAGGAAATAGGATAGTCGTTCCGGAACTTCTCAGCAGATCTTTTCTCTCTATCCAGAGCAAGGGATATTGTGGAGATTATGAAAATTTGTGATAAAATTTGCGCATATCATTGTGAGAATTGCACACCTTTATACGTATATATGTATGGAAACAAGCGAACTACCATCCACTTGAGTTTTATAGGTGGAAGGAATCTGCATTGAATATGCGTATAATGTCATGGATGCATCACGTTCGCATTTTGCGGCGATGTATAGATATTCCAGGGTAATATGTATCTTTTTCTCATACACATCAGCGTTTGCTGTATTTATCACAATTTATTTCGCATGCTCTTTGGAAGCAAAGAAAGGAACCTACCTCAATGAGAAGGTCCGGAAAATTGAGCTTGCTCGTCTCGCTCTTTGTTTTGTGTGGTGTTCTGCTTACTGCCTGTGGTGGCGGCTCTACGACCGGTACTACAAGCGGTGGCTCATCATCTACTCCCGCTGGCAAGACCGTCACTCTGGTCACTGACATCGGTGGCATCAATGATCAAAGTTTCAACCAGTCGGCGTATACTGGCTATCAAAAAGCCATGAGCCAGTATAACTTCAAACGTTCGGTGATTGAAACCCAGTCCGAGAGCGATTATGTGAGCAATCTGACCCGTGCGGCTCAGAGTTCTGATATGGTTGTTGGCGTAGGTTTCCTGATGGCTTCGGCCATGGATCAGGTTGCTCGTGCATATCCCACCAAATATTTTGCCCTGGTAGACTCCTGCCCGACCGATCCTAAAGATACCAACAAGTGTGATAACCTGAGTAATGTAGCCCCTTTATCCTATAAAGAGCAGCAGGCAGGCTGTCTGGCTGGCGTCGTTGCTGGTAAAATGGAGTCATTAGGAAAAGCCAGGGTCTCCAAATTACAGGGGAACAATACCATCAGTGCCGTTGGTGGCATGGAAATTCCCGCGGTCGTGCACTACATCGCTGGTTACCAGTATTGTGCCAGGCAGGTAGATCCTTCGGTCTCAGTCAAAATCAACTACTCGAACAATTTCCAGGATACCGCTAAATGTCAGGACATTGCCAACAACCAGATTACCCAGTCGAAGTCTGACTTCGTCTTCCAGGTAGCCGGTGGTTGTGGCGTTGGTGCTTTGCAGGCCGCTCAAGCCAAAGGCGTCTATAGTATCGGTGTTGATAGCGATCAGGCTCATGTAAACAGCAGCGTGGTCACCAGCGCCGTCAAGCGCGTCGACACCTCGGTCTATGACATCATCAAAGCTTTGCAGGGAGGCAAATTCACCGCCAAGCCTCCTGTCTTCGATCTCTCGAACGATGGTGTTGGTCTCGGTTCCTTCAGCAGTGCCGTACCCGCAGAGGTACAGCCTGTAGTTAATGAATACGTCAAAAAGATCAAAGATGGTTCCTTGAACATCCCTGAAACTGTACAGTAGCAGGTTGCTTCTAAACACCGTGAAGCTGGCTGGTGGATTGCTACATCCCATCGCATCGCATCTGAGATGGTGGAGCAGTTCCTGACAGCCCTTCACGGTGTTTGCCTGTTAAAATGCAAGAGAGCCAGGGGGAGATCCCCAAATCCCCAAATATCCTAAAAAACTCCGCCGCAGGCGGCGGACGAAATCACTGAATTTCACATAGTTGTATAGGAGAGACGTGAGTGCTATTATTAGCACAACGATTTTCCCCATCAACATATTTCAATCTCTGTAATGCGCGCAGGAGGAGCCGTATGGCAATGCCAACAGTGCAGCGTAGGACATCCACTCCTGCGTCAAGGTTGACCCGGTGGATGCACACGCTTAAGTCCTCGTTAGGACGTCCGCTGATAGCGGTGCTGGTCGCATTTATTCTGGGCATGATCATTGTGATGATCGCGTCTCCAGGAGCATTGGGAGACCGTTTCAACACTGCTGTTTCCGCTTATTATAATCTGGTAATGGGCTCTTTTGGCAACATCCAGAGCATTTCGTATACGCTCGCCAAAACGACCCCACTTATTTTTACCGGCCTGGCTGTCGCACTGGCCTATCGCGCCGGTCTGTTTAATATTGGCGCGGCAGGACAATTGGCTGTTGGAGCGATGGTGGCTGGCATTATTGGCCTGAAACTGGGTTCGTTGCCGGGTGTAATCCTGGTGCCTATGATGCTGGTTGCAAGCATGCTGGCGGGCGCATTCTGGGGATCAATCGTCGGCATACTGAAGGCGTGGCGTGGTGCCCATGAGGTTGTCACGTCGATCATGCTCAACTGGATTGCTTTCTATGTCTGCGCAGCCCTGGTAGAGGGTCCTTTCCAGGCTCCCGGCCTCTCGCAGCAGACGACTCCCTTGTCTGCTTCCGCGACCCTGCCCTCGCTGGCAAATCTCTACAATCAGACATTAGGGACCATCTTTGGACAGATCCCTCTGGCGGCGCAATATACCGTGGATGTCAGCCTGTTGCTGGCTTTTGTTGCGCTGGTTGTGTACTGGTTTCTCACTTCACGCACGACCTTTGGTTATAGTCTGCGCGTGATTGGACAAAATCCGAAGGCGGCTCGCTATGCGGGTATCTCGGTGAAGCGCAATCTGGTGTTGGCGATGGCGCTGGCCGGGGCTTTTGCGGGCCTGGCGGGCGCGACGCGTTTGATGGGTCAGTCTCCCTATCAGTTGATCAGCTCAGGTTTTTCGAGCGATAGCACTGGCTTTGACGCGATTGGCGTGGCCTTACTGGGCCGTACAACCGCGATCGGCGTTATTTTATCCGCCTTACTCTTTGGTGGTTTACAGCAAGCCGGTCCGTTTTTGCAGTTGAATGTTGGAGTGCCGGGCGACCTGATCTATATCTTGCAGGCGCTAGTCCTTTTTGCGGTAGCCGTTGAGTATGTGCCTTCTTTCCAACGCTTCTTACCACCTTTTATGCGTCGTACGAAGCCTGTGCTGGCTCCGCCTCTAGTCCCTAATCTGATTAAGAGTGAGGCGCTGCTTGAACATGCGTCTGGCTCGTCAACTGCTGGTCCGCCGGAGGCGACTCTAACCGATAATAGTGTGGGGGCGACGGATGCGCCGACTCCAGCAACGAGTCAGGAGGATTAGTCGTGTTTTTGCAAGTACTTGGGCATGTCCTCATCACGAGCGATCTCTGGCAAGCGGCCTTACAATTTGCGGCCCTGCTGTTGCTGCCCGCTCTGGGTGGTGTGATTTCTGAGCGGAGTGGTGTCGTCAATATCGCGATGGAAGGTATGATGCTGATCGGTGCCTATGCAGGCGTGATGGTGGCCGTGGCGACCCACAATATATTGCTGGGCGTACTGGGCGCGATGATCGCCGGTGGCCTGCTGGCTCTGGTTCATGCGATTGTCTCGATCAACTTTATGGCAAATCAGACCGTAAGTGGTATCGCAATCAATATTGCGGCCCTCGGTCTGACCAATTTTCTGTTGCCGATCCAGACCAATGGACAGGGTATCACGGCGCTGGATAGCTCTTTGCGTTTGCCACAGGCTGCGCTGGGACCTCTCGCCCATATTCCTTTTATCGGTCCAGTTCTGTTTCAGCAGAATATTCTCTTTTATGTTGTTGTATTGATCGTTATTCTATTGCACTTCCTGCTGTTCCGTACCAATATTGGTTTGCGTATTCGCGCGGTTGGTGAGCATCCCCAGGCGGCAGATACGGCTGGCGTCAATGTTCGCCTGGTCCGCTATCTCTGTGTCGTCTCCAGCGGTTTGCTATCTGGTCTGGCGGGCGCATTCTTGTCGCTGGGTATCGCGGGTATTTTCAACCAGGACATGACTGCTGGACAGGGCTATATTGCTCTGGCTGCTATGATCTTTGGCAAATATACTCCCTTCGGTGCCGCGGGCGCCTGTATTGTCTTTGGTCTTGGTGAAGCGTTAAGCCCACGTTTGCAGGATACAGGAATTTCGGCCAATCTCCTCAGCACCCTGCCATATCTATTGACGCTGGTCGCTCTGGTTGGTCTGGTTGGTCGCACCATGGCACCGGCGGCTGATGGTGTTCCCTATGAGCCAGCGGCAGAGTAGGAGGAAGGTATCTATGCAAGAGAGCACTGTAGTAACTCAACGTCCTGCCTCTTCCTCGCTCTATGCGGTAGAGATGCGCGAGATCTATAAAGCCTGGCCCGGTGTGGTCGCGAGCGATCATGTCAATTTGCGGGTGCGTAAAGGCGAGATTCACGCGCTGGTTGGAGAAAATGGGGCTGGCAAGTCCACCCTGATGAATATCCTTTATGGCCTGGTGACGCCAGACAGCGGTGAGGTATTGATTAATGATCGCGTGGTCCATATCGCCGGGCCGCGTGATGCGATCCGCCTGGGTATCGGCATGGTCCACCAGCACTTTATGTTGATCCCGCCTCTGACCGTCGCTGAGAATATTGTGCTGGGCAATGAGCCGGGCGGCCTGGTTTCTGGCTATCAACGCCGCCGCGCCAACGAAGAGATCAAAGCTTTAAGCGAGCGCTATGGCTTGCCAATTGATCCGAACGTCCTGGTAGAGAAACTCTCGGTAGGACAGCAGCAGCGGGTTGAGATCCTGAAGATGTTGTATCGTGGCGCGGACATCCTGGTGATGGATGAGCCGACCGGCGTGTTGACACCACAGGAGACCGATGATCTCTTTGCTGTTCTGCGGGATCTGGTGAAACAGGGCAAGACGGTTATCTTTATCACCCATAAATTGCGCGAAGTGTTAGCCGTGACTGATACGATTACCGTTCTGCGACGCGGCAAGAATGTTGGTGAATTGATCACTCGCGAGACCAATCAGCGTGAAATTGCTCGTGCGATGGTCGGACGTGACGTCCTGTTACGTGTCGAGAAAGAGCCCGCCAGACCAGGTGCGGTGGTGGTCCAGGTGAAAAATCTGCAAGCGCAATCTGATCGGGATCTGGCGGTCCTGCATGGTATCAATTTTGAGGTTCATGCCGGTGAGATCCTGGGAATTGCTGGCGTTGAAGGCAATGGGCAGACCGAACTGGTCGAAGTCCTGGCGGGGATGCGCAAAGCGACCGGCGGCCAGATCACGCTCACCGAGGTGAAAGATGGGGTGGCAGGTCCGGCTAAAGATATCACCAATATTGGGGCCAGTAATGCACGTATTGCTGGCGTGGCGCATATTCCTGAGGATCGCCGTGAGAGTGGCCTGGTGATTACTGAATCGATTGTCGACAACTCGATTCTGGGACGACATCACTGGCGCGAGTTTTCGCGCAATAGCATCATTCTCAGGCTCAAACAGATTGCCAGCTGGGCCAACAAGCTCATTACTGAATTCGACGTACGCACGCCATCGGCGGTAGCTGCCATGCGTACCCTTTCGGGAGGAAATCAGCAGAAACTGATCATCGCCCGTGAGCTAGGTTCAAATCCTATTTTCTTGATTGCTGCACAGCCCACGCGTGGTGTTGACATTGGTGCCATCGAATTTATCCACCGGCAACTCATCGCGCAACGGGATGCTGGTAAGGCGGTCCTCCTTATCTCAGCCGAACTCGACGAGATTCGTTCGCTCTCTGACCGCATCGCCGTCATGTATGAAGGACAGATCGTTGATATTGTCTCCCCCGAAGCAACTGAAGAAGAACTGGGATGCCTCATGACTGGTAGCAGCATTGTAAATGAAGTCTAACAGCATAGCGTAGCGCAGCAGGGTGATGTATGCTATGTGTAGGAAACATGGTAAATACATTTCCTACACATAGCATACATCTTGGATATTCTGGTTTAAAGTCTGGTATAGACATAGTCTGTGAGGTTGAAGAGTTGCTCGGCTTTGGTACCGCTAACGGGATCGGTATAGCTAAGCATCAGGAAATCATTATCTGGCTTCAGGCCGAGGATGCGTACCTCCTCCTGCTTGATCACAATAAAGTTTCCACGCTCTACCGACTGGACGTTTTTCCATGCGTATTTTGTTTGTGAGCGAGCGAACAAGAGTTGTTGCTCCTCTTGGGCTCTCTTCTCAACCATCTTTCTCTCTCCTTGTACACCAATGCTGTAATCGCTGCATTATAAAAGCATTGTATCCCGGTGGTCTCAACCCTTTTGATAAGGGCTCCTTTTGCCTCCGATACACACTTTTTATCTTCCTATTATACCAATTTTTAGAACTCATCCATGCGTATTGTTTGCTTTTTGCGCTTGATTACCATTACTGTGCTAAAAAATTTATTATTTGCTAGTAGATGATAAAAACACATGTTTTTACTCTACCTCTTGTCGGCGCGTACTGATCAGTAAGAGCATGCCCTGATCGATGCTGACTGTGGCCTCTGCGCGGATGAGCTCGTTACTTACGCCACGTGGTGTGCCCAGCCGCAGGGTTGCCCCGTGCAATGGATAGGCAAGGTCGGTTGTGTGGATGCCGGTGACTGTTGGTGTGAGAGGAATAAGAGAGAGATAGTCTCCTGCTGATCCGGTGATAGCCGTGGTGTCAGGGCCGGTGAGGAGCCAGCAGATTGAAGGTCCATCGATGATCCGTGTGGGGATATCGCTGAAGGATGTTAACAGAAAGATGTTCGCCAATGTATGTTCGATGCGTGTGCCACCCAGGGCACCGAGGAGCGTGATACGGGTGGCACCGCGTTTGTGCGCTTCAAGCAAGGCTAGCTCTGTATCGGTCTCATCTTTGTGGGGGGATAGGCGGATAATGTCGCTGCCATGGATTGCCAGATCCTCTAATAAGAGAGGGTCCAGGGAATCAAAGTCTCCTAAAACTACAGCGGGCCTATAGCCATACTGCAGGGCGGCGGCAGCTCCGCCATCGGCAGCCAGAACGAGATCAGCGGTGGATAAAGCCTCGGCTACGGCTGTGCCTGGGCGTAGCGTCCCGCCCGCAAAGACAACGACATGCATGACAAAAATCCCTCATCGTATATAAATAATAAATCCGCAATCATTATAACAAACAATACCCCAACACATCACCATCTCTTTTCTCAAGCACAGGCGGCGCGATTAACTTACCAGTTTATTTTTATGCTTTCTATATACTAAATATGAACTGCATGTTGGGACATCTGTGTGTATTTTTATCGTAAATGCTCTTTTTGTTCATGCAGTTTTTACTAGATTTGATTGATGAAAGAAAGAGTTGTGTATTTTATGCATAGATCTAAGCGAGCATCAGGCATGCCAGGTGGCAAAGGCTCACGACTATTTATACTTTTTATGGGTGGTCTACTGGGCCTATTGCTAACAAGCATCCTGTTTACCATACCCGGCAATCTTGTGCCTCACGACGCTACTGCACATTACGTCGCCGGGCAAAGACATGTTCCAAGCGTCAGTAATGGTACAGGGAACCATGCACACTCTCTCCAGCATAGGCAGCATCACAGGGCTCGGCAGAAGTGGCATCAAAAAATTCATAAAATTCATAAGCTGCATTTAAGGCACAAACGTAGCAGTGCCCCTGATCTATCTGTGACCGTGACCGGCCAGCCGGAAATGGCGACACTGGGACAGACGCTGGCATTGACCTTTACGCTCACCAACATGCGTGGCGCGCATACGCTTCCTGCTAAAACCCTCATCACCTTTAGTGATACACTGCCAATCGGGTTATCCAATGTACGCATCTCGACACAATGGAATAGTGGATGGGTATTCACACCGTATGGACACACCAGTCCCTTGATACTGCGTGGCACCTACCGGAGTGCGAAGCCGTTACCTGCGGGCCAGCGTCTCCCTCGGATTGTCCTGTTTGCCAGCTTGAACGCTCAGGCGGGCAAGCGCTTGTCCAACACAATGACCATCCACGTAGCAGGCGATCATAATCCCTCCAATAATACTGTGATCAGTACGATCCACGTCGTGGTACCAGGCCTGCCGCTGGCCCCTTTTACTTCTACCGTCACGCCTACCGACACTTCGGCTACGATCCAGACGGCGACCCCAATTGGTACGCTAACCGCAACGTCAACCGTCACGCCCACATCAGCAGGCATTGTCGTGCCTACTATCACGCCAACCGGCACAGCGCTTGTGAGCGCGCCTGACTTATCACTTAGCATCACCCATAGCGGTTCTTTACATAATACCGTTGGCAAAATACTGACCTATACCTTATCGATGCATAATGGGGGTGCGGCAATCACCAAGCAGCATGCGATTGCCATTACGAATATCATCCCATTGGGACTGAAAAATGTTTACGCCCATGGAAATGGCTGGCGTGTGTTTGTCAGCGACACAACCAGTCCTGTTGTCATCCAGGCCACTTATACTGGTAAATATCCCATTAAAGAAGGCATGAACCTCGCGCCAATTTTCATCCAGGGACTCCTGGATCGTGATGCCATCCCATCCATCACCACAACCGCCAATGTTGCGACGCCCGGCGACAGCAATCCTGCCAACAATACCGACACCGACACAATTTTTGTGGATCAAGTGATCTCTCCAACGGCAACTCCCACCGTTGTTTCAGCTATAATACCGACCGTCCGGCCAACGATGACAACCTCGCCAACCGGTTCGCCAACCGTCATCTCCTCATCAGGTGGACAGCCAACCGCAACCCCTGAATTGACTGCACTTCCCACGCCAACGGCAACTCCTCTTCCATCGCATATCCTCGTGCCAACCCCACTGCCAGCATCACAACCAATTTCGCAACCAACCCCACAGCCAACCCCACAGCCAACATCACAGCCAACTCCACAGCCCATGATGACGCCAGCCAGATTGCAACTGAGCCTGGAGCGATCCGATGCGCTCCCTGACGGCCATTATGTTGTTGGGCAGAGCATCAGTTATCATCTGAGCGTCACGAATCTGGCGGGGAGCCAGAATCAAATGATCCGACTCTTAGATATTGTTTCGCTTGGCCTGCGTAATCTCACGATCAGCGGAACAAACTGGACATTTGATGCATCCAGCAATATCGGACCAGCCGTATTCGCCGCAACCTTCAATGGCCCCTATCCTATTGCCGCAGGCACTGTTTTGCCAACTGTTACACTCAGCGGCATCCTGACCAGCGCCGCTCTCCCACAACTCTCGACCGCCGTAACAGTTCTCTCCTCTAATAGTCTGGCCGGAACACAACCGATGGTCGTGGATACAATCGAAATACAGGCGACTTCTGTCCCTCCTGTCTCTCCTGTCCACCCGACTCCTATCGTTGCCACAGTGAAGCCTGCTGTGCAGGCAACGCCCACTCCGATGGAGGCAGTTTCCGCTAGTCCAACTGTCGTAGCCTCGTTGGAAGGAACAGTTGTGTCCAGTTTGCCTGTCACGCCGACCATGATACACATTAGCAGCGAAGCGTCGTCCAAAGAATCCCGGCCAGCTCTTTCCCTTACCAGCACTACGCTGTATTGGGATTATGCTGCCGTCGGGCATTTAATTAGTTTTGAGCTGCGAGCGGCAAACGCTGCTGGCGCGGGCACGATTGTCAGGCCGGATACAATTGCTCTGGATGCAGTGATTCCCCTGGGCCTCTCGCATATCCAGACTATCGGCAACGATTGGAAGGTTACTGTTAGCGATACGATCAGCCCGGTTGTTATCCATGCTCAATACATTGGCAAGCGGGCTATTGGACCGGGGGTAGCGCTTGCGCCCATCATCATCACCGGTCAACTGACAGCCGATGCCTTTCCGATTCTCACTTCAACCGCAACGATAACGGTGCCGCATAATAGTGATGCCGCCAACCATACTGCCTTCGCTACACTGCTTATTCAGTCAGCGAGCCAGAACCGGCAGGGTATGCCCATCCATCCTGACTATGACCATACACAGGACATAGCGCGAACTGCCGCGAGAAAGACGTTTTTGCCTCTATAAGTTCCTGTCCAATTCTCTCTGGATAGTTCATCATATGATAAGCGGCTTCTCTACACTTCAGAACAGGTAGAGAAGCCGCTTGTTGATACAATTGCTAAGCAGGTACAATGTTCCCGCAGAGAATAGGATTATAGCCTGTCTGTGTGGCGATGTTGTTGGTATAGTGAACGTTGATATCCCAGCCTGTGCTGGGGATAGCTGGGACGTTACTGAAGGTCATGGTTTTAGTAACAGAACCATTGCTATCGGCCTGTAACGGACTGAGGTCATACAGCACCTTTCCAGTGTTCAAGCAGTTGCCTGCGTGAATATGGGCCGCATGCATACTATTGGGGGCCAGCCCACTTATTTTCAGGGTGACTGTCAGTGTGCCATTGGTGAGGCTCAAGCTTCCCGTTCCCATGGCGCTTTCATTGGGACTGGTTGTTGGTCCCAGCACGGTGGTAACGGCTGTTGCGCCGCTGGCATTACTGATCATGCCACAACTGATGGGGGCGTATTGCGCGGCTGGTACGAGGTTGGGACCGTTATGCACATTGATAAACCAGCCTGTGGCGGGAATACCTGTTTTGACATTGGCAATGGTAGTTATACTGGTGCCCATGCCTGTACTATTCGCAACGACATTATTCAATGGATATTTGATGGTATCCACCGGATTCTGGCAGGTGCCGGTGGCATGGATATGGGCTGGGTGGGTGCTGTTGGGGGTGAGCCCCACTTGCCGAATGGTGACGGTGAGGGTCTGATTGCTTTGATCGTAAACAAGTTGAGCTTTGCCTAGTGGGCTGTGCAGGAGTTTGGCAGTTGCTGTGGTGGTGGCACTTTTTTGCGCGGACACGGTGGCTGGCACCAACCACAACATTGTCAACAATAGCAAGGCGGTCGCTCCTTTGACACACGTTGATAAGTTCCCTCTTATCTGTGTTGAGGTTTTTGAAGACATATCAACTCCCTTTCTTTCATGATCGCTGTTACAATTTGGTATTATGTCCGCTTGTTTTGCGAGATTGCAATGTCAGCAATATTGTGTTTTATGCTCTATAGATGGTCCTTATACGCTATTCAATGCCAGCAATTGGACATACGCGCTCTACCTTTACTGTGCTCTCAATATTCATGAAAACACATATTTCGGATGAGTTGATACTTTTGTCGCAACAATATGCTATAATAAGAGAAATTGTTGTTGTATATCCATGTAACATTTTTGGATTGTTCTGATATATTTGGCCTTATGACATCTTTGTGTGGCGGAATGTTGCAATGAGGAGTGGCGTTAACGATGTCTAACAGAAATCCTTTAGATTTTGCCCGCTCAACTGGACGCGAGAGTTGGCATGACCCTTCCCGCTTGAGTACCGGGGTGACCCGCAATTTTTCCCTTCAACCGCGTGGCGTTGCCCATGCTTTTTCCTCTCCTCCTGGCATGTTGAGAGACAGTGAGCCACCGTATAATGAAGTATTGGCGCGCAGCATCTGGCTGGAGCGCTACGGAGGAATGATCTCTGTTGGATTGCTCGTACTCTCTGTCCTGCTGGCTGGCATTCTTTTCATCACCGGCCAGCGCGCCGCACTTACTGTCCTGACGTATGTGGCACCGGCATTAGGAGGCATTCTGGCCCTGCTCTTTTGTAGTAGTATGCTGTGGATTAAAGCAGGCTTGATTCGTAAATTGCAGCGCATTATTGCGGAGACTACCTCTTCAGGCGAGGCGACTTTGCAGAGTGAGCTCCAGGCGTTGCGTTCCGCATGCTTGATATGGCTGCTTTTAACTCTGGGTGTGCTTGCTGCCTGCTTCACACAGGGATTATGGATCTGGTTTAAGATTGCCGTGCATCAGCCGTTAGCGGCTTTTTCTGATCTCAACCCGTTACCAGCCGCCTGCATGTATCCCTGCTTCTTCATAGGATTGTTGTTGCTTGCACGCATACATGCTACGCTGCCTGGACGTTTCCGTCTGATACTGGATGCTTTGATGATCCTGGGTGCCACGCTGGCACTTTCCTGGTTTTTTTTGCTGGCACCACTGCTTGCCAGTATGCATAGTGATCTGCTTACGCAAGGTCTGGCCGTATATCTTCCAGCCAGCGATATCATTCTGGTCTCGTTAGCGGCTTTTTTCTTGTGTTGCACGACACTTTCACCTGAATTAGATCCTGTTTTTGGTGCTATCTTCTGGGGACTCTGCTTGCTCGCTGTGAGTGACAGCCTTCTACAATATGAAGCACTCAACCGGACATTAGGCTTAGAATTGATCCGCGCGCTGCTTGATCCCTGCGCTCTTTTGCTCATCGCCAGCGCGGCCATCAAATATCCTCAGTCGGTTGTTAACGAGCATGTGCGGTTGGCACGTCAACCCTTACCTCTTCCGATGATGCCACAGCTGTCCCTCTCTTTACGTACCCTGACGCCCTTTCTACTGGCCCTGATCGTCTGTGCCCTCTTGAGTACGGTCGTGGCGGCACATGGCAGTCACCTCCTGTTGCAATCCACCTCCTGCGCAGGCGCATTGATCGCCGTCTTCATGATGCGCCAGATTATCATCCTCTTTGAAAATGCCAGAGCGGCGCGGCAGTTACTGGATGCGTTATTAGTGACGCAGCGTGAATTGGGCGCGTCACGTACTGAGATTGTAGCCGTGACGTGCGAGATGCAGGAGAAGCGTACCCTGGAGGAGGCGCTGGAATCCCTTCGGACCGCCCATACTTTGCTGGCACGTGGTGACTTTTCCGCTCGTGCCAGTGTCCCGCCAGGACCACTGGTGCCAATGGCCCTGAGCTTTAATTTGATGGTTGAACGTTTGGGATTGCTCAAGCAACAAACAGAAGCTTATGAGCGTCTGCGTGCTGAATGTGATCTCTTACGCACAACCGTAGAACAGTTCGCGAACGGGGCTCTATTAGTGCCTCTTCCCAGGAATAACCAGCGCACGCCGGAGCTGAGTCCCATTTTCCTCTCACTGCTCTATTTCCAGCGCCAGCAACAGCAGCAATGGCAAGCGCAAATGCAGACATTAGCTTCTATCGAAACACAGATGCACCATCTCTATCAACAATGTACTGAAATCGAAAATTCAACTATAGCTGCTAACACGGACCGTCTCACCTATGGACGCCTCAAAGGATCGATGAGTCATTTAAGGCATCAGATCGAACAACTCAAGCAGCGGATTGGATATCTGCACACTCAGTTCTCTGCCCGCGACCTGCGTTCAGCCAGACCTGAGCGCCATACGCCCGTACCTGAAAAATAATCGGCTAAAAACAAACCTTTCCCGTAATTCTTTTGCTCAATCAGGAAGGATGAAATTGCTCCCAATTTCAGAGGAATAACGAGAATCACGAAAATCATTCGTCAAAATTCCTCTTGTTTAAGCGGTATTGCCCTTCACGGTTGGGATTGTATGATTATTGGTTGTTGGGACAGTTGATTGAAACTGTGTTATAGGCAATTGTGAGTGTACAGGTTTGATTATTAATTGTGACGGTGCCTATACACCCGCGCACCAGTTGTCCATTAACGCTACAATTGAGCGTCTGGGATGGATTTCCAGTGCCAGTGCCGGTGCTACCAGTCCCTGCGTTATTGCCAGTTGCTCCTTTCCCGGGAGTAGTAGCAGTTCCAGTGGTGCCAGTGCCGGTGCCTTTTCCGCTGACAGTTCCAGTGGTGGTGCCGGTTCCAGTAGTGGTGCCGGTTCCGCCTGCGTTGATGTTTGGTGCATGGATGGTGGCGGAGATGACGACTCCATTCTTGTTCATCTGAGTGGTGACAGGATTGGGTACGTTGAGGAGCTTGGGACAATTGAGCAGGGTATAGGCGCCCTGGAAGCGGTTTGCCAGGAAGGTAAAGAGCGAGTTGGCCGCAGCTGGATCGGGTGAAATGGCATTGATTGTGAACTGCTTATCCACCAGGATGCGTGTCAGACCAATCTGTAAGTAGTTCTGACAGTAGAGTGTGCCGCTGGCCTGCTGATTAGTGGTAGCTATAATCTGATCAACACCACGACGATAAAGATTTGTCTTTGTCAGGCTTTGATCGTTGCCATTGATCACCATTGGATCAGTTAATGGAACCAATGCTACCGGCGCTTTTTGAATAACTGACGCTTGTAATTCGTCTAATGGCAGCGCTGAGACGGGAGCGTTGTTATCAGCGAGATTGGGAGCCTGCCACGGTTGACAGTCAAGGGCGGGATCGATGAAGTTGGTGAGCAGGGCATTATCACTGGGATTGGCGATCAGGGTCGTGTTGTTGATGCGTGCTCGATTGGCGGTAGATTGCTGCGCGATACGTCCATCAGTGGTCGCCAGATATTGTGTTTGCACGTTATCGCTTTGATCCTGATCGATCATACCGAAATCACGAACGGTAGGACAGGGCATGCCATCTCGAGCGCGTGCCAGCGCAGGAATTTTGACCCTGCCGGCTACGATGCCTTGATTGGCGGCGGCGAAAAATGCCGGTGCGTTACAATAGGCAAATTGCCCAAATACTGAGCCTTCCAGGCCATTGACACATCCTGCCTGTTGCAGTGTCTCCACCTGTCTGGCTTTCAATGTCAGATTGGTCGCGTTAAAACCAAACCAGAGTCCGACGACTGCGTGCCTGGGCAAGGCTGGCACCGTCGGATTTATGGCTGGCCGGGTATCCTTATCGATGATCAGTGGATTATACACGCTAAAATTACCGCTAGCGGGATCGTAAATGACGCCCTGGACAAAGGCGCTTTGTGCCAGGTTGCTTTCATGACAGGGACCATCATTGGGATTGGTCGCTACAAGCTGGTAAGGAGTCGCCAGCCCTTTCGCTGATAAGGGATTGGCTGGCACCAGCAGTGTACAGTTGAGATTAAGGTTTATCTGTTGACCTGCGGCATGAGAACGTGCCAATGGGAGTATGACAAAATAAGTCCCGGCACCTATCACTACCAGTAATGTCACAACCGTCGTCACGAGTGCATAGGGCGAAAAATGCTGGTGTCTTCCGGCCTGAGAACCAAAGGATTGGCGTCCTGGTTTGCGCATATGTTGTGTTCCTTTTCTTGCACTGTGCTATTTTTGCATCAGCCCAGCCCTGCTGATAACTGATAAACTCCATATGGCAGGACTGAGAAAGCAATGAGAAAATATGAGATCTGTTCTCCGGTCAACCGGTTGTGTATCAAAGCTATCACTGCTCAACTGGCAATTACAGGGAATCACAGTGACATAGCATGACCACTTATTGAAGTATCCATATATATCACGCCTGCTTGCGATGTTAGCATATCAAAATGCATCTCTTCCTCTATTTTTACAATTTGGTATGAAAGTACCATTTCCTGGTTAAGATTTTCATGTGTGGTTTCCTCCCGCTGAAACGATCGGTAACCCTTCTTCAGTCGCCTTACTACCACAATGATCCTTGACTAATCGGGGAAACATGCGTATATTAAGCAGAGCAAGATGACGCTGAGGATTTATCCTTTTGCTGTGGATAAAGCGTTATGATAGTATCTATTGATGAGACAGAGTAGTATCAGGATTGAAGCTGTTGCGTGATACGCATATTTAGAGGAGTTGTTACACATATGACCACACCTGATGTAAATATCGAAGATCCTTTTGCCTTCCTGGCCGCGCACGAGTACGTTGTCATGACCACCTATCGCCATGATGGGACGCCCGTTCCTACTACTGTCTGGTTCGCCAATGACAACGGCAAGGTTTATGTGACGACCTTTAAAAATGCTGGAAAAATCAAGCGTATTCGCGATAACGGGCGTGTAAGCATGACCCCTTCTGGTCGCATGGGAGAATTGTTAGGTGAGCCAGAAGTAGTCGGTCAGGGGCGTGACGCCGCGCTTGAAGAGCGCGCCGCTGCCCGCGCCGCTTTAGCCCACAAATATGGTGAGCAGTTTGAGAAAATAGTCGGTCAAGAGAATCCCGACCGTGTCTATATTGTCATAGAGAGTGTTTGATTCCCATCACGATGGGTATGCAGGCGCGAGCTTGGTCAAGAGGCGATGGCAGGAGGCGATTCTGATAAACGCCTCCGAACTTTCGGGCAAGCCCTCGTGATCGCGAGAGAGCCG